>JAXMDB010000006.1:0-358582 GCA_046348995.1 Hyphomicrobiaceae bacterium
TCGCCGTCATCCAGCCACTTTGTGCCGACATGCATGCCTGACGGCGCAGCTGGGGCAGTCTCGTCAGTTACGGAGTAGGCGGATGGGGAGGCGAGTGAGCCCGGCCGGGTTCGGCCCGTCGGGGGGCGTTTTGCTGGGGTTCGAGCGGCCAGCGCCCGCAGGCGCGGGAGGCGGGAGCGAGCCGCTGCCGCGCGCGGTTTGGCGCGAGGGCGAAGGCCACTTATTGACGATTGCGCCGACGGGCGCCGGCAAGGGCACGGGCTGCATCATCCCGACGCTGCTCACCTGGGACGGACCCGCGATCGTCGTCGATCCGAAGGGCGAGAATTACGCGGTGACGGCGGATCGCCGCCGCAAGCTCGGGCAGAAGGTGAAGGTGCTCGACCCGTTCGGCATCACGAGCACGCTGGTCGCCGACGCGCTCAACCCGTTCGATATCCTCGCCGGCCGGGCGACCATCTCGGCCGACGATGCCGCCGTGATCGCGCGCCTCGCGGTCCAAGGCTCGGCGCTGCCGCGCGACCCCTTCTGGGACGAGCGCGCGGAGACCCTGATCGCGGGGCTCATCTTGCACGTCGCGATGAGCGAGCGGCCGGATCGCCGGCATCTGGGCGAGGTGCGGCGTCTCATCGAGCTCTCCGACAAGCAGCACGACAAGCTCGCGACCGAGCTCCGCCTGAGCGGCGATGCCGACATCCAGGCCGCCGCCGGCATCCTCGGCATGCAGGCCTCCAACACGCGCTCCGGCATCTTGTCGACCGCGTCCTCGCACTTGAGCTTCCTGCGCGGCACGATCGTGCACGAGTCTCTGTCCCAGAGCAGCATCGACCTCGACGATGTGGTGCGCGGCGAGCCGCTGACGATCTATCTCGTGCTGCCGCCCGACCGGCTGCTCTCGCACGGCAAGCTGCTGCGGCTCTGGCTCGGCACCTTCATGACCGCGCTCGCGCGCCGCCGCCGCATCCCGGATAAACCGACGCTGCTCGTCGTCGACGAGGCGGCGCAGCTGGGACCGCTCGACGAGCTGCGTGCGGCCGTGACGCTGATGCGCGGCTATGGCGTCAAGGTGTGGAGCTTCTGGCAGGATGTGAGCCAGCTGGTGCGCACCTATCCTTCGGACTGGCAGTCGTTCCTCAACAACGCCTCGGCGATCCAGATCTTCGGCGCCAATCCGGCTCAAGTGGCGGGCGACCTCGATTTCCTCGGCTATCAAGGCCGCTCGATGCTCTCCGAGATGACGGCCGAGGAGACGCTGCTCATCGAGCGCGGCCGGCGGCTGAGGACCGTGCTCCGGCCGAGCTATCTCGACGACCCCCGGCTCGCCCCGCTCGCCAAGCGCAATCCGTTCTACCGGGGCAAGCGCGTGGTCGCGAAGCCGGTGGCGGCAATGCCGAAGCTCGGCTCGAATGTCATCGCCTTTCCCAGGGCGCGCGCGCAGTAGGGTCATCTCTGCCCGCCGCTCTGCTGCCTTGTCGGGCCGCGCGCTTCCGTGTCATGACCGTCTCACCGTAGCTTGCGAGGTGACGCCATGATGGTCGAGACGCTTCCCGCCCGCTGGTATGCCGACGAGACCATTCTGAAGCGCGAGCGTCAGGCGATCTTCGCCAAGAATTGGGCGCTGTTCGGGCCCGAGCACGAGGTGCGGGAGCCGGGCAGCTGGCGCTCGCAGCGCGTCAACGGCTGGTCGATCATCGTCGCGCGCGACGAGCGGGGCCGACTAAACGCCTTCCACAATGTCTGCCGGCATCGCGGCGCCGAGCTCGTCGAGGGCGAGGCTCAAGGCAGCTGCCGGCTGATCGTGTGTCCCTATCACGCCTGGAGCTTCGATCTGACCGGCGCGCTCGTCCGCACGCCCAACTTCGGCGAGGACGAGAGCTTCGACAAATCCGCGCACGGGCTGTTCCGCATCCGCGTCGACACCTGGGCCGGTTTGGTTTTCATCTGCCTCGATCCCGACGCGCCGGATCTGATGACGTGGCTCGGCGCGATCCCGGAGCTGTGCAGCCCGTTTCCGCTCGCGCCCGAGATGGAGTTTCATTCGAGCTTCGCGGTCGAGGGGGCCTGCAACTGGAAGGCCTATTGCGACAACACGGTGGAGGGCTATCACCTGCCGACCGTGCACAAGCGCCTGACGGCGGCGGTCGATCGCGACAACACCTCGATCAAGAGCTTCGACGGCGGAAGGCTCGTCGTCTTCGACGTCACGTATCAGTCGCAAGGGTCGGACCTGCGCGGCGCCAAGGGCGTGTGGTTCTATCGCTTCCCGGGCTTCCAAGGCGTCGCAGGCCTGCGCACCTTCAAGGCCGATCGCATCGAGCCGATCGATGTGGGGCGCATGCGCTATACGGATTGGTCGTGGTTCCGCGAGCTACCGGAGGCCGAGCGTATCGACTCGATGGAGTGGTCCCGCCAGATCGCGGCGGAAGATATCGGCGTGTGCGAGACGGTGCAGCGGAACATGGCGGCGGGCGTTTATCAGACGGGCCTTCTGTCGCCGGTGCAGGAAGGCCATATCGCGCGATTGCAGCAGTTGGTGCGCGAGGCGGTGGGGGCTGTCGATTAGGTCTGGCGGTAGCCTGCTTGACGTCATAGACGCAACGCGCCTCGACCGTAGCGGCGACCGGCAGGTCGCTCATTCTTTTGGCAATGATCTCTCTTGTGGCTGCCCCTCACCCTCTCCTCTCCCCGTAGCGGAAGCGTACGGGCAAGTGAGGGGCAGCCACAGGCGCAAATGCCCAAGCCGTACACGCCTCATTCACCATATCTAAGATAATCGAACCTAAAGTTATCCCCGCCTGCGCACACAGCCTCATACTGCATTCAGCCCTGCCGCCAAGGGACCGGAACGCGCGCTGGTGAGACGGTAGCAGGGAGCATCGTGGGTGCCGGACATAAGCTATCCGGCGCTGACCTGCCGCTTGCGATGGGGAGAACCTGACGCAAGCCTACTCTCGCGGCGGATGTCCGCGAGCGGCTCTTGAAAACAAGAGTCACGGCGGCAAGCGAAGCCCGCGATGACGGCGGAGTGGTCCCGGCCACATCCGACTGAAACTTACCCAGGGCCGGCCACTCCGTCCCCTTGGACTTTATCTATGCTCTCGGGTCGCTCGCGACCGCGGAGAGGGCGGAGCGTGGCTGCGAAGGGCGGCAGTCGGCAATGGGCAGTCGGCAGTCGCAACAGGTTTTAGCCCTTCGCCTTTCGCTCTTTGACAATTGAATACTGGACAGCGACTGCAAATCGCAGCGTACCCGACTGCCGACTGCCGACTGCCGACTGCCGACTGCCGACTGCCGACTGCCGACTGCCTCACCGCCCCTCGCTCAACCCAGCCCGCACCCAGGCATGGAAATCCGCCAGATACATCTCCTCGGGCATCAGCACGCCCTGCTTGTGCGGCAGCGCGCGGATGCCGCGCTGGTTCAGCTCGCAGGCGTCGGCGTCCTGCTCCAGCACGATCTTGGCGAAGTCGATCGCCTTGGCGACGTCGGCATTGGGATCGGCAAGCGTGGTTGCCGGGAACAGCCACTCGGCGGTGAGCTCGGTCTCCTCCGGCCCCAGCGGCCGCATCGAGACGATTCGCATGTAGTCGACGTGGCCGACCATGAACATCGACGGCAGGCTCGTCATGTAGTGATAGGCGCCGCTGCGCTCGGCCTCCGTCAGATCAGGGAAGACGCTGCCGACCGGCCGCCCATCCATCGTCCAGGATTGGGCGCCGCGCTTGAGCCCGCCCTTGAGCTTGGGATCGTCGGAACCCGCATGCTCGGTCCACTTCGGATCCTCACGCTCCGACGTGATGCCCCGGCCATAGATCGGAACCATGTCGCAGAGCTCGGGATGTACGCCCGGGCAGTGCAGGCACTCGTTGAAGTTCTCCCAGAAGATCTTCCAGTTGCAGGCGAGCTTGCGCGTGTAGGTGTGACCGGTGACGAGGTCCTCGATCGGCCAGTGATCGAGCCGGTCGCTGCCGCGCGCGAAGGCTTGCGAGAAGGGTGGCGTATTCGCTGTATCGAAGCACACGAAGACGAGGCCGCGCCACTCGGTGAGCGCGACGGGATAAAGCGAAAAGTTCTTCCGGTCGAAGCCTTCCGGCGACGACAGCGAGGGCACGCGGCGCAGATCGCCTTTGAGGTCGTAGCTCCAGGCGTGATAGGGGCAGGTGATGAGCTTGGACTTGAGCCGGCCCTCGCTTTCGCGGCAGAGCACCGATCCGCGATGCCGGCAGGTGTTGTGGAAGGCGCGGAGCGCGCCGTCCTCGTCGCGAACGATGAGCGCGGTCTGCCGGCCGATCGTGACGGACTTGTAGCTGCCCGGCTCTTTGAGCGCAGTCGACCGGCCAGCGTAGACCCAGTTGCGATGCCAGAGCATCGCGAGGTCGCGCTCGAAGGCGGTAGCGTCATAGTAGGCCGTGCTCGGCAGCGTGGGCTCGAGCCGTTTGAGGCCCACGAAGTCGGGCTTTACGCCATCGGCGGTCATGCGTCTGCCTCCCGGGGTTGCAGGCGACTGTCAGACGAATGAGACCATGGCGCCGGTTCCGAGTCAAGCTGCGCGGCCGGGCCTTGACGCCGGTCAAGTCGAAAGGACGCCACTGTGCCCTACTTGGAGAGCAACTTAACGAAGCGAGCAACTCATTGAACAGTTTGCGGAGACCGGTCGCCCATCGGCTGGGCCACTTCACGAGGGTCGCTGGAAGCGTCAGTCCCTCCATGCTCGCTGGCATGGCGCTCAGCGGGCTTGTGCTGGGGCTGCTGCTCTGGGCGCTCGTCGATGCCACGGCGGCCCGTTGGGTTTGGGCAATCGCCACCGTTCCGGTCATCGTCGCGCTGCTCGCCTCGATCATCCGCGACTTCTTGGACGGCCGCGTCGGTGTGGATGCGATCGCGCTCGTGTCGATGACGGCGGCGCTGCTGCTCGGCGAGCCGCTCGCCGGCATCGTGGTGGCGATCATGTATGCGGGCGGCAACAGCCTCGAGGCCTATGCTGTGGCGCGGGCCGAGCGGGACTTGCGCTCGCTCGTCGATCGCGCGCCACGGACCGCACATCGCCGGAGCGCGTCGACGGTCGAGGATATTCCGGTGGAGGCGGTCACCATCGGCGACGAGTTGCTCGTGCGCGGTGGCGAGGTGGTGCCCGTCGATGGGGTGCTCGTGGCAGCGACCGCGCTGCTCGACGAGGCGGCGGTGACGGGCGAGCCGATCCCTGTGACGCATCATCAGGGGGCGCGCATCCGCAGCGGCTCGGTCAATGCCGGCGACGCCTTCGCGATGCGGGCCTCAGCCACGGCCGGTGACAGCACCTACGCCGGCATCGTCAAGATGGTGACGGCGGCGCAGACGGCGAAGGCGCCGTTCATCCGCATCGCCGATCGCTATGCGCTGTTGCTGTTGCCATTGACGCTGCTGGTCGCCGGAGCGGCTTGGCTGCTGTCGGGCGATCCGGTGCGCGGGCTCGCGGTGCTGGTCGCGGCGACGCCCTGTCCGCTCATTCTCGCGGCACCCGTCGCCTTCATCGCGGGTGTCAGCCAAGCCGCGCGACGCAGCATTCTCGTCAAGGGCGGGGCTGCCATCGAGGCGCTGGCAGAGACGCGAACGGTGCTCCTCGACAAGACGGGGACGCTGACGATCGGTGGCGCGCGCCTCATCTCGGTGGAGACGGCGCCGGGCGAAAGCGCCGATCGCGTGCTGCGCTTGGCGGCGTCTCTCGAGCAGGCCTCGCACAACGTCGTGGCGGCTGCGATCGTCAAGGCGGCGGCGGACAAAGGGTTGGTGCTGGCGCCGCCGGAGCAGGTGCAGGAGACGATGGGCTCGGGCCTCCAGGGCAACGTCGAAGGACACGCCGTCGTCGTCGGCTCCTACGCGCTCGTGTGCGCCGGGCACGAGCCCGAGGCCTGGGTCGCGCATGTGCTGCGGCGCTCGTCCTGGCGGTCGGCACTGAGCGTCTTCGTGTCGATCGACGGCACCGTCGTGGGCGCCCTGCTGCTCGGCGACGAAATTCGCCGCGAGGCGCCCCGCGCGCTGCGAGCACTCCGCCGGGCCGGCGTGTCGCGGATCGTCATGATCACGGGTGATCGCGCGGACGCCGCGGAGACAATCGGTGCGGCGCTCGATCTCGATGCGGTGCTCGCCGACCGCGTGCCGGCGGACAAGGTCGATGCGGTCGTGGTCGAAGGCCGCCGGGCGCGCACGCTCATGGTCGGCGACGGCATCAACGATGCGCCGGCGCTGGCCGCGGCCGATGTCGGCGTCGCCATGGGCGCGCGCGGCGCCAGCGCCTCGTCGGAGGCGGCCGATGTGGTGCTCCTCGTCGACCGGCTGGATGGGGTGGCGAGTGCGGTCACGATCGCCAAGCGGACGCGCGCCATCGCGCTGCAGAGCATCGTCGTGGGGCTTGCGCTCTCCGGTGTCGCGATGGCGGCAGCGGCGGTCGGCTGGCTGTCACCAGTCGCGGGCGCGCTCTCGCAAGAGGCGATCGACGTCGCGGTCATCCTCAATGCGCTGCGTGCGCTCGTGCCAGGCGGTGGACCGATGCGCGCGCCGGCGGTCACGGCGGAGCGGGCGAGCGCGCTGCGCCTGGAGCACGAGGCGCTCGAGCAAAGCCTCGACCGGCTGCGCACCATCGCCGATGCGCTGGATAGCGCTGCGCCTGAAGCGGCGGTGGAGTTGGTGCGCGAGGCCAATGCACTCGTCGAGGCGAGCGTCGTGGCGCACGAGCGGGCCGACGAGGCGAGCGTTTATCCGAGCCTGCTGCCGGCGCTCGGCGACGACCACGGCCTCGAGGCGATGAGCCGGGCCCATCGCGAGATCCTGCATCTGGCACGGCTGCTCGACAGGCTCGCGCGGGGGCTTCAGGTCGCGGATGCCGATCGCTACCTGATCCGCGACGCGCAGCGCATCATCGAAGGAATCGAGTCGCTCGTTCGGCTGCACAACGCGCAGGAGGAGGACATCTACGAGCACGCAGGAGGACCGCGAGCCCGTTGATGACCTCGACCACGACGGAGGCCTCAGGCGACGATCCCGGCTCGCGTCAGGTCGCGCACCCGCGCCCGATGCCAGCGCTCGTCACCGTATTGGGTTCTGAGGACGGTGATGCGCTTGACGTAGCTACCGACGGCGTAGTCGGCCGTCATTGCGATGCCGCCGTGCAGCTGGATCGCCTCCTCGCCCACCTTGCGTGCGGCCGCGAAAACATGCGCGCAGCCCCGCGAAACGCGAAGAGCGCGCGTGTTGGCGTCCTCGCCCTCGATCGCCGAAACGGCTTCGAGCATCGCCGCTTCCGCTGTCTGGCAGAGCACGTACATATCGACGAGCCGGTGCTGGAGAACCTGCAACGTCGACAGCACGACGCCGAACTGCCGGCGGGTCTTGAGATAGTCGAGCGTCATCTGGTGCAAAGTCCACATGGCCCCGGACAGCTCGGCAGCGGCCAGAGCCGCGGCCGTATCGAGCCCGAGCGCGAAGGTCCCCGTTCCAGGGATCCGGGCGTCCGATGTCAGCGCCACGCCTTGAAGATCGGCGTCGGCGGCCTCGCTGCCGTCCATCAAGCGATAGCCCTTGAGACTCACGCCGGGCGTGTCGCGGCGGATGAGGTAGAGTTCGGGCGCATGGTCGGGCGTCGCCCGCGCGGCCACGAGCAGGCTCTCGGCCGAAGCGCCGTACGGCACGGCGCGGAAGCGTCCATCGACCGTGAGCTTCTGCGCGCCGGCCTGCCGCGAGATCAGCACCTCCGGCCAGTCGCGGCCGATGGTGCCGGTGAGGAGTGGGAGAGCAGCGAGCTTGCCTTCGCCGATGTCGCGCAAGGTCGCGTCGGCCGCGTTGGCATGCGCCAGCGCACAGGCGCCGAAGCCGAGCACCGCGGCGAAGGGCGAGATGACGAGATGCCGGCCGAACGCCTCGGCGATGATGGCGAGATCGGAGCGCGTGCCGCCGAGACCGTCGAGCCGCTCGGGCATGGCGAAACGCAGCCAGCCGAGGTCGGCCGCTTGCGGCCAGAGCGCCGCGTCCGCCTGGCGCTGGATCTCGGGCTTGCCCATCGGCCGGCCGATCGGATGCGATTGCGAGAGCACCTTCAGAATGCTGTCGCGGAACAGGGTCTGCTCTTCGGTGAGGACGGTGTTCATGATGCGTCAGAGCCCCAGGACCGCTTTGGCGATGATGTTGTGCTGCACCTCGCTCGAGCCGCCGTAGATCATGGTCTTGCGATAGTTGAAGTAGCTGCGGGCGGCGGAGCGCTGCTCGTCGAGCTCGGTCGGCGCGGTGGCGGTCCCTTCGAGGTCGCCCGCATCGATGAGACCCGCGGGACCGAGCACATCCATGGCGAGCGTCAGGATGGCGTTCTGTACCTCCGTGCCGCGCAACTTGAGCAGCGCCGCCTCGGGGCCGGGCTCGCCACCTGCCGAATGCATGATGATCTTGAGCTCGGTGCGGTCGATAGCGGCGAGCTCGATCTCGAGATCGACGAGGCGGGACTCGATCGCCGGATCGTCGAGCAAGCGGCCATTCGCATGCGTGGAGAGGAGCTGCCGCAAGCGGCGCACGCTCGCCATCGAGCGCGAAACCTCGGCCGTGCCGAAGCGCTCGAAGGTCAGCAGATCCTTGGCGACCGTCCAGCCCTTGTGCTCCTCGCCGATGCGCTGGTCGACGGGCACGACGACGTCCTTGAAGAAGATCTGGTTCACCTCGCGGCCGGTGCCGTCGTAGGTCCACACCGGCGTGACCTCGATGCCGGGCGTCTTCATGTCGAAGACAAGAAAGGTGATGCCGTGCTGCTTCTTGCCCGAGCTGTCGGTACGGAAGACGCCGAACATCCAATCCGCGATATGGCCTTCGCTGGTCCACAGCTTCTGGCCATTGATGACATAGGTGTCGCCGCGGCGCTCGGCGCGGCATTGCAGGGACGCGAGATCGGAGCCGGCATTAGGCTCCGAGAAGCCCTGGCACCAGAAGATGTCGGCGTTGAGCATGGGCGGCAGGAAGCGGTGCTTCTGCTCTTCCGTTCCGTGTTTCATCACGGTCGGCGCCAGCATGTTGCAGCCATAGATCATGGGACGCGGCGCGTCCGCCAGCGCAAGCTCCCGCTCGAGGATGTACTGCTCGGGCAGCGACAGCTCGGGTCCGCCGTATGTCTTCGGCCAGGCCGGACAGGCCCATCCGCGCTTTCGCAGGATCCGGTGCCAGCGGCGCTGATCCTCCTTGGGCATATCCATGCGCTCGGCCGCCACCTTGGCGCGGATGTCGGCCGGCAGCTCCTTGGCGATGAAGGCCCTGACCTCCTCGCGAAATCGCTTGAGCTCCGGAGTCTCGATAGGGCTGTCGATATCGATGGGCATGAGTGCGATCCTGTGCCTTTGTCAGGGGCCGAGCTTAGCGGGTTTGGCGCCGCGTCAGAGCCTACTGAGCGGGACGCACCCATGCTTGACGCTCATGCCGCGTCGGGATTTGCAGTTTTTCGCCGTGGAAACCAGTCATTCCCCGCTGCGCGCGTTCCATCCGACCTGTGGCCCGGCCAGCTGAGCGGCGAACGGTCACATTGGAACATTAGAGAATACTAATATAAAAAGCCAACGAGATAGAAGATTGCAGGAGCACGCATGTTGACCGACTGGACCGCGCATATGACATCGCTGAGTGCGCCCTTGAAGGACCTGCGCACGGGCGCGCCGGACGTCATGAAGAGTTTCTCCGCGATGGCGCAGGCGGCGCTCAAGGGCGGGGCTCTGGATACCAAGACGAAGGAGCTGATCGCACTCGGCATCGGCGTCGCCATTCGCTGCGACGACTGCATCGCCTTCCACGTCAAGGCGGCGATTGCGCAAGGGGCGACGCGGGACGAGATCATGGAGACGCTCGGCATGGCCGTCTACATGGGCGCCGGGCCCTCGGTCATGTATGCGGCGCACGCCGCCGAAGCCGCTGGTCAGCTGATGCCGAAGGCGGAGGCGGTTGCCGAGTAGCGCCGAGCGCTCGTCAGCATCGGCAAGAGCGGATAGCTTATCCTCGGTGGCGCGGCTCGTGTCATGCTGCACGGCCGGTAAGTGAACTCGAGGACCGCGGATGCAGGATGTGCCGTTTGGGGGACGTTGCCTCGTGCCGGGCTTGGCGGCCGGCCCCGTCCTCTACGCCGACGTGCCCTTGAGCTTCATGGGCGGCGTCGATGTCCGCACAGGCGAGGTCATCGATACGCATCATCCGCTGCGCGGGCAGAGCGTCACGGGCAAAGTTCTGGTGATCCCGAGCGGCCGCGGCTCCTGCGGCGGAAGCGCCTCGCTGTTCGAGATGATTTATGGCGGCACGGCGCCGGCGGCGCTCGTGTTCAAGCACAAGGAGCCGATCCTGGCGCTCGGCTCGATCATCGCGCGCGAGCTCGAGCAGAAGAGCATTCCGGTCGTCTGGTTGGCAGAAAGCGATCACGACACTCTGGCGCGCGCGGCCTTTGCCTTGGTCGAGGACGGCAAGGTGACGGCGGTGTCAGCCATGCCGGCGCTCGGCAGTCGCGTGAAATCTGCGGCCGTCGCTCTCGACCTTGCGGACGTCTCGCTGTCGTCGCGGGACCGCCGGTTTCTCGCCGGCGACTTCGGCGAGGCGGGCCGGGTCGCCATGCGCATCGTCATCGAGGCGGCTCAACTCGAGGGTGCGACCGAGCTGATCGACATCGACATGGCCCACATCGATGGCTGCTTCTATCAAGGGCCGGGCAGCCTCGCTTTCGCGACCAAGCTTGCCGACATGGGCGGTGCGGTCCAGGTGCCCTCGACCATGAACGCCATCTGCGTCGATCGCCGGCAGTGGCGTCAGCAGGGCGTTCCGGCATCGATGGGCACGCCGTCCGATGCACTGGCCGAGGCTTATGTCAGGATGGGCGTGCAGCCGACCTACACCTGTGCGCCGTACCTGCTCTCGCCTCGGCCGAAGGCGGGTCAGCAGATCGGCTGGGCGGAATCGAACGCCGTCGTATTCGCCAATGCCGTGCTCGGCGCGCGGACGATGAAATATCCGGACTATCTCGACATCTGCCTGGCGCTCACTGGCCGGGCGCCGAATGCCGATTGCCATCTCGATGCGCCGCGGCTGGCGACGCTCAGAATCGACGTTCCGGTCAAGGGGCCGCTCGATGACGCGTACTATGCGACACTCGGCTATCACCTCGGCAAGATCGCCACGAACGAGATTCCGGTTCTGTGCGGACTGGAGAATTCAGGCGCGACAGACGACGATCTGAAGGCCTTCGGCGCGGCGTTCGCGACGACCTCGGCGGCGCCGATGTTTCACGTCGCCGGCGTCACGCCGGAAGCGCCGACGGTCGCGGCCGCGATCGATGCCACGCGGCCTCTCCGGCACATCGTTGTGACCGTCGAAGAGCTGGCCGAGACATGGCGAGAGCTCAACAGCGCGGCGACGGCAGAGGTCGGTCTGGTCGCGCTCGGCAATCCGCACTTTTCGCTGACCGAGTGCGAGGCGCTCGCCAAGTTGTGTCAGGGGCGCACCAAAGCGCCGGGTGTCGCGCTCATCGTGACGCTCGGGCGTGAGGTCTACGAGGCGGCCAAGGCGAGAGGCGCGGTTGCGGAGATCGAGCGCTTCGGAGGCAGCTTCGTCAACGACACCTGCTGGTGCCTGATCGCTGAGCCCGTGATCCCGCCGGGCAATGGCAACATCATGACGAGCTCGGGCAAGTACGCCCACTACGGCACAGCCGCCGTTGGACGTGGCTTTCATCTGCGCAGCCTTGCCGAGTGTGTCGACGCCGCCTGCAAAGGCCACGCGAGCGAGGCGATGCCCGCTTGGCTCTAGAGCGGCGTGCGTAAAAGTGTGCCGCGGTTTTGCGCGAAACGCCGCGACAAGCCAAAGAGTTAGCGCATCGTGCCGACTCTGGATTGGCACACGATGCGCTAACGCGCCGCGATGCGATCGAGATAGGTCAAGAACACCTCGCGCTCGGTCGTGATGTCGAGCTTGGTGTAGATGCTGAGGCGATGATTGCGGACGGTGCCGGGCGAAATGCCGAGCCGCTTGGCGATGTCGCGCGAGGCATGCCCGGCGAGGACGAGAGTAACGACCTCGCGCTCACGCGTTGTCAATTCGGGCCAGAGACCATCGGTCCGTGGGATCGCGTTCGATCCCGGGATCTGTCCAAGCCGGCGCTGCTGAGTCTGCCGTCTCGGGGGACCTGCGAGCTTGCGATGCAGCGCGTGCAAGGCCTCGAGCGCGGGGAAAGCTCCCTCGAGTCGCGCAATGTCACGCGTAGAGAACGGTTTCGTCGCCCGCTCCAGGAACACGCCCAGCGTTTCCCGTGGCCCATCGTCGAGGAGAATGCCGACCTCGTCGCGAATGACGGATTGGGCCAGAAACTCCGCGATGTAGCGGCCCTGTTTGAGCTCACGATCAGAGAAGCGGCTGAGCGGAACGACGCCCGTCGCCTCGGTCCGCGACCAATGCGTGTGAAAGGGATCGAACGGGTAGTAGACCTCCAGGTATCGGCGCGCCAGATCGTCGGAGAAGTTGCGGTGGGTGAGGAACTCCGGCCGCTTACCGACGATGTAGCGTGTCACCGTCACCCGATCGTGAGCCACGAGCCCGCCGATCAGATCGACGAGGGCGATGAGGTAGTCCGGCGAGCCGGCGGTCTCGATGCACACGGCGAGGTCATGCCAGATCGGCGCTGCTCCCCGCTGCTGCTTCCTTGTCCGCCGCTGTCGCACGATCCCTCCCATGACGCTTGTCATATGGCAGACGCCTCCGGGCGAATCTATCCTTGTCGCCCTTACCGGAGGTTCAACGCCCCATGACCGCACTCGAGGACCCGATCGTCATCGGCATCGACGCCGGCGGCACCATGACTGACACGATCCTGGTCGACCGGCACGGCCGCTTCAAGATCGGCAAGGCCGCGACGACGCCGCATGACGAGTCGGAAGGCTTCATCGCCTCCTCCGAGGACGCGGCGGACGCCTGGGGCATCTCGCTCGACCGGCTGTTCTCGGGCGTCGACGTGGTGCTCTACTCGGGCACCGGCATGCTGAATACGCTGCTGTCGCGCACTGGCCGGCGGCTCGGACTCATCACGACGAAAGGCACCGAGGACATGATCCTCATGGGCCGCGGCCTCCAGGCCTGGGCCGACTATGCCTATGCCGACCGCCTGCATGCCGTGACGCACCATCATCCCGACCCGCTCGTTCCGCGGCGGCGCACGCACGGCGTCACCGAGCGCGTCGATCAGTTCGGCGACGTCGTGATCCCCCTCTACGAGCACGAGGCGCGGGCGGCGGCCAAGGCGCTCCTCAAGGACAAGGTCGAGGCGATCTGCATTTGTCTCCTGTTCTCCCACGTCAACCCGGCGCACGAGCGCCGCGTCGCCGAGATCGTGCGGGAGGAGGCCAAGAAGGCGAAGGCCGACATGCTCGTCTACAGGAGCCACGAGGTGCGTCCGGTGATCCGCGAGCAATCACGTCTCAACAGCGTGCTCATCGAAGCGTATGCAACCTCACGCGGGAGGAAGCAGCTCAAAGGCATCGAGGACATTTCGAAGAAGCACGGCTTCAAGTATCGCGTGCAGACGCTGCTGTCGTTCGGAGGTCTCACGTCCATCGATCATCCGCGCCTGCACGAGACGATGATCTCAGGCCCGATCGGCGGCATTCTCGGCGCGACCTATGTCGGTAAGCTCATCGGCAACGACAGCCTCATCTGCTCCGACATGGGCGGCACGTCCTTCGACATGGGCGTCATCACGCGGGGCCAGACGCGCATCGAGAACGAGCCGATCATGGACCGGTTCAAGCTCAACGTGCCGACGCTGCATCTGGATACGATCGGCGCTGGCGCCGGCATGATCATCAAGGTTGATCCGCTGACGCGCAAAGTCTCGCTCGGACCGGAAAGCGCGGGCTCGGTGCCGGGGCCGATCTGCTTCGGCCGTGGCGGCACGGAGCCGACGATCGCCGACTGCGATGCGATCCTCGGCCGGCTCAATCCCGACTATTTCCTCGGCGGCAAGGTGAAGCTCGATGTTGCCAAAGCGCTGAAGGCCTTCAAGGAGAAATGCGCGGATCCGCTCGGCGTCGGCGTCGAGGAGGCGGCCGAGGGCATGATCGGCATGCTCGAGACGGATGCGAACAATGCGCTCCGTCGCGTGATCTCTGGCCAGGGCATTCACCCCTCCGAATTCACGCTTCTCTCATACGGGGGCTCCGGTCCACTGCATCTCGCAGGCTACAGCCGCGGCATCGGCTTGAAGGATATCATCACCTTCCAGTTCGCGGCCGCCTTTTCGGCGTTCGGTTGCACGACGGCCGACTACATGCGGCGTCACTCGGTGTCGGTCGAAATCCATGTCCCGCCGGATGCGGACAAGGACAAGCTCGCCGAGACCGGCCGTAAAGTGTCGGAGGTCTTCAAAGATCTCGAGACGCGCGCTGTGACTGAGATGGTCGCGGACGGCCACGCCCGCAAAGCGATCCGCACGGCGCCGTTTCTGATGATGCGCTACACGGGCCAACTCGAGGATGTCGAGGTCGCCGCACCCATGAGCCGCATCGCCTCTGCCGCGGACATGCAGAAGGTCATCGCCGCGTTCGAGGAGGTCTACGAGAAAATCAATCACCGCGTGTCGCGCTACGGTCAGGCCGGCACCTCGATCATGGAGATCGGCATCACGGCCATCGCCGACAAGGTGAAGCCGACGCTCGAGGCGCGGCCGCTCGGCAAGAGCGATCCCAAGGCCGCCCACAAGGGCAAGCGCGACGCTTACATCGCCGGCCGCTGGCATACCTGCAATCTCTACGAGATGGACGATCTGCAACCCGGCCACGAGGTCACGGGGCCTGCCATCATCGAGCATCCGGCGACGACGCTCGTGGTCCACCCAGGCGATCGTGTGACCATCGACCAGTGGTCGCTGCTCCACTACCGGCATGCGTGAGTGTGAGAATAGTCATGGCGCCTACGGCGAAGCTCCTCCTGGATCCCCGGCCATCGCTCGCGAGGCTCACTCGGCCGAGGATGACGAAGACTGAGTGGGCCGCAGCCCCTCCCAGTATCGTCATCCTCACGCCGCGAGCGCGAAGCGCACAGCGTGCGTGGGGAACCAGGGGAGGCTTCGCGCGAAGCGCGTCGAAACGGACGTCTGAACGGTGAGGCTCGACACATGCAAGACATGATCCGCACGCTCCCGCTTCGCGCTCGGCTCCTCGAGTCGGAGCGGCTCATGGAGAATACCGGATGCTACGACGGCATCACGGATCTGAAGCTCCGCAAGCAGGACCCGCTCAAGTTCGAGACGCTGCATACGAAGCTGCGCTCGTTCTGCGTCTCGGCGCGTGAGATGGCGCGGCGCATCTCGGCGTCGCCCGGCGTGCGCGAGGTCGGTGAGATGGTGGTCGCCATCTACACGCCGGAAGGCGATGCGGTGGCACTGTCGAACGGCATCATGGTGCACGTCCACACCATGAGCCGCTTTATCAAGTGGATGATCCGCAACGGCTACGAGGAGAACCCCGGCATCAACCCCGGCGACATCTTCGCGAATAACGACGCTTTCATCGGCACCGTGCAAGTGCCCGACGTCATGGATGTCGTGCCGATCTTCCACGAGGGCGAGCTCGTCGGCTGGGCGGGCGCCGTCTGCCACGAGCTCGAAAGCGGCGGCATCACACCTGGTGGCGACGTCTGTCTCGCCCAGGAGCGCTTCACCGAGGGCCTTTTCGTCTGCGCCGAGAAGATCGGCACCAACGACGAGATCCGTCGCGACTATGTCATCCGCTGCGAGCGCAACTTGCGCATGCCGATCTATTGGGTGCTCGACGAAAAGGCGAAAGTCGCCGCCTGCATCGAGATGCGCGAGAGCGTGAAGGAAATCATCGCCGAGGTGGGGCTGCCTTACTGGAAGCGCGTGATGAAAGAGTTCATCGAGGAGGGCCGCCGCAGCCAGCTCGCCCGCACCCGCCAGCTCACCGTTCCCGGCATCTATCGCGGCCACACCTTCTACGGCCACGTGACCAAGGGGAAGCCCGGCTTCCAGCCGCTCGGTCCCGCAAACTGGCTCTACAACATGCCGATGGAGATGCAGATCACCTCCGACGGCCGTATGGTGATCGACTTCGAGGGCACGCAGCCCTGGGGCTACCACTCGATGAACTGCACGCCGGGCGGTATGGACGGCGGCATGTTCGTGACGTTGACCCAGCACATGAATTTCGAGGGCCTGGTCAACGACGGCGCCTGGATGGCGACCGAGCTGAAGCTCCCGGCCGGCACCTGGACCAATCCCGACAGCGAGTTCGCGGCAACCGCCACGTCGTGGGCGCTGCTGCTACCGGCCTACGGTGTGTTCCAGCGTCTGCTCTCCCGCGCTTTCATCGCGCGCGGTTTCGTCGAGGAGGCCTTCGTCGGTCAGGTCAACTCGCCGATGATCGAGATGGGTGGCGTCAGCCAGTACGGCACGACCTTCGGCATGGCACATTTCGAATGCGCGGCGGCGGGCTCGGGCGCACTCGCCATCAAGGACGGACTCGACACGGCCTATGTCGGCTGGAACCCGGAAAGCGACATGGGCAATATCGAGATCTGGGAGCAGAATATGCCGATGCTGTACATCGGCCGTTCGATCCTGGCAGACTCAGGCGGCGCCGGAAAATATCGCGGCGGCTGCTCGTTCCTGTCGACCTGGCTCATTCACAAGACGCCGCATCTGAGGCTCGTGACGTCTGAGCATTCGAGTAGGGTTTACGACAACGCCGGCATGTGCGGTGGCTATCCGGCCCCGACCTGCCAGAAGCATCGCGCGGTCCGCGACACGAACATCGCCGAGGTAATCGCCAAGCAGAAGCCGATCCCGCACGGTATCGGCACCGATCCCGAGCGCTCCGAGCTCGAAGCGACGCTCAAGGGCGACCATATCGTCGAGGAGGGGCCCTACATCACCGCCCCGCACGAGGCCGGCGATATCTTCACGCACGCCTATAACGGCGGCGGCGGCTACGGCGACGTGCTGGAGCGTGATCCAGCCAAGGTCGCCTACGATGTCGAGAACGGTTTCATCACCGCGAGTGCCGCCGAGAGCGTGTTCGGCGTGGTGCTCGCCGAAAATGAAAAGACCGATCGTCTCGAGGTCGATGCCAAAGCGACGGCAAAGCGGCGCGCGAAAATGCTTGAGAAGCGCCGCAAGCGCGCCGTTCCGGTCTCTGACTGGATCGCCAGAGAGGGCAAGCGGGTGAAAGCGGGCAAGCTCGCGCCCGAGGTCAAGCTCATGTACGGCGCGGCGATGAAGCTCTCGCCGCGCTTTGCCGCCGAGTACCGGGCGTTCTGGTCGCTCGACGACGGCTTCACCTTCGCCGCGAAAGGAGGCCGCAAATGACGTCCTACTCCAAGGAAGTCCTGCGCGACCTGAAAGACGGCACGCTGGCCTGGCCACAGGTCAAGCGCATCATGAGCGCCTACAAGGACGACGATCGCTTCTTCAAGATGCTCGAGGTGCATCAGGAGCGGGTCGCCTTCAAGGAGCGCATTCTTCTGCCGATCGGCGAGCATCTCTACATCGTGCAGAAGGGCTGGAAGCGCATCGTCAAATGCGGCTGCGGGCACGAATTCGGGGATGCCAAGAAGAACTGGAAGCTCGCGGCCCTGATCCATGTCCGCGACAGCGAGAAGGCGTTGCGCGAGATCTATCCCTCGACGGATCTCTGCGATCCCGCGTGGATGGAAATCCGCGAGTTCATCTGCCCCGGTTGCACGACGCTGCTCGAGGTGGAAGCCTGCCCGCCCGGCTATCCGATCGTCTTTGAGTTCGAGCCGGATATCGACGGCTTCTACCGGGATTGGCTGGGCAAGCCGCTCGAGACCTGAGGAGAGACCGATGAGCCAATCCCTCCGCGGCCGCACCGCCTTCGTTACGGGTGGCATCACAGGCCAGGGGCTTGCCATTGCCGAGGCAATGGCCCGCGAAGGCGCCAACGTTGCGGTCGGCTCGTTCATCGGCGAGGCGGCAGGACGACTTTCCGACTCGGCGGCCTATCCGAAAACTCCGAGGTTGGTCGTGTCGCAGCCTCACTGTCGGTCTACGGCACGAGAATACACGCGGGCCATCTCGACGTACGCGAGCAGGCTTCCGTCGCCGCCTTTGTTTCAGCTGCGGGTCGGCCTGCGGCCCGATCCGATATACTCGTGAACGCTGCCGGGACCGCCGAGCAGCCGAATACGGCCATTCCGACGAGCTTTGGCACAAGGTCATCGATACGAACTTGAGCGGAGCCTTCCGTACGACCCGGGCGTCACCTTCCTGGCATGATCGGGCGCAAATGGGGCGGATCGTCAACATCGGCTCGACGGCAGCGACGTCGGCTGGAAGAACAACCCGGCCTATTGCGCGTCAGCGGGCCTGCTTGGCCTGACGCGCTGCGTGGCGTTGGAAGGCGCGCCGCACGGCGCTGACCTGCGTCATGATCAGCCCGACCTGGGTCGAGACGGAGCTGATGCGCCGCAACGTCGCGGGTCGTGGCCTGAGCAAGGGCGCACGCTCGAGGACGCGATGGCGGACATCGCCGCGCAGAACCCGCAAGGGCGCATCATTCAGCCTTCGGAGATCGCCGCGCTCGCCGTGTTCCTGTGCGGCGAGGGCGCCAAGGGCATCACCATGGAGAACATCCAGGTGACCGGCGGCGCGCTCTGGTGAAAGCGGCGATCACTCCGCCGGCGCGGGCAGAGCTTCGTGAGCCGCACGCTCAGTGACGACACTGCGGCCGAAATAGCTGTAGACCGCCGGGATCACGAACAGCGTCAGCAACGTGCCGAGCGACATGCCGCCGACGATCACCCAGCCGATCTGCTGGCGGCTCTCTGCTCCCGCCCCTTCGGCAAGCGCCAGAGGTACGGCACCGAGCACCATGGCGCCCGTCGTCATGAGGATCGGACGGAAGCGTAGGCTTGCGGCTTCAGCCACCGCATCGCGCTTCGACTTGCCCTCGGCCTGCAGCTGATTGGCGAACTCGACGATGAGAATGCCGTGTTTCGTAATGAGGCCGATGAGCGTGACGAGGCCGATCTGCGAATAGACGTTGAGCGTGCCGCCCGTCAGCCACAACGCCGACAAGGCGCCCGTCATCGACAAAGGGACCGTAACGAGGATGATGAACGGATCGCGCACGCTTTCAAATTGCGCCGCGAGCACCAGATAGATGAACAGAATAGCCAGCACGAAAACGTTGGCGAGGCTGCTGGCAGAGGCGCGGAAATCGCGGCTCTGGCCGCTGAAATCGGTTTGTGTGGTTTCCGGCAGCACCTCGCCAGCAATGCGCTCCAGATACGTCAGCGCCTCGCCGACCGTGTAGCCCGAGGCGAGGTTCGCAGATACCGTGACGGAGCGCAGCTGATTGAAGCGCTTGAGCTCCTTGGGCGCGACCGCCTCCGCGAGCTTCACGACGCTCGAGAGTTGCACCATCTCGCCGCGGCTGTTGCGCAGGAAGATCGTCGAGAGTGCGGACGGATCGGCGCGGTCCTGGGCCGCAAGCTGAACGATGACGTCGTACTGCTCGCCGTTCTGCTCGAAGCGCGTGACTTGCCGCCCGCCGAGCAAGGTTTCGAGTGTGCGCCCGACGGTGCCGACGTCGAGACCCAAATCAGCCACGCGGGCCCGATCGATCTCGACGCGCAGCTCGGGCGTGTTGAGCTTCAGGTCCGTGTCGAGGGATTCGAGGCCCGGGTTCTTCCGCGCTTCCGTGATCAGGCGATCCGCGAGTTGGTTCAGCTCCTCATAAGTTCCCGACGATTGCAGAACGAACTCGACGGGCCGGCCGGCACCGCGCTGTCCGAAGGCGCTCGGCGACTGCGGAACGACCTGAATTCCCGCGACCTTGCGCAAGTCCTTAGCGATGCCGCTCGTGATGTCCTGCTGCGAGCGGGTGCGCGTCTCCCAGTCGACAAGAGGAGCAATGTAAAGGGATTGCGATACGTCCGGGGCGCCCGCGATCGCGAGACGCGACCGAATTTCCGGGACCTTGGCGAGGATCTCATCGACCTGCCGGACGTAGCGCTCGGTGAACTTGACGGTGGAGCCTTCCGGACTTGTGCCACGAATGCGAACGACGCCGACGTCCTCGCGGGGCGCGAGCTCGGACTTGAGGGTTGTCAAGAACCAGCCGCAAAGCACCGCCGAGAGCACGGCGACGGCGAGCGTGATGGGCCGCCAGCGCAACGTAAGAGCAAGCAGCCGCCGATAGCCGGACTCGGCGGCGCCGAAGGCTCGCTCGAGAACGCGGAACACCAGTCCCGGTTGTGGATTGTGCCGCAAGAGACGCGAGGACATCATGGGCGTCAGCGTCAAGGCGACGACGCCCGAGACGATGACCGCGCCGGCGAGCGTCAAGGCGAACTCGAGGAACAAGCGTCCGGTCTTGCCCGGCGCGAAAGCGATCGGCGCGTAAACGGCGGCGAGGGTCAGCGTCATCGCGACGACGGCGAAGCCGATTTCGCGCGTGCCTTTGATCGCAGCCGCGACCGGCTCCATGCCCTCCTCGATGTGGCGGTAGATGTTCTCGAGCACGACGATGGCGTCGTCGACCACGAGACCGATAGCGAGCACCATGGCGAGCAGGGTCAGGATGTTGACGCTGAACCCGAGCGCTAGCATCAGCGCGAAGGTCGTGACGAGCGACACAGGGATGGTGACGATCGGGATGATCGCGGCGCGCAGCGTGCGCAGGAACAGGAGGATCACGATGACGACGAGCACCACGGCTTCACCGATCGTCACGTAGACGGCGTTGATGGAGCGGTCGATGAAAACGGTGTCGTCGTAGCCGAGATCGACGGCCATGCCTTCCGGCAGCGCTTTCTCGATATCGGGAAGCACTTTGCGCACTTCCTCCGAGACATCGAGGGGATTGGCCGTCGATTGCTTGATGATGCCGACGGATACTGCGGGAATGCCACGATACGTATTCGAGCGCCGATCGTCGGAGGCCCCGAGCTCCACGCGGGCGACCTCGCCGAGCTTCACCTGATAGCCGTCGCTGCTCTTGAGCACGACGTTCCGGAATTGCTCGGGTGTGCTGAGCCCCGTGCGCGACAGCACCGTGAACTCGCGATCCTGGCTCTCCAGCCGGCCCGACGGGATCTCCGCGTTCTGCGAGCGGAGGGCAGCCTCGACATCCTGAACCGTGAGGTTGTAGGCCGCGAGGCGCTCGCGATCCACCCAGACGCGCATGGCATAGCGCCGCTCGCCGAAGATCTGCACGTCGGCGACGCCGAGGAGGTTCTTCAAGCGATCGACGATATAGCGATCGGCATAGTCCGTGATCTCGAGCGAAGACATTTTGGGGCTCGTGAAGACCAGGAACATGATCGGTTGGGCGTCCGCCTCGACCTTGGCGATCACGGGCTCGGAAATTTCGTCCGGCAGGCGGCCGCGAACACGACTCACACGGTCGCGGACGTCGCTTGCGGCCACATCCGGATTGATGGCGGTCTGAAAGCGCACCGTGATGCGGCTCGATTCCGACCGGCTGGTCGACTCGAGCACGTCGATGCCCTCGATGCCGGCGATCGAGCCTTCGAGGATCTGAGTCACCTGGCTCTCGATGATCGCCGCCGAGGCGCCGGGATAGGAGGTGTTCACCGAGACGATAGGCTCGTCGATATTGGGGTATTGCCGGACGGTCAGCTGTTGGAACGAGACCGCGCCGATGAGCGTCAGCATGAGGCTCATCACGCTCGCAAAGACCGGCCGCCGGATGAAGAATTCGAACAGGCCCAAGAGTCTCAGCTCCGCTTGGCCAGGGGTTGCACGGTGGCACGACCCTCGTTGTCCGATTGACCGGCGGGCGCCACGACCTCGACGGCGACGCCGTCGCGCAGCCGCTGCTGTCCTCCAACGACCACGCTGGTCCCGGCGGTGAGCCCGCTCACGACCTCGACCTCGCCGCTGCGGCGCTCTCCGAGTGTCACCGGGCTCGCGACGGCCTTGCCGTTCTCGACCTTGAAGACGAGGCTCTCGCCGCCACGCGGCACGATGGCACTTTCGGGAACGAGCACGACCTCTCGCTCGTCCAGACCGCGGATGGTGATGCGGGCGAAGAGGCCGGGCCTCAAGAGATTGCTCTCGTTGGTGAGCTTCGCACGCACCCACAGGCTCCGGCCGTTGACGTCGACGGCCGGGTCGATGGCATAGATCGTGCCGTCGAACGTCTGCTCTGGCAGGGCATCGACCTCGACGGTGACCTTTTGACCAACCTTGACCGCGGCGAGCAGGATCTCGGGGATGCGAAAATCGACTTTGAGCACGTCGATCTTCTCGATGCCGACGATCGGCGTGCCGACCCCGATGAAGGCGCCAACCGAGACATTGCGCATGCGGGCGACCCCGTCGAAGGGCGCGCGCAGCACGTGCCGGTCGATCTTCAACCGGGCAAGCTCGACGGTGGCGACAGCTTGCTCGTAGGCGGCCTTGGCTTCGTCGGTGGTGCGTTGCGCAACCGTACCGGACTTCGACAGGCGCGCGGTGCGGACATTGTTGGCGGTGGCGAGCTTCAATGCCGCCTCGGCCTGCGCGAGCTCGGCTTTCGCCAGATCGTCATCCAGCTTCACGACCGTTTGACCGCGCTTGACGGGCTGTCCCTCGTCGAAGGCGATCTCGATTACACGGCCAGCGATCTCGGGAGCGACGGATACGGACTCGTCGGATTGCAGCGATCCGACGGCCTGAATGTCGCGGGTGAGCTCAGCGCTTCGCGACGCCACGACCTCGACCGGGGCCTGCTCGTCCTTTGCTTTGTCAGCTCCGCTCCGGCCCTCCTGCGTCATCGATACGGCTGGCAGCGCCGGTTTCCATTGGTCGAGCTTCCCGTTGAGCAGGGCCCAGCTCAGCGTGCCCAAGACAAGAAGCGCAGCAGCGGCAAGGGCGTAGCGCTTCATGGCTGGCGTCTCCAGAGCGAACTGTGAAGGCTACGGCTCGTCCCCCGACCGAACGCCTGGAAAGACCTGCCCATAGCGATCTCAACGCTGGTGAAGGCAGACTTCCGTCTGTCCCCACGATTTCGTGATCGGAAGCTATTCTAGAGCAGGTTCAGGCCTGCCTGCCAGATCGCGCGGCGTGCAGGGTGCAGCCGCCGGAACGCAAATACCGAAGGGTATATAGCAAGCGAGCGCCCCCGGAGGCCGGGGACGCTCGCAAATGCCAGCCATCGAGACCGAGGCGCGGTCTCACTTCCAGGCGAGGATCGGCTTCATCGCCTCGCGGAAGGCCGCCTTCTCGTCCTCGGTCAGGGGGCCGAAGGGCATCCGCGCCTCACCCACCGGCGTGCCCAGAAGCTCGCAGCCGTACTTCACCTTCTGCACGAACTTGCCGGACTCGAGGATATTGAGCGCGGTGTACAGGACGCCCATCTGCTGACGGGCCTTCTCGATGTTGCCCGAGCGGAAGGTGCGGTCGAGGTCGCAGCAGGCCTTGCCCATGCAGTTGGCCGGGCCGCAGATCCAGCTGTCGGCGCCCCAGAGCATGAAGTCGAGGGCGATGTCGTCGGAGCCGGAGACCAGCTGCAGGCGGTCCTTGTAGCGGGTCGAAATGCCGATGGCGCGCTGGAGGGAGCCCGAGCTCTCCTTGATGCCGATGACGCGCGGGTGGTCGGCGAGGGCATCCAGGACATCGAAGCCGATCTCGATACCGTCTTTGGCGGGGTAGCTGTAGAGAACGATGTTGACGTCGACGGCGTCGAGCACGGTCTTGTAGTGGCGGATCAGCTCATCGCCCGTGGGTTTCGTGTAGAAGGGGGTCGCCAGCAGAACGATGTCGTAGCCCATCGCTTTGGCGCGCTTCGTATTGGCGATCACGCCTTTCGTGTGAGGCGCGTTCGTGCCGGCGATCAAGGTTTCGGTCGGCTTGGCGAAATCCTTGACGAACTTGAGCACGCCGTCGCGCTCCTCGTCGCTCATGAGATTGTATTCGCCCGTCGAGCCACACGGCACCCAGCCGGTGACGCCATCGGCGCGCAAGCTCTTGAGCAGCTTCTCGAATGCCTTGAAATCCACCTCGCCCTTGGCATCGAAGGGGGTGACGAGGGCGGGGAGCACGCCTTGCAGTTTCATCGATCTGTCCTTTCGGGCCTCGGCTGATGTCGACTGGCTGTCGACATTACTCTTGCCGACTTTGTGTCGACATGGCAAGAGGGTTGTGAAGCCGGACCTATGCGATCGTGGAATGGCCCAATCGCCAGCGGGAGAGCAGCTTGAGCGTCGATTTGGATGTGAAACGGGCGAAAGGGGCCGGCTCCAAGCTCGCCTATGAGACGCTCCGCGACGAGATTCTCTCGCTCACGCTGGAGCCTGGCCAACTCCTGGACGAGACGACGCTGGCCGATCGGTTCGGCATGTCGCGATCGCCGGTCCGTGAGGCGCTGATCCGCCTCTCTGCTGACGACCTCGTCGTGACGCTGGCCAATCGCTCGACGATCGTGGCGCCGATCGATGTCGCGAGCTTCCCGAAATATGTCGAGGCGCTCGACATCGCCCAGCGGATCAACACGCGCCTCGCCGCGGAGCTACGCACCGACGCCGATCTCGTCGCGATCGCCGAGCGGCAAGAGGCGTTCGAGGCGTCGATCGCGACCGGTGACTACCTCGCCATGTCGGAGGCCAACAAGCAATTTCACATGGCGGTCGCCCGGGCCGGCAAGAATGCTTACCTCGCGTCGTTCTACGAGCATCTGCTCGATCAGGGCCGGCGGATGCTCCATCTCCACTTCGACTACTTGGAGCGCACGCGAAACGGCTATCTGCTGACCGACGAGCACCGCCTGATGCTGGAAGCGATCCGCGCGCGCGACGCGGATCGCGCGGATGACTTGGCCCATGCCCACACCCGCCAGTTCCGCGACAGCTTCATCGACTTCATGAAGGAAAACTACTCGAGTGGCATGCGGCTCGGCCGCCGCTGACTGGCCGTCGAATGCACGCTCCTCACGCTGCCAGTCGCCAAAGCAGCGAGGCTGTGGCCGCGACGCCGAGCACCGCAGGGATGCTCCAATGCCGCCAGAGCAGCAGATAGCCGCTGACGGTCGCGAGCACCACAAGGGGCCATTCGAGACTATTCACCTGCGGTTGCCACAGGGTGACGGGCCCGAGCGTCGACTTCGTGACCTGCGCAAAGAAGACGTGCAGTGCAAACCAGACCGCCAGATTGAGGATCACGCCGACGACCGCTGCCATGATGCCGGTCAGGGCGCCTCGCAGCTTCGGCTGCGCGACGATCCACTCGATGTAGGGCGCGCCCGCGAAGATCCAGAGGAAGCAGGGAGCGAATGTCGCCCACAGGGCCACGAGCGCACCGATGAGCCCCCTGCCGATCGAGGCCCCGCCTGCGTGCTGGAACGCCGCGACATAGCCGACGAACTCGGTCACGAGAATGAGCGGGCCTGGCGTCGTCTCGGCGAGCCCCAGCCCATCCATCATCTGTGCGGTCGTGAGCCAGCCGTATCGCGCGACGACGTCCTGGCCCATGTAGGCGAGCACGGCATAGGCGCCGCCGAACGTGACCATGGCAAGCTTCGAGAAGAACCAGCTCAGCTGGCTGATGATGTGATCGGGGCCCAGCAGAAGCGCGAGTGACAGGAGAGGTAAGGTCCAGACGGCCGACCAAGCGAGGATGGTCACGACCGTTCGAGAGCTTGCAATCGCGAGCTTCGGTTGCTCGGACGGTTCGGTGGCGGCCGTGGCGGTTGCATATCCGATGAGCGCGGCAACGACGATGATGAGAGGGAAGGGTGCCGCGAGGAAGAAGATGGCGACGAAGGAGGCAGCCGCCATTGCCCAGTGCCAGCGTTGTTTGAGTGCACGTCGCGAGATGCGGATCAGCGCCTCGACGACGATGACGAGCACGGCAGCCTTGATGCCAAAGAAGAGGGCCTCGACGAGTGGCACCTTGCCGAAGGATGCGTAGATCATGGAGAGTGCCAGCACGACCGCGGCCCCCGGCAGAACGAATAACAGCCCTGCCGCGAGCCCGCCCCGCAGGCCGTGCAGGCGCCAGCCGGCGTAAGTCGCGAGCTGCATCGCCTCGGGGCCGGGAAGCAGCATGCAGAAGCTCAGCGCATTAAGATAGTGCGTTTCGGAGAGCCAGCGCTTCTCCTCCACGATGATCCGGTGCATGAGCGCGATCTGTGCCGTCGGCCCGCCGAACGAGAGGAGGCCGATCCGGGCGAACGTCGATACCACCTCGTGGAAGGCCGGCGGGTCGGCCGTCGTCAGACTCATGTTCGGCGTTGGCATTCGGTGCCTCAGTTGCCGGGGGTGCTGGTTGGCGGTTTTGAAACTCGCCGTCGAAGGGCCTAACAGCGTCGTGCCACCCAATCTGCTGCGACTTTCGGTCGGGGTCGAGAGTGTCGACGATCTGATCGCCGACCTTTCGCAAGCGCTCGATCGGGTTCAAAGTCGCTGAGACATTCCAATACGCTTTCAAGGACATGACATGAGACACCAGGGCAAAACGGCCATCGTCACCGGCGCGGCACAGGGCATCGGCCGCGCGTGCGCGGAAACCCTCTGTCGCGAGGGCGCGCGCGTCTTGCTCGTCGACATCGACGAGCCGAAAGTCCGCGCCGCCGCAGAAGCCATCGGTGTAAATGCCGCTTGGCGCGTCGAGGATCTCTCCGAGCCGTCGCGGGCCAAAGCGGACGCGATCGTCGCCGATGCGGTTGCTCGTTTCGGCTCGATGGACATCCTCGTCAGCAATGCCGGCATGATCCACCTGGCCGACTTCGTCGACTTTCCGGAGGACATGTTCGACAAGGTGCTGCGGCTCAACTTGAAGGCCGGCTTCGTCCTCGGCCAGGCCGCCGCCAAGGCGATGATCGCCGCCGGCCGCGGTGGGGCGATCGTCAACATGTCCTCGATCAACGCCATCCTCGCCAACCCGACGGCGGTCGCCTACGCCGTATCGAAGGGCGGGTTAAAGCAGCTCACCGCCGTCATGTCGGTTGCGCTCGCCCCGCACGGCATCCGCGTCAATGCCGTGGGGCCGGGCACCATTTTGACCGAGCTCGTCAAGGCATCGGTGATGGCGACCGATGCGGGGCGCCGGGGTGTGCTGTCGCGCACGCCGCTCGGACGGTGCGGCGAGCCATCGGAGGTCGCGAGCGTGGTCTCGTTTCTGGCGAGCGAGGAAGCGTCTTACATCACCGGTCAGACAATCTATCCCGACGGCGGACGCCTCGTGCTCAACTACACGGTGCCGGTCAAGGACTGAGGCCAAGCGTCGGCATGTCTACTGGGGAAGTGGAAGCTTCGCCATCCGGCCGCCGTCGATCGTCCAGACCTGGCCCGTGACGAAGGACGCATCCTCCGATGCGAGCCAGGCGACGAGGGCGGCCACTTCCTCGGGCTTGCCCGTGCGGCCGATCGGATGAATGCGGCCGATGTTGCGGCGAAAGCTCACCGGGTCCGGCATGCTCTCGACAAAGTCGTTGTTGAGCTCGGTATCGATCCAACCGGGCGCGACGGCATTGCAGCGGATGCCTTCCGGCCCGTGATCGACGGCGACGGCGCGCGTCAGTCCGTGCAGCCCCGCCTTCGAGGCGCCGTAGGCCGAATGCCGCGGGTTCGAGCCCAGGCCCTCAATGAAATAGACTCAACAACACGTTGAGAGTTTTCTGGTGAGGGTGCCGGCGTGGCTCGCCGCTATTATGACCTGCCGTCCCTGACGGCGCTGGCGACATTCGAGGCCGTGGCGCGGCATCGCAGCTTCAAGCTTGCCGCCTCCGAGCTGAACGTGACCCCCGGCGCCATCAGCCGTCAGATCAAGGCCCTGGAGGAGGAGCTCGGCACGGCCGTGTTCGAGCGTCGCCAGAGCGGCGTCGAGCTGACGGCTGAAGGCGAGGATCTCTATGCGGTGTTGTCGGGAGCCTTCGCGCGGGCTTCCGAAGCCGTGCATCGGATCAAGACAGGCAACCGGTCGAGAAGCGTGACACTCGCCTGCACGAACGCTGTCGCGATGATGTGGCTGATGCCACGGATGGGTGCCTTCTGGCGACGGCATCCCGACATTCAGGTCGACCATCTCATCTCCGACAATTCCCGCGACTACCGGCGCGCCGATGTGGACCTGCGAATCCGATACGGCAGCGGATCGTGGCCGGACGAGACGTCGAGGCTGTTGCTGCAAGAGACGATCTATCCGGTCTGTGGGCTAAGTTTTGCAGAGTCCCATGCCGGCGCGAGGTCCGAGGACGTTCCCTCGCTGCCGCTCCTGCATGTCGAGTGGGTCGACCCCGATTGGACCGACTGGTCCGAGTTCCTGAGCCGGACGGGCATCCCCCATGGACCACTTCCCGGCCGGCGCTTCAGCAACTTCGCGGTGACCCTGCAGGCCACCGAGGAGGACCAGGGCGTGGCCCTGGGGTGGCATCATCTCGTCGCCGCACGCATCGAGGCCGGGCGACTTGTGGGTTTCACCGATCTCTCGATGCCGGCACCGGGAGGCTATTACCTGACGTGGAACGACAACCGCGAGCTGTCGGACGCGGCAGTCACGCTGCGTGACTGGCTGGTCGAGGTAGCGGCGGCCCGCCAAGCCTGACGGATCGCCTCAGAGATCCCGGCCGGCGCGCTTCTGCATCCACCACAGTTTCATAGTCGCGCCGAGCGTCATGAAGGGCTCTGGGTAGAGACGTTTGGGCTTCGGGGCTGCCAGCATGGCATCGGCGATCGGACCGCCGGCGCCGGTGGCGAGGTCGACGATCGCCATGCCGCCGAGCGTGCCTTTGGAGATGCCGAGGCCATTGCAGCAGCAGGCCGAGTAGACCCGCTCGGCGATCTCGCCGAAGGCCGGCGCGTTGTTGAGGGAGAGGCAGAGATGCCCGCTCCAGCTGTGCTCCATCGTGACGTCCCGCAGCATCGGAAAGCGCGACCGGAAGGACGCCTCGTGCACCTTGCCGAAGCGCCCGATGTCGCGCTTGGAAGCACTCATGCCCGGATTGTAGGTCGCCGAGTTGCGAATGAGGATGCGGTCTTCGTGCAGACGCCGCACGGTCGAGCCTCGCGGATCGGCGGGGATGAGGGCCCAGGCGGGCTCGCCGCCGAGCAACTTCACCTCTGCCGGCGTCAATCGCCGAGTCATGCTCCCATACAGGAAGACATGCATCAGGCGGCGCTCGAAGAAACCGAAGCTCTCGATATGGCCGTTGACGGTGAGGATGAGCCGCGGCGCGGTCACGCTGCCTTTGGCGATGTGCACCGTGTGCTCGCGCCCCGTCTCGAAGCGTAGCACCGGAGAGCTCTCATAGATCTTGACGCTCTTCCCCAAGCTCGCCGCCAGCGCCCGCACATACGCCGCGGGCTGGATGATCGTCGTCCCCGGCATATGGCTGCCGCCAGCATAGTAGTCCGTGCCGGTGATGCGCTTCATGTCGCTGGCGTCGAGCTTCGTATAGGGCTCACCGAGCGAATCCAGATGACGCTCGAACGCGCGCAATGCCTCGATACCGTGGCCGTCGGTGGCGCCGTGGTACTTGCCGCACGCGTCGAACACGTTGCGGCCGAGCCCGATCTCTTGTGCAGCCTCATGTGCGAAGGCGATGGCCGTGCGGTTGAGCTTGATCTCGGCGAGGTTGTGCTCGCGCTGCCCCCCATAGGCCTCGCTGGACAGATCGTGAGGCAGATCGATCATGAAGCCGGAGTTGCGACCGGCCGCACCCCAGCCGATTCGCTGCGCATCGATGAGCGCAACCGTCTCGCCGGGGCGCAGCTTCGTCAGCCGGCGCGCGGCCGAGAGACCTGCGAAGCCCGCGCCGACGATGATCCAGTCGGCTGTTTGAGAGCCCTCAAGCTCGCGGGCCGGTCCGGGCTGGTCGAGAATCTCGTACCAGCCCGAGCCGCGGAGGTCGGATGGCGTTCGAAGAGCAGTGTGCAACGACACGTCGAGATCCCCAGTCTGCAGCCTCACTCAGACTGCGCTCGCGATCATTCTGCTGCCGGCCGCACCGTAGATGACGGCCAGCGCTCCGCTAATCGCCCGGCGCGCCCTAGCAAAGGCGCGGATCGCCAGACTACTCGAGAAGACGAGCGCATAGCCGCAGAAGATCGCAGAGCCGACGGCAGCGCAGGCCGCGAGGACGAGGGCGCCGTCGGCCATCGAGCCGTCGGCGCGAAGCCCGAGCGCAACGACCGCCGTCCAGGTGAGGATCGGCTTCGGGTTCATGAGGTGCATCATCGTTCCGCGCAAGAAATGCCCGTGTTTCGGTGCGCTCGGCCCCGGACGCACCGAAGCATCCGGCACGAGCGCCGCGCGCGCCGATTGGACAGCGAGCCACAACAGATAGAGGCCGCCTGCGACTTTCAAAACCGTGAGGGCTTGGCTATAGGCCAGCATGAGCGCGCCAAGTCCGAGCAATGCGAGAACGCCCCAGATCACCGAGCCGAGCAGCACCCCCATGCCGAACACGAGCCCGGCCCGCCGGCCGTGCTCCATCGCGGTCGCCATGATGGCGAAATTGGCCGGCCCTGGGCTCGCAGCACCGATCGCATAGGTGAGGATCGGTACGATCAGGAATGCGGCTTGGCTGGTCATTGCTGTCTCACCCCGTCGTCTGGCCCGCGGAGGGATCGCTGAGGTCGATCCAGATCGTCTTCATCTCGGTGTACTGGTCGTGCGCGTGGATCGACTTGTCGCGTCCGCCAAAGCCCGACGTCTTGTAGCCGCCGAACGCTGCCGTGATGTCACCCTCTCCGTAGCAGTTTACGGTCACGGTGTCGCCGAGAAGGCCAAGGCCGCCGCCAGCTGACGGCTCGCAGGTGACAGGTGGCTTCGGAGACGGTCTGGAGCCTCCTGTTTCGCTTCATTCCCTATCCTGCATGTTCTGAGTTCGCTGGCAGCTCTATGGTGTTGCGTCGGGGCAAGGAAAAGAGCGTAATCGCGGCGGGCGTTTTTCATCTCGTGCCGCAGAGTTGGTCCTGAGACCGATGGCGGGGCGGGCGGGTCAACCTCTCGCCGAGGGCGACGACGATGGACTGGTTGTTCCAATTCCCGCAGATCAGCTCGGATCTCATGCTCAGCCTGAAGCGTGATCTCGACGGCTCGCTACGCCAGCTGACCAGCGACTATGGCCAATCGATCGAAGGCTTCTTCTACCCTCTGCTTCAAGTGCTCATCTTCTTCGAGAAAATGATGACGAGTGCGCCTTGGGCCCTCGTCATTCTCCTGTTGGCCGCCATCGCCTGGTTTGCCGCCCGCAGTTGGACGGTCGTCGCAGCCGTCGTGGTGACGCTCGCGGCCATCGGTCTGCTCGGCCTCTGGGTGGATGCGATGAAGACGATCTCGCTCGTCCTCACCGCCACCATCTTCGCGATCGCCATCGGCCTGCCGCTCGGCATCATCATGAACCGCTTTCAGCGGCTCGGACGGGTGATGCAGTCCATGCTCGACATCATGCAGGCGATGCCGCCGTTCGTCTATCTGATCCCCGTTTCGGCCGCCGAGGCGTGAGGCACGCGTCTCCCATCACCGATTGAAGCTTTCACAGACCCGAGGAGTATCTCAGCCGTGTCGAACGATCCGCTTCTTCAGCCCTTCCAGCTCAAGCATCTGACGCTCAAGAACCGGCTGATGATCACGTCGCACGAGCCGTCCTACCACGACGACGGCATGCCGAAGGATCGCTACCGGCTCTATCATGTGGAGCGCGCCAAGGGCGGCGTGGCGCTGACAATGACGGCGGGTTCCGCCATCGTCTCGGCAGATTCTCCTCCCGCCTTCGGCAATCTGCACGCCTACAAGGACGAGATCGTTCCCTGGTTGAAGAAGCTCGCCGACGAATGCCACGACTATGGCACCGCGGTCATGATCCAGCTCACCCATCTCGGCCGTCGCGGCAGCAATTACCAGGACGACTGGTTGCCACTCGTCTCATCCTCCCAAGTCCGTGAGCCGGCCCATCGCCATTTCCCCAAGGTGATGGAGGACTGGGATATCGAGCGCGTGATCGGCGATTACGCATCCGCCGCCGAGCGGATGGTGGCCGCCAATCTCGACGGCTTCGAGCTGCAGATGTACGGCCACCTGATCGACAATTTCTGGACTCCCTCCACAGCGCGCCGCACGGACGAGTATGGCGGCTCGCTCGAGAACCGCATGCGCTTCGGCATGCGCATTCTGCAGGAGATCCGCAAACGCATCGGTACGAAGCCGATCGTCGGCATCCGGATCGCCGCCGACGAGGACTGGGAGTTCGGTCTCACGCGCAACGAGGGCATCGAGATCTGCAAGCGGTTCCAGGCGAGCGGCCTGATCGACTTCCTCAACATCGTCAGAGGGCACGCCGAGCACGACTCACCCATCGTCGACTTCATTCCGGCGACGGGCATGAAGAGCAGCCCGCATCTGGATTTCGCCGGCGAGGTGCGCGCCGCGACGAGGTTCCCGACGTTCCACGCGAGCCGCATCGCGGATGTCGCCACCGCCCGGCACGCGGTCGCCTCGGGCAAGCTCGACATGGTCGGCATGACGCGCGCCCACATCGCCGAGCCGCACATCGTGCGCAAGATCATCGAAGGTCGCGAGGAGCAGATCCGCCCCTGCGTCGGCGCCACCTATTGCCTCGACCGCATCTACGAGAACGGCCGGGCGACCTGCATCCACAATCCGGCGACGGGCCGCGAGGAAACCGAGCCGCATCTGATCCCCAAGGCGGATAAGACGAAGACCGTCGTCATCGTCGGTGCCGGCCCGGGAGGCCTCGAGGCCGCGCGCGTATCGGCATTGCGCGGGCACAAGACGATCCTCCTCGAGGCAGCGGCCCAGGCCGGTGGCCAGATGCGGCTCGCCGCCAATCTGAAGCGCCGGCGCGAGATGATCAGCATCGTCGAATGGCGCGTCGCCGAGTGTGAGCGGCTGGGCGTCGTGACCAAGTACAATACCTACGCCGAGGCGGCCGATGTGCTGGGCCTCTCCCCCGACATCATCGTCATCGCGACGGGCGGTCTGCCGCGCAACGAAGCGATCCGCGCCGGCGGCGACCTTGCAACGTCGAGTTGGGACATCTTGTCAGGCGACGTGACGGCATCGGGCGACGTGCTCGTCCTCGACGAGAACGGCAGCCATCCGGCCCTCGTCTGCACGGAGTATCTCGCGACGCAAGGCATCAACGTCGAGCTCGTGTCGCCAGAGCGCAACTTCGCGCCGGACGCCGGCGGCCTCAACATCGTCCCCTACATGCGCAACTTCGTGAAGCGTGGCGTCAAGATCACGACGCTGACGGGTGTCAGCAAGCTCGAGCGCAAGGACAATCGCATCAAGGCGACGCTCTGGAGCCCCTACACGATGGCCGACTGCGGGGAGCGCTTCGTCGACATGGTCGTCGTCGAGAACGGCACCGTGCCCTTGGATGATCTCTACTTCACGCTCAAGGAGGGGTCCGTCAATCGCGGCGAGGTCGACTACAAGGCCTTCGTCGCCGGCCGTCCGCAAGCCCTCCGCACCAATCCGCAGGGTGCCTATCAGCTCTTCCGGATCGGCGATGCGGTGGCCTCGCGCAATATTCATGCGGCGGTCTACGATGCGCTGAGGTTCGCCAAGGCGTTTTAGAGCTCAGGAGATCAAGATGACGGGATTGGCGAAGCCAGGCGAGCTCGGGCGCAAGCCGTCCCGTCCGAGCGGCGGGCGCGATCAGAGGCGTCAGCAGCGGAGCGCGCGCAAACCGTACCTTCCCGGCCTCAAACGCAACATCCCCATCTACGAGATCCTTCCCGCCGAAGCGATCGAGCTGATCCACGAGGAGTCGTGCCGCATCCTCGAGGAGGTCGGGATCGAGTTTCGCGACGACGAGGCGGCTCAAATCTGGCGGCGGGCGGGCGCTTCCGTCAGCGGCCAGCGTATCAAGATCGACGGCGCGCTGCTGATGCAGCTCGTCGGAACCATCCCGTCTGAGTTCACGTTGCACGCGCGCAATCCGGAGCGCAACGTCACGGTCGGCGGCAAGAATTCGATCTTCATCCCGGCTGCGGGCTCGCCCTATGTGCGCGACCTCGACGGCACACGCCGCAACTCGCGGCTCGCCGACACGCACAACTTCCAGAAGCTCTCGCATGTCGCCCCCGAGATCCATTCGCTGAGCTCGACGATCGCGGAGCCGATGGACCTGCCGGTGTCGCGACGGCATCTGCACGTCTTTCACGGCTCGCTTCGGTGGTCGGACAAGCCGATCATGGCGCCGAACGCCTGCAACGGCGAGCGGGCGCTCGATACCATCCGCATGGCGGAGATCGTCTTCGGGGCAGATTACATCAAGACGCATCCCGTGCTGACGTCGGTGGTGAGTTGCAACTCGCCGCTCGTCTGGGACGAGACGATGCTCTCCGGGCTCAAGGTGTTCGCCGAGCACAATCAGCCGCTGCTTTTGTCGCCCTTCGCGCTCGCGGGGGCTTCGACTCCGGCCTCGACCATCGGCGCCATCGCGCAGGTGAATGCCGAGACGCTGGCCGGCCTCGCCTTCACGCAGCTGGTGAGCAAGGGCAGCCCGCAGGTCTACGGTCAGTTCATGATCAACATCGACATGAAGACCGGCGCACCGATGGGCGGCACGCCGGAGGCCGCGCACATGACGCTCGTCATGGCGCAGCTTGCCCGCAAGTACAACATTCCTTTCCGCACATCCGGGTTCCACGTCGGCGCCAAGCTGCCGGATGCGCAGGCGGGCTACGAAGCCAACATGCTGATGCACGCGGCCATCACGTCGGGCGCTCACTTCATTTGGCACGTGGCCGGCTGGCTCGAGGCTGGTCTCGTCGTCTCCTATGCCAAATTCATGCTCGACTGCGAGCAACTCGGCGCCTGGTACAAATACGCCCAAGGCATCGATGTCTCGGACTTGAAGGGGGCCATGGCGGCGCTTCGCGAGGTCGGCCCGGGCGGGCACTATCTCGGCACGGCGCATACGCTCGAAAAGTTCGCCTCGGCCTTCTTCATCCCCTCGCTCATGGATTTCAACGCCTTCGAGCAGTGGAGCGCGGCGGGCGCAAAGGACTCGGCGCAGAAGGCCAACGAGGCGGCTGCCGCGGCATTGGCGAGCTACGAGGAACCGGCGCTCGACCGAGGCGTGCAAGACGCACTGCGCGATTACATCGCCAAACGCGAGCGGGAGCTGCCCGAGCACGTTTCGTAGGCAAGGCTCTCGCTCTCAGCTCGCTGTTGCCGCAAGCTTCGTCCAGAAGGTGTCCACAAGCCGGGATGCCGGTGTCCGCAGTCGCGCCCCGACAATCCTGAGCGGCCGTCGACCGAGCGCTCTGCTGTAGTCGGCGAGAGCGCCGTTTTCGATGGAGGACTGAGCGATACGACGGGGTACCCAGGCGATGCCCATGCCGGACAAGGCGAGTTGAATAACGCCGGGCACCAATGCCGTCTCGCAGACGGTCAGTAGATTGAAGCGATCGAGCAAGGGTGGCAGCAGCTCCTCTTGCTGAATGGCGCCAAAGAACACTTCTCTTGGATAGCCGATGATCTTCAACGTGCCGCGGGCCGATCCGCCGGAAGCAGATCGGCTCGGCCGCTCGACGAGCATGCCTGGGCTTCCGACCGGCACGAGCCAGTCGCTCTGGAGGACGAGTTTCTCGATCAAGCTCTCGTCGCTGGCCAGCGGCAGGCTGTCAGTCTCATAAGCCAGCATGAAGCTCGCCTGCTTCGTCATCAGCAAGCTGTAGCAGTCGTCCCGATTGGCCGATCGCAGGCGGAAAGCGACGTTCGAGAAGTCGGCCTGGATGCGCCCGAGCAATCCCGGAAGGTAACCGACCGTCAGTGCGTGCTGGGCGGCGATCGTGATCCGGGCGGGCGTGTCCTCGCCATCGAGAACGTCCTGGCGTAGGCGCCGCAAATCGCCGGCGAGAGCCTTCAGGCTCTCCAATCGCTGCGTTATGGCTGGCCGAGCTCGGGCGGGCTTGCGGCCTCTGTCGATAACTTCAGTGCCGAGCCAGCGCTCGATCACCTTGATGCGGCGCGTGAAGGCGGGTTGGGTGATATTGCGTCGCTGCGCGGCTTCCGTCAGCGAGCTCGACTCTGCCAGTGCAACCAGATCCTCCAGCCATTTGAGCTCCATGACGCCGGCCTCGTGATTATGCACGCATTGAATGATTGCGGCGATTTTGGCATTTTACGCCCGATGTTTCGAGGCCTAACCTCGATAAACATGCATGGAGTGCCTATCTCATGAATCTCGCACGGTTTCCCCGCGTTCGCCTCGGCCATCTCCCGACACCGCTCGAGCATCTGCCCCGCCTGACGAAGGCGCTGGGCGGGCCGGAGATATGGATCAAGCGAGACGACTGCACCGGCCTTTCATCTGGCGGCAACAAGACGCGCAAGCTCGAATTCCTGATGGCGGAAGCGCGCGACCAGGGCGCAGATATCGTGCTGACCCAGGGCGCGACGCAATCAAACCACGCGCGCCAGACGGCAGCTGCCGCCGCCAAGCTCGGCATGGCCTGCCACATCCTGCTCGAGGACCGGACGAAGAAGACCGACACGGACTACACGCGCAACGGCAACGTGCTGCTCGATCATCTGCACGGCGCGACGACAGAGCATCATGTGGCCAATCCCGACATGAACGGCGTCATGGAGACGGTGGCCGACCGCTTCCGCGCCGAGGGCCGCAAGGCCTACACGATCCCCGGCGGCGGCTCGAACGCGACGGGCGCGCTCGGCTATGTCAACGCGGCGATCGAGCTCGTCGCGCAGGCGAACGACATGGGCCTGAAAGTCGATCACCTGGTGCACGCGACGGGTAGCGCCGGTACGCAGGCCGGTCTCGTCGCGGGCCTCGTCGGCATCAATGCGAAGATCCCTGTCCTCGGCATCGGCGTGCGCGCGCCCAAGCCGAAGCAGGAGGAGAACGTTTTCAAGCTGGCCTGTGCCACCGCCGACAAGCTCGGCATCTCGGGTGCGGTACGGGCCGAGCACGTCGTCGCGAACACGGATTATGTCGGCGAGGGGTACGGCTTCCCCGCTCCTGACACGATCGCCGCGATCGAGATGATGGCCCGCCTCGAGGGTATCCTCCTCGATCCGGTCTATTCTGGGAAAGGCATGGCTGGTCTCGTCGACCTGTGCCGGAAAGGGCGCTTCAAGCGCGGCGACACAGTCGTCTTCCTGCACACCGGCGGCTCTGTCGGCCTATTCGGCTACCGGGCGGATTTCGACAAGGCGCAGAGCCAACGTCACTAGGGAGGCCACCATGTCCGCCCCTGAGCGCTTCACGGGCAACTTCACGCAGCAGGAGCCGATCCCGGATGCGGCGATCGAGGCGGCGGTTGCGGTTCTGCGCTCGGGCCGGTTGCATCGCTACAATACGGCGCCGGGCGAGACCGCCGAGGCGGTGAAGCTCGAAAGCGAGTTCGCCCGCTACATAGGCGCGCGCTATTGTCTGGCCGTGACATCGGGCGGCTATGCCTTACAGACGGCGCTTCGGGCATTCGGCGTTGCGCCGGGTGAGTCAGTCCTCACGAACGCCTTCACGCTTTCGCCGGTGCCCGGTGCTATTGCTGGCGCGGGCGCCAAACCCGTGCTCGTCGAAGTGACCGACGAGCTTGTCATCGACTTGGGCGATCTCGAGCGTAAAGCGCGGTCGTCGGGGGCGCGCGTCCTCATGCTCTCGCATATGCGCGGCCACATCTGCGACATGGACGCGTTGATGGCGGTCGCAGCCACATGCGGCTTCAAGGTGATCGAGGATTGCGCGCATACGATGGGTGCCTCCTGGCGCGGCACCAAGAGCGGCCGGCATGGGCTCGCGGCCTGCTACTCGACGCAGACCTACAAGCACGCGAATTCGGGCGAGGGTGGCTTCATCGTCTCGGATGACGCCGAGCTGATGGCCCGTGCAACGATGCTGTCAGGCTCCTACATGCTCTTTGGCTCGCATACTGCGGGCCCACCTCCATCGACCTATGCCGACATCCGGCTCGACACACCCAATTGCTCCGGCAGGATGGACAATCTGCGCGCTGCGATCCTGAGGCCCCAGTTGGCCATCCTCGACGATCAGTGCGCACGCTGGAATGCCCGCTATCGTATCATCGAGGATGCGCTGCGCAACGTGCCGGGACTTCGTTTGCCGCTTCGGCCGCCTGAGGAGTCCTACGTCGGCTCGTCGATCCAGTTCCGGCTGCCCGAGGCCACGACGCCGGTCATCCTCGATTTCCTCTCGCGCGGTCTCGAGCGCGGGATTGCCCTCAAATGGTTCGGAGCACCCGCCCCTGTCGCCTACACGAGCCGGCACGACAGCTGGCGCTACATCGCCGCTCAGCCGTTGCCGCAGACGGACCGCGTGCTGTCGACGCTGATCGACATGCGGATACCGCTCACCTTCAGCGAGGCGGATTGTGCAACGATCGGCAGCATCATCCGCGATTGTGCGCTCGAGACGCGAGCGGCAGCGGCCGAAGGCAAGCTCCGGGCTGTGGATCCTGCAAGCGTTGGAGCCACCTGACGATGTCTCGACAAGAGGCCATTGTCGGCATTTTGGGCGGCATGGGGCCAGACGCCACCGTCGATCTGATGCGCCGGATCGTGGCAATGACACCAGCGTCAGACGACCAGGATCATGTCCGGTTGCTCGTCGACCACAATCCGAAGGTGCCGTCGCGCATCAAGGCTCTCATCGACAAGACCGGTGAGAGCCCGGCTCCTGTTCTGATCGGGATGGCGCAGGGCCTCGAGAGAGGTGGAGCAAGCGTTCTCGCCATGCCCTGCAACACGGCCCATGCCTATCGGGGTGAGATTCAGGCGAGCGTCGGCATCCCTCTCCTCGACATGATCGCCCTGACGGCCGAGCGAATCGCCGGCATGCAGCCGAAATGCACGAGCGTCGGCATGCTCGCCTCGACGGCGGTCCACACTGTCGGACTATATGAGCGGGCGCTGAAACCCTTCGGAATAGCCACGATCTACCCCGAGAATCAGGATGCCGTCATGGGCATCATCAAGGCGGTCAAGCGCGGTGATACGGGTGCCGAGCAGCGCCAAGCGCTTAAGTCTGCGGCCGAAAACCTGCGAGGTCGCAGCGCCGATCTGCTCTTGATCGCCTGCACGGAGTTATCTGTTCTCGCGGATTGCTTAGCAGATTTTGCGCATTGCACCGATCGGCGTTTGCCCGTACTCGATGCCCTGGACGTTCTGGCTGAGAAGATCGTCGCGTGCGGAGAAGCTTCCCATGGCTAGGCTGCGCACGGACGGATTTCTGAGCCAACTGTTTTCCGTCGCCCGATTTCGGATTGGGTCGGTGGAGGAGTGCCGCCTAGGTCTGGCCTCGGATCGCTGAGGACCGGAGCGGCAAGTATCAACCGGGAGGATGAGAATGAACCTCAAGCATCTGTTGAAGGGACTTGCGGCCGGCGTACTGGCTGTGGGTCTCGCCTCGGGCGTGGCGTCGGCCGAGGACAAGTCGATCATCATCGGCACCTTCGGCACGCCGCTGCCGTCCCAGGCCGCCCTCGAAGATTTCGCCAAGAACACCGGCTGGAAGATCGAGTGGCGCAAGTTCGGTTCCGGCGCCGAGGTCATTGCCGCCATGGCCTCAGGCGACATCAAGTTGTCCGAGCTCGGCTCCTCGCCGCTCGCGATCGGCGCGACCCAGGGCGTCGACTACGAACTTTTCGCCATCTCGGACGTCATCGGCTCGGCGGAGGCGCTCATCGCCCGCAACGGCTCTGGCATCGAGAAGGTTGCGGATCTCAAAGGTAAGAAAGTCGGCGTGCCGCTCGGCTCGACCGCACACTACTCCCTGCTCGGTGCCATCGAGGCTGCAGGCCTCGCCTCCGCCGACGTCGAGGTGATCGGCATGAAGCCCGATCAGATCTCGGCCGCCTGGGAGCAGGGCCAGATCGACGCCACGTTCATCTGGGAGCCCGCCAAGGGCGTCGCGATGAAATCCGGTAAGCAGATCATTGCCGCCAATGAGGTTGCCGGCAAACCGACGTTCGACGGCTGGGTCGTCAACCGCGAGTTTGGGGCGGCAAATCCGGAATTCATGAACGCCTTCCTCAAGACGCTCGAGGCCGCGAACAAGGCCTACACGTCCAACCCGGATTCTTTCACGGCCGACTCCGATGCCGTGAAGAGGATCGAGGCGGCGACCGGCGCGCCCGCAGCCGACATTCCGGCGGCCCTCAAGGGCTACGGCTTCCCGACGCTCGCCGAGATGGCGTCGGAAGCCTGGCTCGGCGGCGGCATTCAGAAGAACATGGTGGCGACCGCCAAGTTCTTGGCCGACAATAAGCGCATCGATGCGCCGCTCGACGACTACTCGAAGTTCGTCAACGCGAGCTATCTCGCCGCGGCGATGAAGTAGCCGTCTCCTAAAGACCGTGAGCCACGACGTCACTTGGGCGTCGTGGCTCATTCACGATCGACAACGGACGCACGATGAGCAATCTCGACATCGACAATGTGTCTGTCGTATTCCCGGCGGGCTCGCACTCGGGCGAGGTGACGGCCCTCCAGAGCGTGCGCCTCGATATCTCGCGTGGTGAGTTCGTCGTTGTGCTCGGCGCCTCCGGCTGTGGAAAGACCACGCTCCTCAATCTGCTCGCCGGCTTCATCGCCCCCTCGCATGGCGAGATCCGGCTCAACGGACACGCCGTGATTGGGCCCGGCCCCGACCGCGCCGTCGTTTTCCAGAAGCATGCGCTGCTGCCCTGGCTCAACGTCATCGACAACGTCGCGTTCGGTCTGAAGCTCAGGGGCGAGGCCAAGGCGCACCGGCACGAGATCGCCCGGGGGTATCTGAAGCAGCTCGGTCTCGAGAGCTTCGAGCGGCATCCCGTCTACCAACTTTCCGGCGGCATGCAGCAGCGGGTCGGGATTGCCCGCGCGCTCGCCAACGATCCCGAGATTCTCCTCATGGACGAGCCGCTCGGCGCGCTCGATGCGCTGACGCGCGAGAAGGCCCAGGAGCTCATCCTCAACGTGTGGCAGCGCACGGGCAAGATGGTGTTCTTCATCACCCACAGCGTCGAGGAAGCCTTGTTCATGGGCACACGCCTCATCGTCATGTCGCCGCGGCCCGGACGGATCACGCATACGTTCGACATCGACTTCGGCCGGCGGTTTCTCGCACAAGGTGATGCGCGAGCGGTCAAATCCTCACGCGACTTCATCAAGCTGCGCGAGGAGGTGCTCGGCATCATCTTCGGCGACGAGGAGGCGGGCGGCGATGACAACTGACGTTCCAAGCCGGGCAGCGCCGCCGATCGAGATTGCAGATAACAAGCCCAAGCCAGCGTCCTCGACCTTGTTCCGCGCCCGCCCGACGAAGCCCGGCGAGACCTACGGCGTGCCGGGCCAAGGCGAGAGTCTTCTGGTCAGCGCGATATCGGCCGCCGTCATTCTGGGGATCTGGTCGCTCGCGACATGGCTCGGCTGGATCAAGCCGCTCTTCCTGCCGTCGCCCTGGGCCATCGTCAAGAAGCTCGTCGATATCTCGATCGACGGCTTCGCCAACCATTCGCTATGGACGCACATCAGTATCAGTGTCATGCGCGTTTTCGGCGCGCTCGTTCTCGCGTGTGCGATCGCCGTTCCGATGGGGCTCGCCATGGGCATGAGCCGCATCATGCGCGGCGTGCTCGATCCGCCGCTCGAGTTCTACCGCCCCGTGCCGCCGCTTGCTTATCTGCCGCTGATGATCGTGTGGTTCGGTATCGGCGAGTTGTCGAAGGTCCTGCTGATCTTCCTCGCGATCCTCGCACCCGTCGCTATCGGCACGCGCTCGGGCGTTCGCTCGGCGGCGATCGAGCAGATCCACGCCGCCTACTCGCTCGGCGCCACGCGCTGGCAGGTGCTTTGGCAGGTGATCCTGCCGGCGGCGCTGCCGGAGATCATCACGTCGATCCGCATCGGTATGGGAGTCGGCTGGACGACGCTGGTGGCTGCCGAGATGGTCGCTGCCACCAACGGCATCGGCTTCATGGTGCTGTCGGCCTCCGAGTTCCTGCAGACGTCGACCGTCATCCTCGGCATCGTCATCATCGCCGCTATCGCCTACGCCTTCGATCAGGTGATGCGCGTTCTCGAGCGGCGGCTCGTTCCCTGGAAAGGCCGGATGTGAGCATCACCTATCTGAAGAAGGCGACCCGCACAGCAGCGAGTGACGAGGTCGAGATCCGCGACAAGGTCGCCACCATGCTGGCCGAAATCGAGGCCGGCGGCGACGCCAAGGCCGAAGCCTTCGCTCGCTCGCTCGACGCATACGAGGGGGCCATCGTCGTGCCGCGTGAGGCGATCGAGGCTGCCGTCCGCGACGTGCCACAGCGCCAGAAGGACGACATCCGCTTCGCCCACGACAACGTTCGCCGCTTCGCCGAGGCACAGCGGGCAGCCATCCGCGACGTGGAGATCGAGTTGATGCCGGGGCTCGTTGCCGGGCATCGTAACATTCCACTCGAGGTTGCTGGTTGCTACGTGCCAGGCGGGCGCTACGCGCACGTCGCCTCCGCCATCATGAGCGTGACGACAGCCAAAGTGGCCGGCGTTTCGACGGTCATCGCGTGCTCACCGCCGCGCGGCAAGGCGGGCATCCCGCCAGCCGTTTTGTACACGCTCAACCTCTGCGGTGCCGACCGCATCCTGACACTCGGCGGCGTCCAAGGCGTCGCAGCGCTCGCCTTCGGTTTGTTCGGTGGCAGGTCCGCCGATATTCTCGTCGGACCCGGCAACCAATTCGTGGCCGAGGCCAAGCGTCTGCTCTACGGACGTGTTGCGATCGACATGTTCGCGGGCCCGACCGAAAGCCTCGTCATCGCCGACGCGAGCGCGGACCCCGAGATCGTCGCCGCGGACCTCGTCGGCCAGGCCGAGCATGGTTGGAACTCGCCAGTGTGGCTGATCGCTCTCGATCGCCCCCTGGCGGAGCGGGTGATCGCTGTCGTCCCAGACGTGATCGCGAGACTGCCGGAGCCCAATCGTCAGAGTGCCGCCGATGCCTGGCGCGACTTCGCCGAGGTGGTCGTCGCCAGCACGCCGGAGGAAGCCGCGGCGCTCTCCGATCGCTATGCGAGCGAGCACACGCACGTGCAATGCGCGGACCTCGACTGGTGGCATGGCCGGCTTCGAAACTACGGCTCGTTGTTTCTGGGTGAGGCGACGACGGTGGCTTTCGGCGATAAAGTCTCCGGCCCCAACCACATCCTGCCGACCAAGGGTGCGGCGCGATATACCGGCGGCTTGTCGGTCGGCAAGTTCCTGAAGACGGTAACCTTCCAGCGCCTGAGCAAGGACGCCACGCGCACCATTGCGCCGGTTGCGGCCCGCATCTCGCGCGTGGAGGCCATGGAAGGCCATGCCCGCACGAGCGATGTTCGTCTGGCCAAATGGTTCGCCGGCGACCGGTTCGATCTTGGTGGGGGCGACGGCAGTTCCGGCGGGAACTGACATCGCGGGGCTATCTCACCAGCCGTGAGCTACCGATGAGCGTCCGCCATTGCCTGACTGTTGCTGGTTTCTGCCATCAGGGATAACGATAGGGCTATCGCACGTGAGCCGATCGTTGCCGGTGACGTCCGGGGTCGGCCGGCATCACGGCGCCTGATCTGGGGAGGACCACACATGAGCAAGCTTTCACGCCGCACATTCATCAAAGCCAGTGCAGGCCTGGCAGGCGCCGCAGCCTTTCCGATGCCTGCTGTCTTCGCCGCTGACCCGATCAAGATCGGCGTCGTACAGCCCTTCTCGGGCGGCCTCGAGCTGTTCGGTGGCCAGGCGAAGCTCGGCCTCGATCTCGCCGCCTCTGAGATCAATGCCGCCGGCGGCATCATGGGGCGGACCATCGAGCTCATCTACGAGGACGACAAAACCGATCCCAAGACGGCCGTCGAGAAGACAGCCTCCCTCATCCGAAAGGATGGCGTGGTCGCCGTCTCCGGTCCGATCACCTCCAACAACCGCGACGCGATGATGCCGACGCTCTCGCGCGCCAAGGTGCCGCTGCTCTATGCGACCAACTACGAAGGCGGCGGCTGCGACCGCTATCTCTTCTGTTTCAACACCGTGCCCAACCAGGAGCTCGAAAAGTTGTTGCCCAAGATGAAGGACATCGGCGGCCCGAGCTTCTATTTCTTCGGCGCCGATTACATCTGGCCGCAGAAGATGTTCGAGGCCGGCGAGAAAATCGTGACGGCGGCCGGCGGCACGGTGGCCGGAAAGGAGTTCACGCCCTGGGGCGTCAAGGACTTCGCCCCTGTCATTCGCCGTATCCAGGGCTCGGGCGCCAAGGTGCTCGTGTTCGCGCTGCCGGGCGCCGACGGCATCACCTTCATCCGGCAGGCGGAAGATCTGGGTCTCCTCAAGGAGCTCAAGGTCGCGTTCCTAGGTTTCGGCGAGCTCTATCTCGGAGCGTTCGGCGAGGGGAAGGCACAGGACATGTGGGTCGCGCTGCCGTTCGCGCAGTCACTGCAGACCGATCCCGTCAAGAAGTTCGTTGCCGACATCCAGAAGGCGGGCGGCGCCAATTCGCCCGTCTCGCAATACGCGTTCACGCACTACGTCTCGCTGTACGCGGCTAAGGCCGCTTTCGAGAAGTCGGGATCCATCGACAGCGAGGCGTTGGTCAACGGGCTCGAGGGCATCTCGGTCGATGGCCCGACCGGCAAGGTGACCGTCGGCAAGGATCACCATGTGACGCTCGAGATGTTCACAGCCAAGACCGAAGGCGCCGGCCTCACCGTCGTCGAGAATCTCGGGCCTCTCGCGCCGACGCCCGGTTGTGCCTAGCCGTGGCCTCGACGGCGGAGCGGAGCCCTGAGGACAGGGCTCCGTTTCTCGAGATCAAAGGACTGACGAAGCTGTTCGGCGGCGTTCGCGCCGTCGAGCAGGTCGACTTTTCCATGGCCGCTGAGGAGATGCGCTGCATCATCGGCCCGAACGGCTGCGGGAAGACGACGCTGTTCAATCTCATCACCGGATACCTGCCACCGACGAGCGGCAATATCACCTTTCTCGGTCGCGACATTCGCGGGCTTTCGCTGCACGAGATCGCCCGCGCGGGGCTCGTGCGAAAGTTTCAGGTTCCCTCCGTCTTTCCTGGCTTGACGGTTGCTGCAAACGTCGAGAGCGCGTGCCATTCGCGCGGCAATCGCGCTGGGCGCGCCAAATCGTCCGAGCAGGAGCGTCTTATCGCGATGGTGCGCCTCGACCGTCTCCGCGACCAGCTCGCAGGCACGCTCTCACACGGCCAGAAGCAATGGCTCGAGCTTGCCATGGTGCTGGCGACGGCGCCGCTGCTCGTGCTGCTCGACGAGCCGGCCGCCGGCATGACGAAAGCGGAGAAGGCCGAGACGGTGCGTTTGCTCGACGATATCCGCCGCGAAACCAGCATCGGCGCGCTCGTCATCGAGCACGACATGGATTTCGTCGCCGCCCTCGATTGTCCGGTCTCGGTGATGATGATGGGCCGCATGGTGGCCTCCGGCCGTTACGCCGAGGTGCGCGAAAATCCTCAGGTGCGGGAAGCCTATCTCGGACCTGCCCATGGCTGAGGGCAGCGAAGGGCTCGTCATCGAGGGCTTGGTCTCGGGCTACGGCGGCGGCGTTGTGATCGACGGGCTGTCGCTCGCGGTGGCCCCCGGCGAGACGGTGGCGCTGCTCGGCCGCAACGGCGTCGGCAAAACGACCCTCCTGCGCACCATCATGGGATTGCGCCGGCCGCGCGAGGGCACGATCCACTTCGAAGGCACTCGTATCGACCGCCGCGAGCCGTTCGAGATCGCGCGCGCAGGCATCGGCTACGTGCCGCAAGGCCGCGAGGTGTTTCCCGAGCTCACCGTGGAGGAGAACCTGTTTCTCGGCGATCTCAAATCGACGTCCGCTGACGAGATCTACGCCATTTTCCCAGCACTCGCCGAGAAGCGCCGCACGCAAGGCGGTCGGCTCTCCGGCGGTCAGCAACAGCAGCTCTCGATCGGCCGTGCGTTGATGGGCAAGCCTCGCCTGCTTCTCCTCGACGAGCCGTCGGAAGGCATCCAACCCTCCGTCGTCGGCGAGATCGCGTCGATCCTGAAGCGCATCGCGGGCGAGCGGCGCATGGCGATGGTGCTCGTCGAGCAGAACATCGAGATGGCGCTCACACTAGCCAGCCGCGCCGACCTCATCGACAATGGCCGCATCGTCGCGAGCGAGCGAGTCGAGACGCTACGCGCCGATCCGCAGATCATCGAGAAGCATATGGCGCTCTAGGCATCCCATGGACCAGATTGCGACGGTGATCCTCGACTCGACGAACGCCATCCTCGTGCTGATGCTGGTATCGCTGGGGCTCGCGATCATCTTCGGCCTCATGAACGTGATCAACATGGCGCACGGCGAGTTCTTGATGCTCGGCTGCTACGCGTTGCTCGAGCTCACGCATCGTGGCGTGCCGTTCTTTCTTGCATTGCTGCTCGCCCCGCTCATCGTCGCCGTCATCGGCCTCGTCGCCGAGACGCTCGTCATCGGCCGCACCTATCACCGGCTGATCGATACCATACTCGCGACCTGGGGCTTGGCGCTCGTGCTGCGCCAGGCGATGACCTTGATCTATGGCCCGGGCTCCTACGCCGTGAATCCGCCCGACGTCGGCTCGGTGCTGCTGTTCGGCAGTCAGTATCCCGTCTACCGGCTGATCGTCATGGGGGTGAGTCTTGCGACGATCATCGCGACGTTCGCATTCTTCTTCCGCACCCGATGGGGTCTGGCCGCGCGCGCCGTCATCGCCAACCGGGAGATGGCCGCATGCCTCGGCATCAACACCCGGCTCCTCGACCGCATCACCTTCGCCTTCGGCGCGGGGCTAGCTGGACTTGCGGGCGCAGCCATGGCGCCGATGATCTCGATCGACCCGAACGCCGGCCTCGGCTGGGTGGTGCCGGCCTTCTTGTCGATCCTCGTCGGTGGCCTCGGCACGATCTCTGGGCCGCTGGTGGGCGCGGCTGGTGTCGGCGGGCTCGACAGCATGACCTCGGCGTTCACCTCGCCGGTTTGGGCGCAGCTCGTCGTGTTCACGGCGGGTATCCTCGTCATCCGCGTGTTTCCGAACGGTCTCGTCTCCCGACGTCGGAGGGAGGCTTGATGCGGCTTGACTCCGCCCAACTGCTCGGCGCCGGCGCCCTGCTGCTGTTCGCGCTGATGCCGGCTGTCGTCTCGCCCTGGATCGCGGGCGACTTCGGCATCTATTTCGTCTACGCGATATTCGCGTCGAGCCTCGCCTTCCTGTGGGGTCATGCGGGCCTGCTGTCACTCGGACATGCTGTCTATTTCGGCATCGGCGCCTATGCGATGAGCCTCGTCACGCTCGGCAAGGTGCCGGGCCTTCCCGGACTGGTCTCTACCTGGATCGGCATTCTGGCCGCGGTCGCCCTCGCAGGCGCGATCGCCTGGGTCGCCGGTATGTTGTTCTTTGGTGGCAGGCGGCCCTTGCGCGGCGCGTTCCTCGGGATCGTGACGTTGGCGCTCGCCGTCGTGATCGAGCGGCTGGCGATCAACTCGAGCTATCTCGGCGGCATGAACGGTCTCATGAACGTGCCGCCGATCACGCTCGGAGCCAATGGTAGCGGCCCGGAGATTTCCGATCCGCTCGCCATCTACTATGTGATGCTCGCCCTGCTCACGGCGACGGGTTTGCTGATGCTCGCAATCGAGCGGACGCGCTTTGGCATGTCGCTTGCGGCCATACGCGAGAACGAGCTACGCGCTGCAACCCTCGGCCACAATGCGACGCGGCTCAAGGTTCTGGCCTTCACCCTGTCTGGTGCGATAGCCGGGCTCGCCGGCGCCCTCTTCGTCGTCCAGTTCAGCTTCGCCTCGCCATCCCTCATCGGCTTCGGCTTGTCCGCCGACGTGCTCATCTGGGTGGCCCTCGGCGGCCGCAATCATATCGTCTCTGCGGCACTCGGCGCGATCGCTGTGCGCTACCTCGAGAGCCAGCTCTCGGATCTGATCGGCGCGGCCTGGCCGCTGGTGCTCGGTGCGGTCTTCGTCCTGTGTGTCATACTGTTCCCGAGAGGCGTGTTCGGCGAGATCATCGGCTGGATCGATGGCTACCGGGCTTCTCGCAACCAGTCCGTCCGTCAGGCCGAGGGTTGAGGGATTGGCGCGCACATCGAACGGAGGCACCGCATGACGATCGACGTTTTCTCCGCTCACCGCAACGCGAGCCAGGCGCGGCTCGAGCCTCAGCGCACCGGCATCCTCGTCGTCGACATGGTCAACGACTTCTGCAAGCCGGGTGGCGCCATGGTGCTGCCGGGTTGCGAGGTGCTGGTGCCAAAGCAGCGTGCCGTGCTCGACGCGGCGCGCGAGACCGGCGCCGTGATCGTCTGGATCCACGACAGTCACCGCAAAGGCATGCGCCAGGACCGGGAGTTCCTGAAGCGCAGTCCGCACTGCATCGAGGGCACCTGGGGCGTCGAAATCATCGAGGAGCTCGGCGCGCGCGAGGACGACATCCACGTCATCAAGCATCGCTTCTCGGGCTTCTTCCAGACCGACCTCGATCTGGTGCTCAAGGATATGAGGATCGATCAGCTCGTTGTCTTCGGCGTCGTGACGAATATCTGCGTGCGCTCGACCGTGCATGACGCCTTCTTCAATGGGTACGAGGTCGTCGTGCCGCGCGACTGCTGCGCGGCGACGGGGTCACGCGAGCAGGAGAGCTCGCTCTACGACATCGCTACCCATTTCGGCATCGTCAGCGATGCGGCCAGCGTCGTCGCCTCGCTCCGATCCGGTGACGTCATTCAAAACCAGGAGTGACAGACAGCGGCCGTCGGCGGAGAGGCGAACGCGCGCGCGATATCTGCGCGGATCATTCGGCCGTTCCGCCCGCCTGGCGGATCGTGGCCTCGGACAACGACGGCGCACAAAGCTCGATGAACCGGCAGGCATAGCGCCGCAAATAGGCACCGCGCCGTATGGCGATGAGGGATGTGCACTTTGCGAACAAGTGCGAGGCGTCGAGCAGCGCCAACGTCGGGTCGTGCTCCTTGCTGAACGCCATCGAGGCGATGATGCCGATGCCGATGCCGAGGCCGATCTCGACATAGGTCTTGAGCACATCGGCATCGAGCGCCGTCATGGCGATGCGGGGCGCGAGACCGGCCTTTTCGAACGCTTCGTCGATGCGCGCCCGTCCCGTGAATCCCGGCTGATAGGTGATGATCGGGAAATCGGCGAGATCGTCGAGTGCGAGCGCAGCTTTCCGCGTCAACGGGTGCTTCTTGGGCACCACCACGCCGTGATGCCAGGAATAGTAGGGGAACGTCGCCAACTCCGGCGCGTCCTTCAGCGCCTCCGTGGCGATGCCGATATCGGCGTCGCCGGCAAGCAGCATCGAGACGATCTCGGATGGGCTCGCCTCACGCAGCACGAGGCTCACGTTCGGGAACTCCGCCTTGAACTGCGTGACGACCCGCGGCAGGGCGTAGCGCGCCTGCGTATGAGTCGTCGCAACCGTAAGCTGGCCGAGATCCTTCGTGGCGAACTGCTCGCCGAGCTTCTTGATGTTCTGCGTGTCGAGCAAGATCCGCTCGACGATCAAGACGAGCTCCTTGCCAGGCTCCGTCAGTCCGAGCAGCCGCTTTCCCTTGCGCACGAAGAGATCGACGCCGAGCTCATCCTCGAGATCCTTGATGTGCTTGGAGACGCCGGACTGAGACGTATGCAGCGCGTTCGCCACCTCGGTCAGATTGAAGTCTTGGCGCACGGTCTCGCGAATGATTCTCAGCTGTTGGAAGTTCATGCGGCCGACGCTCCTTGTGATGGGGGAGCTTAGAATACTTGGCTTAGAGGTGCACGGGGGCCGTTTACGCGTGCCCGCGCACTAGGCTTTGCGGGTCCTCGAGATAGGCGCGGACTCGGTTGAGGAAGGTCAGCCCTTCGACGCCGGTGTGGACACGGTGGTCGGCGGAGAGCACGAGGCCCATCTCGCGCTTCAAGAGCGGTGCGCCGTCGGGGCCGGGTCTGAACAGCTCGCGCACGCTGCCGACACCCAGGATCGCCGACTGTCCCGGATTGATGATGGGTGTCAGCCACGTCACGTCGTGCATGCCGGCATTGGAGATCGCGATCGCCGCGCCTTCCATGTCGGCGGCCGTCAGCGCGCCAGCGCGGGCGCGCTCGATCGCCGTGCCGGCACGCGCGGCTATTGCGTCGAGCGGTTCGGAGCCCGCGCCGCGGACGACGGGCACGTGCAAGCCGCCGTCTGTCTCTACCGCCATCGAGACGTCGGACTCGGTGAAGGAGACGATCTTGCCGTCCGCCCATACCCGGTTGATGCCTGGGCAATCGACAAGAGAGCGCCCAACGGCGGCGAGAAGGAAATGCGTGAGCGTCAGCTTTGTCCGCGTGGCATCCCTGTTGAGCTCGGCACGCGTCGCGAGGAGGGTCGACACCTCCGCCTCGGTCGCGAGATAGAAGTGCGGGACGCCGTGCTTCACCTGTGACAGCCGCCGCGCCATCGCCGCCTGGATCGGTGTGGGGCTGACAGTGCGAAGGGGCGGGAGGCTTTGGGCAGCAGGCGCGGTGGCCGAACGCTCGACATCAATGAGCTTGATACGGCCGCGTGGTCCGCTACCGCTCACCCCCGCGAGGTCGACGCCCCTCTCGCGCGCAATGCGGCGAGCGAGCGGTGTCGCAATCAGCCGGCCGCCGTCCGATGCTCGTGCTCGGCTGCGAGCGTCGTGGGCGACCGGGATCGGTGACGAGGATTGCGGCACGGCCGCTCGAGCCGCCGGCACTTGCAGCGTCAGAGCGGCATCTGACACCAGACGTCCGACCGGCGTCCCGACGGGCACGGTCGCGCCTTCCTCCACCAGCCGTGTCGCGATCGTGCCGTTGGCCTCCGCCTCGATATCGGTCGCGGCCTTGTCGGTCTCGACGACGAAGAGGATCTGGCCCTTGGAAAAGGCCTCGCCCGGCTGCACCTTCCACTTGAGGAGAACGCCCTCGGTCATGGTCAGGCCGAGCTTCGGCATCAAGAGATCGGTCGGCATGGCGCTCACCGTCCTATTCGAGCGTCTTGCGCGCAGCGGCTACGATCGCGGCGGAGCTCGGGATATAGCGCTCCTCGAGCGAGCGCGCGAAGGGAACGGGCATGAAGGGCGCGCCGACCCGGCCGACGGGAGCGTCGAGGTCGTCGAAGCCCACCTCGCCGATGACGGCGGCGATCTCCGCGCCGATGCCGAAGCTGCGCACGGCCTCATGCACGACGACGGCGCGATGGGTCTTGGCGACCGACGCGAGCACGGCCGCTTCGTCCCACGGCTGCAGAGAGCGCAGGTCGATCACCTCGGCGGAGATGCCTTCATTGGCGAGCGTCTTTGCGGCTTCCAGCGAGGTGAACAGCGCGGCACCGTAGGTCACCAAGGTGACGTCGTGGCCCTCTCGCGCGACGCGGGCCGTTCCTATGCGGGCAGCAGGAGTTGGCTCGGGCAGATCGCCCGTCATGCCGTAGAGCGCCTTGTTCTCGACCAGGATCACCGGGTCGGGATCGGCGATGGCTGCGCGGGTGAGGGCATAGGCATCCTCGATGGTCGCCGGACATACGACCTTCAACCCCGGCACATGCGTAAACCAGGCTTCAAGGCACTGCGAATGCTGTGGACCAGCGTTGAGGCCGCCACCGTGTGGCAACCGCAGGACGATCGGCACGCTCGCCTGACCGCCGAACATGAAGCGTGACTTGGCCGCCTGGTTGACGATGCCGTCCATCGCGAGTGTCACGAAATCCATGAACATGATCTCGATGACGGGCTTCAGCCCGGTCAGCGCGGCGCCGACGGCCGCGCCCGCGATCGTATTCTCCGAGATCGGCGTGTCGCGGACGCGCTCGGGCCCGAAGCGTTCTAGCAGGCCCCGCGTCGCCTTGAACGAGCCACCCGCCTCGGCGATGTCTTCTCCCATCAGGATGACCGACGGGTCGGCGTCCATCGCGTCGCCGAGCGCCTTGTTGATGGCGCGAATGTAGCGCGTCTCGGTGGTCATGGCGCGGCCTCGACGCGCGTATAGACATCGGCGAGCGCTGCCGTGAAGTCGGGCGATGCATCCTTGCGGGCTTCAGCAACGGCGCTGGCGACCTCGCGGTCGACGGATACCGATAGCGCCGCGATCTCCGCATCCGAAACCCCGAGTGCCTCGAGCCGCGCGGCCGAGCGCGCAATCGCATCCTTGGCACTCAAGCGCTGCAACTCGCCGGCGTCGCGATACTTCTGGGCGTCACCCTCATAGTGGCCACGGACCCGCGTCGTCAGGCACTCGAGCACGAACGGACCGGCGCTCCGGGCGTGCGCTACAGCCTCTTGGGCGGCCTGGTGGGTCGCCTCGACATCGTTGCCGTCGACGGTTCTTTGCGCGATTTCGAACGCCGCCGCGAGGCTCGACAGCGTACCTTTGAACTGCCGATCGGTCGGAGAGAACTCCGACCACCCATTGTTCTCGCAGACGAACAGCAACGGCAGCTTCCACAACGCGGCCATGTTGAGCGCCTCATGCAGCGCGCCTTCGGCCATCGCGCCATCGCCGAAGAAGGCGACGGCGATGCCGCCGGTTTTGCGCGTTTGGTGGGCGATGGCGCTACCGAGCGCCAGCGGCAGACCGGCGCCGACGATGCCATTCGCGCCGAGAATGCCCAAGCTCATATCGGCAACGTGCATGGAGCCCGAGCGGCCGCCGCACTTACCCCCGGCGCGGCCGAGCAGCTCCTTGAAGAACAGATCGAGCGCCATGCCGCGGGCGAGCACGTGGCCATGTCCGCGATGCGTCGTCGCGAGCGTGTCCTGAGGTGCGAGCGCGCGGCAGACGCCGGCGGCGACCGCTTCCTGTCCGAGCGACAGATGGATGAATCCCGGGATCTCGCCATCGGCGAACAGCTTCGAGAGCGCACTTTCGCAGGCACGCACGCGCAGCATCGTGTGATGCAGGGCTTTCAGGGTGCCGATATCGGCGTTCGTGGACAGGCTTGGCACAGTCATCGCTTTGGTCCCCGACTCACGCTGCTGCGGGCCCCTCTCTATATCGTCGACAAAACTGTAGACAGTCATGTAGGCAGCAGTCAACATGCGCATCCAGTCTGCTGTACCCGCCGGGGCAGCGACAAACGTCGTCTCGTATCCGCAGGCCTTTCATCGAGCAGAGAAGAGCCAAGCACATGCCCAGCACCGTCTCGCTCGCTGACAAATACGACGTTGCTTCAGGCCGGATTTTCCTGACGGGCGTACAGGCGCTCGTGCGGCTGCCGATCATGCAGCGCCAGCGCGATCAAACCGCCGGCTTGAATACCGCTGGGTTCGTCTCCGGCTACCGTGGCTCGCCGCTTGCCACCTACGACATGCAACTGATGAGGGCAAAATCCTGGCTCGATGCCCACCACGTCCGCTTCCAACCCGGCCTCAACGAGGAGCTGGCACTGACCTCGGTTTGGGGCACACAGCAGGCGGAAGCGCGGGGTGAGGGGCGATACGACGGCGTCTTCGCACTGTGGTACGGCAAGGGCGCCGGCACTGATCGCTCGGGTGATGCCTTCAGGCATGGCAACAACGCCGGGTCGAGCCGACACGGCGGTGTGCTCTGTCTTCTCGGCGACGATCATCGCGCCGAATCCTCGAGCGCGGTTCACGCGAGCGAGCATGCCATGCTCGACTACATGATCCCGGTCCTCAACCCGGCCGACGTTCAGGAGATCCTCGAATACGGGTTGATCGGCATCGCCATGTCGCGCTTCACCGGCAGCTGGGTCGGACTCAAATGCAACCACGACGTGGTCGAGAGCGCCGCGTCGATCGAGGTGGATCCGGCGCGGGCGATGCCCATTCTGCCGTCCGACAGTGTCATTCCCCCCGGCGGACTCAATCTGCGCGTGCCCGATTCCCCACTCGCCCAAGAGGCGCGGCTACACGACTTCCGCATCCCTGCGATCAAAGCCTTCTGCCGCGCGAACGGCCTCGATCGGGTCGTCTTCCGTCCCGACGGCGCCCGTATCGGGATTATCACCACCGGCAAGACCGTGCACGACATCACGGAGGCGCTCGGCGATTTCGGCATCGGTGCGGCACGTGCCAAAGAGCTCGGCCTTGCGCTTTACAAGGTTGCGGTGCCGTGGCCGCTGGAGCCCGAGGGATTGCGTGCGTTCTGCGATGGCCTCGAAACGATCGTCTGCATCGAGGAGAAGCGTGCGATCGTCGAGCCGCAGGTGAAGGAGTTGCTGTTCGGGCACCCGACCGTTCGGCAGGTCGCCGGCAAGCTCGATCTCGAAGGCAAGCCGCTTTTTCCGGCCAAGGGCATTCTCACGAGCGGACAAATCGCGCGGGCGATCGGCGGCCTCTTGGTGGCCATTCGCCCTGATGCGGGGCTGCAGCGCAAGCTCGACGAACTCGACGCCCGCACACGTTCCCTGCCGCTGCCGCCCGTGCCGATGGATCGCAAGCCCTATTTCTGCTCGGGCTGCCCGCACAATCGCTCCACCGTTCTGCCCGAAGGCAGTCTCGGCGGCGCGGGCACGGGCTGCAACTACATGGCGCAATGGATGGATCGGCGCCAGAACCGTTACACGCAAATGGGGGCGGATGGCGCCAACTGGATCGGTGAGGCTCCGTTCAGCAAGCGCGCGCACATGTTCCAGAACATGGGCGACGGCACCTACGTGCATTCGGGTCTGCTTGCGATCCGGGCGACGATCGCGGCCAACGTCAATATCACCTACAAGATCCTCTACAATGATGCCGTCGCCATGACGGGGGGCCAGCCGCATGACGCGCCATTGAGCGTGCCGATGATCGCGCGGCAAGTTCTCGACGAGGGGGCCAAGCGCGTCGTCGTCGTGGCGGATGATCCGGCACGCTACGGCCCATCGCAGGGACTCCCGCAGGGTGTGACCCTACATCCGAGAGCCGAGCTCGACGAGGTCCAACGCGAGCTGCGCGATATCCCGGGCGTCACGGTGCTCATCTATGACCAGATGTGCGCGACCGAGCGCCGCCGCCGGCGCAAGCGCGGGTTGATGCCCGAGAGCACGCGCCGCGCCTTCATCAATCATCTCGTTTGCGAAGGCTGCGGCGATTGCGGCGTCAAGTCGAATTGCGTGTCGATCCTGCCGCGCGAGACGGCGCTCGGTCGCAAGCGCCGGATCGACCAGCATAGTTGCAACACGGACCTCTCTTGCACGGAAGGATTCTGTCCGAGCTTCGTGACGGTGGAAGGTGGGCGGCTCAAGACGCCAGCGCCTGCAAGCGACATCGCGCGGCCGCCGCTTCCAGAGCCCGCGCTGCCGGTGCTCGCGAGGCCTTACAACATCGTGCTGTCGGGTGTTGGTGGCACGGGCGTCGTCACGGTTTCCTCGATCCTCGGCATGGCCGCACACATCGACGGCAAGCGGCCTGCGATGCTCGACATGATGGGACTGGCGCAGAAGGGCGGCGCCGTCACGAGCCATATCCGCATCGCCGCCGCCGGCCACGCCGGCATCGCCGCGCGCGTAGCGGAGGGTAACGCCGATCTCGTGATCGGCGCCGATATCATGAGCGTTGTGGGGATCGAGCCCATCTCGACGATCGGTCGTGGCACGAAGGGTCTCGTCAACACGGCCGAGGTGCTTCCCGGCGATTTCACGCGTGATCCAGACTTGCAGTTTCCTGTCGAGGCGCTCCGCCTGCGGCTCGAGGCAACAGGCGCAGACATCACCTATCTTGCGGCGACCGAGCTCGCCGAGCAGGCGGTCGGCGATACGGTGGCGACAAACCTTCTCATGCTGGGTGCCGCTTGGCAGCGTGGCCTCTTGCCTCTGTCGCGTGCGTCGATCGTGCAGGCCATTTCACTGAATGGCGTCGCCGTGGACGCAAGCCTTGCCGCCTTCGAAGCCGGGCGCCACGCCGCAGTCTTGGCGGGCGAACCTCGTTCGGAGAAGTCAGCTCCCGATGCCGCGTCCGAGCTCCGCGACGCACGTGATCTCCACCGCCGCTTGCTCTCGGACTATCAGGACGATCGGTATGCCGCCCTGTATGCGGAGTTCGTCGATCGCGTGGAGGCCGCCGAGCAGCGCGCAGTGCCGGGTGCGACTCGATTGACCCTCGCCGTGGCGCGAAACCTCGGCAAGCTGATGGCCATCAAGGACGAGTACGAGGTGGCGCGGTTGCTGACGAGCGATGCGTTCCGTCGCGATCTCGAGGGGCAGTTCGAGGGCGACTATCGACTACACTATCATCTGGCGCCGCCGTTGCTCGCCCGCCGCGATCCCCTAACCGGCGAGCCGCGCAAGCAGACCTACGGTCCGTGGCTCTCGCCCGTCCTCAAGCTCGTCGCGAAGCTCAAGAGACTTCGTGGCTCGGTGTTCGATGTCTTCGGCTGGACTGAGGAGCGCCGCCGCGAGCGCCGGCTCATTTCTGACTATCGCCACAGGATCGAGCAGGTGCTGGACGCCCTGACGCCCTCGAGCCACATGACAGCCGTTCAAATCGCGGAGCTCCCGAGCCGGATCCGTGGCTTCGGACACGTCAAAGAGCGGTCTATCGCCGCTGCTAACGCGCGCGAAAGTGAGCTCATGGCGGACTTTCAAAACAACGGAACGCCTGCGCGAGACCGAGACATCCCGGCGCTAAACTCTGTGAGGACGTGACATGGCAGACGCCCGACGCGCCGCAGACAGCGTCAGCAAGGTCTATGACGCGATCCGCCGTATGGCGACGGATTTCGAGCTGCGCCCGGAAGCCCGCATTAACGAGGTCGAGCTCGCACACAGATTCTCGGTCAGCCGAACACCGGTTCGGGAGGCCCTCAATCGGCTGGTCATCGAGGGCCTGATCACACTCGTCCCCAACAAAGGGTTCTACTGCCGATCGCTGACGAAAGAGGAGATCTTCAATCTCTTCGAGGTGCGCGCCGGCCTCGAGCACATCGCCGCCAAGTCGGCGATCAAGCGCGCGAGCGACGAGACGCTCGGTGCCATCGCGCGCAGCTGGGAGGAGGTCGCGGCAAAAACCGATCTGAGGCAATCGCAGGACTTGGCGATCCTCGACGAGATGTTTCACGAGCAGATCGCGGCCGCATCGAACAACGCCGAATTGCTCAATGCCCTGCGTCTCGTCAATGTCCGTCTGCGTTTCGCGCGCCGGATCGTCATCGAGCTGCGAGACCGCGATGGTGTGTTCTCCGACCATCGCAGGATAGCCAAGGCCCTACGGTCGCGCGACGCTACAAAAGCCGGCGAGATTCTCGAGAAGCACATCATGTTGTCTCGCGACGACGCGCTGAAGGTCGCGCGCGAGGGATTTGCGCGTATCTATGCGGGCGCCGAGAGCTAGGGTTTCGCTAGATCGGGTCCGGTTCAAAAAATGGAATCGAGAACCCCATCCAGGTTATTGGTTTTGCGCACGTTCTTACGGCGAACCGGTATCCACTTCGCCTGAACGTGCGCTAGTCGCGACGTCTCGTCTGGTCTTCCGCACGGTGCCGCGCATGCATGACGAGCTCGACAAGGCATCGCGGCAATGGCGGGATCGGCATTGCGATGCGAGCAGACTTCAGGCGACGAGCGGCGGATCAGCCAAGTGTTGCTCAACCTCACCGGCAACGCCGTCAAATTCACGGATCGTGGGTCGATCGACATAACGGCGATGGCTCGCGAGGGGCAATTCGAAATCATCGTCCGCGATACAGGCCCCGGCATTCCGCTCGAGCATCAGCAGCGCATCTTCGAGGAGTTCCAGCAAGTCGATGGCAGCAGCACGCGCCAGAAGGTCGGAACGGGGCTCGGACTTGCGATCGCCAAGCGCATCGTCGAGTTGCACGGTGGCTGGATCGATCTCGAGTCGATCGTAGGCGCGGGCTCGACGTTCCGTGTTCGATTGCCGATCAACACAGTCGCGACGGGCCCGGTCTCATGAGCAAAACCATTTTGATGATCGAGGACACCGAGGACAATCGCCAGATCTTGCGCGATCTGTTCTCCAGCACTGGCTATTTTTTGATCGAAGCCGGCGATGGTGCGACCGGCATTGCCATGGCGCAAGCCCACAATCCCGATCTGATCCTGATGGATATTCAGTTGCCGGTGTTGGACGGGTACGAGACGACGCGCCGGCTAAAGGCTGATCCTATAGGCGAAGGTGCGCGCCGCCGGCTGCGACGGCTACGTCACCAAACCCTTCAGCCCGCGACTGCTGTTGGCGCAGGTTCGAGACGGCCGGTCGGCGCCAGTTAGATTTCAACAATCTCCCCGTTGGACGCTGCCCCTGGGCTCGACGTCATCCGGCGCAGTCCGCGCATCAGCTTTCAAGCCCTGATCCTGACAGGGATCGATGCTATCTCCACCGCCCGTAGACAGCCTCGATATTGTCCTTGAGATGCGCGACGAAATCCGACGTGAAGGTCGTGTCGTGGGCGATGGAATACCAGAGCTTCTTCTCGCGCACGAAGGCGTTGAGGTTCTTCAAAGCCTTCTCGACATCCTTCCAGCTGACCTTCATGGCCTCAGGCCGGATGTCGAGGCCGATGTCGTGCATCGCTGCAATCATCTCTTCGGCGCGGGCCTTGTGCAGCAGCGAGCCGATGTAGACGCCGAGCGAGACCGGCTGACCATGGATGAACTTCTGCCCGGTCTCGTATTCCAGCGAGTAGAAGAAGAAGTGGTCGATCCCCTCGATGTGGCGCGCATTCCAGCCGTTGCCGTGGAAGGACGTGCCCCACCGCAGGCCGTCGATCAGAACCTCGATGCCCTTCTGATTGAGAGCGTGGATGTCCTTGGTATGGGTGAGTACCGCCTCGGCCTTCGCGAGGGAGGCCTGCGCCATCTCCTCGTCATAGGGCCATTTCTCCTCGCAGACGCCACGCGCGGTCGCATAGCGCCAGTCGAGCACCCCGGTATGGTTGCACAGAATGTCGCCGATGCCCGACCAGTTGAAGTGAGGCGGCGCGCCACGGAGGACATCGTAGTCGATGTAGACGGCTTCCGGCACAGCCCAGCCGATGTAGCGCACGACGCCGTTCTGGCGGATGCCCGCGCGCTGCCCCCACGAGGCGTTCATCGATAAGGCCGTCTGGATCTGGAACAGCGGCACGCGCTTCTTCCAGGTGAAGAACTTCGCCGTGTCGATCGCCATGCCGCCGCCGAGGCCGACCACCGCCTCGAACGCAGGAAGCTTTGCGAGGTCGGCGTTGAGCACCTCCTCGTCGACCGAGTGCACGAAGTAGGGGATGTACTCGGCGCCCTCGAGCAGCGGCTGGAACTTCGGCCACATGTCCTCCATCGTCACGAGAAGGAACGGCCGATGCACGAAGTTCTTGAGCTCACCGACGAGGTTGCGGCCGAACACGGTCTGGAAGTTGTGGGCGAATTTCATGGCGATGTCCTTCCACCGTCCTGCACTATTGCAATCTGCGACCCGAGGTTCTGTCGAACAGCATGACCGCGTCGGGGTCGAAATCAACGCTGACCGACTCGTGAGATGCGAGCTTGACCAATCCCGGCATGCGCACCGGCATGCTGCCGCCATCCCAGTCGACGGTGACGAGCGTCGCGGGCCCGATCGGTTGCGTGACGCGCACGCGGGCGGGCGTACCTTCGCTGCCGATCCGGATGTGCTCGGGCCGGATAGCGACGTCAACCTCGCCTGAATGCGTGGCGAGCGCTCGCCCCGAACGATGGTCGAGCGGCACAGCGAGCGTGCCCACCGTCAGCCGATCGCCCTCCCTGCGGGCCTTCAGGATCTCCACCTGCGGACTGCCGATGAAGGTCGCCACATAAGTCGTGGCCGGCTGCGAATAGATCTCCTCGGGCGTCCCCACCTGCTCGATGACGCCCTGCCGCATGACGGCGATCCGATCCGAGATCGACATCGCTTCCTCTTGGTCGTGGGTGACGAACACCGACGTGACCTTGAGGCGGCTGTGCAGCTCCTTCACCTCACCGCGCATCTTGAGACGGAGCGCGGCATCGAGATTGGAGAACGGCTCGTCGAATAGGAAGACCTTGGGCTCACGGATGATCGCCCGCCCGATGGCGACGCGTTGCTGCTGCCCACCGGACAACTGCGCTGGACGGCGGTCGAGCACATGGCCGAGCTCAAGGGCGGCGGCGACGGGCGCAACGCGCTTGTCGATCTCCTCGCGCGGCACGCCCCTCAGCCGCAGCGCAAAGCCGATGTTTTCGGCCACCGTCATATGCGGATAGAGCGCGTAGTTCTGGAACACCATCGCGGCATTGCGGTCGGCCGGGGCGAGATCGTTGACGCGGCGGCCCTCGATGAGGATGTCGCCCGAGGTCACCTCCTCGAGGCCGGCGATCATATTGAGCGTCGTCGTCTTGCCGCAGCCGGACGAGCCGAGCAACGTCACGAACTCGCCCGCCGCGATGTCGAGGTTCAAGTCGCGGCAGACCTCGGTCTCGCCGAAGCGCTTGGTAACGTGGCTCAGCGTGATGGCGGACATTCTTCGATCTATCCCTTCAACATCCCATCCGCGAAGCCCGTGAGGATCGTCTTGCGCAGCAGGATCGCGAGCACGACGACGGGCGCAATCGAGATCGTGGCCGCCGCCATCATCTGACCGAACAGCGTCTGGTACTGGCCGGCAAAAGCCGAGATGACGAGCGGCACCGTCTGGCTCTCCTGGCGCGTCAGGATGAGCGCGAAGAAGAACTCGTTCCAGGCCTCGATAAAAGAGAAGATCGCGGCGGCGAACAGCGATGGCAGCGAGATCGGCAGCACGATCAGGCGGAAGGTCTGCCAGATCGTCGCCCCATCCATGCGTGCGGCGCGCTCGAGCCCAGCCGGGATGCCGGCGAAGAACCCGCGAAGCACCCAGATCACGATCGGCAGGTTGAAGGTGAGATAGACGAGGATGAGCGTGAGCTTGGAATCGATCAGGCCCATCCGGCTCGCGGTGATGAACAGCGGGATCGCGACGACGACAGCGGGAAACATCTGCGCGGCGAGCACCATGAGCAGCAGCGGATTGCGTGCGGGGAGATCGAGGCGGGCCAATGCATAGGCCGCCGGTGCGCCGAGAATGAGCGCCAGCGCCGTCGTGCCGACGGCGACGATAATCGAGTTCATCAGCCCGCGGCCGAGCTGCGCCGCCGACTGGAAGACCTGCACGTAGTTGTCGAGTGTAAAGCTCGCGGGCGAGAAGTCCGGCGGGCGTGTCGTCAGCGCGGCCTGCTGCATGAGGCTCGACAGCATGAGCCAGAGGAGCGGCGCTGCATTCCACACCAGGAACAGCGCGATGCAGACTGAGATGAGCACGCGCTCGCCCGTGCCGGTGCGTCCCGCCACCCGCATCAGCGCACCTCCTGGGATCTCACGCGCAACAGTCGGAGATAGAGGATGGCGAGCAGGATCGAAGCGACGAAGATCAAGTTCGCGATCGCCGCACCCTGGCCGAACTTCAGGAAGTTGAAGGTCAGACGGTAGGCGAGGAAGTTCATGACGATGGTCGAGTCGTAGGGGCCACCTTTCGTCAGCACGAAGATGAGATCGAAAATGCGCAGCGACCAGATCGTCTGCAGCACGACGGCGATGGCGAGCGCCGTGCGCAATCCTGGCAGCGTCACGTGCCGGAAGGTCTGCCAGGGGCTCGCGCCATCCATGGCCGCCGCCCGATAGAGGGCCTTCGGAATACCCTGCAACGCGGCGAGCAGCAGAATGGCGATGAACGGCGTCGACTTCCAGATATCGACGAGCAACATCGAGTTCAACGCGAGCACCGGGCTGCCGAGCCAGGTGACGTTGCGCTCGACCGCGCCTGAGGACACCAGGATCGCGTTGGCGATGCCGTAGTTGGCGTGCAGGATCCACTTCCACAAGACGCCGTTGGCGACCGGCGCGATCGCCCAAGGCAGGATCAGGAGAATGCGCAACAGCGGCGAGCGCGCCATCGAGTGGTTGAGCAGGAGCGCCATGCCGAGACCCAAGATCACGACGGCCACGACCTCGACCACCGTGAAGTAGATCGTATTGAGAAACGCGAGCCGCGTGACCTTGTCGGAGAGGAGCGCCGCGTAGTTGTCGAGCCCGACGAACGGCGTCTCGAATGTACCGCTCGCCAGGCTCGCATTCGTGAAGGAGAGCCAGATCGAGTAGAGCACCGGATAGGCGAGCACGATCCCGAGCGCGCCGAGAGCCGGCGCGACGAAAGCCAATGCGGTGGAGCGGGAGGACACCGGTGCTCGGTCCTGATTGGTGGTTGGGGTGGCACGATGGGCGCCCGCCCCAACCGACGTCACTTCGCCGATCAGCCGCGCTTCTTGACGATGGCGGTGACGAGATCGTTGGCGGCCGCCATGGCGTCCTTGGCCGATTGCTGGCCTGCGAGCGCCTTCGTCACCTCGGTGCCGATGGCCTGCGTGACCTCGTTGTAGTCGGGCGTCACGAAGCTATCGTAGGGGTTCTTGGCCTGCTCGAGCGTGATGGCCGCGTTCGGCAGTGCCTTCTGGACCTCAGGGTCGCCGAGCACCGACAGGCGGATCGGCAGCCAGCCGGTGTCGATCGCCTGCCGCTTCTGCACCTCCTTGTCGAGGTAGAACTCGATGAGCTTGGTGCAGAGATCAGGGTTCTTTGCGGTCTTGGTGATTGTGAAGGCGTCGGTTCCGTCGACCGAGGCGGTGCCCGCCGGGCCGGCCGGCAGCAGGCCGCCGCCGATCTTGCCGGCGATCTTCGACGTCGCGGGATCGTTCGCCGGCTTCCACATGAAGGGCCAGTTCATCATCATCGCCGCATTGCCGGCAGTGAAGACGTTCGTCGCATCATTGATGCCGACATACGTCAGGGAGCCGGGATCGGTCGCCGGCATCAGATCCATCATGTACTGGAGCGCGGTGATACCCGCCTCGTTGTTGAATGCCGGCGTGCCGTCCTCGGCATACATCTTCCCGCCCGCCTGCTGCAAGTAGCACATCCAGAAGCAGGCCGTGCCGCCGATGCCTTCCGGCGTTCCGAAGCTGTTCACCCAACCGAATTTGCCGTCCTTCGTCAGGTCGGTCGCCATGCGCTTCAAGTCGTCCCAGGTCTTGGGCGGCTCCTTGATGCCGGCCTGCTCGAACATCTCGGTGTTGTAGAAGAGGGTGAGCAGCGACAGCGTGAAGACGACGCCCTTGCTCTCGCCATTCCAGGTGACGGTCGAGAAGCTCGAGGGCGGCAGGTCGGCGACAGTCTCCTTCGAGAGCCGGTCCTTCAGAGGAATGACGAAATTCGCGAACTCCGGCACCCAGCCCGACATGTAGGCGATGTCCCAGGCGTGCGTGCCGGAGGCGAGCGTCGTCGCAAGCTTGTTGTGGAGCTCCGGGAACGGAGCGAGGTCGTAGTTCACCTTGGCGCCGTTGTCGGCCTGCCACTTCGCGAACGCCTCCTCGGAAAATTTCGCTGCGCCGGGTGGCGTCGGATCGGGCGGCAGATTGCCGAAATAGGAGATGATCTCTTCGGCGCTCGCATGCCCGAGCCACGGCATGCCGGCGGCCAGTGCCGCAGCGCCTGCAGCGGATTTGAGCACGTCGCGGCGATTGAGCGCCGCACTTTTGAAATTGATCATGGCAGTCCTCCCATATGTCCGTCCGGTCTCGGCACTTGGGGCCTGCCAACGGATCAATTCAGTGTTTCCGACCCCGGTTTTGTCCCATAGGTCATGAAGACTGTCCATTCATTCGACGCCAGGGGCGCATGCACTACCGTCAGACCTAAGACATCACATCGTCGTCGCCGGCTCGGCCCGGTCGTCGGTAGCGCAGAGCGCGTTTGTCGAGGCAAACAAACATAATCTCAATCGATCGCGGCGCGGCGCGGCGTTAAGGCACCTCGAACGGCCCCGGATCGGTTTTGCCGGAGCGAGGTGAAAGGTCCGGCGGGACCGTGTCCGCGCCTCCCGGCGCGCGGCCCTGCAGCCGGCCTGACAGGTAGACGTTCCCAAGATAGGTGTTCCGGGCGACCGTTCGTCGACCTCCTTGAACGCTGGGATCGTTGTCGCGCGCGCGATTTCCAGGGCCTTGTCACCTGCGGAAGCGGGCTTGCATTGATGGCAACGAGAGGCGTTGTTGCTACGACGCGATCTGCTCTTGTCGTGAAGGAGTCGCTGCGATTTCACCTTGCGGCTGTCCAGCATACTGCAATGCGGCAGCTGAGGCTTCCATCGCCTGCGCAACCGGTTGGCTGGTGTATGAGAGCCATCCGGCCGAGCAACGGGAAACACCATGTCCCGACGAAAGCGCCGCTCATCGGGTCCCGGCGCTCGCACGGATCTCATGAACGCGACGGCTGCCCCTGCCGTTGACCAATCTGTGATTTTGCACCGCTCATCTGCAAAATGCTGGATGTACCAATTCTGAGACTGCTGGTACGACTTATGCTCTTCGACGTCCCGAACGCATGGGGCCACTGGTCGATTTGGACAAGGACCATCAGATCCAATGCTGATCCATCGCATCATCAAATCCATGCTCGTCATCGCGACTGCGCTCGTGCTGCACGCCGCTCCGGTCGTCGCCGAGGACAGTGTAGAAGCGGGCGTCAACCGGCCCGGGCGCGACTACAAGGACTTCGAGATGGAGCCGACCATCGCCGGCTTCGCACCCTGCCAATCGGCCTGCCAGAGCGACAAATGGTGTAGGGCCTGGACATACGTCTCTCCCGGCATCCAGGGCCCGAAGGCGCATTGCTGGCTCAAGAAGAGCGTCCCGGAGCCGGTCAATGACAACTGTTGCGTGTCCGGCGTCTCCGGCGTGATCACCGGGCTCGAGTTCGACACGAACCGCCCTGGAAACGACTACAAGGACTTCGGCATAGGTTTTCAGTATGTGGAGTTGAGCGATCAGGTGGAGCTGAGGTGCAAGACAGCGTGCGATAAGGAAGCGCAATGCAGAGCCTGGACCTACGTCAAACCTGCCAAGGAAGGTGAGCCGGCGCACTGCTGGCTCAAGAACAAGGTGCCGGCCAAGCAGAAGAACAACTGCTGCATCTCGGGCGTCTCTACGAAGGCAGACCCCCAAGAGGTCGCCGATCGTGATCCGACCGGCAAGAGTCTCGAGCAATGCGAGGCGGCCTTCCAACGCAATTCCCTGCGCTGCCAGCAGCGGTTCGGAGGGTCCATCGCCGCCAAGGTCAGCTGCGACGCGGAGATGTTGCAGCTCAGGGCCGCGTGCCTCGGCTTGGCCGCGCAGGCTGCCGCCAGTGGTGACACGCCCACGAGCAACGTTCCCGCCGAGTGGGCCGATATGCTGAAGGCGCACAACGACAAGCGAAAGCTGCACTGCGTTCCACCGCTCACGTGGTCGGCCCAACTCGCGGCTGAGGCCCAGACCTGGGCGGACAAGTGCACGAACACGCACGAGAAGGGCATTTCGGCTGGTGAAAATCTCGCCTTCTGGACGCCCTCCGCCAGCAACGGGCAGGCTTTCCAGAGCACGTGGTACTGCGAGATCGACCATTACGACTTCAACAATCCCCAGGTCGTCGGAGGTTTCAAGAAAGGCTGCGATCCGCCCGTGAACGGGCACTTCACTCAAGTCGTGTGGAAGGACTCTCGCCAGCTCGGCTGCGCGAAGAAGTCCTGCAATGGAGGTGTCTACTGGGTCTGCCGCTACTCGCCGCCCGGTAACTTCAATGCCGACGACATCGGCAATCTGCGGCAGCAGGTGCTGGCACCGACATGCAGTGGTGGCCAGGGCTTGCGGGCAAACACCGCGGAGCCCGAGGCTGCGGGCGATGCGCCCCAGTTCGCCAGGGTCGTTCAGGGCGTCGACGTCTACGACGCGCCGGGTGGCAGCGGCAATCAGACGGGCTCGCTGAACGTTGGTGCGAAGGTCAAAGTGATCGGCTGCGAGGACAACTGGTGCGAGGTGCAGGGCAAGAAGGTCCCCGGCGGCAGCGGCTATGTCTATAACGGCGACGACTATCGGTCGCTTGAGTTCTGAGCGGCCGCTGGTGCCGTGCGTTCCAACTATGCGCGACTCACTTGCCGAAAGAACACATCCGAATGGCCCGCTGCTCTCTTCTCGTTGCTTTGCTCGCCGCCGGTGCCGCCATCGGCGTTTGCCTTTACGCAGCGCCGGCCAGCGCCGCGAGCCTCGCCTTCGATTGCGAGGAGCTGGATGCCGGCAAGGCCTCCAAGATGTCGATTGTCTATGACGGGGAGGCGAGCGGGACGCTGAAAGTCATCGGATCCGTCGGTGAGATGTCCCTCTCCGCGACGATGGAGAAGACCGAGATCGAGGTCGAAGGCCAGAAGGTCATGCAGACTGGCATCCGGGCGTTCGGGACGGCAAAGACCGTGATGCCCGGCAAGGCGGCGCTCGAAGCCTGCATCACCGGCAAACGTCAGCCGGACGAGACCGACGACATCCTCGGCCTGATGGCCTGCCGGACGACGGTGGAGCCTGCCCAAGCCGAGGCGAAGGTCAGTCTCGAGCTGTCGTTTCAAGGCGAGACCGGCGATCCGTTCGTCTATGTCAAGCGGACGTACCTCGAGGAAAGTAGCGACTACCTGTCCGGGAACGGCAAGAAGGGCGGCTTCATCTCGATCGAATCCGTCCCACCGCCGTCCTGCAAGCGTGTCGTTTCACCCTAGCCGAGAGGACGACTCCCATGCCGATGGGAAGCGGTTTTAATCTCTGGGAAATGGTGGATCTCTGGAAGCAGGTGCGCAAGATCTGGCCCGTCTTCCGCCAGGCGTTTCGAAAGGAACGCGATGCGCATGACGCACGGCTGAGCGCGCAGGCGATGGTGCGATGGCTGGCCGCACGCACGACGGGCCACCGGCCTCACCGAACGACAAGTCAGCCGACACCTGATGTGAGTGGCGACAAAGGAGCATGACGGAAATGCCGGCCTCCCTCCGATCTGTCCGAGCGTCCGCGACGGTGTTGGCAACCGGCCTCGCGCTCCTCTTTCCCCTGTCCCTCGCGCAGGCCGAGCGGATCGGCAAGGTCAGCCAGCCGTTGGTCGCCGGAACCGAAGTTTCGGCCCAGGAGCAGCAAGACAATGCGCTCGTCGGCATCAGCACCGGCTGCAGCGGCTCGATGCTGAACAATGAATGGGTGATCAGCGCCGCCCACTGCTTCCAGGACGACAACCGGATGCAGAACGTCGTCGCCTCGGACGTGACGGTGCGCGCGGTTTGGAGCAAGCCGAAATCGCGGAAGGCCAAGGAGCTGTATATCCTCGGCAACGACATCGCCATCCTGCGGCTCGAGACGCCGATCCGCGAGCTGGCCTTCGACTACAACATGCCCGTCTACACGGGCAACCTGGCGCCCGGTCGTGGTATTCGCGTGTACGGCCGCGGCATCTATCAATTGGCGACGGGCTCGGGCGACGCGGCCGTCGAGAGCCAGAGCGATGGTCAGTACCGGGCGGCCGATTTTCAGTTGAGCGGCGTCGACGACAACGTCATGTCTTTCGGCCCTTCGCCCGGCGGCGCGATCCCGGCCGGCGGTGACAGTGGCGGTCCGGCTTTCATCAACGCGGGCGGGCGCTCGTTCCTGGCCGGCATCTCGTCGGAATGCCAGTATCGGAATATCGACGATAGGCCGGATGACAAGGACGACCCGTGGAAATGGGTCAGCGCCATCCCGTCCTGCAGCTATGTTCGGATCGCAGCAGTGTGGCCGGACATTCTCGCCCGCATCGGCTCTCCCGGATGCCGCAAGTATGCCTGGCGCGCCGTCGGCACCCTCGAGTATGCCAAATCCGTCAACTGCGATCCGGCGACGATCAGCGGACCGCGATGGAGTCCGGATTTCGATGCACATCTCGAATTTTGCAAAGGCGCCCAACCCGCCGTTGCGAACTTCGAGGACAAGGAGCGCTTCCGGATCAGCCAGGAGTGCCGCATCGCCGCCGGCATGCCACAAGGGACCGTCGCTCTACAGGTTGCGCAGAACGGCGTCGCCTTCCTCCTGAGCGGCGCGGGCTACGAGGTGAACACGCGCGTCATCATCCGAGCGACCGATGCGGCGGGCATTCAGAGGAACATCACGTCGAACCGCTCGGACGCCGGGGGCAATCTCGTCGCAAGCATCGACGCTGCCGACGTGTGCACCGTCGCCGGACCCATCACATTCACGGCCGAGGATCAGGACAAGGCTCCTTCGGCTCCCGTGACGGCCAATTGTCCCGCGCCCGCTGCGGCAGGAGACGGCGGCGGAGAGTCCCCGATCGCCCAGAGCGCCGACGCCTTCAACGGCACGTGGAGCATGCGGATGTCGGATGGCGTCGGCTATGTGCTGACGCTCGCGGTCGATGGCGACAAAGTCAACGGCACCTTCCGCTCGCCCGGACGGCCCGAGCTCGACGGCACCGTCGCAGGAAGTCTGCCCCGCTCCAAGAAGGGACGCTTCGAATACACGTTCAGCCAGCCCGGCACCGGCCTGTCCTCGTTCGGCGTCATGACGGTGCACGAAGATGACACGCTGAAAGGCACGCTCGACGAGGCGAGCGACGGCAAAAGCTATACCTGGTCGGGACGTCGCGGCGAGGCTGGGGCTGCCGAAGAGCCGGCGCCGCCAGCAGCAGGCGAGGCCGCAGACGGCGAGGGCGCCGGACAACCCGCACCTGCCGATGACGCCGGCGCCGTCGATCCCGGACAACCAGAGCCTGCCCAGACCGCGGACTTCGCCGGCACCTGGGAGATGCACAACTCGCGCGGCACACCCTTCATCTTGACCCTGAGAGTGCGCGGCGCGCGCGTATCCGGCAAGTTCGTCACGCCCGGCCGCCCGAAGAACAGCGGTGTGCTCGAGGGCCGGATCACTGCCGACGGAGTCATGGACTACGTCTTCGAGCAGCCGAGGCTGCGCTTTCGCGGACAGGGCCGGATGACGGTGTCGGGCGATCGGATCGAGGGGCAATTCAGCGTCGAGAACAGCGCCGAAGACTATTCCTGGAGTGGCGTCCGCACCGCAGGCGAGGCGCAGTGACGGGCATCCATGCGCAGCGGCCGGCCTCTTGATGACCGTCGTCGAAGATGGAGATCAGGTTCGAAGGACTGTGCAAACTCACATCGGATCTCCACATCCGGCGTGGTGTACGACTGCTCGGCTCGGGCACATCGTTGAGCGGCGCTCCTGCTCAAGGCGCTTGATGAGTCACTGTACGCGACGCTGCGGCGGCGGAACTGTCGCTCGAGCCCTGCCCTGCGACTTGCACAGTGGGAAACGGCATCTCGATGCCGGCCTTTTCGAATTCCGTCTTGATGAGGGCGAGCGCGCGACGTTTGACCATGAATTGTCCGTCGCCCGGGATCGTCTTGATCTTCATGCGAATGTCGACGGAGAAGTCCGCGAACTCCTCGACGCCTTGCAACTTCAAAGTCTCCAGAATGAAGGGTGCCAACTCTGGATCTGCGGTGAGCTGTTTGCCAACCTCCTTCACGACCTTCTTCACCTTCGACAGGTCGGTGTCATAGGTCACGCCGACGAGTATCTTCTCGATCACCCAGTCCCGGCTCATGTTCTCGATCGCACCGAGCTCGCTGAAAGGCACCGTCGACAGCGGTCCACGATGATGGCGCAGACGAACCGATCGCAGACTAAAACTCTCGACGGTGCCCTTGTAGCTGCCGCTTTGAATATACTCTCCAACGCGGAAGGCATCATCGAGCAGATAGAACATGCCGCTGATGATGTCCTTGACGACTGTCTGAGCGCCGAAGCCGACGGCGACACCGAAGATGCCGGCGCCGGCGAGCAGCGGCCCAATCTCGATACCGAACCCCGATAGCGCCATCAGGCCAGCGACCACGACGATGAAGATGAAGAGCACGTTGCGCAGGATCGGAAGAAGCGTCCGGATCTTCGCCTCTTGCCGGGATGCGTCAGGGGACTGTGCCGCAATCTTGCGCTCGAGGGCTCTGTTCATCCAAGCGCTCAGGAGATGCCAAGCGAGGTCGGCGAGCAAGGCGATGACGACGGCTTGCGTAGCCCCTTTAACGACGAGCCCAACGAGGGAGCCGCCTTCCGCGAAGTTCCGCAGGCCAACCTCCGACGCCTTGATACTTAAGGCAGCGGCACCCACGACGACGCACGCAACGAGGAATCGCTCGAATGCAACGCCCCACAAGCTCACGTTCCTTGTGGAGCCGTCAGTAGTGGGTTGCAGACGTAAGTTTGCGAAGCTCGCGTAAATCAATCTCAACGTCCAAGGCAAGACAAGCAGCAACAGGAAGCACCAGAAGAGACCATACATTTGGCTGATCATCAGCCCCCAAAGCAGCACGAACAAAGCCGTCGTGACCAGCGGGTTGGACACACGATCGAGCCAAGTCCACCGAGGTTTGATGGCTGCCAGCGGACTCGCACCCGTGAGATTGATCGTCCGTTGGCGCCAGACGGTGACCGTCGCGATCGCAAAGGCGACCAGCAGGAACAGCGCGCGTACGAGCTGCCTCGCGTCGTCGGCGATGCCGGCCCTGTTCAGGGTGATCATCGTGACGGACGCCAAAGCGACCCAGCCCGTCAATATCGTCAAGCTATTGTACCAAAGACACGCCGTTGCCGATGAGATCGGGATGATCCGCGACCGGTCGGCCCGGGTGCCGATAAGGAACCGCGCCATTGCCAGGGCCACGCGCACGATGACCACGGCAACGAAGCCGAGAAGACCGATCTCGCCCGTTTGCGCAGCCCAATCCAGGGTCAGAAATGCGCTGGCGCCGCCCACGGCAAAGGCCACGATGCGACCGGCATCGCGCGAGAGGCGCTTAACCGCGCAAGCGAGCATCTCTGATGGAGCGACGCTGGAGCCAGAGCTCGATGCGGCGAGCACCCATAAGGCGATAAACTCAGCGACTAGTCCTGACACAATGACAAGAGCGAATCTGACGAGCCATTGCCAGCCGTTTTGGACACCGATCGACTCACTCAGACGGTCGCCGACACGGCTGAGCTCCTCCGGCAGGGCCGGGATCGTCGCGACGACACGCCAGGCGTTGGTGCGCTTCTCGTGCAACCAATCCGATGCCGACTGAAAGGTGGTCTTCGCTGGCTCGGGCGGCGCTGCGTCAAGAGGCGCGGCGTTGAGGACATTCGACTTCAACCAAGCCGACACCTCCGGGTCACCGAGAAGCTCGAGCGCACTCTTAACCTTTTGGGGTGGCTCGGTGACCGTCTGTGCACCGAGCGGCCCTGGCAGAAACAAGAACGTGCCTACCGCGATGATAAGGGCAAACCCTCTGACAGCCAGCATTCGCGTGCAGCTCCATCCATCAGCCGTCGTTAGCCAACCATAACAGGGTGGCGCGCTCTCAGTTTGCTCTCTCGGGTTGCGGCGTCAAATATGATCTGCTCGTCGATGAAACAAGATGATCTACCGACTGGCTTATCAGATCGAGTCCTGACAACAGGTTTCTGAATTTACTTCTTGGTTGATGTGATTGGCGGCCGAGATCCCGAATTGCGTGCGCCATGCCGGATGGAAGCCGGATGTCGCTGGCCTCCAGCAGTTGGATCAGCCCCAACCTCTGCAGCTGCTCGGCCCTTGCTCTGTGAGCTGGTCGATCGGGTAGAGGAACGACGGCGGCAGGCAGATCGGTCGAGAGGATCTCACACACCGTGTCATAGCTTCCCACTCCGATCACACCGATTGCGCTCTTCATTTCGAGATCGGAGGCGAAAGTCATGATTCTGATCTTGGTATTCGCCTCGATCCGGCGCTCAAGGCGAGCGCGCGTTGCATCGTCCATGAGCGGGTCCAGGACTATGCAGCAGCCATAAGGCAGGTTTGGATCATAGTCATAGGCGCTGAGGACCCAATCGATGATCTCCGCGCCGTCGCTGCCTCCGGTAACGAGAATGAAGGAGTCCGTCTCCGCGGATATCGTGTGGGGATCGCGAGGTGCAGCCGGTGGGTGGCAGAGATACCCGATATACGAGGCCTTGCTGCCGACGCCGTCCGCAACAGGGTGTCCGCCAGGCCCATCGCTGATTTCTCGCGGGCCATAGATCCAGATATCGTCGTACAGGTCGGCGAGCTCGGTAGCTGCGCCTGTGGTGCTGCCGTGAGAGTGGTGATCAGACGCGTGATCACCCATATCGCTCAGTCCGAGCACGAGATGCGTCCCCCTTGCCTTCAGCGCACACACGGTACGCCGAATCTCGCGATGGATGCCCAGAGGCTGTTCGTCGACGAGGAAAAGATGCGGTCGAAACACTTCGGCTATTCGGCGGATCAGGGCCTCGCGTACTGCGAGTGCATCACACGCGTCACCGCCGTATCCAATCGCGTCTTCGATCGGGGTGGCATTGCCGGGAGCCCTCGGCATATAGATGAAATCGATGCCGGTCTTGAACGAGTACTGTCCGATCGTGGGCGCATCCGAGAGGATCAACACGGATACATCCGACCGATGATCGATGATTGCTCCTGCGATCTTCCGGCATCGGTTGAAGCCTGATAGCCCATGGCTGTAGATCAGAATTCGATATTTGCCGTCGGCGAGTCGAGGCATCGCTGATCACCACTGCGACCTTCAGATCGGCATGATCAATTCGGTCGACCGGCGCCGCGCCACTCCTACTGCGCCGTGGCAACGCTCCACCGCGACAAGGTCTGCGCGACAGCCGATCGGCTAATCCCCACCTGATAGTACAGCGCTTGGATCCGCTGAAACCGGTGGCGCATAGAATGTCAGACGCACAGCCTCCATCAACAGAAGCGGTGGTGCCATCTGTGTCGCCAACGCTGTCAGCCGTTTCTGCATCTTGGCCACTATGGCCCTGCGAGCCTTGGACCGGTCATTCGATTCGGAAGGATCCCGAGCGAGATTGAAGAGCTCGACCTTCTGCGGCAGTGAGGCTTTCCAGACGAGCTTCCAGTCTCCGACCCTGATCGCCCCGCCCATCGGATCGACGTTGTAGAGCATCTCCTTGCGGGGCGTGGCTGCTCCTTTGGCGATCGTCGCCCACACATCCATGCCGTCGAGCGGCTTGCTTTTCTGCGTGTCGCCGCCGACGAGCTTTGCGAGAGTCGGATACCAATCGACCATATGAACCGTCTGGTTGACGACGCCGGGCTTGATGTGACCGGGCCAGTTCGCCAATGCAACGACTCTCGTGCCACCCTCGTATGTCGTGCCCTTGCCGTCCCGATAGGGTCCATTGTCGGCAGGCAAGCCGCCCTCGACCTTCGTATCACCCGAGAAGAGTGACGATTTCACACCACCATTGTCGCTGACGAAGACGATCAGCGTGTTGTCCCGCATGCCCTTCTTTTCCAGGGCATCGACAACCTTACCGACCTCGTCGTCCATCACGCTCACCATGCCGGCATAGGCCTTCCGGTTGGCATCGGAGATCGTGGGATAGCGATCGAGATACTCTTTCGGGGCTTGGAAAGGCGTGTGAGGAGCCGTGAAGGCCAGATAGAGGAACAGCGGATCCTTGGGGTCGTGCGCATTGATGACGCGGACGGCTTCGGCGCCGAAGAGGCTGCTATCGAAGCCATCCTCCTTCAACGCATCGTCGTTGCGGTACCAGTCCGCGACGCCGTGCGATGCATGCTCGAAGTGATCGATCTCACCGACGGTCGCCCCATAGAAGGAGTCGAAGCCGCGATGGTTTGGCCAGAACTCCTTCTTGGCGTGCCCGAGATGCCATTTGCCGCTCATGTAGGTCTTGTACCCGGCCTGCTTGAGCATCTGCGGCAGAAGAAACTCGTCCATCGGGAGCGAATAAGTGCCTGCACCGGGGATTACGCCGACCTGCAGTCCATAGCGCATCGGATAGCGGCCGGTCATAAGCGCAGCACGGCTCGGCGTGCACATCGGCATCGCATAGTGCTGCGCGAGATTTGCCCCTTGAGCGGCCAGCTCGTCCAAGTTCGGAGTCTTGATGTCCGAACCGTGAAACCCGACATCCTTCCAGCCGAGATCATCGGCGATGATGTAGATGATGTTTGGTTTGCTCGAGGTCTGGGCCGTTGCGGGCGCAGTGAGAAGAAGCGCGGGAAGCACCAGCGTCACGGCAGCGATCAAGCAAGCTCGCCATACGCCCGCTGGTTGCCTCTTTCGGCGAGCGGTCGTCCAAGCGTCGCGATCCGACAGCATGATCATGTCCAGAGCCCCCGATCCCCGCCGATCGCATTGCGCACCGGCCCAATAGTAAACTTGCCACCTATCATCAAGCCGAAACAGCGCCTAGGTCAATTCTGATCATAATCGCCTGGATAGGCGCTCAATCTTTGCGCTTGCTCCACCTGCAAGCTGCACGTATCGGACGAGCTGTGGCGCATGTGATGTGCGCCCTCGGGGCCCCTCCCCGGGGAAAGGTCATGCTCGTGACGGATCGCAGAGTTGCTCGTTGGGCCGCTGATCAATTCCACGCGTCAGGGGCGGTCGCCTGGGGCGGATCGCGTCCGAGCTTTGTGCGGCTTGTCCTTCTGACGCTGATAGCAGCCGCATGCATCATCGAGAGCAGCACAGCCGGCCAGGGCGTAAGACAGGCCCATGCCGGCTCGCTGGGCTCTGAGCGAGGTGCGCTCTTCGTCGGGGCGGGCGTTTGCCGGGAATGCCATGACGAGGAGTTCCGGTCGTGGACACCATCTGATCATGCACGAGCCATGCAGCCCGCCGACGACACGACGGTACTCGGAGATTTCAGCGACACCACATTCGTCCACAAAGATATCGAGTATCGCTTCTTCAAGCGCGACCGCCGCTTCATGGTTCGAACAGTTGGCTCGGACGGCCGGCTCGGCGACTTCGCCGTCAAATACACCTTCGGTGTCCACCCACTCCAACAGTACCTCGTCGAGTTTCCGAATGGCCGCTTGCAGGTTCTGAGCGTCGCCTGGGATTCGCGTCCAGCCCCTGAGGGTGGGCAACGTTGGTTTCACCTCTACTCAGATCAGTCGATCCAGCCAGGAGAGGCACTGCACTGGACCGGACGCTATCAGTCCTGGAACATGCAATGCGCGTCGTGTCACTCGACGAACCTGAAGAAGAATTACGATGCGCAAGCGGACAGCTATCAAACCTCGTGGAGCGAGGTGAATGTGGCGTGCGAAGCCTGCCACGGTCCTGGACGTAAGCATGTCGAATGGGCGCGGACGACGGCGCCGCCCTATCGAGACGACGACCAGAAGGCGTTGGAAGGCTACCTGAAGAGCAGGTGGAGCGAGGCATGGACCTTCCCTGCAGTAGATGCGAAGTACGCCGCGCGTGACGAGCGCCCACCTGACGGCACAATGAACGCGTGCTGGTCTTGTCACGCTCGCAGCTCACCCCTCACCGAAGGGCATGCGTCAAGCCAACCTCTTCTCGACGCCTATCACCCCACCGTGCTGACGAGCCCTGGCTATTATCCGGACGGCCAGCAACGCGACGAGGTCTATACCTGGGGCTCATTCCTGCAGAGCCGGATGTATGCCCGCGGCGTCACCTGCATGGACTGCCACGATCCGCATGCCTTGAAGCTGCGAGCCGAGGGAAATGCACTCTGCACGCGTTGTCACAATCCTGCGGTCTTCGACGATAAGGCGCATCATCATCACGAGCCGGACACGACAGGCGCCGCGTGCGTGAGCTGCCACATGCCCGAGACGAGCTATATGGTCATCGATGCACGTGCAGATCACAGCTTTCGGGTGCCGCGCCCCGATCTGACGGACGAGATCGGGACCCCCAACGCCTGCACGGGGTGTCACCAGAGGCGATCTGCGGCATGGGCATCCGCCGCCTTGGACGACTGGTATGGGGCCGCGTGGCGAGAACGAGAAAGCTTTGGAACGACGCTCGCCAAAGCGACGAAGGAGGGCGTGAGGGCGCTTCCCGATGTGGTCGAGCTCGCAGGGGATGCCTCCAAGCCAGCGATCGTCCGCGCCACTGCGGTCACGTATCTGGCAAGCCTAAGAGACAATCGAGCAGTCGCGGCAGCCGCTCGCCTGCTGACCGATGGCGAGCCTCTGGTGCGGCTTGCCGCGATCGGTGCTCTCGAGCCTCTCGAGCAAGGGGCCCGGCTACAGCTTCTGTCTCCGTTACTGTCGGATGCGAACCGCGCAATTCGTGTCGAGGCGGCTCGGGCTTTGGCGGATATCGACCCTTCGCGGCTACCGAGCGAGCAGGCAGCAGCTCTTAAGCAGGCCTTGGGCGAGTACGAAGACTCCCTGGCGCTCAATGCCGATTGGCCTTCGACCCAAGTGAGTCTCGGTATGCTTCGCTTGCGGCAAGGCCGCCAGCCGGAGTCGATTGCCGCGTTCGAGCGCGCGATCGCGCGCGATCCGATGTTGGTTGACGCCTACGTGGCTTTGGTCGAGGTCTATCGGCTCAACCAACAAGATGACGACGGCGCCAAAGTCATTCAACGAGGCCTGGATCGGATGCCGCGATCGGCCGAGCTGCGCCATGCGCTCGGGCTTCTGGAGGTTCGCAGGGGCAATCGAGAATCTGGTCTGGCGGCGCTAGCGGAAGCGGCAGAGCTCGCGCCCGACAATGCGCGGTTCGCCTACGTCTACGCTATCGGGCTTCATTCTACTGGCCACCGCGACGAGGCGATCGTCGAGCTACAGAAGGTCCGCCGGCGCTCGCCGTTCGATGCGGATGTTCTGCGTGCGCTGATCTCGATGAGCAGGGAAGCGGGAAACGTACGCGCGGCATTGGAGGCGGCGCGGGAGCTTGCAGAGGCCCTTCCGGACGACCCGGACGTCTCCAGGCTCGTCTCGGAGCTCGCTGCCGAACAATCCGAGTCCGGCAAGGCGCCCTGAGAAATTGACTGGATTTGCGGTTGGCGTGTTGTCTGGCATTTACTAGACAGAGTGAAATGATAGGGGGCGGTCCTGCGCGGCATCGCAAGACTATTCGGAGCAGTGCTCGTTTTCGGCTGGATGGCAGGCTGCGCCTCCCGGCCCGACAGTGCCGTGCTCAACCCGGTGGCCGTGGCGCCCGACTCGACTGCCAAGGTGCGATTGCTGGTCGCGACCACACGCGAGCGCGGAGATGCGCCCGACCCGAATGCATTCACGGCTGGCCGATCCCAGGCACTCAACTATGGTGCGCTGACCGTCTCCATTCCCAATACGCATGTGCCGGGCGAGATCGAATGGCCCGACCAGACCGGCGCCGATCCAGCGACCGATTTCGTGACCACGGATCGGGAATTTCTCGATGCCGATGCCTTCTTGAACGAAATCCGGATGCGGGCCACCGGTGACGGCGAGAACGAAGGCAGCGTTCTCGTTTTCATCCACGGCTACAACACCCTCTACGAAGAGGCCGTGTATTGGCTCGCCCAGATTGTTCACGACTCCGGCTTTCAAGGCACGGCCGTCCTGTTCGCATGGCCATCGCAGGGCAAGGCACCGCTCTATCTCGCCGACCGGGAAGCCAGCACCTATTCGCGCGATTACCTCGAGACCGCACTCATCGAGATGTCTCGCCTTCCCGAGGTTCGGGAGATCAACATCCTCGCGCACAGCATGGGCAACTGGCTCGCGATGGAAACACTTCGGCAGGCTTCAATGAAGGGTCATGCCGATTTCAATGGAAAGCTCGGTGATGTCATTCTCGCCTCCCCCGATCTCGACGTAACAGTCTTTCGCACGCAGCTCGATGTCATTGGCAAGCTGCCGAGGCCCATGACAGTTCTGGTGTCAGGCGACGACAAGGCCTTGGGTCTGTCGGCGTGGCTCGCAGGTGGCGTCGAGCGGGCAGGCATGCTGACCGCATCGGATGCGCGCGTGCTGGAAGGCGCTCGCCGCTACAACCTTCGGGTCATCGATTTGACGGCCGTGGACGACGGGCGGGGCAACCATCACAGCAAGTATTCGAATTCCGGTCCGGTCATCGCGGCCATTGGTCAGGGACTTAACAGCATGGATGAGAAAGTGCAGGGCGGAAGCGTGCTGGCCGTAGGTGCAGGAGCAAGCAGCCTGTACCTTGCGCCCCTGACGGAAACCAGCGGGCGCTAGCGCATCTGCATGCCTGCCGGTCGTGAGATAGTTGCGCGACGAGCAAAAACAACTTGCGTGGTTTTTCCCGTCTGATCAAATGAGGGGCGTAGCCTGGTGACGGAGGTCACTGATTTGAAACATGAATTTCACGATGCGGAGGAAATGTCGCTCAAGCTGAGGCACACGCGTGTCTCGGCGATGCAAGTGAGCCGTGGAGCTTTCCAGTCGACGTGGATGCATGCTTTCGTCGGGCGATACAGCCTGCAATTCATCGAGTTCAAGAACGGCACGTCTATTTGCAGCGGAGACGCGCCGAGCGATGGTTACGCCATGCTGGTGCCTTTGAGGTTTACACCTGGAAGCCGGCTGCTCGGGCGTGAGCTCAATCGCAACAGCATCGGTTTCTACGCGCCAGGCAGCGAGCATGCCGATCTCACCGTCGCCGGATGCAACGAGGTTGTGATCGTCATTCCTCGGGAGCAGATGCTGCGTGCCACAGATGAGATCGATCTCCCAAAAGAAGGATCCCAGCTGCGGAGTGCGTCGGTCAATGGCCTGGAGCGCCTCCGGCGTATTTTGGCCCGGTTACCGGCGGCGCTCGAAGCAGGCACGAGCGCTCTAACGGCAGAAGCCGAGCGCAATCTCTCCGACATCCTCGGACGCGCGATCGACGGCACTTTGCGATCGGATAGCGATCTGTTCGATGTCAGTCTCGGCCGGCCCAAGCTTCCGCGCGCGGCCATCATGCGCCGGATCGGTGAAATCCTCGCCGAGCGCGAGGACGAACCGGTCTATGCTGGCGAGCTGGCGTCCCTCCTCGGCATTAGCCAGCCCTCGCTGCAGCGAGTCTTCCAGGAGTGGTTCGGAATGTCGCCTGCCCGCTATCTCGCTCTGAGGCGGCTCCATCTTGTCCGGCGCCGGCTCCGCAAGCCAGAAGGAAGCACAGTGACCGAGATCGCGGGCTCGTCAGGCTTCTGGGACCTGAGCCGGTTCTCCAAGCGCTACAAAGACGTCTTCGGAGAGCTCCCGTCCACGACACTCAGATCGAGCCGGCAGTAGCCACTATTCCGCCGGCGGAGCCGGAGGCGGACCAAGAGGGACCGTGACCGTCAGGAAGCCCATGTCACCCTCGAGGCGATTAGTGGCTTCGAGCTCGTGAATCCACTTAACCGAGGTGAATACGGGCAACTGTCCGACCGCGAAGTCGTAGTTCAGTTGCGGTCCGATACCCGTGACCCGCCCCTCGAAGTCTCCGAGCACGGCGCCTGCACCGCTGTCGCCCGTGATCTGGTCGTAGTGATAGCCCGCCACGCCGACCGCAAGCTGTTTGGAGAAATGCTGGACGGCTGCGAACTCGAGGTGGAAGTCCGTTCCTGACTTGTAGTCGGTGTCGGGGTTCTCCGTGTTGAAGGTCAGGCCCGCGGCGCCGGAGAGCTCGAAACCCGTCGACGGATCGAGCCAGGTCAAGGCGCCGGTCACATCGAAAGCCCAGTGATTGAAGCCGATGTTGGCCAGACGCCCCGTATCCCACTGGCCAACGGGAATGTTCGCCATGAGCGCCAGATTGGAATGCAGATTGCCATGATGCCAGCCGACGAAGGTCGATAGGAGCGGATCACCGAAATCCGCGTTGTCGTCGCTGATGGCGAGGCTACGTCCCCTGGACAGCGTGATCGAGAGCGGTGGAGGCAGCGTCAAGCTCGCGGTGGCGTCGACCTGCGCGCTGATATCCTTCCAACCGATGGGCATCATCACGCTGAAACCGGCATTGCCGCCCAGAAACTCGCCAGGCGCGACCCACAGTGCCGTGGGGATATTGTAGTAGGCGGCGCCTTCCACCGAGACATCTGCCGACACCGAGACGGTCGTGCCGGTTCGCCTGAGCGTAACGCCCTTCGCAGCCGTGCCGCTGGCATCTCCGGAGTAGTAGTAATTCGCGTCGGAGATGTAGAGGCCCGGCGGTGGCGTCATGCCCGCAAGCGTACCTTTGGAGCCCAGAAGATAGACGCTCGTCGCTGATTCGGCGCTCAGCGCCGGCTGCGCTTGGCACACCAAAGCCAACGCTGCGATCCCTAAAGCACCGCGTCGCCATCTGAATTGCATAACATCCCCCTCGACGATCAGCAGGCGATATCAATGCCCGCCGAACCGGCTGCAGACTATGCAGGGTCACGGCATCGATCGTTGCCGCTGTTTTGATCAAATCAGCAAATCGGGTGATTCGCGTTGCCGGCGGGCAACAGCATTGTGGATACCGGGTTCATCGGTCCGTGCGAACGAGCTCGACGCGGCGATTGAGAGCTCGTCCATCGAGCGTGCTGTTGTCACCCTTGGGCTGGGTCTCGCCCATTCCAGCCGTCGTGAGGCGCTCTGGTCCGACACCGATGCGGGCAAGTCCCTCCGCCACCGCCGCCGCTCGCTCTGCCGAGAGCTTGAGATTGTACGCGGCCTCACCGATCGCGTCGGTATGACCGACGATCTGCAACGTCCACTTCGGGTTCGATTTGAGCGTCGTTGCGATATCTTGAAGGAGTTGCTCGCTCTCAGGCAGCAAATCGGCTTTGTCGAATCCGAAGTGAAGTCCGTAGACATCATACTTGCGCAAAGTGCTCAACGACTGAGCCATCGCGGACTTCATCGATGCGCCGGCGCTCACCCTGGTAATTCTCTCGCGACGAACCTGCTTCTCCCAGCTGAACTTCAGCACGCTCTCGAGCATCAAGGGGCCGTTGACGTTGCTCAAGATCAGAAACTGACCCTCCCCCGTCCGCTGGCCTGAGCCGAATTTTCCGGATGCACGGACAGCCGCGACCTCCGTGACCTGGCTCTCGACGATGAGCGGCACTTTCACTTCCTTGCCCATCATTTGCAGCGTGCCGTCGATTTTCGAGAGCTTTGCGTCGTATGCGAGTGAGAGATCGGCGCGACCGGCCGATCGCAAGTCCCTAAGCACGTCGCCGGAAATGCCAAGCGAGGTGCTGCCGGGAATTGTGGCCGGCATGCTGTCCGCATAGCCCATGACGAACATGCGCGCATGCTCCCGATCGGTCGCACGCAGATTTCGCAGCACATGCAGCCCGCGGGTGCTCATGTACTGGATCGTCATCATATCCGGGCCGATCGCGGCGAAGGTCAGCACGCTTTCCGCGTCGGCTCCGTAGCCGTTGCTGAATGCGGTCGTGATCTGTCCGCCGACGTGCGGAGAGAGCGGGCCGGCCTCGTCCGCAGATGCTGCTGCCGTTCGGAGGCTGCCGATCATCATCGAGGCCCCCAGAAGCAGCGCCGAGCGACGACTGATCCCAACGTCGAACATTTCCCAGCTCATGCATCCCCCCGGATTGACGACTGTCGACTGCTTCGCATCTTCGCGGAGCAGGTGTGTGTGATGGTGTAGTCTCCGTTCATAGGGGATGCGTCTGTCGTGCCGCTACGCCGGTTCTGGTCAAAATGGAGTCGCGGTGCGGGGAGGCGCGTTGAAATCGGTGGGGTCGAGGCCGATCAGCACGAACACCCAGACGACTCAGCTTTCCTCAGTGATTGTCGGGCGAGCGCCGTTTCGAGGTCCGCTTGAGGCGACGACGCAGACATCGCTTTCGACTATGCACACGTCTGCAAGGTCCGCGAAGTGGACGTCTGCGGCACTAGCTGTCGCAGCCCTTCGAGCAAGACGTTGATCGTTGTCGCTCGGCGCGGTTAGCTGACGTGAATCAACGCATGACAAGACGCGGGGTTTGCGCAGTCAGCAGACGTCGGCATTGAACAGCCTGATCACATCAGCCGCTGCGCAGGCTCTGCAATTTGTCACAGATCGGATTCTCTGTTCATTCGACTGCAGCAATGAACAGTCCGACGATCCTAGCGTGGATGCCGCTTACCTCGGTCCCAGATGTTTCTGCCAAAAGTCGAGCATGCGACCCCAGGCCAGCTCACTCAATTGACGATCGTATTCGGCGCTCTGCTCGTTGACGAAGCCGTGTTCGGCCTCGTAGCGGTAAAACTGTACGTCCTTATTGGCCTTCTTGGCCCCGCTCTCGTACGCGTCGACGGCCGCTGGCTTGCACCAATCGTCATGGTTCGTGAAATGGCCCTGCAAGGGAATTTGGAGCTCGTCCGGTTTTCCCTCTGAACCCAGCGGCAAGCCATAGAAGGCGACGGCGGCAGTAAGCTCGGGCAGTCTGCAGGCGCCGAGAACCGTCACGGCGCCGCCTAGGCAGAAGCCCGTCAAGCCGACCTTGGGATTGGCCTTCGCCAAGTGCCTAGCCGCGCCAAGCACGAGTTGATCCGTAGCCCTCACGAAATCGAGGGAGTTCATTTCGCGACTGGCGGAGTCGCTGTCGTGATAGGGGACCACGGTTCCTCCGTAGAGATCGGGAGCCAGAGCGTGATAGCCGGCGAGTGCCAATCGATCACAGATCCCCTTGATTTGATCCTGTAGGCCCCACCACTCTTGGATGACGACGACACCAGGTGCGTTCGCACGGCCGGTCGACGCCAAGTAGCCCTCAGCAACCTTACCGTCGGGTCTCGCAAATGGAATACGCGTGCCCATGACACTCCCGTGATCTTTGCAAAGCAGGTGCATGACTGGATCGCGAACGAGCGAGCGCGTCAACCCCGAACATTCAAGCGAGCCGAAGCTCGGCGACGGCAATCGTTGCTGTCCACCTCTCCACGAAGCGGACGGCCAACAGACGGATACTCGCACCGAGCGGATAGCAGACATTCGCCCGATGGGGCCATGAATTCGGCTCTGAGCCGTTGGCACCGCGAGCTGGGAGCGTAAGGTGCGACGTGACGAGCGATGAAAATGCGCGCCGCCCCGTCCAGGTGAGTGTCGCGATCATCGAGCGACTCTGACCGCAGCAGCTATGAGAGATCTATGAGCCAGCCTACCGATGTCAGTCTCGACAGACTGTTCGCGCCAGACTCCGTCGCTGTCATCGGCGCGACCGAGAACCCCAGCAAGTGGGGATATCAGTATTGCCGGCGGCTGCTCGCAGCCAAGGCGCGGCGACGCGTCTATCTCGTCAACCAGAACCGGACGCCGGTGCTTGGACATTCGACCTTCGCCTCGATCGACGAGCTGCCTGAAACCCCCGATGTCGCCGTGCTTTGTGTTCCAAAGACCGCCATCCTGGAGGCGGTCGAGGCGGCGGCCCGCAAAGGCGTCCGATATGCGGTCTGCATCACGGCAGGCTTTGCGGAGACAGGCGCCGAGGGACGGGTGCTGCAGGAGCGCATCGTCGCGGCCGCTCATGCCGGAGGCATGCGTCTCGTCGGCCCCAATTGCCTCGGTTTGATCGATACACGCGCCGAGTTTCACTGCACCGCCTTCTGGGACGTTACGCCCGGCCCGATCGGCCTCGTGTCGCAGAGCGGCACCATTCTGCTCGAGCTCGGCGTGCGCTTGACCACCGCCGGTCTCGGCTTCTCGCGCGGCGTCTCGATTGGCAATCAGGCCGATCTCCAATTGCACGAGTACATGGAGTCGTTCGTCGACGAGCCGGCGACCCGCGTGGTGGTTGCCTATGTCGAGGAGTTCAAGGACGGCCGCGCCTTTCTGGGTGCCGCCCAGCGGGTCATCGCCACCGGCAAACACGTCGTGCTGATCGCCCCGTACGGCTCCGAGGCAGTCGCCCGCTCGGTCAGCTCGCATACGGGATCGCTGGTCTCGAGCGACACCATCATCGACGCGGCGGCGTCACGTGTGGGCATCGTCCGGGTCACCTCGATCGCGGAAATGATGCGCGCGATCGACGGGCTGCTGTCGCCGGCGCGCGCTCGTGGGCGGCGGCTCGCGGTGCTCTCCGATGGCGGCGGCTGCGCGACGATCGCAACCGGCGTTGCCGGTCGCGAGGGATTCACCGTGCCCGCCTTCTCGGACACGCTCAAGGAGCAGCTGAAGACCGTCTGCACGCCCGAATCCGGCATCGGCAATCCCGTGGACTACGTCAAAGGTCTCGATATCGAGGTCTTCGTGCCGGTCGCCGAGATCATCGCGCGCTCCGGCGAGGTCGACGCCATTGTCATGTCCGGTTTCCTCAACAACGTGCGTCCCGAGGTCGATCCCGTTCGGGAAAAGGGCCATGCCAGGCGCATTCTATCGGCCGTGACCGGGCACGGGCTCGGCCTCGCCATCTCGACAGTCGAGCCAGCACAGCCGGCGATGGACGCGTTCAGGGCTGCGGGAATCCCCGTGCTCGACCACCCCGACGAGGCCCTGCGCAGTCTGCGTTTGGGCTTTGTCGATGACGAGAGAAACCGCGCTCTCGCACCCATCCGCGGGGTCGAGCCGCTCCGCGCGAGCCCAGGCTATCTCGAAGCCCGTGCGCTCTTTGCCAGCACAGGCATCACCTTCGCATCGGCGCTGAGCGCGCGCTCGAAGGACGAGGTGATGGCGTCGGGGCAGCGCCTCGGGTACCCGATCGTCTTGAAGGGATTAGGTCAGAGTCACAAGTCGGACAGCGGCGCAGTGGCGCTCGCGATCAAGGGAGACGCTGAGCTCAGCGCGGCCTTTGATGACATGTACCACCGCTTGCAGCCCGACGCGTTCAGCGTCGAAACGATGGTGGACGGCTCAGCGGGTGTCGAAATCCTCATCGGCGCTGTTCGCGATCGCGCCTTCGGTCCGACGATTGCCGTCGGTCTCGGTGGCGTGCTGACCGAGGTCTTGAGGGACACTGTCGTGGCACTGGCCCCCGTGGATGTGGAGGAGGCGTGCCGGCTTCTCCTGTCACTCAAGGGCGCGCAACTTCTCAAAGGCTTTCGCAGCAAGCCGGCTGTCGATCTCCAGGCGCTCGGCCGCACCGTAAGCGCGTTCTCTCGCTTCGTTGCCGATCATCCCGAGATCAGCGAAGCCGAGTTGAACCCTGTCATCGCATTGTCTGACAAATGCGTCGCCGTCGACGCACGGATTGTTGTCGCGGATACCGCCTGAATTTCCAAAGCCGATATCTCGCATCCTGGCCGGTCACGTCTAAAGAGTCCGCAAACCAGGCTCAGTCGTGATCCAAGCGCCGGATCGGTTCGCGGCACTCTAGGCCACAAACTCATAAGGGGGATTCCCCTTTCGAGCGAACAGTGATTCAAGCTCTCCAAACGGAGGGCGGTGATGTCGCAGCGGCGCTACGAGCTTTCAGACTTCGAATGGTCGGTGATCGAGCCATTGTTGCCGAACAAGCCTCGCGGGGTTGCGCGCGTTGACGACCGGCGGGTGCTGAACGGAATTTCTTGGCGGCTGAGGACGGGTTCGCCATGGGCCGACATTCCCGAGCGCTACGGCCCGCCGACCACCTGCTACAACCGCTTCGTTCGATGGCGGAAGCTTGGCGTCTGGGATCGGATTTTCGCTGCGGTCTCAGCAGCCTATGACGGCGACCTGCAATCGATCGACAGCACCTCGATCCGCGTTCATCAGCACGCAGCCAACACCAAAAGGGGGGCGCGGAAGCGCCGGATCCCGCCTCTGGGAACCAGTTTGAACCGTCGCAATGGGGCGCTCGCGAGGTGGACTGACGACCAAGATTCATGCCGTCGTCGACGGCAATGGTCTGCCGATCACGTTGAAGCTGACGGCCGGCCAGGCCCATGACGGCCGCAGTGCTGAGGACATGCTGGATACTGTGACGGCCGGCCAAACCTAACTCGCCGATCGCGGCTACGACAGCAACGCGCTACGCCGCCGCCTCGCAGAGCGCGGAGCCTTCGCCAACGTGAAGCCGATGCCAGGCCGCAAGCAGGCTCTCCCGTTCAGCCGCTACCTCTATCGCTTCCGCAACGAGATCGAGCGCTTCTTCAACAAAATCAAACATAACCGCGCCATCGCCACATGCTACGAAAAACACGATGCGAACGACCTCGCTCTCATCAAGCTCGCCTCGACGAGATTGTGGCTACGGGTTTATGAGTCGGTGTCCTAGACTAGAAGCACGATCATTGAGCGAGATGCCGCGAAACCCGGTTTGCCGGGGAGATCGATGTCTGACCGTTCGCTGTGCGGCGCATCACCGAAGCAATGGCGATCGACCGCAAATGACCCTGAGCAGACGCCGATGCGGCGATCTCGGGGGGCAGCGCTCCACTCGGAACGACTGCAACCGGCGGCAAAGGTCGGGGCCTGAGCCCCTTTTCTCATCCAGTCAGAGGGAGGTCCTGGGTTGAAATTTTGCCCGTTGCCGACCGTTGCGGCAATGGCGATGGTGTGCCGGAACTCGTCGGGTGTGCAGTTGGCGAGCGCCGAGTGCGGACGCACGTGATTGCAGTCGGTGCGCCACGCGGCCAGCACGCGCCGTGCCTCGGCGAGCGCCGAGAACAGCGTCTCGTTCAGGCACTCGTCGCGCAGCCGCCGGTTGAAGCGTTCGATAAACGCGTTCTACTGCGGCTTGCCGGGCGCGATATAGTGGCAGGCCACGCAAGCCTCCCTGCTCTACGTTCGTGCCGCCGACACACGTCGGCTGTCGCGCTGCCTGCCTCCTGCTCCCGCAGGGTCGCAATAATCTGCTCTTCTGAGAAACTGCTCCTACGCATCGTCCGTCTCCTCCTCGGAGGTACACGGACTCTACCCAAATCTGGAGGAGATCGCGGGGCTCAGGTCAACCCTTTGCCGCAGGTCAGAGACGGCCGAGGGCCACTTTCGAGCTCTCATAGTACGGTTGCCCTGGACCACTGCCTGTGAGAGCGGGCAAGGTTACAGCGCCCTTGCACGTTCACCGCGCCCAAATGTGGCGATGACATGTCGCTCAGCCCTGTTGCATCGTCCACGGGCAGACCGACCCCAATCAAAAGAAGGCCCCGTTCGAAATGAGGGCAATGCACCGCGCTCGCCGAGGAAGGCAATGGCTGCCGATCTGCTCCCACAAATGCTGGTGCTCCGTACGCCTCCGGCGAGGACCGCCTTCCCCTGCAGCCATTGTTCGCCGAGTTTGAGGGCTGATGCGAGGCGGCGCGGAGGTGGACAGTCCACAAGGGCGATCGTGGACACAAGCGAAGAGCGCCGGAACAGGCGCTGGCCGGAGGCGCTGAAGCGGGAGATCGTGGCTGCCACGTTTCGACCGGGGGCGTCTGTTTCTGTGGTGGCGCGCCAGTACGATGTCAACGCGAACCAGGTGTTCAGCTGGCGTCGCCGGTATGGGCGACACGAGACCAGTTCCAACCATCCTCATCGGGTTCGAGCTTCGTGCCGGTGACGGTGACGACGGAACCGGAGAGTGAGGCCGGGGCATCGGCCCCAATGATCTCGCACGATCGAGATCGAGGTCTCGGGCACCTACCGCGTGAAGGTCGGCGCGAGCTTCGACGCTCGCACGTTGAAGCGTGTCCTCGACGTTCTGGAGGGCACGATGATCCCGGTTCCGTCCGGCGTGCGGGTGTGGCTGGCGCTCGGTCGTACCGACATGCGGCGCGGCATGAATGGGCTTTTGCAGGTGCAGGAGACGCTCGGCCGCGATCCATCTGCCGCATGATCTGTTCGTCTTTCGCGGAGCCAGGGGCGATCTCGCCAAGATCTCTGGCACGACGGGCTCGGGCTGTCGCTCTACGCCAGTTGACTGGAAACGCGCGGCCGGTTTGTTTGGCCATCGGCGGCAACGGCGCTGCTGCTATTTCGGCTGCACAGCTCGCCGCCATGCTCGACGACCGACGGCGGCAACCTGTTCGCCGAGGATTCCACCGGAAACCGTGGATAGTCGGTTTGAGCGCGCACTTCGCGAGCGGCGCGCGATGGTCTGGTGATCCTGCTGGGCGCATGGATCTGCCTCCGACATCGACGCGCTGAGCAGCGGCGCCGTTCATCGCCGAGGCTCGAGCTGCTCAGATCGAGGCCGAGTTTGCACTCGCCCGCGCCAGAACGCCGACGATGCGGCGACGATCGCGGCCCAGAAGCTCGAGATCGCCAAGCTGGTGCCGTCAGATCTACGTGGACCTGATCGATGCACCGCCCGTTCCATCGACCAGATGGACTGGAGCTCGAGGACCTGGAGATCACCGGCGACCGAGGATCGAGATTGCCGCCGAGACGGCGGCGGCCAAGGACCGACGGTTCAGCGCTATGCTCGCGCGTCCGTCCCGCCAGCCTTTCCGAGCATCTGCCGCGCGAGCGCGTCGTCGTGCTGGTCACCGTCTGCGCCTGTTGCGGTGGCATCGCGAGCTGCGCAAGCTCGGCGAGACCATCACCGAGACGCTGGAGGTGATCCTGCCAGTGGAAGGTGATCCATGTCCGCGAGAAGATGACGCCGGACTGCGAGACGATCAGCGAGGCCACCCGCCTCGTTCCACGTCACGCCGCGCGGCTGGGCGGCCCCAATCTCATGGCCATGCTGCTCGAGAAGTTTGGCCAACACCAGCCGCTGAACCGCCAGGCCGAGCGCCATGCGCGAAGGCGTGCCACTCGGCTTATCCACGCTCGCCGATCAGGTTGGCGCCGGATGCGGCGCTGTCGCTGCTCAGGCGTGTCGAGGCGCATGTCTTCACCGCCGAGCGTTTACACGGTGACGACACTACCGTGCCTGCGCCGCTGGCCAAGGCGACGATCACCGGACGCTGCTGGGTGTACAGTCCGAGATGATCGGCCGCTTGAAGGCCTCGCCGACAGCCATGTTCTACTACTCGGCGCGATCGCGGCGAAGCAACATCCGCAGTCCCACTCGCTCGCTGGTCCGGTGCTGCAGGCCGATGCTTATGGCGGCCAGCGCAAGGAGCTCTACGCGGCCGACCGCAAACCGGGAACGATCTTGAAGCGGCTTGCTGGCGCATGAATGGCGTCCTCTTCTTGCGCTCGCCGACATCGAGGCCAGTGCGCGGCGCAAAGCAGAGGGTAAGACACCTGCACCGATCTCGCCCTTGGCGCTGGAGGTCGCGGCGCATCGATCGGCTGGTCTCGAGATCGAACGCGATATCAACGCACAGAGCGCCGAAGAGCGCCACCGTGTTCGTCAGGAGCTGAGCAGCACCGCTCGCCGCGCCGAGCCGAGTGCGGATGCGCGAGATGCGGCCCAAGCCTTCGCGCGGGCATGATTCGCCGGGCACATCGACATGTTGAAGACGGCCGCTCCTTCACCCGCTTCCTCGACGATGGCCGCATCTCGTCGGATGTAATGCCGTCGAACGTGCGTTGCGCGGATCGCGCTCGGCAGAAAATCGTGGCTCTTCGCCGTTTCCGACGGTGCTACGCCGCGCCGCCGCCATGTACTCCCTCACGCAGCCAAGATGAACGGCAACGATCCGCAAGCCTGGCTCGCCGATGTGCTCTCACGGCTCGCCGGGCATCCGGCGTCACGCCTCGACGAGCTGCTACCGTGGAACTGGCAACGCGATCGTAGCGTCATCAGTCAGGCGGCCTGAAATCTACCGCGCCTGCGGTTCTCACCGAATGCTTACGCCTATGAAGACCTTCGCATGTTGAACAAACTGGCGATGCAATAAGCTGACGCTCTGAGCCAACGCCACGACAGCAGCCATCAATATGATGCGCCCCCATATGTTAAGGCTTGGAAGTGCAATCAAAGTCACCAAGAGCATCAGCCCATTTATTGTGTTTCCATACTTGCTTGCGTAAAATCTTTCGTATCTGCGAATGTGCTGTTTTAACTTCTCGCGCTCCCCCAATGCCCAAGACTCGCTGGTGCTCTGCGCAATTGCAACGTTAACGGATTGACCGAATTCGACGATAATTGAACGCTCGAAGCCATCAGCTTCCGGCTCTTTGATGTACAAACGAAGGTAGTCAGTGCGGTTCGATTTGGCAACGTGTGGCTCGAAGTCTTCGAGAAACCTTGATTGCTGAGTTCCATCAAGGGTGGTGACAATAACTCTGCTTTTCGGGCAACTCTTCTGTAGCTCTTTGGCAAGCGCCAGAACGTCCGCTCTTTCGATCTCGATGGGACCAAACTCATGCCGGGCGAAATGAATCTGGCGCGGCGATGCGTCATCATTGTTTTCGACCCTTGGTACGTCATGCGGGAATAGAAAAAGTGTTCCGGCATTTCCAATCGTCGTTTCCCATTCGCCGTGTAGATCGCCGTTCTGTTGAATATATGCAGCTCCTGAGATTCTGATCTGAGCCGCTTGAATTCCGTCTCCGGTTTGCAAGCCTGAGAATTTCAATTCGTTTCCGTCGAAGGAATCGGACAAATCATAGATCAATATACCCAGTGTCGAATCGTTGAGGCGTAGCGTGCCAGACAGGTTCTCATCGGCTCCGCTCAATCGAACATACGCATTGCCTGTGTTGGTGCCATGAAACTGACCTACCCACTTCTTGCCAATTGGCATGAACGAAGCTCCCGCACTGCAATTTATTCACAAAGTGGCTGCCAGTCTGTCGCAAAAACCCGGGTTCGGGTGCGCTCTCCCATGCTCCCGTGTGCAATGCCTAGGCTTGCCGCGTTTGCCGGATGCGTCGTGCTCGTTCACGCGCATGATCCGCGAGCTTGAACATGATCTGACGCACGTCTCCCCAGCGCCACGCCACGCGGCGCTCACCGAGCTTCACCCCAACGGGAAAGCTTCCGCGCTCGATCATGCGCTCGATTGTGCTCTGGCTCAACGACGTGAAGTCGACAATTTGTGCTGTCGTGATCATGGCGTCATCTGGCCACTGATTGAGGTATTGGGTGGCGGCATAGGGTGGTGTGTAGCCAATTCCTTGCTCAGCCGAGTCCTGCCGAAGTTCTTCGTGCTCCTCAGCGCTCATGTGGTTGAGGCGAGCGCGAACGGCGAGTTCGGCCACGTACTCGCGCTGGGCTCGCAGCATCAACTCCCCGGCGATCTCAGTAGACAGACGTGAGATTGAATTGGCTGTGGCGGCTAGGGCCATCGCTGCAACTGGGTTAGCCTCCATAACCGAGCCCGCCAACTGGATCGAACCGTCGGCACTTCTGCGCTCATCGTCCACTAGCTTCCGGATGAGCTTGATAAGCTCTTCAGCGCTGCGTAACAGAGCCTGTCGATCCGCATCCGGACCTAGCTCGTCTGCATAGTCTGGGTGAGGTGCAATCAAGCGCATGTGTTCCTCCCGCCGCGCTGGGGAACAGCATGACCTGATTTGGTGTCCGCGTGAAAGGGGCGGACTCAATTTGATTGCTAGAGGATTGCTAGGATTCGATTTGAGGGGCGTGGTTGTTAGCCGTAAGTCGTTAATTTTGTTGGTTGCGGGGGCACGAAGCCACCTTTACCGAACTGAAATGCGAGCTCATCACCGATCGAACGCTCTCTCGGCAGTAGAGCATGGTGGTGCGTAAGAGAAGGGACCGCTTAGCGGCCCAAGCGACGGTCGCCGGCTCTGTCCAGATGTCTGGAGGCCGTGTGAGAACGTGCGGTTTAGTCGTCGCGTGGTGATCTGGCAGAAGCGGCGCAATTTTGGGCCGCTTACGCGCTAATTTCCGCTGTTAGGGCGTCCTGGGGCGTTCCTGGCCGCACCATATGATGTTCCGGGGCTAGCAAGCCGGCTCTTCCTCACGCTCTGATCGCCCCGATCAGGCCTGCAACGCCGAGGATCGCGATCACGCGCATCATGTTATAGACGAGCACGTGCAAGGCATCTCGGTTGCCACGTTATTCAGTCTCCGCATCTTGAAAATTAGGCGCACTTGAGCCGCCACACCATCTTGTCCTTTGCCGCGTTTACTCACCACCACGCCTTGCTCCCGCAAGAGCTTCAGCGCCTTGCCGACTCGTTTGACAATGTTGTTGGTGATCTGCCGATCCCGAGAGTCGTTCCCCTCAGGCGATGGGATGGTTTCGGCCAGACATCGTGAGGAAGCGGTTTCGCCGCTCGCCTCTGAGCTTTTCGAGGATGAAGCGGCGCAGCTTGTTGTGGTGGAAGTAGACGACGCGGCTCGACCGGGTGGCCATGCCGTTGAGATCGCCGCTGTAGCCAAGCACGGCGAGCACTCTCTCTATGTTCTCGCTATCATTGGAGACGACGGCGGTTGCATCGCGGAGGCGCTGAGCCTTCCTCATCAGCTCGGTGCGCTTACGCAGTGCGAGCGACGATTCCCTCAAACCGTCCAAGTCGGCTTCCTATGTAGCATGCTCGACGTACAGCCGGGCGTGGTGCAGCTGCACAAGCCTGTTGGGGTTACAGGCAGACTCCACTTCTCGCGAGCGCCTCAGCCAGGCGTCGTGCAGCCGGTGCTTTCACCTCTAACGTCTGAGCAGGAAGCAGTCGCCAAGCAGCGACGACGTCGACGTCCGCCGTGGCGGATACGGACGCGGTCGTCACCTGTCATTCAAATGAAGTACGAATCCTTTAGCTGCTTTCCGCATGAAAAGCTCCGCGCGCCATTCACAGGCTAAACCCGTCCGTTTTCGGACGCTCTTCATATCGGACGTCCACCTAGGCACGCGGAATGCGCGAGCAAACGCGCTGCTTGATCTTCTCAAGTCGGTTGATACTGAGACCATCTACCTCGTCGGTGACATCGTTGATTTCTGGAAAGTGAACCGAGGCCTCTATTGGCCACAAAGCCACAACGATGTCATCCAGAAGCTCCTACGGAAGGCTCGGAAGGGCGCGCGTGTCGTCTTCATCCCGGGCAACCATGATGATGTGCTGCGCCAGTACGTGGGCATGACTTTTGGCAGCATCGAAGTCGTGAGGCGGACCAAGCATGTCACAGCCTCAGGACGGACCTACCTTCTGATGCACGGTGATGAATTTGACCTCGTCATCCGCAATGCCAAATGGCTCGCACGGCTTGGAGACATCGGATACGACCTGGCAATGTGGGCCAACCGCCCGCTCAATTGGGCCAGGCACCGACTTGGGCTTGGGTACTGGTCGCTTTCCGCCTTTCTCAAGTATCGAGTGAAAAAGGCCGTCAACTTCATCGGTGCATTCGAGGCAACACTCGCAGCCGAGGCGAGGACTGGCGGCTACGACGGCATCATCTGTGGTCACATCCATCATGCGGCCGACCGGAACATTGAAGGCGTCCACTACCTCAATTGCGGCGACTGGGTCGAAAGCTGCACAGCGATTGTCGAAGACGAGAACGGTGTGATGAGGATCGTCAGATGGAGCGACCTCCTCAGCGAAGAGATGGTTGCCACCCAATCGAGCCGACCCGCCTTGTCAGCTGCGTGACTGTCGCATCGATCAAACGCACAAGGCGAGCAAATGACTCATCACGGCACCAACCGTAGGACAAGAGGCGGCTCGCTCGTCGAGGCAGCTATTCATAGGAACGATTGGCACACCGCGCGGGGCGTGAGCGAGCGGTTCTTCACGTTGGTGTTCGGTGGTCTCGTCTATCCGCAAATCTGGGAGGATCCTCGCGTAGATCTCGAGGCATTGGACGTCTCTCAATCCACCCGCATCGTGACGATCGCCTCAGGTGGCTGCAATGTCATGAGCTATCTGTCCGCAGACCCAGCCGCAATTCTGGCGGTGGATCTCAATCCGGCACATATCGCTCTCAATCACCTCAAGCTTGCCGCGGCGAAGCGGTTGCCGGATTACAAGGCCTTTTACAAGTTCTTCGGAAAGGCCGATGTGCGTGAGAATGTTGAAAACTACGATCGCTATATCGCCCCGCAACTCGATTCGGTCTCTCGCGCCTATTGGGAGAGGCGGACCGTGCTTGGACGGCGCCGCATTGACGGGTTCTCGCGCAATTTCTACCGGAGCGGGGCTCTCGGACGCTGCATCGGGGCAGGGCACCTTATTGCCCGGCTGTTTGGTCGCCGGCCCTCGCGGATTATGCAAACGAAATCGCTTGCAGAACAGCGCCAGCTTTTCGAGACAGAGCTCGCCCCGGTCTTCGAGCGCCCCTTCGTGCGATGGCTGATGAATCATCCAGCATCGCTTTTCGGGCTCGGCATTCCTCCTGCGCAATACAAGGCTCTCTCGGCCGGGAAGCCGATGGCGGCGGTGCTTCGCGATCGGCTGGAGACGCTGGCTTGCAACTTTCCCATCGAAGAGAGCTACTTCGCCCAACAGGCGTTCGGGCGCCGTTATCTTGGCAGCTCGGAAACAGGACTGCCGCCCTATCTAACCCCGGTGGGATACCGGTCGGTTCGGGATAGAGGCGAACGCGTGACAGTGACACATGCCTCGCTCACGGGCGTTCTCGAACAGGAGCCGGATTGCGGTTTCGATCGGTATGTTCTGTTGGATGCCCAGGACTGGATGTCCGACGACGAGCTCACGCTGCTTTGGACTGAAATCACCCGGACTGCACGGCCAGGGGCTCGAGTCATCTTCAGAACGGCCGCCAAGCCGACGCTGCTTCCCGGACGCGTACCGGAAGATCTCCTCGACCGATGGGAATATAAGGCCGAGCGATCCGCCGAGCTCGGAGCGAGAGATCGTTCGGCCATCTACGGAGGCTTCCATTTGTATGTGCGTCGCAGCTGACGCCGATCGGAGCAATAGACAATGCATGCGACTCTCGACGATGCGACACGGATGGACCGCCATTACCGGTTCCAACGGCACATCTACGATGCAACGCGAACGCACTACTTGATTGGCCGCAGGCCGTTGCTGGCTGGGCTCAAGCCACGCCCATCCGGTACCGTGCTCGAAATCGGTTGCGGGACGGCATGGAACCTTGTTCGGGCCGGAGAGCTTTATCCCGAAGCATTGCTCTACGGAGTCGATGTGTCGAGCGCAATGTTGCGAACGGCAGGACAGTCCCTGAAACGGCATGGTCTTACAAAGCGCGTTCGCCTCGCACAAGCGGATGCCACCCAACTCGATACCGGCAGGATCTTTCAAGTTCCGGGCTTCGACCGGGTTTTCCTATCCTACGTGCTGTCGATGATACCTGATTGGCGCCGGGCACTCGCAGCGGCTGAACGAGCGATCGGGCCCGGCGGCGAGCTTCACATTGTCGACTTCGGTCAATGTGAACGGCTGCCCGCGTTCTTCAAGAGTGGTCTCGAGCGATTTCTCGCCCACTATACGGTCACACCGCGCGTCGACCTCGAGCAGGAGCTCAGAAAGCTCGCCGACAGTCGTGGTTTGACCTTGGACTTTAGTCGGATCCATCGCGGCTACACGATGCTGGCTGTCGTGAAACGGCCGTAGCTTCATCTACCCGACGCCCGCTACCGTAGGCGGCGAAGGTAGACGAACCAATAGACGATTCCGACCATTAGGCTGCCTCCGATCAGATTTCCGATCGTGGCAATAGCTATGTTGTGCAACGACGCCCACGCCGTTAGTCCGGCGTAGTCTTCGGGTGTCGCCTGGATGGCATTCCAGAACTCGACATTCGCCCAACCCTTGATCGCGAGCCCAAGTGGCAACAGATATAGATTGGCGATCGAATGCTCGAAGCCTGCGGCGACGAACGCGGCGACAGGCGGCACGACGACGAAGAATTTGTCGGTGACCGTGCGGGCGCCAAACGACATCCAGACCGCAAGGCAAACGAGCACGTTGCAGAGCACAGCAAGAAAGAACAACTCGATTGTCGGCAATGCGGCCTTCGCTGTGGCGATGTCGAGCACCGCCCTGCCAACGGCGCCGCGCCCAAAGCGGAACTCAGCTGACAGGAAGACGAGCGCTGCGGTCCCAAGTGCGCCGATCACATTGCCGATATAAACGATCGACCATGCTCGCAGGAGCGCCGCAGGTGAAATTCTGCGGCTCGCGCAAGAGACGACCATGAGGCAGTCGCCGGTGAACAACTCGGCGCCACTCACGACGACCAACAAGAGACCGAGCGAGAATGCCAGACCGCCGGCAAGGCGGCCGACTCCCCAGGGAAGCTCGCCCGACCCGCTGAGCACTACCGACATGAAGACCGCGCCAAGCGCGATGAAGGCGCCGGCCAGGATGCCGAGCACGAGCAGTGTCAATGCATCGCGACTGGCCTTTGAGGCGCCTGCGGCTTCGCAAGCAAGTGCCATGTCGGTAGGCATAAGCGCGTCAATGCCGTGTTTTTCCGTCGTCGTGGGCATGGCTACGTTTTCCGCTCTCGACTGTGGTTGAAGAGCAGAGCCAAGGCGCACGAGGCGAGCCGCTCCATCGGACCGTCGGCTCTGCTCGTCAGCATGATCGGCACCCGCGCGCCAAGCGCGATTCCTGCACTGCCCGCGCCTCCAAGATAGATGAGCTGCTTGGCTAGAATGTTGCCTGCTTCGAGGTCGGGCACGAGTAGAATGTCGGCATCGCCGGCAACCGCTGACTTGATGTCTTTCGCTGTGGCGGCCTCGAGGGAGATCGCATTGTCGAACGCCAGCGGCCCGTCGATGATGCCGCCGCTGATCTGCCCGCGGTCAGCCATCTTGCAGAGGGCCGCGGCGTCGATCGTAGAGGTGATCTTGCAGGTGACGGTCTCGACCGCGGATAGAACGGCGACCTTCGGTGTTTCAACGCCCAGTGAACGCACAAGGTCGATGGCGTTCTGGGCAATGTCGCGCTTGGCGTCGAGATCGGGATAGATGTTGAGAGCCGCATCGGTGATGTACAGCATCTTAGAGTGGTGCGGCACGTCGATCGCGTAAACGTGGCTGACGTGGCGCTCAGTGCGCAGGCCTGTGGCCGTATTGACCACAGGACCCATGAGCTCGTCGGTGTGAAGCGAACCCTTCATCAGCGCTTTTGCCCGGCCAGCTCTGACAAGTGCTACGGCCTGGTCGGCAGCGGCATGGCTATGGGGAACGTCGACGAGCTCGATGACCTTGAGGTCGCGACCGGCGTCGGCGGCCGTCTTTTGCATCTTCGCGGCGGGGCCAACGAAGATGGGCGTGATCAGGCCGAGGCTTGAGGCGTCGAGGGCGCCAGAAAGCGAGCGAGCATCGCACGGATGAACGACTACCGTCGGCAGCGGCATTCTGTGACGAGCCGCTGCGATGAGCGCTTCGAAGCGTCTACTCATCTGGCCCGGTTGCTTTAGGTCCTGCATGTACTGCCCTTTAGATTCGCGAGGTCGACGGCAAACGGCTCGTATAGGCGTTCAAAATCTCACGTCCATGACAGCCACGACGCCCCTCCGCTTTGTCACTAGGCTGTCATATCCCGGAGGTCTTGATGCGGGCGCCACACAACGGGGGACTGCATGCCCAACGACATGCCGCTGACTGATATCGTGACCTCGCCGGTCGCGGCGTCAGCCTCGGGGAAGCTCGTGCGCTCGTTCGATCAGGTCGTCGTTTGGCCACTGCAGCTCGAGAGGGATCGCGACCGGGCCGGAAGCGGGCTGGCGCTCGAGTCCGTTCTTGCAGGCTCGCCCTGGCAATTGGTCGACGACGAGATGGGCGATGCCCCGATCGAAGAGCGCCACTATCGCGAGTTTGTGAGCTTCCTACCACCGGTGCAACGCTTTCTATACGGCGACGTGGCCGGGCGCATCGCCGGATTGAGCCATGCGGACGTTCCGATGCGCATTTGGCGACGCACCGACGTCGCAAGCGTCCGCGTCGTGCTCGCACCAGATGAGGCGCCGATCACATGCACGGTCACCCATGTCGATCTACATTTTTTTCACGAGGTAGACGTCGTCATCCTCGCCTGCGAGATCTCTGCAAGTGATCTCCGCCTGACGGTTGCCCAGGAGCTCATGTACCGGTTCGGCCGCGCCTATCCACCGGGATGGTCGGCGGATGGACAGCCGTTACACTGCCCCGAGCTGGTCGAATGGCTCGACGCGAATGGGAACGTTCTCGCCGCGTCCGACTACGAGAATCGCTCCCGGTACGTGAGGCACGTCGGGGAAAAGCGGGCGCCTTGCTTCTCAGCGCATTGGGAATACCTTCTTTCGCCACTCGCCAGCCACGGATCGGAACACAAGGGGACGCTTGGCTTTCGGCAGGTTGAGTACTACCGGATGCCACAGACATGCTTTCTGGCCTTCGATAGGCTCGCTGATCTCAGTCGCACCGATACCGTGCGCATCGCCTTCGCCTCCGGCCCAAGCAAGGACGCTGATACCCCCTACTCAGAGGGCTTCCTCGCGGACTTCGAGCGGCGGCACTGCTACGACCGGTTCTACCACGAGCGTCCGAACGGCCAGGGCGTCAACACACGCTTTCTCCTGAGTGGACACGCACTTACGGTTCTGGCTGAAGGGCCTGCCGATCGCATTACCGACAATGAGCGAGGCTTGCTGGGCCAATTTCGCCATCAGTACTTTCTATTGTTCCTGATCGCTCACTTCCACAAAGCTGCACTTCTGATGTTGTCCGACCGGCTGGTAGCGGCGGTGAAGCGCCTGGAAGTGCGCAGCCATCGATCGGCCGCTGCATTCCGTCGTGAAATCTACCGATTGCACGAGTCCTTCATGCGCTTTACGCAGCGCTATTGGTTCACGGACGTTTCCGATCAGGCGCAGGCACGCGATCTGTTCCGAATGTTGAGGAGCCAGCTTGCGGCAGAGGAATACTATCGCGACTTAAGGAGCGAAATCTTCGATACGGTTCAGTATCTCGACAGCGATATCCTACGCCGTCAAACGGGATCGATGCACCGACTTACGGCGGTCACGATCCTCGGCCTGATCGGCACGGTCGCAACGGGCTTCCTCGGCATGAACCTCATTGCCGAGGCAGACCAGCCGCTCACGACCAAGATAGCCTACTTCGGAGGCGTGCTTGGTGTGGTGGCCGTGCTTACGATCGCGATCGTGCTCGCCTCGCGTCCGTTGACCGATCTCTTCGATCAACTGTCAGGTGACAAGTAGCACTGCGTCAAGACGCCCATCTTTGCGGCCTGGCAGGCACCGGCGTCGGCGCTGCCACATTGGAAGGCGCACAGCCGACGATCGCTACGTATGTTCTACGCTGTCGTGATCGACAGAAAGGGCGATTGCCATGGCCTACTGAGCCGCTCCACAGCTCAGCGCTCCCTCTTCATTCGCCTGTCATACGGCCATGCTGAAAGCAGAGCGTGCCAGCATACGAGATCGTCCGGCACGAATTTGGAGGGTAGTTCATGAAGCTCGTTCGAAGCTGGCTGGTGGCAATGGCGCTCGCGGCCGTCGCAGCATCCCCCGTCCATGCGGCCGACAAAATTCGCTTCGCCGTCACCGACATCGACGGCCTGGAAGCACTGCAGAAAGAGATGGGACCGTTCAAGGATACCTTCGAGAAGGCGTCTGGTCTCTCCGTAGAGTTCTTCCCCGTCTCGGGCCGCACGGCAGCAGTCGAAGCCATGGCCGCCGATCAAGTCGACTTCGTGCTGACCGGGCCTGCCGAGTATGTTGTGTTCAATGCGCGCCTCAAGGCCAGCCCCGTCGTCACCTGGACGCGTCCCGACTACTACTCGAATGTCGTCGTTCTCGATGGTAGCCCGGTCAAGGCGCTCGGCGATCTCAAGGGGAGCAAGATATCCTTTGGCGAGATCGGCTCGACCTCGCAGCATCTGGGTCCCGCGACCCTCCTCTCGGGCGCCGGCCTCAAATACGGCACCGACTATGAGCCGGTCTTTCTTAAGCTCAATGTCGCCGTCGAGGCGATGATCAAGGGCGATATCGCCGCCATCGGCATGAACCGCACGCATCTCGAAAAGATCACGAAAAAATTTCCGGACCAGAAGTTCCGCGTGATTCAGAAAGGGCCGGAGCTGCCGCACGATATCCTGCTCGCGAGCGAGAAGGTGCCGGCCGAGACGGTGGCGCTCGTCAAGAAGACGTTTGCCGAAAAGGGCGCCGATCTCCTCGCCGCCGTAACTTCGGTGGAAGAGAATGCCAAGTATGTCGGCGGCAAGTTCGTCGCCGAGGTCGCCGACAAGGACTACGACGTCGTGCGTGAGATGTACAAGAACGTCGGCGTCAACGAGTTCACCCAGTTCATGGGCGAGTAGACACGTTGCCGCTTGATCTGTTCACGCCGGGGATGTTGGCCCCGAACGATTCGGAGATGGTGGGCGCGCGCACCAGCGCGTCCGCCATCTCGGTTGCGGATTTGTCGAAGTCGTTCGGCGATCGCTCTGTGCTAAACGGAATCACGGCGGACTTTTCGCCGGGAACCGCGGTTGCGCTGATCGGCGCAAACGGCGCCGGCAAATCGACACTCATCAAATGCCTCGTTCGGCTCATCGAACCTGACGCCGGCCAGATCTGCGTTCTAGGTCATGATGTATCGATGATGACGGGCGCAGCCCTACGGCAAATTCGCAGCAGGGTCGGCATTGTCTGGCAGAAACACAATCTGGTGCCGCGCGTCTCGGCACTGACGAATGTGTTGCACGGCATGCAATCGCGGCTATCGGGCCCTGGGACCTGGTGGCAGGCGATTGCCTCCGCGAGAGCACGCGCCGAAGCTTTGACCTGCCTTGAGGCCGTCGGCCTGTCCGGCGTCGCCACTCAGCGCGCCGATCAGCTGTCCGGGGGGCAATCCCAGCGCGTCGCCCTCGCTCGTGTCCTGATGCAGAAGCCGTCGATCATCCTCGCTGACGAGCCCGACGCAAGTCTCGATCCGCAGGCTGGCGACGACGTTATGCGGCTTCTGGCGAGTTTGGCGCGATCGCAAAAGCTGACGCTCATCTTCGTCTCGCACCGACTCCAGCACGCGCTCGAGCATGCCGATAGGATCATAGGTCTTAGCAAGGGCAGGATCCTACTCGACGTTCCGGCGGCGCAGGCCGAGGCATCAGACCTACGTCGCTTCTTCGGGGAGCGGCGGCCATGACGGCGGCCCTCTCAGTCGCTCGGCGCGTGCCTCGGTTCGAGCACCGGAGCGGGTTAGAATACATCGCTTGGCTGCTCTTGCTGTTGGTCGTCGTCTGGAGTCTGCAAGGCACGGCCCCGTCGCTCGAAGGAATGTCGAAGGGTCTCGCCCGCCTGTTCGCACCGAGTGGCATGCTTGCTCAGATGTTCCCACCGGATCTGTCGCGCATCGACCGGGTTCTCTGGAAGCTCGTCGAAACTCTGCAGATGGCCGTCGCGGGTGTCGTCCTCGGCCTGCTCTTTGCCTTTCCCTTGGCGATCTTGGCTGCTGACGGGCTTTCACCGCACCCGATCGTGCGAGCTTCTGCGCGCGCCCTGATCGCCTTTTTTCGTACCGTGCCCGATCTCGTCTGGGCGATCGTATTCATCATCGTCGTGGGCTTGGGGCCAGCCGCAGGCGTGCTCGCCATCATGGTCGACAAGATCGGCTTTGCCGGGCGTTTTTTCGCTGAGGCGATGGAGGAGACCGACAAGGGTCCCCGCGAGGCACTGATGGCGATCGGCGCGACCCGCAGCGGTATCATCGCCTCAGTGGTTATTCCGGCTGCCATGCCATCGTTCATCGCAACGTCGCTCTTCGCCGTCGAAAAGGCTGTTCGTGGCTCCGTCGCGCTCGGGCTCGTCGGCGCGGGCGGAATCGGCGTCGACCTCAAGGTCGCCTTCGATCTGTTCGACTACGACCAAGCCCTCACCATCATTCTCTTGATCTTCGTGCTCGTCCTCGGCGTTGAGCAAGCTAGCGCCTGGATCCGTCGGCGCATCATCTGAAGCTTAGGAAAACCATGCACAACACACATCGCACCGACACAGCCCATCTCGCATGGGATGCGCGCTGGAAGACCGACGAGGGCCGGGCCGATTGGCTCGAGCCTGAGGCCGACGTCGTCGAATGGGCCAAGCGCGCCTACGACAAGGGTGGGCGCCGTGCACTCGACCTCGGCTGCGGCGTCGGCCGGCACTCGCTCGTGCTGGCCACGCTCGGTTTTGAGACGCATGCGCTCGATGGCAGCAAGAGCGGTCTTGCGCATCTATCGGAAACGGCTTCGAAGGCCGGTTTGGCGGTTTCAACGCACCAGGGATTGATGACTGAGCTCCCGTACGACGATGCCTCCTTCGACTATGTGTTGGCCTTCAACGTGATTTATCACGGCGATCGGCCGATCGTCGTGCGCGCCATCGAGGAGATCCGGCGCGTGCTGAAGCCGTCGGGACTCTACCAGGGTACGATGCTGTCCAAACGCGACTCGTCGCGCCTGAAGGGCCGCGAGATTTCGCCAGACACATTCGTCAACCAAAGCTCCGACGATAAGGATCACCCGCACTTCTACTGCAATGCGGAGGAGCTCATGGCGCTGTTCTCGGGCTTCGAGCTGATCTCCCTTTTCGACAAGGAGCACAGCCGTGCCGGGTCCTGGCATTGGCATCTTTGTGCCGAGCGGCTTTGAAGGGGCACGAGCATGGATGACGGCCTAGCACGTGTGTCCGACGGCGGGCGTCCGCGCTGGATGTCCTTGCTAGCGCGGGCCGAGCCGGAGCATCTCGAGGATGTCTGGCAATCTTTGGAGCCAAGACCCGTCTTTCGGTTCTTGCGCGTGCCTGAAGTCGGGCTCGTCATGCTTCGGGGCCGCATGGGGGGCACAGGCGCAGCCTTCAACGTCGGAGAGGCAACGGTCGCACGTTGTACCGTTGTACTGGAAGAGGGTCTCATCGGGCACGCCTATGTGCTCGGCCGTGACCTCAGACACGTCGAGCTCGCAGCCTTGTTCGATGCGCTGTTGCAGCGTTCCCCGTTCGAAAGCGCTCTGAGGGTCCGGTTGCTCGACCCCATCACGCGGTGCCTCCAGGCTGAGCGCACCGAACAAACGCGCCGCCGCGAGGCCACCCGCGTCGAATTCTTCACCATGGTCAGAGGCGATGACTGACGTGCAGGTTACATTATCGGGAGGCTTCGCAGAGGCCTCGGTCGACGCGGCGAGAACCTTCCGGGCGGTGCTGAAGGCGTTGTCGCGTCCCGGCCTTCGTGTCCCACTTCGCACACACCTGGAGCCCCCGCCATCGATGACAGCCGAGGTTGCAGCCCTGCTGCTGACGCTCACCGATGCAGATACCCCGGTCTGGATCGCGCCTGGTCTCGACAATGATGCGTTGCGGCGGTGGCTCGCGTTTCTTTCTGGCTGTCCGGTGGCGACCGATCCAGCACGGGCCATGTTCGCTGTCGCCCGCCGGGACGACGATCACAGCTACACCCGCGCGCTCGATCTCGGCACGGCCGAGTATCCCGATCGAGCAGCGACGCTCATTCTTGAGCTACCCGATCTGGATTGCACACACCCGCTCACGCTCACTGGTCCAGGCATCGAGAGCGAGATCACGCTTGCGATTACGCTGCCCGAGGAGGTCCTCGCGTTGCTCGGACAGAACGCAGAGCTGTACCCGTTGGGAGTCGACGTCGTCCTGGCGGTGCCTGGTGCTATCGTGGGTCTCCCGCGCTCGACGCGCATTGTCCAAACAGAGGCAGTCTGATGTATGTCGCCGTCAAAGGTGGCGAGAAGGCTATTGACAATGCCCACCGCCAACTCGCCGCCGAGCGACGTGGTGATCCTGCCGTGCCGGAGATCACAGTCGAGCAAATTTCCGAACAGTTGACGCTCGCGAATGCGCGTGTGATGGCCGAAGGGTCACTCTACGATCCGGAGCTGGCCGCGCTCGCGATCAAACAGGCGCGCGGAGATCTGATCGAGGCGATCTTTCTCGTCCGCGCTGCGCGCACGACGTTGCCCCGCTTCGCGTACTCCGAGCCGCTCGAGACGTCCAAAATGGACGTCAAGCGGCGGGTATCCGCGGCCTTCAAGGATATTCCCGGCGGGCAGATCCTAGGTCCGACCTTCGACTACACGCACCGTCTTCTCGATCATGCTCTCTCTGGTGCAAGCGCGCTGACCGAGTGTCCGAGTGCGGAGCCAGTGTCAGAAGGTGCGATCCCACGCGTGCTCGACATCTTGCAGAGCGAGGGACTGATCGAGCGGCCGTGCTGCAGCGACACCGAGGCGGAGACCGGCGATATCACCCGCCAGCCGCTCGACTTTCCTGCCGGGCGCGACGTAAGGCTTCAGGCTCTTGCGCGAGGTGACGAGGGCTTCCTGCTGTCTCTCGCCTATTCGACGCAGCGCGGATATGGCCGTAACCATCCGTTCGCAGGCGAGATCCGCATCGGCGAGGTCACCGTCGTGGTCGCCCCCGAGGAGCTCGGCTTCAGCATCGAGATCGGCTCGCTGACCGTGACCGAATGCGAGATGATAAACCAATTCAAGGGTTCGGCCGAGGCCGCCCCACAATTTACCCGCGGTTATGGCCTCGTCTTCGGTCAGTCCGAGCGTAAAGCGATGTCGATGGCGCTGGTTGACAGAGCGCTCAGAGCCGGTGAGCTCGGCGAGGAGCGCGTGTCCCCGGCGCAGGACGAGGAGTTCGTGCTGTCACACGCCGACAACGTCCAGGCCACTGGCTTCGTTGAGCATCTGAAGTTGCCCCACTATGTCGACTTTCAATCGGAGCTTTTGCTCATTCGCCAGCTGCGCCGCGAGCATGCCCAGCGCGCCATGGCGAGCGGAACGGAAAGAGAAGCTGCCGAATGAGCAAGCATTCCTCCAGCACGCCGATGAACTTCGCCTATTTGAACGAGCAAACGAAACGGATGATCCGTCGCGCTCTACTCAAGGCCGTGGCGGTTCCCGGGTATCAGGTTCCATTTGCGAGCCGTGAGATGCCCATGCCCTACGGCTGGGGCACTGGCGGCATTCAGGTGACCGCGTCCGTGCTCGAACCCGATGACACGCTCAAGGTCATCGACCAGGGCGCCGACGACACGACCAATGCCATCAGCATCCGAAAATTCTTCGTAGCAACGGCCGGCGTCGCCACGACAACCCTGACGGAGCAGGCCACCATCATCCAGACGCGCCATCGCATTCCCGAGACCCCACTGACCGAGGAGCAGATCCTCGTGTTTCAGGTGCCTATCCCCGAGCCGCTCCGCTTCCTCGAGCCGCGCGAGACCGAGACGCGCAAGATGCATGCGCTCGCTGAATACGGCGTCATGCACGTGAAGCTCTATGAGGACATTGCCCGCTTCGGTCACATCGCCACGAGCTACGACTATCCCGCGCTGGTCAACGGGCGGCACGTCTTCGACCCGTCGCCTATTCCAAAATTCGACAACCCCAGACTGCACCGATCCAAGGCCCTTCAACTCTTCGGTGCCGGACGCGAGCAGCGCATCTACGCCATACCGCCCTACACCGAGGTCAAGAGCCTCGACTTTGAGGATCACCCCTTCACGCTGCCGACCTGGCCGCATGCCTGTGCCTATTGCGGCTCGAGCTCGAGCTATCTCGACGAGGTCGTCGTCGACGACGAGGGCAGCCGCCTTTTCATCTGCTCGGACAGCGACTTCTGCGGCAAGCGCCAGACGACGGGTCATCGGGGATCGGGCGAGCCGGTGAAGCGCACGGCGATCGAAGGGGTTTGACGATGATGACCGGTGATCAACCCCTGCTCAGCGCCCGCGGACTTACAAAGCACTTTGGCGACCGTGTCGCCTGTCGCGACATCTCGTTCGATCTCTGGCCGGGAGAGGCGCTCGCCATCGTCGGCGAGTCAGGCTCCGGCAAGACGACGCTGATCAAGTGCCTCTCGATGCAGCTCGAAGCATCGTCTGGCACCGTCGCCTATCGCGGACGCGACGGCATCGACCGCGACCTCGCGGCGATGGGCGAGGCCGAGCGGCGCATGCTCATGCGTACCGACTGGGGTTTCGTGCATCAGGATGCGCGCGAGGGCCTGCGCATGGGAGTCTCCGCAGGTGCCAACGTCGGCGAGCGGCTGATGGCGGTCGGCGACCGTCATTACGGCCGCATCCGCAGCTCCGCGGCCGATTGGCTGGCGCGGGTCGAGATTGACCCGGATCGTATCGACGATAGTCCGTGGCGGTTCTCCGGCGGTATGCGGCAGCGGCTGCAGATCGCCCGTGTGCTCGTCTCCAAACCGCGACTCGTGTTCATGGACGAGCCCACCGGCGGCCTGGACGTCTCAGTGCAAGCGAGGCTTCTCGATCTCCTTCGCTCACTCGTCCGCAATCTTGGCTTGGCAGCAATCATCGTTACGCACGACCTTGCGGTTGCGAGACTGCTGACGGACCGCATCATGGTCATGAAGGGCGGCGAGGTCGTCGAGGAAGGGCTGACCGATCAAGTGCTCGACGATCCTCATCACGCCTACACCCAATTGCTGACGAGCTCCGTATTGACGGTCTGAGTGTCATCGGGCCGTCATGCCAACGTTGCAGAAGACCTCCATGCAGATCAGCATCTCCGTCCAGAGTCTCTCCAAGAGCTTTGTCTTGCACAATCAGGGTGGCGCGCGGCTCGACGTGGTGTCGGACAGATCGTTTGATGTCGCTGCCGGCGAGGCCGCCGTCCTGATCGGACCCTCGGGCGCCGGAAAATCGACGCTTCTGCGGATGCTCTACGGCAACTACCGGCCGACATCGGGAAGCGTCGCGGTCCGGCACAACGGCGCGCTCGTCGATATCTCGGGATGCCTGCCGCGAACTCTCGTCGAGATCCGTCGCCATTCGCTCGGCTGGGTCAGCCAGTTTCTCAGGGTCATTCCACGAGTACCGACGCTGCGTCTCGTCGAGGAGCCGATGCTCGCGCGCGGATGCGATCCCGGCGAAGCGCGCGCGCGTGCCGAATCGATGCTCGAGCAGCTGAACATTCCTCCCAAGCTGTGGCCTCTGGCGCCGGCGACCTTTTCCGGCGGCGAGCAGCAACGCGTCAACATCGCCCGTTCGCTCGTCGATCCCGCGCCTATTCTGTTGCTCGATGAGCCGACCGCCTCACTCGACGGACGTAACCGTGACGTCGTCGTTGGGCTGATCAACCAAGTCCGAAAATCGGGTGCCACGATCGTCGGCATCTTCCACGACGAGGCCGTTCGCGACGCCATCGCCACGCGCTCGATTGATCTCGTCAACACAATTCCGGCTCGCTGAGCTAAGGGGACACATGTCCGAGACCATACTCACGAATGCTAACGTCGTCCTCGAGCGCGAGGTCATTCGCGGAACGGTCGTTCTCGATGGCAAGAGGATCCATGACGTTTCGATCGGGAGAAGTCACCTTCCGGCCGCGATCGACATGGAGGGTGACTTTGTCGCTCCAGGGCTCGTCGAAATGCATACCGACAATCCGGAGAAGCATTTCGTTCCGCGCCCGAACGTCTTCTGGCCGAACAAGATCGCCTCGGCGCTCGCCCACGACGCACAGATGGCGGCCGCCGGTGTCACGACCGTCTACGACTCCGTTTGCGCCGGCACGATCAGTGGCGAGAAGGACTATCGCCGGAAGATCTTTGGTGAAATCGTCGAGGCGATCAGCGACGGCGTGCAGGCTGACCTCTTCAGGATCGATCACAAGCTGCACATCCGCTGCGAGCTTACAGCGGCAACGCTGCTCGAGGACCTGGAGCCGCATTCTCAGAACCCTTTGATCGGCTTGGCGTCGCTGATGGATCACACGCCGGGGCGGCGGCAGTATCGCAACGCTGAGCTGCTGAAGCGCTACTATGTGGATTCGGGCGAGCATACCGAAGCGAGTGCCGATAAGGCGCTGGCGCAGCGGGCCGAGCACGGGCCGCGCAATCTCGAGGCGAATTGGCCCATCATCGTCGACCTGTTCAGAGGTCGCGGCGTGACGCTGGCGACCCATGACGACACGACAGAAGAGGACATCGATCTGGCCCGGCGATCGGGCGCGGCCATCTCGGAGTTTCCGACCACCGTCGAGGCCGCGACCGCTGCCAGGAAATCTGGAATCGCGACGGTTGCCGGGGCGCCGAATGTGGTGCGGGGCGGCTCGCATTCGGCGAACGTCTCTGCGGCCGAGTTGGCGGAAAGCGGGCTGTTGGACGGCCTCTCCTCCGACTATGTGCCGGCGAGCCTGCTGCAGGCCGTGCTCAAGCTCGATCGCGCGCATGAAATCGCCTTGCCATCTGCCATCGGCATGGTGACGTGGCGCATTGCCGATATGGTCGGGTTGAGCGATCGTGGGCGTCTCAAGGAAGGTCTGCGGGCAGACGTTGTTTGGTTCCGCGATCATGCCGGAACACCGGTCGTGAGGGGCGTATGGTCGCAAGGTCGTCGCGCACTGTGATGGATGAGCCGCGGTTCGCAATCTACTACGCCCCCGTACCCTCCTCGCAGCTATGGCAGCTCGGATCGCGACTCATCGGCTACGATGCCGCTGCGGGAGTCACAGTTCCGCTGCTCGTGCCCGAGGGCGTGGCCGAAGGCGATTGGCTCGATTGGACAGTCGACCCGAGACGGTATGGTTTCCACGCAACTCTGAAAGCGCCATTCCGCCTCTCGCCGGGATCGACGCGGGAGGACCTAGTCGACGCCACGGCGGCACTGGCGTTGCGACTTGGGCCCGTACGGCTCGGCGCACTTGTCCCTTCCCGGATCGGCGATTTTATCGCGCTTTGCCCGTCGAACCCGCCACAACCCCAACAGGCCCTCGCACAGACAATCGTCGAGGCACTTGACCGCTTCCGCACACCGTTGAGCGAGGCCGAGCGTCAGCGCCGAAAGCCCGCTAGCCTGACTCATCGGCAACGCGAGTTGTTGGATCGGTTCGGCTATCCCTACGTGGCTGAGGAATTTCGACTCCACATGACGCTCGCAGGTCCGATCTCGCTCGACCGTGCCGAGAGCACGCTCAAAGCCGTCAATCAGATATGCGCGTCGAAGCTCTCCGGTTTCGAGCAACACGTCGATCGTCTCTGCATCTTCGAGCAGTCGGATCGAGATAGCCCCTTCCGCATCACAGCCGCATTTGATCTGGTTTGACGTCCGCCAGATGCCGCAGAAGCGCGACGAAGGTTCCCGTCGCTGCCTCGATCGTGCCGTTGTTGCGAATCTCTACCGCTCCGACGGGGATGTCAGCTTGGGCACGCATAACGCGATCGGCGATATCCTGCGCGCTCTCCCGCCCCCGTGCCATCAGGCGCCGTGTGAGGATGTCGGGATGGGCCGTGACGTAAACGATGATTTGGCTGCCGGGTAGTCGCTTGGCCGCCGCGGTCACGCCGCGCGAGACGTTTGCCACGACGATTCGCCCAGCGCGGAGATCGCCGATGATCGTGGCCGGAAGACCGTAGGAGAGATTGTGCGCCTGCCAGGTGAGTGCGAACCCGCCGATTTCAGCGTGGGCGTCGAATTCCTCGCGCGTCAAACTGGCGTGATCCTCAGCGGCGGTATATGCGGTGCGAGTGACAATGCGCCGAGCAAAAACGAAGCGCTCGTCGGCAGCAAGGGCGGCCTTAGCCGCGCTGATCAGCGTATCCTTGCCGGCCCCCGACGGCCCAACGACCAAAACGAGGAGTCCGTCGCTCTTTCTCTCCCCTAAGCCTGCCAAGCTGCTCTGTGCCTCGTCGGATTTCAGAGTCTGTAGCCTAGCTGTCGTCGACGTCAGTTAGACGACAGGAGAGGACGTGATCAGAGAGGCTCACAGGTGAAGAAGCTCGGCGCCAATCCTGCCATTCATCCCGAGGCACACGTGCGGGAATCGATTCTCGGATCCTACACCGAGATCGGCGCCCGCACCTCGTTTGCCGAATCCGAACTCGGCGACTACTCCTACATTGTCAACGATGGCGACGTTATCTATACGACCATCGGTAAGTTCTGCTCGATCGCCGCGCATGTCCGGATCAATCCCGGCAATCATCCGATGGATCGGGCGTCGCAGTCGCACTTCACCTACCGCGCAAGTGCATATTTCGACGACGCCACGGATGAGGAGACCTTCTTCGACTGGCGTCGAAGCACACCCGTCACGATCGGTCACGACGTCTGGATCGGTCACGGAGCCATCATCCTGCCCGGCCGCAGCGTCGGCACGGGGGCGGTCGTGGCAGCGGGCGCTATCGTGACGAAGGATGTGCCACCCTACGCGATCGTCGCCGGCAATCCTGCGCGGCTCATCCGACCACGTTTTACGCCGGCCGTGGTTAGTGGTCTGCAGAAGATCGCCTGGTGGGACTGGCCGCACGAACGTCTGCAAGCCGCTCTCCAGGATTTCAGGCGGCTCGATGCTGCGTCATTCGTCGCCCGGCACAGCTGACGCCTCGCACAGCTTGTGGATGAGGGCGTCCACCCCGCTTCTGTCATACGACTGAAATCAGCCTGTGGTCATTGGCGGCTGCCGATCGGCATACGTCGGAGGACGCAGATGATCGAGTTTAAGAAGGTGCGCAAGGAGTTCGGCTCCAGGATCGCGCTCGACGACGTGACCTTCACGATCGCAGAGCCGCAGATGATCGGCATCATAGGCAAGTCGGGTGCCGGCAAGTCGACATTGCTTCGCGTGATGAATCGCCTGACGCCTGCGACGGGCGGCGAGATCGTCGTCGAGGGACGCAACGTTCTGTCCTTGTCCGGCAATCCGCAGCGCAACTGGCAGAAGAGTTGCGCCATGATCTTCCAGCAGTTTGCTCTGGTTCCGCGTCTCGATGTGCTGACGAACGTCATGCTCGGCCGATTGAAATCTGTGTCGCTGGTGCCGAGCCTTCTCAAGCTGTTCAGCCGCGAGGATCGGGCACGCGCCATTCAGGCGCTCGATCGGTTGGGCATTGCAGATACTGCCTTGCAGCGCGCCGAGAGCCTGTCCGGCGGGCAGCAACAGCGCGTCGCCATCGCGCGTGCGATCGTGCAGGAGCCGACGATACTTCTCGCCGACGAGCCGATCGCCTCGCTCGATCCGATGAACGCGAAAGTCGTGATGGAGAGCCTCAGGGCCATCCACGACCGTGACGGCCTCACCGTCATCGCCAATCTCCACACGCTCGATACCGCCCGGACGTATTGCGATCGCGTGATCGGCATGCGTTCCGGCAAGCTGGTGTTCGACGGCGAGGCTTCGCAATTGACAACCGACGCCGCTCGCGAAATTTACGGCGCCGGCAAGGACTTCGACGAGGCCACGACCTCGACGAGCCTGCCGGCCGCAGCCAAGAGCTTCCATCCGGGACATTCGATCGGACAACAACCCGATCTCGTTTTCGGATAGGCGGCGGCAGGATCGTAAAGGTCCGCCGATGTGGAGAGCGTCCCCCGACAGCGGGACTTTCGATCAGAGGTTCAGGATGAAAACTGCGAAAACTTTGTCGGCGCTTGCCTTCGCGGCGCTGAGTGCCGTCGGCGTCTCTGCGATGCCTGCGGCCGCTGAGGACCTGAAGGTCTTCAACGTCGGCATTCTCGGCGGCGAGAACGAGGCCGATCGGCTTCGTAACTGGGGCTGCGTGCAAGAGCAGCTCGGCAAGACGCTCGGCGTCGAGGTGAAGCTCTTCCCCGCCGCCGACTACGATGGCGTCGTCCAGGGCCTTCTCGGCGGCACACTCGACTACGCCGACCTCGGCGCTTCGGGCTTCGCCAAGATCTATCTCGCGAACGAGAAGGCGGTCGACCCGATCCTCGTCACGGTGCAGACCGACGGCTCGATGGGCTACCACACGGTTCTGATCGCCCGCTCCGACTCCGGCATCGCGAAGATCGAGGATCTGAAGGGCAAGACGCTCGCCTTCGCCGATCCCGACTCGACCTCTGGCTACCTCATCCCGCTGACGCAGCTCCCGAAGGCGGTCGGCGGCGAGCTCAAAGACTTCTTCTCAAAGACCGATTTCGCAGGCGGTCATGAGCAGGTCGTGCAGGCCGTGCTCGACAAGAAGTTCGACGCGGGCACGACCTGGTCGTCGGTCGTCGGCGACGAGTCCAAGGGCTATACCTCCGGCCAGCTGACGAAGTCGGTCGAGAAGGGCCAGCTCAACATGAAGGACATCGTCATCCTCTGGAAGTCGGACGTGATCCCAAACGGCCCGTCGGTTCTGCGTTCGAGCCTGCCGGACGACGTCAAGGCCAAGGTGAAGGACTATCTGATGAACCTGCCCAAGACCGATGCTGCCTGCTTCAAGGCGATCGAGGGTGGCGATTTCCAAGGCTTCGCCGATATCCCCGCCGGGTTCTATGAAGGCATCATCGCCGCCCGTAAGGCCAAGATCGGCGGCTGATCCGCGGGTCAGAGGTCAACGAGGTTCGAAGGGCCGGTCATTCGAGAGGATGACCGGCCCTTTTTCCTGAACGACGCGCGAGGGTTCAACATGGCGACCGATACACTCGGCATGATCGCGCCAACCGGCCAGGTCAGCGACGTCGCCCGTGAGACCGAGCGTCATTGGCTCGAACTCGCCCGTCAACGCTCGAGGGCAACTGCGATCGGTTGCGGGCTGATGCTCGTATTTGTTGTGGCTTCGCTCTGGTTCGCCAACGAAAGCAATGCCGGCAAATTCCTTGACCGGCTCCCCAACATCGGCGATTTCGTCTCGTGGCTGTGGCCCGAACATTGGCCCGATGTCTGGCGCGCGATGCTTGATCTTCCCTCGCCGAATGCCGACGGTACGTTCCGCACCGACTATGAGATCGGCCGCGTCTATCTCGTGCCCGGGATCTACATTCCCGAATATGTCTTCAAGCTGATCGAAACCGTGAACATCGCCCTGCTCTCGACGATCATCGGCTTTGCGCTCAGCGTTCCGCTGGCGTTTCTGGCCGCGTCCAACATGTCTCCGTTCGGACCGTTGCGCTTCGTCGTGCGCCGCGTCCTGGAATTCCTCCGTGCCTTTCCTGAAATCGTCATCGCGGTCTTGTTCGCGGCGGTTCTCTCTGTCGGACCGGTGCCTGCGATCATCGCCGTCGCGGCCCATACCATCGGTGCTCTCGGCAAGCTGTTCTACGAGGTCATCGAGAATGCCAGCATGAAGGCAAATGAAGGACTCGCCTCCGCCGGGGCAAGCTGGTTGCAGCGCGTGCGTTTCGCGATGCTGCCGCAGGTGCTGCCGAACTTCCTCTCGTACGGCCTCCTAAGGCTCGAGGTGAACGTGCGTCAGTCGACGATCATCGGCGCGGTCGGGGGCGGCGGCATCGGGCAGGAGCTCATGCTCGCAATCAAGCGCGGCTACGGATCGAAAGCTATCGCAATGATGATCCTGCTCTTCGTCACGGTCATGCTGATCGACCGTCTTTCGGGATTTCTGCGCATGCGCCTGGTCGGCTACCAGTCATTGATCAGCCGTTGACCCTCGCAATGAAAAGGCATCCGGCATGAGTATCGCCCTCTCCGCAAGCGAAATTGCCGACATTGAAAGGCGGTTTCCCGACATCGTCCGTGTCAGCCTCTTGAAGCGCTCCGTGCCCTGGCTCGTCAGTTTGGCCATCGTTGGGTACTTGGTCTTCTGCGTTTGGTTCTTCTCGTTGGGGGAGCTCTTCGGAGGAGGCCGTTGGGAGCGCATCGGCACGTTGTTGCGCGAGTGGGTGAGCTATACGTCGCGACCCGAGGTCACCTACGAGGGCAATACGCTCTCGGTCACCTACAATCGCTATGATCCGATCGGACACAAGCCGCGTCCAGCCTGGCTCGCGAAGGACGGGCCCCATAGCGTCACAATCTTCTTCGGCTCCGATGATGAAAAGGTCGTCGCACTGTCAGACCGTATCACGGTCACCTACCACGGTGAGGACATCAGCTTTGATCGCTTTGCCGAGGGCTGGCGACTCCAGGGTACGGCTCCATCGTGGGTTCGGCTCCAGAAGGGCGGCGCCCGCATCAACTACGGATTTGCCGGCGAGATTGAGCTCGACAAGAACCGCATCGCGGTTTGGCGCCGCTTCTTCGGATGGGCCAACTGGCTATTCGATCTCGATTCCAAGCTTTGGGGTAAATCGGCAGCCGAGTTGTGGAGGCTCGTCACGATCGGCGAGCGTCTCGACCCCAGATACTCGAACCTGTCGCTCGCCTTTCGAGATTTCTGGTACAATGCCAACTGGCAGCACGGCGATGTGTTGATCAAGCTCCTGCAAACGATCGTCATGGCCTTCGTCGGAACCTTGTTCGCGGCACTGCTTGCGCTGCCGCTCGCTTTCGTGTCGGCGCGCACGATCCTAGCCAATGGTATCGTCAACGGCCTTGGCAAGCGCTTCTTCGAGTTCATGCGCACCGTCGACATGTTCGTGTGGGCATTGTTCTTCACTCGCGGCTTCGGTCCGGGGCCCCTCGCCGGTATCTCGGCGATCTTCTTCACCGACACGGGCACCCTCGGAAAAACATATACGGAGGCGCTCGAAAACATCGACGACAAGCAGCGCGAGGGCATGCGGTCCGTCGGCGCTTCTGCCGTACAAGTTCAACGGTTCGGTGTGCTGCCGCAGGTCATGCCGGTGCTTGCTTCGCAGGCTCTCTATCAGTGGGAGAGCAACACACGCTCGGCGACGATCATCGGCGCGATGGGCGCCGGTGGCATCGGCCTCAAGCTGCTCGAGTCGATGCGCACGAATTCCAACTGGCCGAACGTCTGCTACATGGTCGTGCTGATCCTGATCGTCGTCTATGTCTTCGACGGAATCTCGACGCGGCTCCGCCATCGACTCATCGGCACAGCTTGAGTTGGGCCAACGATCCCTGAATGGATGTCGCTTGCGGCGGCGGTGCGATCGCTGAAGCTGCCGCGATATGATCGATGGCCACGTCCGACGTATTGATCGCGGATCGGACCCACTGTGCGTGTCCCCGCCGGTCCTGATCGAATGAGGACTTCACTCCTCTGCACAAGACTTTACCGGTCACCGGCAGGCGAATGCGCGTGACGCGGACTTCTCGGATGATCGGTTGAGATCTGCTACGAGGCACTCGCCAAGGCCTCACATTTGAGATGACGCGGCTGCGGGGACCGCGTCATCTCCCGCCGGTTCGGGCACCGGCGGAGGCCGCAAACCGCTGCGGTCGTAGGAAGGAGTGGAGCCGCGCCTTCTGCGGGGACAGAAAGCGCAGTATTGATCCCGCTTACCCGCTGCTGACTTGCGACGCTCACTGAAGCCGCCCGGCAGAGTGCCAAGCCACTTCAAGAGCGATGCTGGCGATGCGACAATACGGTCGCATCGCCAGGAGCTTGTGCTTAGAAGCGAACCTTCATGCCACCGAGAACGGCATCGAAGTCTTTGGTATCGAGACCGATGATGTCGGCCTCGTGGTGCCGGTACCCGAGGTAGGCCGTCGCGCCGACAGCGCTGATGTCCTGAGCAACGCCGAGACCCCACATGGTCGCCTCGCTCTCAGCACCATCCGCGTTGTCCGACTCGTCGTATTCGCCGTACACGGCCGTCTCGCCCATGCCGGAGAAGTCCTTCGACACACCACCCTGTAGATACCAGTTCGTGCGTTCGTCCTCACCAACGACATTGCGATCCTGAGCGCCGTAGCTGGCGACGACAAAAATGCCGGTCGGAACGTGACGGATCGAAGCCGAGGCCGCCCAGTTATCACGCTTGGCATTCTCGTCGGCGTCGTAGTTGTAGCCGGCGGCCGCGGCAACCTTCACGTCGCCGTAGTCACCCTCGTAGCGGACGGCGACGTCGGCCTCGTCGTCCTCGCCCCAAGAGGCCGAGATCGTGAAGCCGGCGAAGGCCGGGGTGTCGTAGCGGATGCCGCTGTCCCGGCTGTTCGGGTCGAACGCGTTGTGAATGTCGCCCCACTTCTTGCCCGAGCAGGCGCCCGTCGAGGCGTCGATCACGCAGAAGCTCGCATTCCAGTCAGCAGGGCCGTCATAGGCAAACTCGGCCGCCGGACCCGAGAGACCGATGCCGTCGACAATACCGTCAGCAGCGCTCGAGATTTGCCCGACCGTGACTTTGCCGAGCTGGTCGCTCTTCACGTACCAGTTGGCCTGGCGTACGCGGACGCCGTCGATCGAGCTGCCACCGCCCGAGCCGTCGTCACCGTCGTTCTCGGAGGTGCCGCTGAGCACGTCGCCTGCGGCCTGTAGCTCGATCCTGTAGCCAGCTTCCCAGCCAGCCTTGATCTTGCCCGAGCCTTTGACGCCGATGCGCGACACGCTCGTGTCGTTGTCGACGACATAGGCATCGGCTTCCTCGCCGTTGTCGTACCAGAGCACGGCCGAATTGACGTGACCGTATAGGGTCACCGACACGTTCCGGTTACCCTTACGCACCGTCGTCGCTTCGAGCTCGGCCACGCGCTCCTCGAGATCGGCGCAGCAATCGCCACCGAGATCGGCAGCGCGCACTGGCAATGCGCTGGCGCCAGCGAGCAAGACGCTCACTGCAGCAGTGGCTGCCAGCTTATACTTCAAAGCAAAAGACATCAGTCACTCCCCTAACTCCCAACCCCACTCGGCCTCGTGGCCGACGATCTCACGACAGCAACTCGGTCGTCGTGATCGCGAGGCGTTAGCTAGGCGGTGTGCGTGACAGTGATGAAACGGTTTGGTGACAACGAGCTTGGAGTGAGGCCCCTGTGCCCCGAAAACTACACGTGCTCAGCCGCCCGAGTTTCAGAGAGCACCCGCTCAATCTTCAAAGACTGGATGAACTCAGCAAGAGATTGCTCTGCGACCAGATTGCAAGCCGCCGACTGGGACACCCATTTTCTGCGACGCATCTGACGTTCCGGCCAATCTTCAAATTGCCGCTCAACCTCGAGGAAATACACTTCGACTCGCAGCTCAACTGCCACCGCTTTCGTCATAGTAAATTCGCCGAGCGGCTGACGAGAGATCAGACCGGTGACGCCGGCCTCCTCAAAGGCCTCTCTTGCAGCCGTTTCCCATCTTTTCAGCCGCTTGGAAATTCGACCTTTGGGAATGATCCAGCGATCACGGCTGCTGGTGATCAAGAGCGCCTCGGCTCGACCCTTCCTGGTCCTGATTGGAAGGACACCGACCTGTCGCACAATGGGCATTGCATTGCCTTCCGAATGCTGGCCAACGCAAGCAACATGCGACGCGTTCCCCCTGACCAGGGCTTGCACTACAGTAGGACACAATTGTATGACCGCTCGACGACAATCGATGGGTGAGCACAATGAGTCCTCTAGTTCCCGAAGAGCTCGAGCTGAAGCTTGAGCTTAGGCCGGAGCAGATCAAGGAACTTGCGTCCCATCCGTTTCTGACGAAATGGGTCGTTGGCACACCGACACACCAGACACTGCAGACCGTCTACTACGACACAGCAGATCAAGCGCTGCGGCGTGCCGGATATTCTCTCCGATTGCGTCGGAAGGGCGACAGCTGGGTACAGACGATCAAGTCGATGTCGTCAGTTCGAAACGGCCTCTCGAACCCCGTGGAGTTGGAATCGGCTGTCAACTCGCAAGCGCCCAATCTGGAAGCCATCACCGACTTCAGTCTGCGACGAAATCTGATCAAGATCGTCAATAGGTGTCGCCTGAAGCCCGTTTTCGAGACGAAGATCGATCGAGCCTTGCATGTGATCATGTATGCCGGCGGTGATCTCGAGCTGGCCTTGGATGCCGGTGTCGTCAAAGCGAAAAGGCGAGAGGCCCCGATCTGCGAAGCCGAGCTCGAGCTCAAAGCTGGTCCCACAAGATCGCTCCTGCGGGCAGCGATCGAGCTGTTCGGCTCTTCCGCGATAAGCTTCTCGCGGCAGAGCAAGGCCGAGCGAGGATTTCGGCTGCTCGGCGACCGGTCCGCAGAGCAAGCATCGGATGAACGCCTGCATTTCAAGTCACTTAAACCGAGCATGAGCTGTCGCGAAGCAGTCTGCGGGCTGCTAGGCCAGATCGAACATCAGATCGTCGAGAGCAGAAGTTTGGTTTTGCAGTCGACGGACAGCAAGGGCCCGCATCAGCTTAGAATTGGTCTGCGACGGCTCCGCGCGCTTCTTCGCAGCATTCGACACCCGCTTGGCAAGGATGCTGTGGGAGACTTCGAGCAAAGCGCACGGCTCCTTGCGCGCGCGATCGCTCCCCTGCGTGACGCCGATGTGATCATCGAGGACATCTATTTGCAAGCGGCCAAATCAGCTCCGGACCTGCCGGGCCTCTCGGAGCTCAGTGATTTTCTCCTGGCTCATCGCGAATCCTGCAGGAGCGACGCCAAGACAGCCTTGACCGGGCCGCAGTGGTCTCATTTCCAACTGTTTATTGCGCTCTGGCTCGCTGCTGTCGATCTGCGAGAATTAGATCGGCGCGTGAAACCATTCGCGGCGAGGGCCATCAAACAATCCTGGAAGCGCTGCGCTGCAATCGGACGTGACGTGGTCAGCATGAGCGACGAGCAGCGGCATGAGTTGCGGTTGGCTCTGAAGGCGCATCGCTACACTGCTGAGCTATTTGGATCGCTGTTCGAGGTCGAACGCGTTGGTCAGCACGTCAAGAACCTGAAGAAACTCCAGGACGCGATCGGTCACTTGACGGATGGCGAAATCGCCGCCCGTTTGATGGCGATGAAAAACTCCCAAAATCTACCGCAGAGTTGTTGCCTTGCGGCTGGCTATATCGCCGGGTGGCATGCACGCCAAAGCGACGATGTGCTCAGCCAAGTGCAACGCCATTGGAAGTCGCTACGGCGAGCCCGGCTGTTCTGGACCTGAAAGGGATCGGCGGCTCTGTCTAACCGCCGTGATTCAGTCCCATCTTGCGCAGCAGTACCAAAGCTTCATCTCGACTCGCGCCGTTGTCGAGCCGGCGATTCAGCGCGTGAACCACGGACGCCAACCGCCGGCTGAGCATAAGGTCATGGACCAGGTCGGGCATCTCAGCGTCCGGGCAATTTCCGAGGCGATTGAGGATTGCTGAGGCGCTTCCCGCCGGAGCGAGCTCTACATCGAACCGCGAACTCATCATCTTACTCTAGTCCTCCAATATCGCTTCAATGATCATGTCAGATCACCATGCATGCCTAGGAATCCACGGCGGTCGGCGAATGTCCAGATGACAAACCGGCCAGGCCGCCGACTTTTGTGTAGAGCGCTCACAGCTGTCATCAAGCTGTTATGAATATCCGTCAATCTCGATGCATGGATGCTTCGGACGCACTGAATTGCTTCGCATCACTCGGACAGCCGACTCGACTTGCGGCTGCCCGTCTCCTGTTGTCCCGAGAACCACACGGATTGCCGGCTGGTGAGATCGCTCGCCAGCTTGGCGTTCCCCAGAATACGATGTCCAATCATCTCGGCTTGCTCTCGCATGCGGGCCTCGTTGCCAGCAATCGCCAGTCTCGGTTGATTGTCTATCGCGCGAGCACCGAGCGCTTTCGCGATCTCATCGCCTTCTTGCTCCATGACTGCTGCAGCGGCCGGCCCGAGCTCTGCAACGACTTACTCGCGGTCCTGCCCTCCCAATCCAAGGCGCTATCAACCTCAGAGTGTTGCAATGGTTGAAGGATCGCTCAACGTTCTGTTTCTCTGCACGGGAAACACGGCGCGATCCATTTTGGCCGAATGCATCTTGCGCAAAATCGGTGGCGACAAATTTCGCGCGTTCTCCGCCGGAAATCAGCCGAAAGGAATCGTCAATCCCTTGGCGCTTCGCGTGCTCGCATCCCACGATATGCCGACCGGGGACTTGCGCTCCAAGAGTTGGTCGGAATTCGCGACCAGAGACGCGCCTGCGATGGATTTCGTCATCACGGTGTGTGACAGCGCCGCCGGTGAGGTCTGCCCGGTCTGGCCCGGCCAGCCTATGACGGCGCATTGGGGGATCGAGGATCCCGCGACCGTCGAGGGCACCAGCATCGACAAAGAGCGCGCTTTCGAACAGGCATTTCAATTTCTCTCTCGGCGGATAGAAGCTTTCGCTGCGCTTCCAATCAGCAGCCTGAACAAGCTTCGCCTGCTCACCGAGCTACGCCGCATCGGCACGATGGATGGTGCGAGCAGCAGGGACACCGGAGAAGAACAATGAAACCGGCGCTCGAGACGCAATTGCTTGCGGAAGCATTGGGATCTACTATTCTTCTCGCAACCGTCGTCGGCTCCGGCATCATGGCGTGGAAGCTCGCCGACGGAAATGCCGCGATTGCTCTTCTGGGCAATACGATTCCGACCGGCGCAATTCTTGTCGTTCTCATCCTGGTCTTCGGACCTGTGTCAGGCGCGCATTTCAACCCTATCGTTTCGTTCGCAATGGCTATGCGCAATCGGCTGGGCAGGATAGATTTGGGCGCCTATATCACGGCTCAAGTTCTCGGCGCTATTTTCGGTGTGTGGCTCGCACATGCCATGTTCGATTTGCCCGTTTTTGAGCTCTCGACGACCGTTCGATCGAGCCAGGGCCAGTGGATCGCGGAAGCGACGGCGACCTTCGGGTTGCTCCTCACGATCTTCGGCTGTCTTGCCGGAGCACCCCATTCGGTTCCCTTCGCCGTCGGGCTGTACATCACCGCCGCCTATTGGTTCACAGCCTCGACAGCCTTCGCGAACCCTTCTGTGACGATCGCGCGATCACTCACGGACACGTTTGCCGGGATCGCCGTTTCGAGCGCTCCTGCCTTCATCGTCGCTCAGTGTTTGGGCGGTGCGCTCGCACTGACAATGATCTCGCGACTTTGGTCGGACGAGGCTGCCCAACATCATCAATCCGGTCCCGACGTATGAGTGTGAAATACGACACCATCGGCAAGACCTATGCCGACCTTCGCCGGCCAGATCCGCGCATCGCTCAGGTCATCGAGGCCGCGCTCGGGTCAGCTCAATCCATTGTCAACGTCGGCGCAGGTACCGGCTCATATGAACCCTCCGGACGGAACCTAGTTGCCGTCGAGCCGTCTGCCGAGATGATCAAGAAGCGTAGGCCAGACGCCGCTAGGGCGATTCAGGCCAGCGCTGGCGATCTGCCATTCCCAGACAAGAGCTTCGATGCCGCGATGGCGATTCTCACCATTCATCATTGGGCTGACAAGGCGGCAGGATTGCGCGAGATAAGGCGAGTGACGCGCGGACCGATCGTGCTCTTGACGTTCGATCCTGCGCATCGGCCATGGCTGACGGACTACCTTCCCCAGCTCGCTGCGCTCGACGAGCAGATCATGCCGAAGCTTTCCGACTATGAAGTGTGGCTCGGCCAACCGATCAGAATCATGCCTGTGGTTGTCCCTCACGATTGCGTCGACGGATTTCTTTACGCCTATTGGCGTCGCCCTGAGGCCTATCTTGACCCTCACATTCGATCGGGCAGCTCTTCGTTCTGGACCCTCGATGGCATCGAGACAGGCTTGCTCGCCCTGAAACACGATCTGGACACCGGAGCGTGGTCGCGCCGTTATCCTGAGCTGTTGACACTCGACGCCTATGACGTGGGGTATCGACTGGTCGTGGCCGGATAAGCCCACATCGACGAGACGTTAGCTCCGGCCAACCCGATCTCCTGGCGCTTGGTCAAACAATCCATTTTGGCCCTTCGAATCTCGCGCGATTACGATCGCGAGCACGCATCGCGCACGTTCGGATTTGTGCGACGGCCTCCCAGAACTTTGGAACTCACCACGCGATTGCAGAAGCCGCCGAGCGATGAGCAACGGGATGCGACAGTTGTCATGTCGAGTAAATGCGCAAAAAATCAATGAGCTGATCTGTCATACGAGTTTTGTGATCCAAAGCTAGAAGGTGGGCACCGAGGGCCATGCTGTGTGGCTCGTGTGAGGGAGAGGCTGATGAAGCGTACGCTACCACTTGCTGCCGCCATGGTTGCCTTGTTGGGCGCCGCCAGCGGGGCTGAAGCCCGCGATCAAATCAAGATCGTCGGCTCGTCGACGGTGTATCCGTTCACGACCGCTGTCGCCGAGACGTTCGGCAAGGGTGGCAAATTCCAGACCCCGGTGGTCGAGTCGACCGGCACCGGCGGCGGCCTCAAGGCCTTCTGCGGCGGCGTCGGCCCCGACTTCCCTGATTTTGCGAACGCCTCGCGCCCGATCAAAAAGGCCGAGTTCGAGGACTGCCAGAAGAACGGCGTCAAGGACGTCGTCGAGCTGAAGATTGGCTTCGACGGCATCGTGCTCGCCAACGCCAAGAACGGTCCCGATCTGAAGCTCACCAAGGATCAGATCTTCCGCGCCCTCGCCAAGGAGGTCGTCGTCGACGGTAAGCTCGTCGCGAATCCGAACAAGACTTGGAAGGACGTCGACGCTTCGCTTCCCGACGAGAAGATCGAGGTGCTCGGTCCCCCGCCGACCTCGGGCACGCGCGACGCCTTCCTCGAGCTCGTCATGGAGAAGGGTGGCGAGAAGACCGAGATGCTCGCCAAGCTGAAGAAGGACGACGCCAAGGCTTTCGAGAAGGTTTGGAAGTCGCTGCGTGAGGACGGCGCCTATATCGACGCCGGCGAGAACGACAATCTGATCGTCCAGAAGCTCGAGGCCAATCCGCAGGCCGTCGGCATCTTCGGCTACTCCTTCCTCGAGGAGAACACGGCCAAGATCAAGGGTGCCGAGGTCGATGGCAAGACGCCGTCTTTCGAGGCGATCGCGTCGGGTGACTACAAGGTGTCGCGTCCGCTCTTCGTCTACGTGAAGAAGCAGCACATCGGCGTCATCCCCGGCATGGCCGAGTTCATCGCCGAGTACACGTCGGACAAGGCCATGGGCGAGGAAGGCTACCTCGCCGGCAAGGGTCTGATCCCGCTGCCCAAGGACATGGCCGAGAAGACCATGGCCGCTGGCAAGGATCTGCCGGCTCTGACCGAGGTGAAGTAAGCCGAGACGGCGCGGTCGGCCGACGAGGCCGGCCGCGCTCATCTCTCGATTTTGGGCGGTTGCGCCGGTCTTGGCGCACTGCCGGTCCGACCAGGAAGGCCTGCGGGGCAAGTCATGGCGTCGATCTATCTCTTCGCGCTCGCGGCCTTGGCCCTCATCGCATATGCCGCCGGGTCGCAGCGTGGCGCAGCGCTTCGCTCGGACGGCAGACTCGTTCACTCGCTTCCGGCCTACCACGGCTGGTTTCTCGCGTCGGCCGTCGCGGTTCCCATGGCGCTCGTGTTCGTGGTCTGGAGCGCGGCGGCGCCGAAGCTCATCGAGGCGCGGGCGCTGGCGTCGCTTCCCGCCGCCATGCAGCCGGCCGACGCATTGCAGCGCGCGACCGTCCTGCGCGAGATCGCCAACGTGATCGAGGGCAACACGGCCGCCCAGCCCAAGCCTGAAATCAAAACGGCTGCCGAAGCCATGCAAGCACTACGGACGGCTAGCGGCTGGGAGCGCTTAGGCCTCGGGCTCGGTCTTGCCGCACTCGGCTACTTCTGGTGTCGAAGCCAGCAATCGACGCGCTTGCGGGCGCGCACTCACGTCGAGCGGCTCGTGCTGCTGGCGTTGGCCGCCTCCTCCGCCGTCGCGGTGCTGACGACCATCGGCATCGTGCTGTCGGTGCTGTTCGAGTCTTTGCGATTCTTCGGCAAATATCCGATCCAGGATTTCCTGTTCGGCCTGCAGTGGTCGCCGCAGATCGCGCTGAGGGAGGATCAGGTCGGCCAATCCGGCGCGTTCGGCGCCGTGCCGCTGTTTGCCGGTACGACCCTCATCACCCTCATCGCCATGACCGTCGCGGGCCCCATCGGCCTGCTCGCCGCGATCTACATGTCGGAATATGCCTCCAAGCGCCTGCGCGCTTGGGCCAAGCCCATGCTCGAGATCCTGGCGGGCGTGCCGACGGTCGTCTTCGGCTTCTTCGGCGCGCTGACGGTCGCGCCGCTGATCCGCAGCCTGGGCGGGTCGATCGGCCTCGATGTCGCGTCGGAGTCAGCGCTTGCCGCCGGCCTCGTCATGGGCGTGATGATCATTCCGTTCGTGTCGTCGCTCTCGGACGACGTCATCAATGCCGTGCCGCAGTCGCTGCGCGACGGCTCGCTCGCGATGGGAGCGACGAAGTCCGAGACGATCTCGCGCGTCGTGCTCCCGGCCGCGCTGCCCGGCATCGTCTCGGCCTTCATGCTGGCGATCAGCCGCGCCGTCGGCGAGACGATGATCGTCGTCATGGCCGCGGGCCTCGCCGGTAACCTGACCTTCAACCCGCTCGCCGCGGTGACGACCATCACCGTCCAGATCAAGACGCTGCTCGTCGGCGACCAGGAGTTCGACAGCGTCAAGACGCTGTCGGCCTTCGCGCTCGGCCTCGTCCTGTTCTTTTTCACGCTGATCTTGAACGTCATCGCGCTCAGGATCGTGCGCAGGTATCGAGAGCAATATGACTGACGCGACCATCAGCAGTTCGCCGATCCGCACCATCGACGTGACATCGGACAAAGCGGCACGCCACTTGAAGCGCCGCTACGCGCGTGAGGCACGGTTCAAGGCCTATGGATTGGCGGCCATCCTGTTCTCGGCCCTATTCGTGGTCGTGCTCGTCGCCGACATCGTCATCAAGGCGCTGCCGGCGGCGACGGTCTCGCATCTCAACGTCGATGTGCCGGTCAAGGCCGACCTCATTGATCCGGCAGGCTCGAAAGACCCGACCGTCATCGCCACCGGCGACTTCGACAAGGCCGCCCGCGAGGCGTTGTTCGCCGTGTTCCCGGAGGCGGCGAAGGATCGCAAGTCGCGCAAGGTGATCCAGAGCCTGTTGTCGACCGGCGCGACGGATGATCTGCGCGCAAAAGTGATGGCCGATCCGTCGCTGATCGGCACGACGGTGCCGACTGAGCTGCAGCTTTCCAGTGACGCCGACCTCTACGTGCGCGGCGTCTCGGCTGGCACGCGCACACTGCCGGGCACGGCCAAGGCGACGCCATCGGCGACGAGCGGAGCAGTTCGGATCGACTTCGATGCCGATGTTCTCGGCACGGAGCTGACAACGCTCCGAGCGACGCTCTTGCGCGACAGCGAGACGGCGCAGCGCGAGGCCGATGCCGCATCGGCCCGGCTGACTGAATACAAGGACCAACTCGCGAAGGCCGCGGCCGGCGCCGCAGCCGATAAGCTCAAGGCGGATGTGGCCGCACTCGAAGGCCAGATCGCGACGCTTTCGGCCAAGGCGAAGGAAAAGCTCGATCGGGCGAAGGCGACGTCCGGCTCGGAGGCGCTCGACGCGACGACGCCTTCTCTATTCGTCGCGCTCGACGGCGGCATGATCAAGGCTGCGACCGTCGGTGCCAACTTTGTCGAAGGCGAGACGCTGCTGCCGCTCAAATCGTCAGCTGCTTCTCTCTCGGGCCAATGGTCGATGCTCGTCGTCGACACGCCCGAGGAGAGCCGCAAGATCACCGACTCTCAGATCGCCTACCTCGAAGCGCTGCGACAGACGGGGGCCATTGAAACGGGTTTCAATTGGGGCTTCTTCACCTCGGGCGACAGCCGCGAGGCGGAGCTCGCCGGCATCCTCTCCTCGCTCACCGGCTCGGCGCTGACGATGCTGGTGACGCTCGCGATCTGCTTGCCCATCGGCGTCATGGCGGCGATTTATCTCGAGGAGTTCGCGCCCAAGAACCGGCTGACGGATCTGGTCGAGGTGAATATCAGCAATCTCGCGGCGGTGCCGTCGATCGTCTTCGGCCTGCTGGGCCTCGCGGTCTTCATCGGCTTCTTCGGAATCCCGCCGTCCTCGCCGCTGGTCGGCGGTCTCGTGCTGTCGCTCCTCGTTCTGCCGACGATCATCATCGCGAGCCGCGCGGCGTTGAAGGCCGTCCCGCCGTCGATCCGCGAGGCGGCCCTCGGCATCGGCGCCTCCAAGCAGCAAGCGGTCTTCCACCACGTGCTGCCGCTGGCGATGCCGGGCATTCTCACCGGCACGATCATCGGCATGGCGCATGCCCTCGGCGAGACGGCGCCGCTCCTCATGATCGGCATGATCGCCTTCATCGTCGACGTGCCGACGGCGGTGACGAGCCCGTCCACGGTCTTGCCGGTCCAGATCTTCCTCTGGTCCGACCTGCCCGAGCTCGGCTTCCAGGCCAAGACGGCGGCAGCGATCCTCGTGCTGCTCGCCTTCCTGTTCGTGATGAACGGCCTGGCGATCCTGCTCAGAAAACGCTTCGAGCGGCGCTGGTAAAGGATCCCATCATGGATATGAAGGTCATGACGTCCACGACTGACAATGGTGCCGGGACGTCCAAAGTCGTCTCCCGCAACGTCAACGTCCACTATGGCGCCAAGCACGCGCTCAAGGACGTATCGGTCGATATTCCAGCGAAGTCGGTGATGGCGTTCATCGGCCCGTCCGGCTGTGGCAAGTCGACGTTCCTGCGCTGTATCAACCGCATGAACGACACCATCCCGAATTGCCATGTCGATGGGAAGACAACGATTGACGGGCAGGATATCTACGATCCGAGCCTTGATGTCGTGCAGTTGCGCGCCCGCGTCGGCATGGTGTTTCAGAAACCCAACCCGTTTCCGAAATCGATCTACGAGAACGTCGCCTACGGGCCCCGCATCCACGGCACGGCCCAGTCCAAGGCCGATCTCGACGAGATCGTCACCTCGAGCTTGAAGCGTGCCGGCCTCCTCGAGGAGGTCAAGGACCGGCTTACCGACCCGGGTACGAGCCTGTCAGGTGGCCAGCAGCAGCGGCTTTGCATCGCGCGCGCGATCGCCGTCGGGCCCGAGGTCATTCTGATGGACGAGCCCTGCTCGGCGCTCGATCCGATCGCCACCGCCCGCATCGAGGAGCTGATCGACGAGCTTAGGCAGAACTTCACGATCATCATCGTGACGCACTCCATGCAGCAGGCGGCCCGCGTATCGCAGCGCACGGCATTCTTCCATCTCGGCAATCTCGTCGAGGAAGGCGAGACCGAGCATATTTTCACAAATCCGCTCGACAAGCGCACGCAGGACTACATCACCGGCCGGTTCGGCTAGGACGAGGCATTATGACACCCACATCCCACATCGTTTCCTCCTACGAGTCGGAGCTGCGCGATCTGGACAGCAAGATCTCGCACATGGGCGGGATGACCGAGCAGCTGCTCGCCAACGGCTTCGATGCGCTCGCGAAGCGTGACCCGGCGCGTGCCGAGCGCGTGATCGCGAGCGACCAGATGGTCGACACCTACAATCGCGAGATCGAGGAGCGCGCCATCGCGGCCATCGCCAAGCGCCAGCCGATGGCGATCGATCTGAGACAAATCATGGCGGCAATGCGCGTGTCGAACGATCTCGAGCGGATCGGCGATCTCGCTAAGAACTTGGCCAAGCGGGCGCTCGCCGTCGCCAGCGAGCAGCATCCGCGCTCGCTAATGGCCGGGCTCGGCCACATGGTGGAGCTCGCCATGCGGCAGCTGAAGGATGTGCTAGACGCCTTCACGCAGCGCGATGCCGAGAAGGCTCTCGCGGTCTGGCGGTCGGATGCGCAGATAGACGCCATGTACAATTCCGTGTTCCGTGAGCTGCTGACCTACATGATGGAAGATCCGCGCAACATCGGGCTGTGCACGCAGCTGCTGTTCGTGGCCAAGAACATCGAGCGCATCGGCGATCACACAACCAACATCGCCGAGACCGTCCATTACCTAGTGAAGGGCACGGCGCTCGCCGACGACCGGCCGAAAGGCGATGTGACGAGCTCGACCCCATTCGAGTCCGACCCGATCAAAGGTTCGTGGAGCTCGCAATGACTGCGAAGGTGTTGGTCGTCGATGACGAGGACGCGCTCGTCGAGCTCCTCACCTACAATCTCAAGTCCGAAGGTTTCGAAGTCGCCGTGGCGAGCGCTGGCGACGAGGCCGAGGTCGCGGCCGCCGAGGAGAAGCCCGATCTCATCCTGCTCGACTGGATGCTGCCCGGTGTTTCCGGAATCGAGCTCTGCCGTCGTTTCCGTGCCTCGGAACCTACGCGCGCGGTCCCAATCCTGATGCTGACAGCGCGCGTTGAGGAGTCGGACCGGGTTCGTGGCCTGTCCACCGGTGCCGACGATTATGTCTTGAAACCGTTCTCGGTGCCGGAGCTGATGGCACGCGTGAAGGCGCTCATCCGCCGTGCGCATCCCGAGCGAATTGCCGATGTGATCGAGGTTGGTGACATTCGTCTGGATCGTATGGCGCATCAGGTAACGCGAAGCGGCCGCAACGTGCGAATGGGGCCGACTGAATACCGCTTGCTCGAGTTTTTCATGGAGCGATCGGGCCGTGTTCTATCTCGAGAACAATTGCTCGAAGGTGTTTGGGGGAGCGACACGTCTATCGATGAGAGAACGGTCGACGTGCATATTGGCCGGCTTCGCAGGGCACTCATTCGTGGTCGCGAGATCGACCCCGTTCGTACTGTCCGCAGCGTCGGCTATCTGTTTGGAGCGTCAGCGGAACCGAAATAAACATTACTCTCGCTCGGCGAAAAAAGATCTCAGTCATCGCGTCTGTAACAAGAAGCTCACGCCCACGGCAGCAAAGGCCGAGGTCCCTGCCAGATCCAGCATCTTGACGAAAGCTTCATGGCCCGCACGGGATTATCGTCGTCGATGTATCGTCGATTCAGGCCGGCAAGAGGCTTGTCTGTCTGCGATCCAATCCTTCGATGAAGCGCTTCATGAGAGTCCCCGGTGATGTTGGGCGCCGGTGACGGCGTGGAGGGAGGCGCAGCCGACCGTAAGGCCGTCACCGGCGTGCGGCTTGATCAGGCCGCTGCGACGCTTGGCGCGCAGCAGGTAGCTATCGCCTCGGATCGTCAGCACGTGGCTGTCGTGCAAGAGCCGGTCAAGGATCGCGGTGGCGACCGCCGGATCGACGAACACCGTGCCCCTCCTCGGCGACCGAGCGGGTTGACGTGATCAGCATTGACGGGGACCGCCCGATGCTCCCGCACGTGAAGATGGCACAACAGCCACCCATGAATTAGCATTGGGCCATACTACTCGATGGGGGCCGGTCAGTCCGGCAGATGAACGATGGAGGAGTCTATGTCACGGGTTGCTTTGCTGGCTGCCATTGCAGTGCTCGGGCTGTTTGTTTCCTTCGAGAGACCATGGGCCAAGGGACGAGGCGGTAGCTCACACCAAGTGGCCTCTCTGAATTGGGACGAAGCCAATCCGCCCATGTCTCCTAAGCTAGACGGTGTGCGGGTTGCGGGTGCAGAATGTCCTACCGGGAGCGGTGCATACTGCCCCGACGAAACTCCCTACTGTTGCCCTGGTGTGTCAGTCGAACCGTACTGCGCTGCGGATGTTAGCGGATGTACCCAGTAGACACGATCTCGGCATCGTGGGCCCCGACCGCCGTTTCCTCCGCTTCTCTCCGCCGCGCGCAGCTCCGCGCCGCTTCGGCAACGGCGATGACACGCTCCATGAACCTCTTCTGTCAGGCTTCAGCCCAGTCCAAGGCGTCAGGGATCCGGCCGGTCGGCCAGCCCTCCGATCAATGATCATCCGGCGTCTTCAGCGCCATGCGGATTGTGCTGCAAGGTGTCGTTGCCTTTGCTGGTGGAGCCAGCGCTCGGTTTCGTAACGTTAGGACAGACCGTGGCAGACGACTTCGAAGAGTTCGCGCGAGAGCTTGGCCGGTTAGGCGAGATACCCTTAGAACATCAGTCCTGCTTCGCCGGCCAAGTTGAGAAAATAGTCTGCTCTTACCGAGCCTCTAAAAACTGGAAAACACTGAAACAGATCGAGGCAGAGCTGGAGATTCTCAAGAAGCGGGTAGAGCGATGTCTGAAACTTCGCAGTCACAAGACTTGGAGGCCCGGGAAATTTCACGCACGCCTCGAAGATCTCAGCAGAGCGCTGGCAGGCGTCTCCCCATCAGCGCGAGAGTATCTCCGATTTCGGACTGTCGAGCTGTCAACGGAACTTCCCGACGATTTGGCGTCAACGTTTGGGTCCTGTGAGGTCGTCGATCCGATCCGTTTCCAATCCGTGCACGAGCAGGTCCTTGCACTCGAACTCCTATGGGGAGCGATTGACGGGCCGGTGGCACTGAGATGCCGAGGGAGACCTACGGTCGGCGCCGAACGAGCCCTCCATCATATGATAGCCGCAGCTTACGACCATGCGGTCGATCGAAGGGTGGGGCGCAGAGCCGTCGCATTTATGGCCGTTTGTGAAGAAATCAAACGGAAGTATGACTTGAGTGAGTGGAATCCGGAATCGATAGCTCGGTCGCCCTCCCCTCCCTCGGTTCACAATTAGGCGTCGATCCCGTACTGCGCAAAAAACAGCCAATTGATTCCGCAGACGTCGCCTCCATGCCCGAATAGTCCTCTCGAGGCGCTGACGTCTCCTCCTTTTCGTGAGCCCGATGCGCACTGCAACCGGCTCGTCGGTTGCGGTTGATCAAACCTGTTCGGCCTCAGATGTCGGCAACCGACAGCCCGGAAAGACCGACCCAACCGAACGCGACGAGCGTTGACGCGCTCCGCGCGCTCGTCCGTTTGCTGGCCAGGCTGGCGGCTCGAAAGCACCAGAGCCGAACCAACGCCGATGACCAAGAGGCACCGCGAGATGATCTTGAAACCTGAAGTTGAAGTTTGGTTCTCTGTGAAGGAAGTGGCGGTTCGACTGAAGGTCTCAGTTCGGAGCGTCTACCGGTGGATCAATTGCGGGCTGCTTCACGTGCATCGCTTTGGGCGCGCAGTGAGGATTGCAAAGGCGGATCTAGAGGCCTTCGAACGACGGTCCGAACGATAGGGCATTCGTGGCATCACGTGTCATTGAATGACATATTGATTCTATCGTCTCGTTATTGCAATACAACAGTAATCCAAGCGATTACTGGTATATTCAAGTAACGAATTTCATATCCTGGGCAATGCAGTCGTAACGAGTCATGTCATGGCATATCGAAGAGCGTCACGAGATGGAAGTGTCGAGCCGGATTCGCCGCCGCCGGTCGCGACCCTTGCAGACGTGCTCAATGTCGTTCTGCATTCCGCCGAGATAACAGCTCGACAGCGGCAAGGCATGGCATCGGCTTTGCGCACGATAGCGAAGGTGAGCAACCGCTCCCTATCGACGATTCCGTGCGATGTAAAAGCGGTGCGCCGTGTGTTGGAGAGCATTGCTCCTGCGCGTCACGGCTTGTCGCCTGGCCGTTGGAAAAACGTGAAAAGCTTGACCTTGAGGTCGCTTGATCAGGCCAAAGTGCCGCGGCTGCCGAGCCGATCGGGTGCACCGCTTTCGACGGAATGGGAGGCGCTGCTGTCTCCCCGACCATGTGGCGTCGCGCTGCGGCCCTTCGCACGGTTTTGCTCCCGACGAGGTGTCGAACCTGACGTCGTCGATGGGGCGACCTTCAGCCGTTACGAGCGAGAGCTAGATGAATTCAGCGGTAAGTCCCGGCCGCGAGAAGCCTTTCTTGATGCCGTTCGTGCCTGGAATCGGGCAGGCAAGTTCTCCGCATCCTGGCCCCCCTTTCGCGCCCCAGTAAAACATCGTCGCAATGACTACGCCTTGGCCTGGACAGCCTTCCCGGCGTCGCTGAAGTTAGATGTGGATGCGATGGTGGAAGCGTCAGTCAGCCCCGACCCCCTGAACCCCACGAGCCGCAAGCCGATCAAACCGATCAGTGCCGAGTCCAGGGTCGGGATGCTGCGGGCTTTGGCGTCGGCACTCGTCCACCAGGGATGCGATCGAGCCAAGCTCGACAGCATTCGGGCTCTTCTCGAGGTTGATCACGCCAAGCTCGCGCTTCAGTTCATCTACGAACGCCGGGGCAAAAAGAAGAGCGCTCACATCCATCAGGCGGCGAAATTGCTGTGCACGCTGGCGCAACATTGGGTCGGCGTACAGAGAGAGCATCTCGAGCAGCTCAAGGCCATTCGCAAGAATCTCGACCCTGGCCGCCATGGCATGACGGACAAGAACCGATCGACCTTGCGGGTGTTCCAGGACGATCGCCTTGTCGATCGCTTTCTCTCACTGCCGGAACGCATCCGGCAGCGTTACCGGGGCAAGCTGCGTGACCTAAAGGTGAGCGATGCCGTTGAATTGCAAATCTCCCTGGCCATAGAACTGCTGACCGTCTCGCCCGTGCGCTGTAAAAATCTGATGTCGATTACGTTGGACGAGAACCTGATATTTCAGGGGTCGGGGCGAGCGCGCCGGGTCACTTTGCACTTCCCGCAGACAGATGTGAAGAACGACGTCGTTATCGAATTCGAGCTGCCGGCTACGACCGTGGACCTGCTCGACAGCTATTTGAAGCATGTTCGCCCCCGCCTCGAGCGCGTGCCCTCACGCTATCTGTTTCCTGGCGAGGGCGAGACGCACAAGGGTGGCTCGCTGCTCAGCAAGCAGATCGCGGACATGGTGGAGCGTGAAGTTGGGGTCCGACTGACGGCACACCAGTTCCGGCATCTGGCAGGCTTCATCTATCTCAAAGCGAATCCGGGCGGGCACGAGGTCGTCCGGCAACTGTTGGGGCACAAGTCCATCGAGACGACCATCCGCTTCTATGCCGGCATGGAGGCTGCGGACGCCATCCGCCATTACGACGATCATGTCGCGAAGCGCCGGGCCCGGTTGATCGGGCCAAATCGGGCGACGGCGAGGAAGACAGATGACTAAGCCACGCGCGTGTCTTCCGCTGCGGATGTGGCCTGAGCACGATCGCGAGCAGTGGCAGCGGGCGGGCACGGATGCATTGTTCGAGATCGCTAGCGTTGCTGCCGACTGGCGGCCGACGACCGTAGAGACCATCGCCGAAGACTATGGGGACGCCCTGCGTTGGCTCGATCAACAGGGGCAATTGCGCGGTCAGCACGATCCGGCTGCTCGATGGACGAGTGACGTTCTTCGCTCCTATGTTTCGAGCATGACGGCGTGCTTGAGCCCCACCACCGTTGCCAAGCGGATCATCTCTCTTGAACGAGCCCTGGCGGTCATCTCACCCGCTTCGGACCGCTCGGCTCTGAGAGCCGCTATTCGCAATCTGAGGGCCGCGCCTGTCACGACTCGGAAGAGGGCGCGACTGCAGGATCCTGCCGACCTCGTGGAGCTCGGCTACAACCTCATGACGGCCGCGGACAATCGCATTCGACCCGAGGTGAGGAAAAACGCCTCACTGTTCAGAGACGGACTACAGATTGCGTTGCTTGCTCTTCGACCGTTCAGAAAGCGCAACTTCGCAAGCCTCGAAATCGGCAAACATGTCGTGCGGGTTGATGGCGCCTGGTGGCTGGTCTTGTCCCGTGATGAGACCAAGACCAGGCAACCCGTCGAGGTGCCATTCCCACAGCAACTCGTGCCGGCGCTGGTCCGATATTTGGAAGAGTACCGGCCCCTCCTGGCGGGTAGTCGCTATACGGGCAGTCGTCTCTGGCTGAGCTATCGGTTTACACCGCAGGCCGCCCACTCGATCCAGCTGCAGATTGTGGCGCGCACGCAGGAGGCCTTTGGAAAATCGATCAATCCCCACTTGTTCCGCGACTGCGTTGCCACATCGATCGCCATTCATGACCCCGAGAACGTTCGCATGGCGGCGCTCATTCTCGGTCATCGCAGCTTCGCTACGACGGAGAGATACTACAACCTCGCACGCACGCTCGAAGCGGGCAGAAACTACACGAAGGTCATCGCCCAAGGGCGTGAGAAAGCACGCCGTTCTTCACGGAAAAGACCAAAATGAAAAGGGCAGCCATCTACGCGCGCTTCAGCTCGGAAGGGCAACGTGAAGCGTCGATCGAGGATCAGGTTCGCAACTGCCTCAAGCTTGTCGAGAACCAAGGCTGGGCGGCGTCGGGCATCTATACCGATCGCGCTCTGTCCGGCGCGACGACACTGCGGCCGGATTACCAGCGGCTGATTGCTGACGCTCGCAACCACGCGTTTGAATTTGTGGTCGCCGAGGGTCTCGACCGGCTCTCTCGCGACCAGGAGGCAACAGCCGGGCTCTACAAGCTGTTGAGCTTTCTTGGTATCGGCATCGTCACTCGAGCCGAAGGGGAGATTTCCGAGCTACATGTCGGCCTCAAAGGAACGATGAACGCCCTCTTTCTGAAAGACCTCGCAATCAAGACACACCGGGGCTTGGAAGGGCGTGTGCGGCAGGGCAAGAGCGGGGGAGGGCGGGCTTACGGTTACGACGTGGTCCGCCAGCGTGACGAGCGGGGCGAGCCGATCCGCGGTCTTCGGGAAGTTAATCCGGCCGAAGCTGTCATAGTTCGACGCATCTTTGCCGACTTCGCCAATGGCAAGTCTCCGCGCGCCATCGCTCAGGCTCTCAATGCATCAGGAATCATCGGGCCAAACGGCAAAGCGTGGCGCGACACGACAATTCGCGGTCACGCGACACGTCGAACTGGGATCCTTCGCAACGACCTCTACGCTGGCAAGTTGGTCTGGAATAAGCAGACCTACGTTCGAAATCCCGACACCGGTAAGCGGGTCGCGCGTGTCCGTCCCGAGTCGGAGCGGATTGTGACCGGAGTTCCCGAGTTGAGGATCGTCGATCTGGAGCTATGGGATGTCGTGCAGCGCCGGTTGGACGCGATCGGCTCGTCTCCGCGTTCACAATCACAGCGCAAGAGTGAGTTCTGGATGCATCGGCGAGCCAAGCACCTATTGACTGGGCTGATCCATTGCGGGGCGTGCGGCGGATTGCTGGCGGCAGTCGGCAAGGATTACCTTTCCTGCTCGGCCGCCCGTAGCGGCGCCGGCTGCGCCCACCGAAAGTCCATTAAGCGGAGCCTTGTCGAAGACGTCGTTCTGGATGGTTTGAAAACCCGGCTCATGGCACCCGAACTCGTCCAGGAATTCATCGGGGCCTTCCATGCCGAACAGAATAGCGAACGGGCCGCCCAGGAGCGACGTCGCGATGCTGACGAGGCCGAACTCAGGCGCATCGGCCAGAAGCTGCAAGGCCTCTACGATGCGATTGCCGATGGCCTTCGAACCCCAGGGTTGAAAGACCAAGTGTTGGAGCTAGAGGTGCGCCAGACCGAGCTGAAGGCGCTTGTCTCTGCGGCGCCCCCGTCATTGCCTCGGTTCCATCCCCGACTGGCTCAAATGTACCGCGATACCGTGGCTGACCTGCATGTCGCCTTGAGTGATCCCGAGGCACGCGCCGAGGCTGCAGAGATACTGCGGGGATTGATTGAGCGCATCAATATCAACACCGACGCGCACGGCTACAGCATCGAACTAATTGGGAACATTGTAAATTTGATCGGCCTGCCCGGTGGGAGCATCCCCGATGCATACGCAGGTTCGGTAAAGGTGGTTGCGGGGGTAGGATTTGAACCTACGACCTTCAGGTTATGAGCCTGACGAGCTACCGGGCTGCTCCACCCCGCGTCACCAGAGAACGTCCTTGTCCCGGCGCAGCGAGCGCATCGACATGCCCTGTTTCCGGGAGGACGGCCGGTAGCTCGATGCCACCGGATGGGCGTCCTTATAACAGCTTCTCGACCGTTGTGAACCCCCCCAGGGCTCGATGCGCGAATAGGGGCGCCGAGGGGTGCATTCGGCGCCATTGCCGGACCTCGGCCTGCCCCCGATGATGCCCCAATCGAGGTAACGACAGGAGCCCGCAAATGGCGGACGCGATCACCTATACGAACATCCCGGGCCTGACCAACGCCGGCGCCTACAGTCACCTGACGCTGGCCTCGGGGTTCGCCTTTCTCGCCGGCCAGATCGAAACCGATGACGTGTCCCGGCCCAAGCCCTCCGGCGACATCGCGCTCGAAACCAAGTCGGCGATGGACAATCTCGGCCGGGTGCTCGCCCAGGCCGGGCTCGGCTTCGAGGATGTCGTGCGGACCAACATCTACATGATCAACCTCTCGGACTTTCAGCGCATGAACGCCGTCTATGTCTCCTACTTCCCGAAAGGCAGGCTACCGGCCCGCACCACTGTCGGCGTCGCAGAGCTGCTCGATGGCTGCCTGATCGAGATCGACTGCATTGCTCGTCTGCGGTAGGGACTTGAAACTTGCGGGCGCGCGCGCCGTTTCCGGCGCAGCGCCATATCCCATCGGCGCATCGTGAGCCCTCGGCAGCGGATGATCATGCAACCTCAGGCCTCGCCCCTCGACGACGGTCAGCGCGTTCGCATCATCGTCGGCGTGTTGATCGCGATGCTGCTCGCGGCGCTCGACCAGACGATCGTCACGCCCGCGATCGCCACGATGGGGCACAGCCTCGGCGGCGAGTCCTATCTCTTTTGGATCGTCTCCGCCTACTTCCTCACCGCCACCGCCGTGACGCCGCTCTATGGCAAGCTCGCCGATGTCCACGGCAGGCGCCCGGTGCTGCTCGCCGGCATCGCCATCTTCGTCCTGGGCTCGGTGGCGGCGGCGCTCGCGCCGACCATGCTCTGGCTGATCGTCGCTCGCGCCGTGCAGGGGCTCGGCGGTGGCGGCCTCATCGCGCTCGCGCAAACGGTCATCGGCGATCTCGTTCCCGCCAAGGAGCGCGGGCGCTTCGCCGTCTACATCTCGGGCACCTGGGCGATCGCCAGCATTGCGGGTCCCGTGCTCGGCGGCCTGATCGCCGAGCATCTGCACTGGTCCGTGATCTTCTGGCTCAACGTGCCCTTGGCCGCATTCGCCGTCGCCATGACGAACGAAAGCCTGAAACGCGTGCCTTGGCAGCGCCGCGAGCATCGGCTGGACATCCTCGGCTCCGTGCTCATCGTCGTCGCGACCGTGCTGCTGATGCTGGGCTTGACTCTCGGCGGGGCGGGCGCGCCGTGGCTGTCTTTGCAGGTCGCCGGCTCGCTCGCTGGTGCGTCCGTGCTCGCCGCCGTCTTTCTTCTGCATCTGTTGCGCGCGCCCGAGCCGCTGATCCCGCTCGAGGTGCTGAAAAATCCGGTCGTGCTCTGGGCGACGACGAGCGTGTTCTTCGCCATGGCAGCCTTCATCGGCCTCGTCGTCTACATTCCGCTCTATCTCGAGCTGGTGCACGGCATGTCGGCATCGGCGGCGGGGTTCGCGCTCGTCGGCTACATGGTCGGAACCGTCGTCGGAGCCAATGTCGCGGCGCGGACGATGGCGCATGTGGCGCACTACCGCCGCCTGCCGGTGGCGGGCCTCGCCGTCTCCATCATCGCGCTTGCGGTGCTGGCCTATTCCGCGGCGACGCTGCCCTTCATCGGCGTCGAGCTGCTGCTCATCGTCATCGGCCTCGGCAGCGGCGCGCAGTTTCCGGTGACGACGGTTGCGACCCAGAACTCCGTCGATCCTCGCGACATGGGTGTCGCTACGGGCGTGCTCGGGTTCTTGAGGGCGCTGGGCAGCGCCATCGGCGTCGCCATCATCGGCGCCATCGGCAGTGCGTCCGGCATCGGCAACGCGTTGCTGAGGCACGCCGGTGCGGGCAGCGCGGCGACCGCCGATGCGACCAGTGCCGCCAATCTCGGCCCAGCTTTCGCGCCCGTGTTCTGGGCCTCGGCCGCCTCGCTTGCCGTCTCCCTGCTTCTGCTTTCGCAGATGCCCGAGCGGCCGCTCAAGGGGCGCGCGGAGCCCAAGCCCGCAGAAGCGCTCTAGAGTCTCGGTTTTGAGCGCGTTCTCACGGCGAACCGGCGTCCACGTCGCCTGAACGTGCTCAAGCTCTCGCAATGCCACCACCGCGACGCGGCGTTGCGCGCCATCGCGTTGCGTCCGAAAGCGGCGCACCCTAGTCTCCGCCGAATATCTTCGCGGGATGAGCCCATCATGCAGAACCTTCCTCTCGATCGTGCCCTTTGGATGAAAACGGCGCCCGCGGCCCCGAAGGCGCCGCCCCTCAAAGGCGACGTCAAAGCCCAGGTCGTCGTCATCGGCGGAGGCTTCTCGGGCACGTCCTCGGCGTTGCACCTCGCCGAGAAGGGCATCGACGTCGTGCTGCTCGAGGCCGACGAGATCGGCTTCGGCGGCTCGGGCCGCAACGCCGGTCTCGTCAACGCCGGCCTGTTCGTCGATCCGAGCGTGATCGTCGAGCACTATGGCGAGAAACACGGGCCGGGCTTCGCCAAGGCGCTCGGCAACTCGCCCTTGCTCGTTCGCAAGCTCATCGACACGCACAAGATCGATTGCGATGCCGGCGACCGTGGCATCATCAAGGGCGCGCACTCGAACGCGGCTCTGAAGATTCTCAAGGAGACCGTGCGGCAATGGCAGGGGCTGGGCGAGCCGGTCGAGCTCCTCTCGTCGGCCGAGGTCGCCAAGAAAACGGGCTCGACCTGGTACAAGGGCGGACTCGTCGATCGCCGCAGCTTCACTATCGAGCCCTTGGGCTACGTACGCGGGCTTGCCACTGCCGCGGCCAAGGCGGGGGCCCGCATCTATACGGGCTCGCGCGCCAGGAAGATCGAGTCGACGGCCCAGGGTGTGCGCGTCGAAACCGATCAGGGCTCGGTCAGCGCCGGGCGCGCCATCGTCGTCACCGGCGCCTACGATCAGCAGCTCATTCCCGGCCTCGAGCGCGCCTTCGTGCCGACCGGCTACTTCATGTTCGCGACCGAGCCGCTCTCGCACAATCTCAGAGCCCGCATCCTGCCTGAGAAGCAGGCCGTCTACGATACGCAACCGTCGCTGCTCTCCGTCCGCTACAACCGCGAGCATCGCCTCGTCATCGGCAATCTCGGCTGGCTGCCGCCCGAGCGAAGCGGCCAGGCGTGGGCGGCGAAAGCGGTGCGCGATCTTTTCCCGGCGCTGGGCGACATCAAGTTCAGCCACGGCTGGAGCGGCATCCTCGACATGACGGACGACCACATGCCCTGGCTCGCCGCGCCGATGCCGAACGTCCATCTGCTCGGTGGCTTCAACGGTCGCGGCATCGGGCCTGGCACCTATTGGGGCAGCGTGCTCGCCCAATGGGCGGCGACCGGCGACACGGCCGTGCTGCCGATCGCGCCGCAATCCATCCCCGACATCAAGAACCGCTGGCTCAAGGGGCATGGCTATCAGAAGGCTTTCCAGAGCTATCGGCTGCGGATGCGGCTGCGCCGTCCGCGGGGTGCCAAGGAGGCGGCGGCATGAGCGCGAAATCACCGGCGTTCGACCCCAAGGATGTGCCCGAGAGCAACGCGACGGCTATCCCTGAGCCCTTCACGCGGGACAATCAGAACCGTTACAACCGTCGCATCAGCGACTTCGCCGGGCTGAAGAATTACGGTGTGATCCTGACGCGGATCATTCCGGGCGGGCAGTCGTCCTACCGGCATGCGCATACGAGGCAGGACGAGTTCGTCTACGTGCTCGAAGGTCCCGTCACGCTCGAGACGACGACGGGCAAACAGGTGCTCGACAGCGGCATGTGTGCGGGCTTTCCGGCCGGCACCGGCGATGCGCATCGTTTCGTCAATCACACGGACAAGGATGCGCTGTTGCTCGTCGTCGGCGACCGCTCGCAGGGCGACGAGGTAAGCTATCCCGACGTCGACATGAAGGCCGCCTACGGTGCGGACGGGAAATTCCGATTCACGCGCAAGGACGGCACGCCGTTGTGAGGGTAGGCAGTAGGCAGTAGGCAGTCGGCAGTCGGCAGTGCTTTTGCTCAGCTCATCTCACTCACTTCCGTCCTGCCAGCGCACGCTGGCATCCATCGGGCTCTCGGCACGGCACGGCGTCTCGTCACGGCGAAATACCTCGTGTCCTCGATGGTTGGTCAGATCCCGGCCTTCGCCGGGATGACGATGGGGAGAGGACGTGCCGAGGCCGCCAGTGCGCCGGCTGCGGCGCTGCCCGCTGGTGGCCGCTTGCCTTGGTCTATTCAGTTGTCAAAGAGCGAAAGGCGACGAGTTCAGTCCGATCGCGACTGCCTATTGCCGACTGCCGTCCTTTACGGCCACGCTCCGCCCTCTCCGCGGTCCGCGCCGGACCCGAGAGGATGGGAAAAGTCCAAGGGGACGGAGTGGCCGGCCCATGTCTAGTTTCAGTCGGATGTGGCCGGAACCACTCCGCCGTCATCGTGGGCTTCGCTTGCCGCCGTGGCCCCCGTTGCCGAGGACCGCTCGCGGACATCCGCCGCGAGAGTAGGCTTGCGTCAGGTTCCCATCGCAAGCGGCAGTCAGCGCCGGATAGCTTATGTCGGCACCCACGACGCTCCCTGCTGCCGATCCACCAGCGCGCGTTCCAGGGTCCTTGGCGTGACGGGGCTGAGGGTAGTATGGGCGTGCGGAGGGCGGGGGATAACTGCATATGATTGTTTCGGATATGACGGGCGGAAATGAAACGCTTGTAGGTCTTGCCGCCCCTCACCCTACCCTCTCCCCGTTCGCAGCAATGGCTGCGACGGGGAGAGGAGGATGCACGGCGCGTCCTAGACGCGTGAAGCGGGCACGGCTCTGTCCGCCTCTCCCCGTAGCGCAAGTGCGGGGAAGAGAGGTGAGGGCAGCCTCAAGGGAGATCGTTGCCACCGGCGGGCGACCTGCCAAGTCGCCCCTACGGTCTCGCCACATCCGCCGTGCTGTAGGGGCGAGCGGCAGCTCGCCCAATGCCAGGACAGGCGCTGCGCTCAAGCTGCGCATCGGCCGCCTCTTGCTGCAGCGTCAATGTATAGGAGGGAAAGGAGGAGGTCGCCACAAAGGGAGATCATTGCCACAAATTGCTCGCCGTCCTCGCGCGGTGTGGCTCAAGGCCGTAGGGCGGGTTGAGCCAGGGCGAGCGGCAGCTCGCCCAATGCCAGGACAGGCGCTGCGCTCAAGCTGCGCATCGGCCGCCTCTTGCTGCAGCGTCAATGTATAGGAGAGGGGAAAAGGAGGAGGTCGCCACAAAGGAGATCATTGCCACGAATTGCTCGTCGTCCTCGCGCGGTGTGGATCAAGGCCGTAGGGCGGGTCGAGTCGAAGGCGAAGCCCGCCGTTTTCTCGGCGCGTCAATAGCGGCGGACTTCGCGAAGGCTCAGTCCGCCCTACGCTCTATCCAACGGGCACGTCGTGCGCATGAGGAGAGGCAGCCACAAAGGATATCGCTGCCACAGATGGGCGACCTGCCGCTCGCCCCTACGAGCTCACCACATCCGCCGTGCCGTAGGCGCGAGCGGCAGCTCGCCCACTCTCACGTAGCGGGAGCAGCCGTCGCGACAGTCGCTCCCCGAGCGCGCTACTTGCCGTTGCCACGCTGCCAATAGAGCGTCGCCACCGTCACCAGCGCCGTCAGGATCATCGTGCCGAGGATATCGGAGCGCTGGATGAACGCCGTCCAGGCGGTGATGCCCTGCATCCAGCCGCCCTTCGCCGTCAGCACGTTGTTGAGCATGATGATGACGAGCGCGATCGCCGCCGTGATGACGACCGCGTACATCACCTGGAGCGCCCGTTTCGTCAGCTTCGGCACCGAGATCGTGTTGCGGCCGATGGCCAGCTGGGTTCGGTCGGACATGAGATAAGTCCTTGTCTGAAGCTGTGGATTAGCTGTGTATAACTGATTCGGGGAGATTAAGTCCTGGCCATCCCGGCAGCGCGCGCTTCGAGGCGGGGCCAAGCTTCTACAACGCGTCTCCCTTCGGTGGCCCGGCGCCGGCGGCCGCTCGCAGATCATGGGCTGCAAGACCAATAGAGGCTTGCCGCACGCCTGCTTCCATCAGGACGCGGCCCGATCTAGACTGCGCGCGAGTTGAGCATTTCACGAAAGTCCGGACATGCGGGCACGCCCCTTCGCGCGTCATCTCTCGTCGGCAGTGCTGGCCGATGCGGCAGGCCGCCTCAGATCAGGGCCGGCGGCAGGACGCTCAGCATCATGATCCGCTTCCTCCTGCGCCGGGCGGCCCTCACGATCCCGACCTTCTTCGCCCTCATGTTCTTGACGTTCATCATGATCCGCCTCGTGCCGGGCGATCCGATCGAGGTTAGGAAGGGCGAGCGCGGCATCTCGCCGGAGCGGCTCGAGCAGCTGCGCCACGAGATGGGTCTCGATCAGCCGATCTGGAAGCAGTTCTACGACTACGTGACACAGATCCTGTCGGGCGATTTCGGCACCTCCATCATCAGCCACGAGAAGGTGCTCACCGAGTTCGCAACGCTGTTTCCGGCGACGCTCGAGCTCTCCCTCTGCGCCATCCTGTTCGCCGTGCTGCTCGGCATTCCGGCCGGCGTCGTCGCGGCCGTCCGGCGAGGTGGCTTCTTCGATCAATCGCTCATGACGGCGGCCCTCACCGGCTATTCGATGCCGATCTTCTGGTGGGGCCTGATCCTGATCCTCTTCATGTCGAACACGCTCGGCCTCTTGCCGGTCTCCGGGCGGATGGACCCCATCAAGTACTATTTCGAGCCGACCACTGGCTTCATGCTGATCGACACGGCCTTTTTCGTCGGCGCCGACCAGAAGGGCGCGTTCCTCGCCGCCGTGCGCTATCTCATCCTGCCGACGATCGTGCTCGGCACCGTGCCGCTCGCCGTCATCGCCCGCATGACCCGCTCCGCCATGCTCGAGGTGCTGCAGGAGGACTATGTCCGCACCGCGCGTGCCAAGGGCCTTGCGCCCTGGCGTGTCATCGGCCAGCACGCGTTGCGCAACGCGCTCATCCCGGTCGTGACGACGATCGGCCTCTCGATCACGACGCTGTTCGGCGGCGCGGTGCTCACCGAGACGATTTTCGCCTGGCCCGGCGTCGGCAAGTGGCTCATCGAGAGCATCGGCCGGCGTGACTATCCGGCCCTCCAGGGCGGCATCATGCTGATCTCGGGCCTGGTCGTGTTCGTCAACCTCATCGTCGACATGCTGTACGGCCTGATCAATCCGAGGATCCGTCATGGTTGAGGCGGCCCTTCCGCGCGTCAAGGAGCGCAAGCCGCCCGGGCCGATGCGGGCGTTCTGGAACGCGTTCTCCGAAAACCGCGGCGCGGTGATTGGTCTTATCCTCGTCTGCCTCATCATCCTGATGGCGCTGTTCGCCCCGCTGCTCGCGCCCTTCGATCCGGTCGAGCAGTTCCGCGATAAGACGAAGCTGCCCCCCGTCTGGGCCGACGGAGGCAATTGGAGCCACCTGCTCGGCACCGACGCGCTCGGCCGCGATATGCTGTCCCGCATCATCTACGGCTCGCGCATCTCTCTGTTCATCGGCTTCGCCGTGATGCTGGTATCGGCCGTCATCGGCATCGCGCTCGGCCTCGTCGCCGCGTTCGCGCGCGGCATCGTCGAGGTGATGATTGTCCGCGTCATGGATCTGATCGTGGCGATCCCCTCGCTCGTGCTCGCAATTCTCATCATCGCCGTCATCGGTCCCAATCTCACGAACACAATCATCGCCGTCACGATCGTCTATCTGCCGCGCTATGTGCGCTTGGTGCGCGCGTCCGCGCTGGCGGAGCTCACGAAGGACTACGTGATCGCGGCGAGGGTCGCGGGGGCCGGGCCGATCCGGCTGATGCTCACCTCCGTGCTGCCCAATTGCCTGCCACCGCTCATCGTGCAGGCGGCGCTCGGCGTTTCGGATGCGATCCTCGAAGCGGCGGGCTTGGGCTTCCTCGGCCTCGGCGCTCAACCGCCTACGCCCGAATGGGGCGCGATGCTCGCCGACAGCCGCGAGTTCATTCAGGCGGCGCCGTGGATCATGGCGTTCCCGGGGCTCGCCATCCTTATCACGGTGCTCGCCATCAACCTCATGGGCGACGGGCTGCGCGATGCGCTCGATCCCAAGCTCAAGCGGAGCTGACATGATCCCCGACGGCGCCGTCATCGTCGGACTGCTGGCGACGCTGATTGGCAGCTTGCTCGCCGTCGTGCTGCCGCGCGCGCTCGACAACCGCCGCCGCAAGCGCCGTCAGCTCGACCTGATGACCGCGATCCACGCCGAGATCATGTCGGGCACGGCGGCGACCGCGACCCAGATCTCACCAGACGAGCAGGCCTATGCGCTCTCGGTCAACATGCCGTTCGCGAGCGTTGATGAGGCCGATTTCGTCTTCCAGTCGATCAAGGCCGACATCTCGATCCTGCCGACCGACATCATGCAGGAGGTCGTGCTCTATTATCGGCTCGCCTCACAGGCGAAAGCGATGGTCGCCGACATGCGCAATCCGATCTTCCGCAATCTCGACGGTGAGCGGCAGCGCAAGTATCTCTCCGAGTATCTGGGGCTCGTGCGCGATCAGCACATCGCCGGCCGCATCGCCATCGAGGCGATCGAGAAGTATTCACGCCGCACGCGCCTAGGCCTCGCCGAGCAGCGACTCGAGCTCGAGCGGCGGCTGATGGCCGAGCGGGCCTCGCTCGCAACCCCGAGAGCGAGATAGCCATGGCTCTGCTGGATGTGAAAAATCTCACCGTCGCGTTCGCGACCTCTAGCGGGCCGTTCCGCGCCGTCGACGGCTGCGATTTCCAGGTCTCGCCCGGCGAGGTGCTCGCCATCGTCGGCGAGAGCGGCTCGGGCAAGTCGGTTGCCATGCTCGCCGTCATGGGCCTGCTGCCGTGGACGGCGACCGTCACCGCCGATCGCATGACCTTCGACGGCAAGAACCTGCTCGGCATCTCGGCCGCCGAGCGCCGCCGCATCATCGGCCGCGAGATCGCGATGATCTTCCAGGAGCCGATCGCGAGCCTGAACCCCTGCTTCACCGTCGGCTTCCAGATCGAGGAGAGCCTGCGCGAGCACATGGGGCTCAAGGGGTCGGAACGGAAGGCGCGCGCCGTCGAGCTGTTGCGCGCGGTGGGCATTCCCGAGCCCGAGCGGCGTCTCAAGCAGTTTCCGCACCAGCTGTCCGGCGGCATGTGTCAGCGCGTGATGATCGCCATCGCCATCGCCTGCAAGCCGAAGTTGCTCATCGCCGACGAGCCGACCACCGCGCTCGACGTGACGATCCAGGCGCAGATCCTCGATCTCCTCGTCGGATTGCAGAAGGAGACGGGGATGGCGCTCATCCTCGTGACGCACGACATGGGCGTCGTCGCCGAGACGGCCGAGCGGGTGATCGTCCAGTATGCCGGTCAGCAGGTCGAGCGGCAGCGCGTCGCCGATCTCTTCGAGACGCCGCGCCATCCTTATACGTCGGCGCTGCTCGCTGCGTTGCCCGAGCGAAGCACAGGCGGGCGTCTGCCGTCGATCTCGGGCGTGGTGCCCGGCCTGCACGACCGGCCGAAAGGCTGCCTGTTCAATCCGCGTTGCCGCTTCGCGAGCGAGGCCTGCCGCACCATCGAGCCGCCGCGCATGGGACATGATCTCGGCGAGGCGCTCTGCCACTATCCCCTGCAGGGCGCGGTCACGGAGGCCTCGTCATGACCGGTATCGTCATCGAGGCCGAGAACGTCTCGCAGCACTACACCGTCCCACGTGGCTTGTTTGCGAAACCCGCCGTGCTCAAGGCCGTGCAGGACGTGACGTTCCATGTGGCCCAAGGCCGTACCCTCGCCATCGTCGGCGAGAGCGGATGCGGCAAGTCCACGCTCGCGCGCATGCTGACGATGATCGAGAAGCCGACCGCGGGAAAGCTCGTCATCGACGGCAGCGATGTCTCGGCGGGCGATCCGGGGGCGATCCGGCGCTTGCGGCAGACCGTGCAGATCGTCTTCCAAAATCCCTACGGCTCGCTCAACCCGCGCCAGAAGATCGGCAGCGCGCTCGAGGAGCCGCTCGTGATCAACACGGATATGACGCGCGAGGAGCGGCGGGCGAAGGGGCGCGACATGCTGGCCAAGGTCGGGCTGCGCCCCGAGCACTACGAGCGCTATCCGCACATGTTCTCGGGCGGCCAGCGCCAGCGCATCGCGATCGCTCGTGCCCTCATGCTGGAACCCAAGGTGCTGGTGCTGGATGAGCCAGTCTCCGCGCTCGACGTGTCGATCCGGGCGCAGATCCTGAACCTGCTCGCCGATTTGAAGGAGACGCTGGGATTAACCTACGTCTTCATAAGCCACGACTTGTCCGTGGTGCGCCACGTCGCCGACGACGTCATGGTCATGTATCTCGGCCGCGCCGTCGAGATGGGGCCGGTGAAGCAGATTTTCTCGAAGCCCCGGCATCCCTACACACAGGCGCTGCTCTCGGCGACGCCGGTCGCCGATCCGAAGGCCCGCCGCAAGCGCATTCGCCTGGAAGGCGAGCTGCCTTCGCCGTTCCATCCGCCCGATGGTTGCGCCTTCAATCCCCGCTGCGCGCACGCCTTCGATCGCTGCCGCATCGAGACGCCCGAGCTCAGGCAGCACGGCGCGAACGTTGTCGCGTGCTTCGCGGTGGATGAAGGGAAGATTTGAGGGTCGGCCAGGGGAACTCGGCCCTTTTACGCGGCGCGGCATTCTCGTCTGGCCGCAGAGGCATTGCTGAACGGGACCCCCACCAGGCGCTCCGCGCCAGCCTCCCCACAAGGGGGAGGCGGGGCTGATAGACGACGGGCTATCGATGCAAGATTGCTCGACGAGCTTCCGCGGTGCGGCACGCGAACGTAGTGGCGTTTCTGCGTGGGACGACGGAATGTTTTGAAGTGCCGGCGAGGGGCTCGGTCTTCCTGTGCGACTCGGCATTCGTCTGGCAGGAGAACGCGCGCTATCTCGACACCGACCTTCTGGTCGAGCAGAGCAAGAAAGGGATGAGGGTTGCCACACGAGCGGCAGCCGAGAACGGATGCAAAGGAAAATCAGATCGAGCCAGAACCATATCGCAGAACTTGACGCAAACTACTCAGGACCTGACAAACCCAATCTCGGACAAGCGCAGCCTCAGATGGCTTGCACCATCGGGGCGGCAGCAACTGAGAAGGGCGCCGGCCTCTCCGATCATCTCAAAGCGATCCGGTTTCACGCTTACCAAACTCTCAGGTGCATGCTGTAGCTCAAGTAAGAATGCCGCACAGGGGCAAATGACTCGTGGTTTCCCCCTCAATGCCTCAAGATCTTCCCCACGAACTCCTTCGCGCGATCGGTGCGCGGGCGGTCGAAGAGGTCGGCGGGTGCGGCTTCCTCGACGACCTGGCCCTTGTCCATGAGGATGACGCGGCTCGCGACCTCGCGCACGAAGCCCATCTCGTGGCTGACGATCAGCATCGTCATGCCGTCGCGGGCGAGGCCACGGATCGTGTCCAGCACCTCGGTGACGAGCTCGGGGTCGAGCGCCGACGTCACCTCGTCGAGCAGGAGAATCTCGGGCTTCAAGCACAAGGCCCGCGCGATCGCGACCCGCTGCTGCTGGCCGCCCGACAGCTCGTCCGGATAAGCGTGATGCTTCTCGGCGAGCCCGACCTTGGCGAGCAGGCGCGCCGCATCCGCCTCGACCTCCGCCTTCGGACGGCCGCGGATCTTCACCGGCGCGATCGTCACGTTGCGCATCACGTCCATGTTCTGGAACAGATTGTACTGCTGGAACACGATCGCCATGCGGTCGCGCGCGGCCCGGACGCTGCGGCCGCTCCGGTAATCGATGCGCTCGCCGGCGATCGAAACCTCGCCTTCGGACGGTGGCGTCAGCCCGACGAGAGCGCGCAGCACGGTCGATTTGCCCGAGCCGGACGGTCCGATCAGCGCCACGACTTCACCCTTCTCGAGCGTGAAGCCGACGCCGTTCAGAACCTTATGCCGGCCGTAGCTCGCGTGCAGGTTTTTGACGACGAGGTGATGCAAGTCGGGCCTCCAGCCACCGGCCGAGCCGGGTCAAGGGATAGGACAGGGCGAAATAGATAAGCGCAATGAGCCCGTAGGTGAAGAAGGCCGAGTGGCCCTGGTTGACCATCTCCTTGGCGCGGAAGGCAAGCTCGAAGATACCGATCTGGCTGACGAGCGAGGTGTCTTTCACGAACGCGACCGCGAAGGCGACGGCGGGCGGCAGGATGACGGACATCGACTGCGGCACGATCACCGAGAGGAGCGTCTGCCATCGCGAGAAATTGAGGGCGGCGGCGGCTTCCGTCTGCTGGCGCGGCACGGACTCGAACCCGCCGCGCACGATCTCCGAGAGATAGACGGTCGAGTAGATGCAGAGCGCCGTCAGTCCGATGAAGGTGAGAGTGACCCCCTTCACGAAAGCGGCACTGAAGAACAGCACCAGGTAGATGATGACGAGGAAGGGGATGCGCCGGAAGACCTCGACAAAGGCGATGACGACAATGCGGAAGGGGAGCGTCCACAGGCTCTGCGATTGCCTGAGCGCCGCGACTCCGAAGGCCAGCACGAAGCCGACGCCGAAACCGAAGGCGGTCAAGAAAATCGTCATGGCGATCGATTGCCAGAACAGCATCATGTTCTGAGGTGCAAAGAAGCTCGTCAGCTGCTCGATGAGCCAGGTCATGGGCTAGAAGATCCTGGCTTTGACGCGGAAGGCCCAGCGGCCGACGAGGGCGAGCGCGAGGCTCGCGATCAGAGTCATCACGACATAGAACCCGGCGACGACGGTGAACATTTCCAAGTGCCGGTAATTGTCGGAAGCGATGTTGTAGGCCCGGCCCGACAGCTCCTCGACGCCGAAGATCATGGCGATCGAAGTGCCGAGCATCAGGATCACGGCGTAGTTGGCCAGCGCCGGATAGATCGTCTTGGCGATGTGGGGCACGATGACGTGCCAGATCTGCTGGAGCCTCGAGAAACCGAGCGTCTCGGCGGCTTCGAGCTCGCTCCGGCGCACCGAGAGGAAGCCCGCGCGCATGATCTCGCACAGATAGGCGCCGGTATTGAGCGTGAGCCCGATCAGCGTCGCCGTGAAGGCATCGAAGCGGATGCCGACGTCGCCGAGCCCCCAGTAGATGAAATAGATCTGGATGAGCAGCGGCGTGTTCGTGAAGAAGGTGACGTAGGCGTTGGCGAGCGGCCGCAAGATCAAACCGCCGTAGGTCTTGAGCGAGGCGAGCAGGAGCCCGAGCAACGCGCCGCCCCAGAAGGCGAGCAGCCCGAGCTCGAGCGTCAGGATCGCGCCCTGAGCGAGATCGGGCAGCCGGTCGAGCGCGACGCCGAATTGGAAGGTGTAGTTCATTCCAATCGTGCCTGTAATACCCACCAACAGAATGATCGACCTGTCTTAACTTCTTCCCCCCGTGAGGGGGAAGGCCAAGCGCCTTGGGTTTAGCGCAAGCTAAACCTTTAGGCGCTTGGGATGGGGGGAGAGACAAGACGATTGAGTCATTTGCATTTGCCCCCACCCTACCCTCCCCCTCAAGGGGGGAGGGAGAGCCGCCCGAGTCAAATCTTATGTGGGCCCCTCTAGCATGTAAGAGGCGGGCGTCATCTCGACACCCGCCTCGATCTTAGATGAGCTGGCCAAGTCTCAGAAATACGGCTGTGCCGGCACCTTGAGCAGCATGTCGGAGCCGAAGGCCTTGTTCCAGATCTGGTCGACGGTGCCGCCGGAGTGCAGCTTGTAGAGCACGATGTTGAGGACGTCGCGCAGCGCGTAGTTGCCCTTCTGCACGCCGATCGCGTCCCAACCCACATCGATCTTCTCGTCGAGGATCTTCCACTTCACGTCGGCATGGTTCTTCGTGAAGGCGGTGAAGAAGTCGAGCATCTCGACCATCGCGTCGGCGCGGCCTTGCGCGATCGCGCGGACGACGTCGGCGCTGCTGTCGACGACCTCCATCTTGGCGTTCGGGAGGTTCTCCTTCGCCCAATCGATCGTCCAGGCGCTGCGCACATCGACGAGCGTGTACTTAGCGTCGTTGAGCTCCTTGTAGGAGGTGATCGCGAGCTTGTCCGTCGTCAGGACGCCCATGACCTCGGTGTGGAGCGGGAAGGTGTACTCGATCTGCTTGGCACGCTCGGAGTTGCGGGTGAGACCGCCGAGCGAGATGTCGATCGTGTCGGCGACGAGGAAGGGCACGCGTTGCGCCGTCTCGGTCGGCACGAACTCGACCTTGGCGATCTTCAATTCCTCGGCGAGCTTGTTGGCGATGTCGACGTCGAATCCCGTCCAGGCGCCGGCCGTGTCGCGGGCCGAGAAGGGCGGGGAGTTGGGATGGATGCCGACGCGCAGCACGCCGTCCTTGATCACGTCGTCCATGGTCTTCGCCTTGGCCGAGGTGATGAAGCCGGCAGCGACCGCGCCACCGCCGAGGGCTGCGCCGAGCGAGCGCCGGGAAACCTTGAAGACCATGTGTTCCTCCCGTTTTTGGCCTGCCGCTTTGGGTGGGGTCAGGCGCGTTCTGATTGCCGGTTGCCGTATGATGACGCGACGGCTCCGGCGGACAAAGGCGCGCGATCTTGTCGGCAGAACGCGGGCCCCGTCAATTGCTTTGTCCGCCGTCCTCGGAAGGCTAGCCCGTCGTTTTCCGCTTGGCCTTCGCTTTGGCCGCGGGGCGGGGCGCCTCGCTGCGATGCTTCCTCAGATACGCGCGCCACGTCATGGCCCATTTCGCCGGATCGTCCAGCACCTGGCCCTTGATCTGCTTGATGGCCTGATTGTGCGGCGCGGTCTTGACCAGCTCCGGGTTGGCGTAGGCTTCCTCGGCGATGGCCGCGATGACGGCGATCCAGGTGTCGATGTCCTCCTTGGAGTACATCTCGCCCGCCTCCGGCGTGAAGGGCTCCGGCACCACCCAGGGCTCGTGGCTCATCCAGTAGGGGTCGATGCCGTAGTCGGCCATGCGGTTGGCGACATCGACCGTGCCGACGCCGGTCGCCTCTTTGAGGGGGCCGAGCCCCCAGCGGGTCATCTCCAAGCGCCAGGCATCGATCTCGGGGTTGGAGCGATAGAGGCCTCTTATCTCGCCGAGCTTCTTGTCCATGTAATTGTTGGCGAGCACGGAGAGGTCGGAGGCCTCGTGGATGCCGTCCGCTCCCATCGCCCGCGCCCAGGCATAGGCCTTCATGATCTGCGGGACGTTACCCCAGAACTCGCGGACGCGGACGGTGGCCCTCTCATCGCCATGGTCGAGCGCGTATTGGCCGTCCTCCTCGACGACGATCGGGCGCGGCATGAAGGGGACGAGCGCCTGCGAGCACCCGTAGGCCCCGACCGCCGGACCGCCGCCGCCCTTGGGCGCGCCGAACGTCTTGTGCAGCATGTACATGCAGGCGTCGAAGCCGAGCTCGCGGGCGCGCAGCTTGCCCATGACGCCGTTGAAGTTCGCATGATCGTAGAAGGCGAGGCCGCCCGCCTCGTGCACAAGCCGCACCCACTCGGTGATGTGGGGGTTATAGATGCCCATGTCGTCGGGATTGCCGATCATCAGGGCGGCCGTGCGCGGCGACAGCGCGGCCTTCAACGCCTCGACGGACGGGTAGCCTTCCTTCTCGAGCGGCAGAGTCACCACCTTGAAGCCGGCCGCGGCCGCCGTCGCGGAATTGCACGGATGTGCCTGGATCGAGGTGATGATCTCGTTCCGTTGCGCCAGCTCGCCGCGTGACTGGTGATAGGCGCGCGTGACGGTCGCGTGGGTGTAGGCGGCGTCTGCCCCGCCACCCGCCTGGAACACGAATTGATCCATGCCGGAGAGCTCGCGCAGGATCAGGTCGAAGCCGTGGATGACGGCAAGGATGCCTTGAAGCGTGCTGGCGTGCTGGAGCGGGTGCACGTCATAGAGGCGGCGCGACGACTCTTCGCTGACGCGCGCATTGTACTTCATCGTGCAGGTGCCGAAGAGCGAGATGTTGACCATCCCGAGCGTCTGCTGGCTGAGCTTCAAATAGTGCCGCTGCACCTCGGGCTCGGTCAGCTCCGGCAGCTTCGGAGTGTCGGCCCGGAGCATGGACTTCGGCACGAGGCTTTCGGGCGCGCCGGCCGCTTTGGCCACAGCAGCCTCGGGCGCCGGATAGATCTGCCCGCGCCGGCCGGCAGCCCCCATCTCCATGATGACGGGCTCGTTCCAGACGGGGGCGTGGTAGGGGCGGAGCTTCACGTCGCTCATCACAGCACCTCCTCGATCGCATCCGCCAGCCGGTCGATATCGTCCTGCGTGTGGACCTCGGTGACGCAATAGAGCGCCGATTGCCCAAGCGCCGGGATCTCCTTCGACAGATCCTTGCCGCCGAAGATCAGATGCTTCTCGCGCAGCTTTCGGTTGATCTTTTTCACCGAGCGGCCCGTGCCGTCGAAGTTGACGACGAGCTCCTTGAAGAAACCGCTGGCGAACGGGATGCGCACGCCCTTGATCTTTTCGAGCCGCCGCGCCGCATAGTGCGATCGCGAGATGATGAGGTTGCCCAACTCGCGGAAGCCTTGCGGCCCGAGCAGCGACATGTAGACCGCTGCTGCGATCGCCCAGAGATAGGTCGAGTTCCCCGTCCAGTCGCGGCCTTCCTCGCGCATGCCGTAGGAGGTCTGGTGGGAGGAGGCGAGGGAGAATCCGAATTGGCCGGGCTCCAGCGTCTCGGTGATCGAGACGAGGAAGCCGTTGTACTGGCGGACATAGCGCTCGTCGTCGCGCGAGGCGATGAAGCCGCCGACGCCGCCGCCGCAGTTCATATGCACGCCGAGCGGCTGCGTCGGTCCGCAGACGATGTCGGCGCCGTATTGGGCCGGTGGCTTCAGTAGTCCGAGCGAGACCGGATCCGCGCCGACGATGACCTCCGCGCCAACCTTGTGCGCGAGCGCCGCGATTTCGGCGCCGCCAGGCTCAATGAGGCCCAAATAGCCGGGGCTCTCGAAATAGACGGCCGCCGTCTTGTTGGAGAGCTTCTTCTTCAAATCGGCGAGGTCGAGATGGCCGGTCACGGGGTCCGCATCGACGAGCACCACGTCGATGTGGCGCGCCATCTCGCGCGGCTCGCAATAGGTGCGGATGACGGCAAGGCGCTCGGGGTCGGAGTGCCGCGGCAGCAGCACCTGATGCCGCCCGGTGATCCGCGACGCCATGCGGATCGCGTGCCCGATGGCGCAGCCCCAGGAGTAAACGGGAAGCTGCACGACCTCCATGTCGAGCAGTTCGCCGAGCTGGCTGTTGAACTCGAACCACGCCTGGTTGCGTCCGTGATCGGATTGCGGCGAGCCCCACACCGGCGTCACGAACTCGGTGCGGTTGACGATCTCGTCGACGACCGCCGGCACATGATGTGGCCAGACACCCGCGCCGAGGAACGAGAGATAGTCCTCGCCCGTGCCGTTGCGCTTGAGCAGATCGGTCAAGTGACGCGACAGCTCCGTTTCGGAGGCGAGCTGGCGCGGCAGCGTCAAGGGTCGCTTCAGCCGATGCTCAGCCGGGATCTGCTCGAACAGCTCGGCGATCGAGGCAGCGCCGATCTCGGCCAGCATCGCCTCTTTGATCTCGGGCACGGAGTTCGCCATCCAGGGATGGGCGGTCGGAGCGTTGGCGCGCAAGGAGGATCCTCTCAAGGTGATCGGTCTCAGACGCAGTCTGTCACCTCGCCCGGCTGCTCTCAAGACGGGGACGGGCAGGGAATGGCCGGTATGATGCGTAGGTTGGGTTAGCTGTGGAGTTGCAAGAGGTTGTCCTGGGTCAGTCGGATTCGGCTGATGGGTGGTTTTTTGTCGAGGCTGGCATGTGGTCTGTGCCAGTTGTAGCGATGCAGCCATTCCGGCAGTGCGGCCTTGCGCTCGTCTGAGGTTTCGAAAGCGGTAGCGTAGGCCCATTCGCGCAGCGCGGTTTGGATGAAGCGCTCGGCTTTGCCGTTGGTTTGCGGCGTATAGGGCTTTGTCATGATGTGCCGGATGCCGAGTGCGCGGCAGGCATTGGCGAAGGCTCTCGACCGGTAGCACGAGAGCCGTTGTCGGTCATGACACGTTCGACGCGGATGCCGAGGCGCTCGAGGAAATAGGCGACGATTCTTTCAGGCAGAGGACGGCGCTTTCCGCTGCTCGTCGGGTAGCAGATCGATGCGTGCGATGCGCGATGATCGTCGATGGCGACGTGAGCGAACTCGTAGCCGGCGCCGTCGCTGCGCTTGTGACCAGTCTTGCAGCCGGTGATACGGAAGCCGGTTTTCAGAATTTACCGAGCTTTTTGATATCGTGTAGGAATGAGCTCGCCGGGCGTTTCGCGCTCATGGCGAGGTCAGGGTTCAGTCGGCTCGATCGCGGCGAGCCGGCCGAGGCCGCGTGCTGCCATGAGACGAGAGACGGTCGCCAGCGACAGACCGAAGCGCGGAGGCGATATGGCATTGCGTGTGGCGCTGCCGACGTAGGGTTTCGGCGGCCTGGCATATGGCGGCGGTCCGGCGCGGCGACGAGTGGGGTCTGCTGGATCGGTCGCGGAGGCCGGTGACGCCCTGCTTGCGATGGCGATCCACCCCCACGTCCTGACGGTCTTGGCGGTGGTCATGAAGCGGCGCGCGGCCTGGGCTGGGGTCAATCCCTGCTCCACGACGGCGCGCACCATCCCTCTCGACCTCGCGGCGTCAGGCGGGCATTCTTGTCGGACGTCTTCGGCTCTCCCGGTGATCGCTGAAGTCTCGCAACCTCAGTCTCTCCGGACCGAACCGAATGGACAACCTCCTGTAACATCACAGTTAGCGCGGAACGCGCGTAACCCAACGCCGCTCGCGCAAGTCCGTGTTGGGTTACGCGCCTTGCGCTAACCCAACCTACGACCCGGCCACTTTGAAAATCGCCGTCCGCCCCGGTGCCGTGCGCACGCGGCGGTATCCGGCGAGGGCTTGGTCGAGCGCGGGATCGCCAGTGTCGACGCGGAGAGGCTCCGCTCCGAGTGCCACGACCTTGGAGGGCCCGGCGAGGATCAGAATGTTCTCGGGCCCCACGCGCCGCACCACCTCGGCCGATAGCTGCTGATTGCCGCGTCCGAGCAGGAAACCCTGTCCGCCGGTGATGCCGAGGACGATCGTCGCGGCCCCGTCGCCGATCAGCTGCAGGATTGTTTTCTCGGCGACATCGATGCCGATGACCTTGCCGTCGCGCACCGCATCGACACCGAGCAGCGTGCCCTCGAAGCCGAGCCGGCGCTTCAGATGGCGCACGGTCGTGCCTGGGCCGAGCAGGTACAACCGGCCGCGATCCATCTCGGCGGCGAGCTCATCGGCAAGGCCTGCGAGCACGACAACGTCGTCCGGCTGCGGACGCGACTTCGGCGCTTGCATGAAGCGCCGCTCGACGAGCACACGCGCGGTGCCGTGCAGTCGCGGCTCGATGCGCCCCGCGCGGGCGGCGTCCTCGTCGAGGTCGAGCACGTCGGCCTCGGCGATCCTGATCCGCGATGGATCGCGCACCCACGCGGCGACGAGCAGCCCCGCCGCACGCGGCGTGACGGCGAACACCGCCGACTGCATCTTCACGCCGGCCGGGATGCCGAGGATCGGCACGGCGTGGCCCACGACGCCGGCGATGTCGCGCGCCGTGCCGTCGCCACCGGCGAACAGGAGCAGGTCGATCCCGGCGGCGACGAGCTCGCGCGCGGCGCGCCGCGTGTCCTCGGCTGTGGTCGGAGGATGCGACGTCGCGCCGATCGATGCCGTTTCGAACCCGAGCGACTGCGCGAGATCGGCCCCCATCGGGTCTGGAGCCGTGAGCACCTCGAGTTGCTCGCGATAGGGCGAGAGCGCCTCCAATGCTGCCTGCGCCCGTGCCTCCGCAACCGGTGCCGCCCCCCGCCTCAGCGCCTCGGCGACGACGCCTTTGCCGTCGCTCCCCTTGAGGCCGACGCGGCCGCCGAGCCCGGCCAGCGGATTGACGATGAGGCCGATCCGCCGTTTGGCACCACTCACGCCGAGCCACCCTCGATGAGCCGCCTCTGCCGCTCGCCGAAATAGGCGAGGCCGTTGGCGAGGAAGCCGCCGTCGACATAGATCGTCTGTCCGGTCATCCAGGTCGAGCGGGTCAAGAACAGCACGGCTTCCGCGATCTCCTCGGGCGCCCCGAACCGGCCGAGCGGCGTGCGTTCGATATCGTGGCGGTACACGGCTTCGTCGGCGCGCGTCCCGGCCATGCCCTTGCTTTTGACGTCGATGATGCCGGGGCCGACCGCGTTGACCATGATGCCGAACGGCGCGAGCTCGACCGCCATGCCTTGGACGAGCGACAATTGCGCGGCCTTCGTCGCGCAGTAGATCATCTCGCCGGCCCAGGCTTGTGCCGCGGCCACCGACGTGATGACGACGATGTGTCCCTTGCGGTTAGCGCGCATGCGCTTCGCCGCCGTCTGGCAGAGTAGAAAGGTTCCGCGCACGTTGACGGTGAGCATCCGGTCCAGATCCTCGGTCTTTACGTCGAGGAAGTGGGCGGCCGTGCTGACGGCTGCGAGCGTCACGAGCACGTCGGGTGCCGCACCATCGAGCTTGGCGTCGACCTCCGCAAACGCACGCTCGATGGACGCCTGGTCCGCGATGTCGATCGCGATCGTCTCGATGCCGGCTTGCTCGCCCGGAAACGGCACGCGGTCGAGATTGAGGACGCGAAAGCCGTCCGCCATGAGACGCGCGACGACCGCCCGCCCGATGCCGCCGGAGCCGCCGGTGACGAGCGCCGTGCGTTGGGTCGAGCTCGTGCTCATGCGCCGCCCTTCGTCTCGTACTCCGTCTCCCGTACGATGATGCGCTCGAGCTTGGAGGTGTGAGCGAGCGTGTCGCCACGCGTGGGGCTGATCGCACGGCCGTAGATGGCTTTGAACCCTGCCTCATCGGCGAACCACTGCTCGGCGATGCCGTCCCACTCGGAGTCGGTCTTGGGTCTTCCGGGAAGCTCGTCGGTGTCGGTCTTGATGTTCACGACATAGCGCTTCAGGTGCGGGCGTTGCGTCTCCTCGACCATCGGCGCGTGCACCTCGAGCCACCACGTGCGGAACTCGGCGAGCGTCAGATGCTCTGCCCGCTTCAAAAACCACATCACCTTGATCATCGCACCACCTCCAGCTTATCTCAGCCGCTGGGCATCGTACTTATGCGGCGAGGTCTGTACAGGGCGGGGGAACATGGCGGCCACACAGCAACCGATCAACTGCGATCTTCTCGTCATAGGCTCGGGCGCCGCGGGATTGACGGCAGCCGTCACGGCAGCCCACCGGGGGCGCAAGGTTCTCGTCGTGGAGAAGGCGCCGGTCTACGGCGGCACCACGGCCTTTTCGGAGGGTATGATCTGGGTGCCGCTGTCGGAGGCGGCGGTGCGATACGGCATCGCCGACGAGCCTGCGAAGGCGTTCCGATATCTCGAGAGGCTGGTCGGCAACCAGCTCGACCGGCCGCGGGCGCACGCCTATCTCGAGCACGCGCCTGCCATGCTCGCCTTCCTCGAGGCGAACAGCCATGTGCGCTACGAGCTGGTGCCAACGTCGCTCGACTATTTCACCGATGTGGACGGCGCGCAGATGGGCGGCCGAGCCTTGCGACCTGGCCTGTTCGACGGGCGGCGGCTCGGGTCCGAGCTGAAGCGCCTGCGCCGTCCGCTGGCCTCGACGACCATCTTCGGCGGCATGAGCATCGCCGGAGCCGACCTTCAACATCTTTATAAGCTCAAGACCTCGGCAGCCTCCGTGCGCCACGTCGCCGGCATGACGGCGCGCTATGCCGCCGACAGCCTCAAGGGCTACGGCAGAGGCACACGGCTCGGCAATGGCAATGCACTGATCGCGGCGCTGATGCGCACGCTCATGGATCAAGGCGTGCCGGTGTGGACGGGGGCGCCGGCGCTACGCCTCGTCGTTCGCGACGGCGTGGTGACGGGGGCGATCGTGCGGCGCGATGGCATCGAGACGAAAATCTCGGCCGCATCCGTGCTGATCGCCGCCGGTGGGTTCGCCAACTCGGACGTGATGAAGCAGCGGTTCTATCCGCAGGTGGCGGCAGGCAAGGCCCACTATCGGTTGGCGCCTGAGGATAACACGGGCGATGGCCTGGCCTTGGCCGAGGCGGCCGGGGCAGTGCTCAACACCGATTTGGCCGAGCCGTGCGCCTGGACGCCGGTCTCGCTCGTCCCACAACCGGACGGCAGCCGCGTGCCTTATCCGCACTATCTCGATCGCGGCAAGCCGGGTGCCATCTCGGTGAACCGCCGGGGGAGGCGTTTCACCAACGAGGCCGAGACCTATCATCGTTTCGTGCCGGCCATGATCGAGACCTGCCGCAGCGATCCCGAGGTCGAGGCGTGGATCGTTGCGCATCATCCGGCGGTCGTGACATACGGCCTCGGCCGCGTACCGCCGGCGCCGGGGCGCATGGGGCCGTTTCTCAAGTCGGGCTATCTCACGCGGGCCGCTTCGCTCGGCGAGCTCGCGGCCAAAATCGGTGTGGATGCAGCAGGCCTCGAGCAAACGGTCGCGGCCTTCAACGAGGCCGCCCGGCGGGGCGAGGATCCGGAATTCGGCCGCGGACGCACCGCGTACAACCGGGCGGCGGGCGATGCGACACACACGCCGAACCCGGCGCTTGGGGCCCTCGACACCGGCCCGTTCTATGCCATCCGCATGGTGCCGAGCGATATCTCGACCTTCATCGGCTTGCGAACAGACGCGCGATCCCGCGTGCTGCGCGCCGACGGCTCCGTCGTCGCCGGTCTCTACGCCGCCGGCAACGATGCCGCGACGCCTTTCGGCGGCACCTATCCCGGCGCCGGCATCACCATCGGCGCGGCGATGACCTTCGGCTGGGTCGTGGGGATGGGTGTCTAAGTCCCGATCCTCTCCGGCGGGGGAAAGTTGAAGATCTCGACCGTCGTCTTGCCGGCGCGGATCTGGGCTTTGACGTCGGCCTCCTTGGCGATGCGTTTCAGGCAGCGCTCACGTAAGCCCGCGATCTGATCGGGACGGATGACGGCAATGCCGTCCGCGTCGCCGACGATGAGGTCGCCCGGCGCGACGGGAACGCCGCCGCACTGGATCGGCGCATGAACCGTGCCGCCCCAACCTTTATGAGGTCCGCGCGGCACCACGCCGCGCGCGTAGGCCGGCAAGCTCGACGCCGCGATCTCGGCCTTGTCGCGCATGGCCCCGTCGATGACCACGGCGGCCGCGCCGCGCGCCTTCGCCGAGCCGTGCATGATGTCGCCCCAGAGCGCCGTATCGATGTGGCCGCGCCCGTCGGCGACGATGACCTGGCCCGGTTTCAGCTCGACGAGCGCGTAGTGCAGCGCGCTGTTGTCGCCGACCATGCAGTCGACGGTGAGGGCGAGACCCGCGAAGGGCGCGCCGTCGCCGAGCGGTTTCAGACCGCCGGCCATGACGCAGGTCCGGTTGAGCTCGTCGCCGATGATGGAGACGGGGATCTCACGCCAGAGGGCGATCTCGGCTGCCTCGATCCAGGGCTGTGCGGCTTTGCCGATGAGGACGGGCATGGGCGATCCTTCGTGTGCTCAGAAGCAAGCGGGCTCAGGCAGAGCCTCGCCGCGGGTGATGCGGTCGTAGCCGAAGCGGGTGAGGTCGAGCGTCGTGTAGCGGCCGTCGAGGATGAGCTCGGCGATGGCGCGGCCGGTCGCCGGCGCCTGCATGACGCCATGGCCTGAGAAGCCGGTCGCGATCATGAAGTTGTCGAGCTCGGGCGGTGGTCCGAGGATCGCGTTCTCGTCCAGCGGATTGAAGTCGTAGAAGCAGGAGTAGGTCGAGACCACCTTGAGACTCTCGAAGGCCGGCACGATCTCCGCCATGGTCGGCCAGATGATCTCCTCGAAGAGCGCGTCGTCGACGGTCAGGTCGTCGGTGGCGGGATCGTCCTCGGGCTTTGGCGCGACGCCGCAGATGAACCCTGACCCCTCGGGCCGGAACCAGACGCCGGTTTTCGGATGCACCGTCATCGGCAGTCGGCGCATGCTCTCGCGGCAGGCGACGACGAAGACGCAGCGCTTGCGCTGTTCGATCGTCAGCGGCACGCCGGCCATGGCCGCGACCTTCGACGCGCCGAGCGCGCCGGCGGCGTTGACGGCGTGGCCGCAAGACAAGGTGCGGCCCGATGCCGTCGTGACCGCTTCGATCCGGCGGCCATTTCGCGTCAGGCCCGTCACGCGATCGGCGATAAACGTCACGCCCTGTGCGATGGCCTTGCGCTTCGTCGCCTGCAATAGCGCCCAGGGATCGAGCCAGCCCGCGCCTTTTGCGCCGGCGAAGCCCCCACCGAAGGCCTCGACCTCGAACTGCGGCCAGCGCGCTTTGAGCGCCGCCCGATCGAGGAAATCGACGGCCGCGCCATTGGCGATCTGGATCTGCCGCAACCCCTCGACGGTCTCGATCAGATCCGGCGGCACGAGCCAGACATAGCCGCGCTCGCCCCAGCCGATCGGGGCCGGCTCGCCGTCGACCGCGAGCAGCTCCGGTGCGTTCGCGAAAAACTTGCTGCTCTCGACGCACATGCGGATGTTCTCGGGTGCGCCGAACTGATGCCGCACCACGCCGGAGGCTTTCGGGGTCGAGGCCCTCGCGTAGGTCGGATCGGCTTCGATCACGGCGATGCGGAGCGTCGCATCGCGCTGGCCGAGAGAGTAAGCCGTCATCGATCCGACGATGCCGCCACCGACGATGACGATGTCGTAGTGGCTCGTCACACCATGACCTCGCCGCGATCGACGTTGATCGCCTGGCCGGTGATGTTGGCGGCGAGCGGGGAGGCCAAAAACATGTAGAGGCTCGCCACGTCGTCCGGTTGCATGAGGCCGGGCAGCGCCTGTCCGCCGACGATCTCGTCGAGGATCTCGGCTTCTGGCCGCCCTTCCGCTTCCGACAGCCGCGTGAGCGATCGCATCGCGGCGCGCGTTTCGACCCAGCCGGGGCAAATGGCGTTGACGCGGATACCCTTCGGGCCGAGCTCCTTCGCCAGCGTCCGCATGAAGCCGATGTTGGCGTGCTTCGTCGTCGCGTAGGCCGAGAATCCGGCCGCGGCCGTTTTGCCCCAGACGGAGGAGGTGATGATTATGCGTCCGCCCGCCGTCATCTTCTTCAGGGCGTCGCGGGTGACGTAGTAGGTGCCCTTGATGTTGATGTCGATGATGCGGTCGAAGGTCTTCTCGACCTCGTCGCCCTCTTGATCAATCGGCGTGATGAGCTCGAGGCCGGCGTTGTTGACGAGCACGTCGATGCGCTCGAGCGAACCGACAGCGCGGCGGACGGCCTCGCGGTCGGCAATGTCGGCGACGACGGCGCGGACCTGCCGGCCCGTCTCGCGGCCGATGGCCTTGGCAGCGGTTTCAGCGTCCGCGGTGGATGAGAGAACCGTGACGTCGGCCCGCGCCGCCGCGAACGCCTTGGCGATCGCGTAGCCGATGCCGTGGCTCGCGCCCGTCACGAGGACGTTCTCGCCGGAGAAGTCGAAACCTGTTCCCATGGCGGCCATGCTCCTAGGTCGTGCACTCCATTAGCCGTGCAAACGGACCGGCTCAAGGCCCGCAGGCGGTGACGGCAAACTTGCGCAGGCGTCGTTTCGGTGCAACGTCAGTCGAAACGAGCGGCTGACGCGCTCGTGAAAGCCGCCGGGAGCGCCATGAAAATCGCCAAGCTCGAGACGTTTCACACGGAGTTCGTGAGCTTCGTGCGGTTGACGACCGACACCGGCGCTCAGGGCTTGGGCCAGATGTCGACCTACTATGCCGACATCACGACCGAGATCTTCCATAGGCAGGTGGCGCCGCACGTTCTCGGCAAGGACGCGCTCGACATCGATGGGCATCTCGCCTTCATCTTCGACCGCGAGCTGAAATACCCGGGCTCCTATCTCCGCCGCGCCATGGCCGGCCTCGACACGGCGATCTGGGATCTGCGCGGCAAGATCGAGCAGAAGCCGGTCGTCTCGCTCATCGGCGGCACGCCGGGTAAGCTGCGCGCCTACGCCTCCTCCATGAAGCGCGACATCACGCCGAAGGACGAGGCCGCGCGCTTCGTGAAGCTGCGCGACGAGAAAGGCTTCGACGCCTTCAAATTCCGCGTCGGTGCCGAGGCCGGCCGCGACCGCGACGAGTGGCCGGGGCGGACGGAGGAAATCGTGCCGGCGGTGTGCAAGGCCCTCGGTCCCGGCATCGCCAAGCTCGTCGACGGCAACTCCTGCTATTCGCCCAAGCGTGCGATCGAGGTCGGACGCCTGCTCGAACAAGAGGGCGTCAGCCACTTCGAGGAGCCGTGTCCCTATTGGGAGTATCGGCAGACGAAGGAGGTCGCCGATGCGCTCTCGATCGACGTCACCGGCGGCGAGCAGGATTGCGAGCTCGTCAATTGGGAGTACATGATCGCGCTCAGGGCCGTCGATGTCGTGCAGCCGGACGTCATGTACATGGGCGGGCTGTCACGGACGCTGAAGGTCGCGTCGATGGCGGCGGACGCGGGCCTCCCGTGCACGCCGCATGCGGCGAACCTCTCGCTCGTCACCATGTGCACGATGCATTTTCTGAAAGCCATCCCGAACGCCGGCAAATATCTCGAGCTCTCGATCGAGGGGCTCGACTACTATCCCTGGCAGGACGGCTTGTTCTTAGGCGATCCCTATCGCGTCGAGGCGGGGCATGTGACGGTGCCGGACGCGCCCGGCTGGGGTATCGAGATCAATCCCGCGTGGCTCGAGCGCGCATCATATCGCGTCAGCGCCGTTGAATAGGAGGGGCTGAATGACGAAGTCGAGCTACTACGCACCCAAGGGCGGCCTGCCGTCGCAAACGACGCTGATGACCGGGCGTGCCGTGTTCACGACGGCCTATGCGGTGATCCCGCGCGGCACCAACTCCGATATCGTCGCGAGCCTGTTCCCGCATTGGGAGAAAGCGCGGGGCTGGATTTTGGCGCGGCCGCTCTCGGGCTTCGCCGAGACCTTCGTGCAGACGATCATGGAGCTCGCGCCCGGCGGCGGCAGCGAGCGGCCGGAGCCCGATCCGGGCGCTGAGGCCGCACTGTTCGTCGTCGAGGGCACGCTGTCGCTGACGATCGCGGGCAAGAGGCATGAGCTACAACCCGGCGGTTTCGCCTACGTGCCTCCGGGGACGCTCTGGAACGTGCGCAACGCGACGAAGTCCAACGTTCTCTTCCACTGGTTTCGCAAGGCCTACGAGGCGGTCGACGGTCTCGACAAGCCGGATGTCATCATCGCCGACGAGCGCACGATCGCACCCTTTGCCATGCCGGACACGCAAGGGCGTTGGGCGACGACGCGCTTCATGGACCCGGCCGACCTCCGCCACGACATGCACATCACGATCGTGACGCTGGAGCCCGGCGGCGTCATCCCCTTCGAGGAGACGCACATCATGGAGCACGGCCTCTACGTGCTCGAGGGCAAGGCCGTCTACAAGCTCAATACCGACTGGGTCGAGGTCGAGGCGGGCGACTTCATGTGGCTGCGCGCGTTCTGTCCGCAGGCGGTGTATGCCGGTGGGCCGGGCAAGTTCCGCTATCTGCTGTACAAGGACGTCAACCGGCATCCGAAGCTGAGGCTGGGGCGGTGACAGCGGCGGCTCACAACCTGTTCCCCTTGACGACGGTCCCCGGGGTCCGCGCGCCGTTCTCGCCGATCCAGGTGGCGGTCGGGGGAGAAGCCGCGGGATCGCCCTCGACGTCGTAGCAGCCCCAGGTGCTCGCCGGCGGCCAGACCGAGCAGTACTGATCGCCGGTCACGCGCCAGCTCCCTTGCGAGGGCGTGTTCTCGCTGCCGACATAGGTTGTCGCGCCGTCGGCCGCGAAATACTGCTTGTAGGCCGCATCGCCGCTGCCGCCGCTCGCCGTTGCGTCCGTGAGCAGCGTCTCGATCTCCGGCCCGGTGAGCTTGTGCTCGGCGGCCAGCGCATCGGTGACGGGAAGACCAGCGAGGGCCAGAATGAGTCCGGCCCACCTCAGCGAACGCGCAGCCATGCGTGACCTCCCGGATGGATGGCGGCCAGGCTCATCAAAACCGGCCGCCCTAGGGCACGTTCAGGCGACGTGGAAACCGGTTCGCCGTACGAACGTGCCCAAAATCAATAACCTAGAACGGGTTCTCGACTCCACATGAACTGAACCCGATCTAGACGCCTACTCGATCAGCCCGGATTGGCCGATCGCCGTGTCGAGCTCGGCATAGGATTCGCAGTCCGTGCCGCAGCGCTTGGCGATCTCCTCGAGCTCCTTGCGCGCTTCCGCGAGCTTGCCGAGCTGCAGGTAGCCCTCGCCCAGATACTCGCGCGTCTCGACGAGGTTCGGATCGAGCGCGAGCGCCTTGTGATAGAAGGCCAGGCCTTCCTCGACGCGGCCGAGCTTGCGGGTCGCGTAGCCGGTCAGCGAGAGGATGCGCGGGTCGTTGGCGTTGTGGGCCTCTGTCAACACCTCGAGGGATCCGGCGAAGTCCTCCTTCACGGCAAGCACGCTCGCCGCCCAATAGAGGTCGTCATCCATGAGGCTTGCCGAGTTCTTCTTGATGCACGTTTTCCACTTGGACGTGCCTTCGGCGTATTGCTTGCACTTGGCCTTCACCTCCTCGCTCGGCCCGGAGGGAATGGTGATGGCCGATGCGGCGGTGGCGTAGGCCAGGACGCCGAGCGCCAGCAGGCCGCACATGCGCGTTCTTGCGAAACGAAACATCGTCGACTCCTGTTCTCGTCGACCCCCACAGCACGATCCGGGCGGCAGCTTAGGACCGCTTGTCTGACAAGTCGCTGACAAACGGCCCTATCGCGAGATGTTGATCGCCGGGCGCCCGAGTTGCCGGGGTAATGTCGAAGCCATTGATAATGCGTCTATTTTCAATGATCGCGGACCAATATGGCGGGGCTGCGGCCGTGGGTTCCTGCGATCCGGTGCAAGCGCGGCCGCCCCCTCTGGTCTTGCTGGCGTGCCGGGGCTAATCAGACACCATCAAGAACCGAGGTCCGCCCATGATCCCGCGCTATTCCCGCCCCGAGATGACGCACATCTGGTCGCCCGAGACCCGCTTCCGGATCTGGTTCGAGATCGAGGCACATGCGATGACCGCCATGGCGACGCGCGGGATCGTGCCGAAGGCCGCGGCCGAAGCGGTGTGGGCCAAGGGCCGCGACGCACAATTCGACGTCGCCCGCATCGATGCGATCGAGCGCGAGACGAAGCATGACGTCATCGCCTTCCTGACGCATCTCTCCGAGATCGTCGGACCTGAGGCCCGCTTCGTGCACCAGGGCATGACGTCGTCCGACGTGCTCGATACATGTCTTGCCGTACAACTCGTGCGGGCCGCCGATCTGCTCATCGCCGATGTCGATGCGCTACTCGCCGCGCTGGCCTGCCGCGCCATCGAGCACAAGCTCACCCCCACCATCGGCCGCAGTCACGGCATTCACGCCGAGCCGACGACCTTGGTCTCAAGCTGCTCACCTACCACGCCGAGTTCCAGCGGGCCCGGGCGCGGCTGGTGGCGGCGCGGGCCGAGGTCGCGACGGCGGCCTTGTCGGGCGCGGTCGGCACGTTCGCGCATTTGGACCCCGGCGTCGAAGCGGATGTCGCCAAGGCGCTCGGGCTCGTGCCTGAGCCGATCTCGACGCAGGTGATCCCACGCGATCGGCACGCGATGTTTTTCGCGACGCTCGGCGTCGTCGCGTCCTCGCTCGAGCGGTTGGCCGTCGAGGTGCGGCACCTGCAGCGCACCGAGGTGCTGGAGGCGGAGGAGTATTTCTCGCCGGGCCAGAAGGGCTCGTCCGCGATGCCGCACAAGCGCAATCCGGTGCTGTCAGAGAACGTGACGGGCTTGGCGCGCATGGTGCGCAGCTATGCGCTCCCGGCCATGGAGAACGTGGCGCTCTGGCACGAGCGCGACATCTCGCATTCGTCCGTCGAGCGCATGATCGGGCCGGACGCGACGGTGACGCTCGACTTCGCGCTGCACCGCATGACGGGCGTCATCGACAAGCTCGTCGTGTATCCCAAGCGCATGCAGGCCAACTTGGACAAGCTCGGCGGCCTCGTGCATTCGCAGCGCGTGCTCTTGGCGTTGACGCAAGCGGGCGTTAGCCGCGAGGATTCCTATCGCCTCGTGCAACGCAACGCAATGAAGGTCTGGGAGGAGGGGAAGGACTTCCTGACCGAGCTCAAGGCCGACTCCGAGGTGACCGCCAAGCTCTCGGCAAAGGAGCTCGAGGCTGTGTTCGATCCAGGCTTCCACTTCAAGCACGTGGACGCGATTTTCGTGCGGGTGCTGGGAGCCGCTGCCAAGCGTTGAGGGGGTGTGCTAGATTGGCTCCCGAAGGACACCGTCACCCATGAACGCGCCACTCGGATTGAAGCTCGACAAGGCCGCCTTCAGCGCTTGGCTCGACCGCCAAGAGCAGCGCTACGAGTGGAAGGAGGGCCGCGTCGTGCAGATGACGAACGTCACGAAGGCGCATGAAAGAATTGCCGCCAATATCTTGCGCGCGATCAGTGAGCGACTGGATCTCGATCGGTGGTCCGTCACTGCGTCGGGGCTGGGTGTCGAGGGCTCGACCTTCATCCGCTTTCCAGACATCGTCGTCGAGCCGATGGACAATGACGACGAGGGGCGCCGCGCGCGCAAAGTTGTCGTGCTCGTCGAGGTTCTTTCGCCGAGCTCGGTCGGGACGGACTTTACGGAGAAGCTCGCGGAGTATACGACACTTCCGACCTTGCAGGCCTATGTGATCGCGAGCCAAGACGAGCCGATCGTATGGATCTGGCATCGATCTTCCGGGAATGAGTTTCCCGCCACCCCTGTCGAGATGAATGGCCGGGATGCGCAGCTGGACCTGAGCTGTCTCGGCGTATCCATCCCGCTATCGGAAATCTATCGCGGTATCAGGCAGGGTTGAGGTCGGCACACCCCCAACGATAACCTCTACGCCGCATGATCCTTCACGTCGCTGAGCCCAACATGCCGTGCGCGCGCACTTGGGCGCCATGCGGATGAACCACCGCGCCGGGCCACGAGCTTGTCGATCGACCAGCTTCCGGTCCATCCTCGGTTTCGCACTTGCCTCTGCGCGCATCCGATAGGAGCCCCCTGTGCCGACCATCCAGGACTATCATGCTCACGTGTACTACGACGCGGCGACCCTCGATCGCGCCCGCCGGGTGTGCGAGACGCTGCGCGATACCTTCGCGATCCCGATGGGGCGGATGCACGAGAAAAACGTCGGCCCGCATCCGCGCTGGAGCTGCCAGCTGACGATCCCGCCGGACAAGTTCGCCGACGTCGTCTCCTGGCTGCTCTTGAACCGGGATGGGCTCACCATTTTCGTCCATGCCCAAACCGGCGCCGAGCTTACCGATCACACGAAACACACGCTCTGGATGGGCGAGATGCTGACGCTCGACCTGACGGGCTTCCACGATTGAGGGGCGCTGATCCGATCCTCGTCGTTTGCCGCGCGACCCGAAAGTCCACTCATGCCCCTCAAAGTTGCCGACGTCGATATCCTGATCATTCCCGGTTGGACCAACTCCGGGCCCGACCACTGGCAATCGCGGTGGGAGCGGAAGCTGCCGCATGTCTGGCGCGTCGAGCAGGACGATTGGGATCGGCCCGTGTGCGCCGACTGGGTGGCAAAGATCGTTGCTGCCGTTTCCGAAGCGAAGCGTCCGGTCGTGCTCGTCGCCCACAGTTGTGGCGTGTCGGCCGTGGTGCACGCAGCGCCGCAGCTCCTACCGGGCAAGGTTGCGGGCGCGTTCCTCGTGGCGCCGCCCGATCTCGAGCGCGTGGCCGAGCCGGGCAGCGATTGGCTCTCGACGGGCGGCGGCTTTCATCCCGTGCCGACAGCGCCGCTACCGTTCCCCTCGATGGTCATCGCCAGCGCCAACGACCCCTACGTCACGCTCGAACGCGCCCAGGAAATGGCCCTCGACTGGGGCAGCGACTTCGCCGATGCTGGCCAATCCGGACACATCAACACCGCCTCGGGACACGGGCCGTGGCCGGAAGGATTGCTCAAGCTCGGCCAGCTGATGAAACGTTTGGGGTAGGGAAATCGGATGCCGCTCGAGTCAGGAATCGCCGCCTATGTGGCAGCACTCAAGGAGGAGATGGTCGGCGCGCCGGCACCGGTCACGGCGGATGATCGGCGGCGCTGGTTTTCCATTCGCGGAGAGAGGTTCAAGCTCCCGCTGCCCGAAGGCATCGACATCATCGACGATTTCGTCTGTGCGCCGGGGCGCGAGATTCCGGTCCGCCGCTACCGGCCGAAGGATGCGCTGACGCCGCCGGTCGTCGCCTACTTCCACGGCGGCGGTTGGGTCGCTGGCTCGATCGCAACCCACGAGATGCTGACGGCGGTGATGGCGGCCGAGACCGGCGCCGAGGTTGTGAGCGTGCACTACCGCCGGCCGCCGGAGAATCCGTATCCGGCCGCCTTCGACGATTGCGCGGAGGTCGTGCGCTGGATCGCCGAGCATGCTCGCGATCTCGATGTCGACGGGACACGCATCATCGTCGCCGGCGATAGTGCGGGCGGCAATCTCGCCGCGGCGGTCGCGATCGCTGCACGGGATGGACGTGCGCCGGCGATCCGGGGCCAGGCGCTGATCTATCCGGTGCTCGATGTCGACGTCGACCGGCCGAGCTACCGGAGCGGGCGCGATCCGTTCCTCCTGCGCGACAGCATGATCTACTATCTCAACGCCTATCTGCAGGGCCGCTTGCGGCAGAGCGATCCCTATGCCGTGCCGATGCGGCTGCCATCGTTCGCGGGCCTGGCGCCGGCCTATGTGCTCGGCTGCAGTCACGACATCCTGCTCGACGAGGCGCTCGACTATGCGGAACGGCTGACGGCGGCGGGCGTCGCGACCGAGCTGCGCGTGCCCGACGGCACGATCCACGGCTTTCTCAGGGCCCGCGCCTACAGCGAGGTCGCGCGATCGGAGATGAGCGCGATGTGCCAGTGGATGAAGGAGCGGCTGGCGAGATGATCGGGGTGCTTCGTGTAGGGGCGACCGGCAGGTCGCCCACAGCCTCTGCCTGGCAGGATGCCCGCGATTGATCCGCCTCTCCCCATGGGCACGATGTGCTCATGGGGAGAGGGGAGGGTGAGGGGCAGCTCCAGACGAAAATCTTGCCGCGAAGCCACATCCTGCTCAGCGGCCGGAGGCGTTCGGCGCGCATTTCGATTCGCGGCTGCCCCTCACCCTTCCCTCTCCCCGTACGCTTGCGCTACGGGGAGAGGCGGCAACCGGTTCCCGTGCCGCAGGCGACCGCCAATCGCCCCACCAAGAGCCTTACCCCTCGATCCGCGAGAAATCTGCCACCGAACGTGTCGCCTCGCGGATCTCGGCCAATAGGTTGAGCCGGTTCTCGCGGAGCTTCGGATCGTCCGCGTTGACGGTGACGGCCTCGAAGAAGGTATCGACGGGCTTCCTGAGCTTCGCCATCGCGGCCATGGCGGCGGCGAAATTCTCCGCCCCGATCGCCTCGCGGGCGGCGGCCGTCGCCGCGCGGATCGCGGTGTGGAGGGCCACCTCGCCCGGCTCCTTCAACAGCTTGCCGTCGGCCGGCTTGTTGTAGGCCTTGGCGTCCTTCTTCTCCTCGATGCGCAGGATGTTGGCCGCGCGCTTCGTGCCGGCGAGCAGGCTCTTCCCATCGTCGGTCTCGAGGAATTTTCCGAGCGCTTCCACGCGGCGAACGATCATCAGGAGATCGTCCTGGCCGCCGAGCGCAAACACAGCATCGACAAGATCGTGCCGTGCGCCTTGCTCGCGGAGCTGGACTTTCAGGCGGTCGGCGAAGAAGGCGAGGAGGTCGGCGGTCGTATCGCCAGCAACTTTGCCACCCGCGCGCGTAACGGCTGCGCCGAGCACGGCGGCGAGCGGCAGCCGCAACTCGTTCTCCAGCACGATCCGGATCACGCCGAGCGCGGCGCGCCGCAACCCGAACGGGTCCTTCGACCCTGTCGGCTTCTCGCCAATGGCCCAGAACCCGGCGAGCTGATCGAGCTTGTCGGCCAGCGCCACCGCGATCGACACCGGCGCCATCGGCACCTTGTCGCCTTGCCCGCGCGGCCAGTAGTGCTCCTCGATCGCATCCGCGATTTCTGCCTTCGTGCCGGCGGCGAGCGCATAGATGCGCCCCATGTGCCCCTGCAGCTCGGGGAACTCGCCCACCACGCCGGAGACGAGATCGGCCTTGGCGAGCTGCGCCGCGCGCCGGCAATCGACCGGATCGGCGTCGACCTTCGGCGCGATCGCCTCGGCCAAGGCCGCGATCCGCTCGACGCGATCATGTTGGCTGCCGAGCTTCTCGTGGAAGGTGATGTCGTGCAGCGCCGACCACATGTCGTCCATCGGCCGCTTCAGATCCTGGTCGTAGAAGAACTTCGCGTCCGAAAGACGCGCGCGGATCACCTTCTCGTTGCCGGCGATGATCTGCTTGCCGCCGTCCTGCGCCTCGAGGTTCGAGACGAGCAGGAAGCGCGCCGCCAGCGCCTCGGTCTCCGGATCGCGCAGCGAGAAGCACTTCTGGTGCGCCTTCATGGAGGTGGAAAGCACCGCCTCCGGCACCGATAGGAAGCTCTCGTCGAAGCGGCCCATCAGCACGGACGGCCACTCGACGAGCCCGGCGTTCTCGCGTGCCAACGCCTCGTCCTCGACGAGCTCCAAATCGTGCGCATGGGCGACCTTGCGGGCCTTGTCGAGGATCAGCTTCCGCCGCTCTTCCGCATCGAGCATGACCTTCGCCGCCTTGAGCTTCTTCTGATAGTCGGCGAAGCCCTCGGGCTGCATCGCGCCGGCCCCAAGGAAGCGATGGCCGCGCGTCTCTGAGCTCGACGCCACGCCCTCGATCGACAAAGTCAGCGCCTTGCCGTCGATCTGGCAGAGGACAGATTTGAGGGGCCGCACCCACCGCATCCGTCCACTGCCCCACCGCATCGACTTCGGCCAGTTGAACTTGGCGATCGTTTCGGACACCACCTCGGGCACGATGGCTGACGCGTCGCGGCCCGGCTTGGTGATGCGGGCGACGTAGTAGTCGCCCTTCTTGGGATCGCTGACGACTTGGGCGTCCGAGATCGCGGCGAGCCCCGCGCCCTTGAGGAAGCCTTGGATGGCGGCGTCGGGGGCGCCGACGCGCGGACCCTTCTTTTCCTCGCTGACATCGGCCGAGCGCGGGCTCAACCCCTCGACGACGAGCGTCAGCCGGCGCGGCGTCGCGAAGCTTTTGGCCTCGCCTTGCGCGAGACCTTGCGAGGCGAGCCCTTCCGTCACCATCAGCCGCAAGTCTTCCGCCGCCCGCGCCTGCATGCGCGCCGGAATTTCCTCGGAGAACAGCTCGATGAGCAGCTCGGACATCATGCACCTCGTTTTGCCTGCCGGTGGCGATGGCCTGTGCTCAGCTCAACTCCTCATCCGGTCGTCCACGCGGAGCGTGGCTTCGCCACGACGGCCACCTTCTCCCCAAGGGAGAAGGCCGGCTGGGGAGCTGTCTCGTCGAGCATGAGACAGCAGACCGTCGTCGCAGGCGCCACGCTTCTTTCGACCCTCTCCCTTGGGGAGAGGGGGCCGGCAGGCGGGAGAGGGGTTGAGCGAAGCGGAGGCTCTCCACATCGACAACCGGTCTCACCTAGCACGGTTCGTCGCGGCGGCAAATTGCGGGCGTCAGTCCGGCCGCCGGATTACGAACCCTGCCTTATGATCGGCCGTGAAGCCGCAGGCACGGTAGAATGTGTGGGCCGTGGGGTTCGTATGCGTCGTGAGCAACATGACCTGATAGCAGCCGAGCGCCCAGGCTTTCGCGAGAGCTGCAGCGACCACGGCCTGGCCGTAGCCCTGGCGGCGATGGCCCGTGTGGGTGACGACAGTCTCGATGAACGCATGCGGTGCGCCGCCCCGCAATAGGTTCGGCGCGGTGATGAGGGTGCATGCGGCGGCAAGCTCCTCGCCCACCGGTGCGACGAGGACGGTCATGCCCGGCCGTGCGAGCGTCTCTTGCCAGATACGCTCCGCTTCCCCGGGCGGGAGGCTCGGCATCTCGGGATTGAGGTGGCGATAGAGCATGAGGAGAGCGGGGAGGTCAGCCAGCTCGGCCGTGCGCACGCTTCTGTAGTCCACCATCTCCGGCATCGATTGCTAGCTCCGTCCCGCCAGCGCTTCGATTAGCGTCCGGGCGTTGTAGCGCATCATGTCGATATAGGTCGTGGCCGGGCCGCCGGTGTCCGAGAGGGCGTCCGAGTACAGCGTCCCGCCGACGGCGACGCCGGTGTCTTGGGCGATCGCCTCGATCAGCCGAGGATCGGCGATGCTCTCGACGAAGAGCGCGCTCGCCTTGTCGTCCTTGATTTGCGTGATGAGCTTGGCGACGTCCGCGGCGGAGGCTTCCGATTCCGTCGAGACCCCCTCGGGGGCGAGGAAGGTCAGGCCATAGGCGTGGGCGAAGTAGCCGAAGGCGTCGTGGCCGGTGATGACGGTGCGGCGGTCCTTAGGGAGCGACGCGACCTTCTGCCGAATCTCCGCGTCGAGCGCTTCGAGCTCGGCGATATAGGCGGCGGCGTTCGCTTTGTAGGTTTCGCAGTTCGCCGTATCGGTGTCACACAACGCCTGCACGATGTTGCCGGCGTACGTGACCGCGTTCTCGGCACTTTGCCAGGCATGCGGATCGATCTCGCCGTGGTCATGGTCGTCCTCGGCATGCGCCTCGCCGTGGCTCTCCGCCGGTGCGATCGTCTCGACGCCATCGGTGGCGACCACGATCTTGGCCTTGGAGCCGCTCGCCTCGACGAGCCGCTCGATCCAGCCTTCGAAGCCGAGCCCGTTGACGATCATGAGCTGCGCCTTGGCCACCGTCTCGGCATCCGCCGGCCGGGGCTCGAAGATGTGTGCGTCGCCGCCGGGGCCGACGAGCGTTGAAAGCGCGATCCGGTCGCCGCCGATGCGGGCCGTCATGTCGCCGAGGATCGAGAAGCTCGCGACGACGCGGAGCTTCTCGGCCGCCGCCGGCGCGGCCATCGCTAAAAGCGCGAGGACGAGCATGCCGACCCGTAGGGCGGACTGAGCGGGTGCGAAGTCCGCCATCCGAGGCACCGTGGATGTCTTGGCGGACTTCGCCGATGGCTCAGTCCGCCCTACGGTGCGGTGTCGGGACATCCACATCCTCATGCTGTCCGATGCGTTCGTGGATGCCGCTGGCCGGCGATCAGGCCACGGGGGGCGAGCACCATCGAGGCGAGGTAGACCACGCCGGCCGTCAGGATGATTGCGGGCCCCGAGGGCAGGCTCCAGTGATAGGAGAGCATCAGGCCAGCCACGCTCGAAACGATGCCGATGACGATCGCTGTCAGGCACATGAGCTCGAGCCGCCGCGTCCAGAAGCGCGCGGCCGCCGCCGGCAGCATCATCAGTCCGACCGAGAGCAGCGTGCCCAAGGCCTGGAAGCCGGCGACCAGGTTGAGCACGACGAGCATGAGAAACAAGAGATGCACGAGCGGCCCAGAGCGGTTGACCGATCGCAGGAAGACAGGATCGAAGCATTCGGCGACCAAGGGCCGCCAGATCGCGGCAAGCCCGAGCAGCGTCACGCTCGCAATGCCGCCGATCAGGATCAGCGCATCGTTGTCGAGCGCGAGCACGGTGCCGAACAGCACGTGCATGAGATCGACGCTCGAGCCGCGCATGCTTACGAGCAGCACGCCGAGCGCGAGTGACATGAGATACAGCGCCGCCATGCTCGCGTCCTCGCGCTGGACCGTCAGCCGCGAGACGGCGCCGGCCGACAGGGCCACCACGAGTCCCGCGATCAGCCCGCCCGCCGTCATCGGCACGATCTCGAGCCCGAACAAGAGAAAGCCGGCGGCGGCGCCCGGCAGGATCGCATGCGCCATGGCATCGCCGGCCAAACTCATGCGCCTCAGCATGAGAAACACGCCGATCGGGCATGCCGCGAGCGAGAGCGCGATGCTGCCGGCCAGCGCCCGCTGCATGAACGGAAAATCGACGAAGGGTTGGAGCAGGAGCTCGTAGGGGCTCATCATGCGACTGCCACGTCCTCGCACCAGGGCGCGTCGTCGTCCCAGGCTTCCGTCATGCGGCGCGCTTTCAGGATGTTCTCGGACGAGAGCGCTTCGCCCGTATCGCCCCAGGCGATCACCTCGCGGGCGAGCAGCAGGGTCTGGGGAAACTGCTCGCGCACCAGCGCCATGTCGTGCAGCACGGCGATGACCGTGCGGCTCTCGCCGTGCCAGCGCTTCACGAGCGCGACGAGATCGCCGACCGTCTTGTGGTCGATGGCGTTGAACGGCTCGTCCAACAGGATCACGCGCGCGTCCTGCAGCAGCACGCGGGCAAACAGCGCGCGCTGAAGCTGCCCGCCCGACAGCGTGCCGACGGGCCGCTCCTCGAAGCCGCTCAAGCCGACGGTCTCGAGCGCGCGCGCCATTTGAGCGATCTCGTCGCGGCCGATCGATCCGAACAGGCCGCGCCGGTCGATGAGGCCGAGCGAGAGCAGGTCGACGACGGTCGCCGGGAAGTCGCGGTCGATGTCGGCTTGCTGCGGCAGATAGGCGATGTCGCGCGGCCGGCAACCTTCGAGATGGATTCGGCCGTCGATCGGCTTCAAGAGTCCGACAATGCCCTTGAGGAGCGTCGACTTGCCGGAGCCGTTCGGGCCGCAGACGGCGATGAGCCCGCCCGCCTCGACCCGCCCCGAGAGGTGATGCACCGCCGGATGGCCGTCGTAGCCGAGCGTCACGTTCTCGAATCGCAGCGCCGTGGCGGTCATGCGAGCGCGCTCCCGATCATGAGCCAGATGACGGCGATGAGCGCCAGCGCCAGACCGAGCCGCTGGGCGAGGCTGAAGCGGAGGAGACTGAGGGAGAGAGCCGCCGGGTCCGCGGCGCGCACACGTTTGACGGGCGCATGCGGGTGGGCGTGGCCGCCGTGGCCATGCCGGTGGTCGTGGCTGTGTGGGGAGCTGGTCATGCGGCGGCCTCCGCTCGGAGGCTGGCGAAGGCTTGTGCGATCGCGTCCTCGCTGAGACCATCGGTGATGACGACCAGCGCCGAGCGCCGCTCGCCCTCGGGCCAACGATCGAGGCGGACGGGTGCGCTCAAGTAGCGGCCGACCACGTGCAGCACGAGCGGCCGATCGGGCTGCTCTTTCGCAGCGACCAGGCCCTTGATACGCAGGATGCGCGGCGCGGCTGTCGCGAGCAGGATTTCAACGGTGCGCAGAAGCAGATGCTCCGGTACGCCCGCCGGGATCTCGACCGTGTGCGCGGCGACACCCGCCGTATGCCGCGCCACAACTTTCCGGCCCGCGCCACCGACGTCGCGCGGTAAACCAAGCCATCCTGCCGCCGCCCCGTCCCGGCGCGACAAGGGCTGGCGCTCGAACAGCGCGACGAGGTCGGTCGCCGCGTCGTGCACATCGACGACCTCGGCTGCCGGATTGAGCCCCGCGAGACGGTCCATCAGCTTCGCGACATCGCGCTTGGAGACGGGATCGAGCGCCAAATCCGACTTCGTCAGCAGCACGAGATCGGCGAGCTTCACCTGCGACCGGGCTTCCGTATATCGCTCGAGCTGGCTGTCGCCTTGCACGGCATCGACCGCGGTGGCGATCGAGGTCAGGCGATAGTGCTGGGCGAGGCGCGCGTCGAGCATCAGCTGCGGCACGAGCGGCGCCGGATCGGCGAGGCCGGTCGTTTCGATGATGACGCGCGCGAACGGATTGATCTCGTAGTGCTCGGCGCGCCGGGCCAAATCGATCAGCGCGTGGGTAACGTCGCCGCCCGCCGCGCAGCATAGGCACCCCGTCGTCATCTCGATCACCTGGCCTTTGACGGCGGCGATCAGCGAGCGGTCGATGCCGGTCTCGGAGAGCTCGTTGACGATGACGGCCGTCTGCGCGTGGCGCGGGTCGGCGAGCAGGCGATTGACGAGCGTCGTCTTGCCGGCGCCGAGGAAGCCCGTCAGCAGCGTGATGGGGCGGACGGTCATGGCGTCTTGGCCGCCGGTTTCGCGCAGCGCGCGCAGTGGCCGAGGATTTCGAGCGACACGGTCTCGATGGCGAAGCCCGAGCGCTTGACGCTGTCGGTGATGGCGGCGAGCCTCTCGTCCTCGAGCTCGGCGACCTTGCCGCAATCGCGGCAGACGACGAAGCCGGGGCGGCTCGCATGGGCGTGATGGCAGGCGACGAAGGCGTTCAGCGCCTCGATTCGATGCACCTGCCCGTGGCGGGTGAGCTTTTCGAGCGCCCGATAGACCTGGTTCGGCGCCTTGATGCCGGTCGATTTGAGCGCCGCCAGGATGTCGTACGCCGACAACGGCCGGTCCGCCCGCTCGAGCACCCCGAGCACGGTCTGGTCGTTGCGGGGAATGACATTGGGGCGAGGCATCGGTGAGTCCGGGGCGTGGGGCGGGAGTGGGCTGGGAGATGTAATGTTACACTATTACAGAAAGGTCAAGGGGGTGGGCAGCAACGACGCGGCCATCAAGGAAAGTCAGGGGTGCCGCGATGGAATGGCTGCATAGAGAGTGTTACGGATGCTTTTGGATGGAGGCCTAAGAAAATGCAGGCCAGAAGGAATGGAAGGAGTGGCGACCTAAGATGGGGTCGTGATGTCCGATTAGGCATTTTCCGAGCTTGGAATTGTTCGTGCGGATACCGCGGAAGGGATCGGCCCTTTTCTGCAAGGGGTCTATGTTCAATATGGCAGCGGCACTGGATGGACTATGTTCCATCGACGTTTCTTACATATTTGACAGATGAATTGACTGGCGGATTCTATCTGGGTCTTCATCAGCGCCTACGAAATTTTCGGTCGGAGCGACGATATGAAGTATTGGATAACGGCAAGCAAGCATGTAGGTGGATACGGGAGGCGGCGCGAGCTCTGCAAAATGACTCTGTGCTTTCATTCAATAAAAGTATCGGATTCAACGAGCTTGTGTTGGCTCATGAAAGGTATTTGCAGACCACGAGATCGGTCTGGGCATTAAATGTTCTTGATCTCTAGTCGGTTTTGTGCTTGGGCGGACCGAATGGAGCTTGGCGAAAGTTCCTTACAGAGTTTGTCGGACGCCAAAGTTGAAGTCACGGAAGGCTCAATGACTGGACCGGAAGCAGCTGAAGCCGAGGCAAAACTGCGTCATTGGCTCTCTAATCCGGAAACTCATACGGGATGCTGCTGATGCAGCATTTTCATTGGGGGCGCTTGTCGAAGCTAGTCGTCGAGATTGTCTGGGCAACAAACAGGAGAGACCCTGTGCTCTCGGCGATCACGGGCCCTGGAATAAGCCGGCTTTGTCTCATCGATCAGCCCACCACCCGACGTCATCCCGGGCGCCCATGCAAGGCATGCGTCGCTTGCCCGCTGCTGTGTGGTCAGGAAGCGTTCTCCGCTGTCTGACCTCGCCCACAGGTGTCATCCCGGGCCTTGTGCCACGGCTGTCCGGTTCACGGTTTTGTGGACTGTGCGCATGACGCGGTCCAGCTGTGATTCGAGAGCTTCCCGGCTTCATCGAACACGGATTGGGATCAACGCCATGCGGCATCACAATAGCCTGTTTCGTCAACTGTTGCAGGTCGTGCTTAGGATCCGATTTCGGCGAGATCGTCGCGTATCACGGAGCTGATCGGCGCGTGCGCCGGGCTTTGACGACCAAAAGCCAGCTCGTCGCGCTGATGTACGGTCAGCTTTCAGGGGCTCAGAGCCTGCGTGAGATCGAACAGGGGTTGGGCAGCCATGCGCCGAGGCTCTATCATCTCGGCGTGACGCAGCCGGCGCGGTCCACGCTTGCCGATGCCAACGCCAAGCGGCCGGCGAAGGTGTTCGCCGGCCTCTTCGCGGTGATGACCATGTCTGCGGGGCGAGGCTTCAGGCGCCACATGCGCGAGGCCGTCCATCTCGTCGATGCGACCAGCATCCGCCTGACCGACAGCAATGATCCTCGCCTGGGCCGACTACGAGGCGCACGGCGCGCTCGTGAAAGTCCATGTCGACTTCGACACCCGGCTGCGCGATACCAGCCAACATCGCGATCACCCGCACGCATCAACGACATCGTCATGGCTCACACACTGCCGAGTAGGGTAGCCTGGTGCAACATACGTCTTCGACCTTGGATATTGACTTTTTCCTGGTGGTCTCGGCTCGACGGGGCGGGCTGCCGGATCGTCACGCGGCTCAAGACCAATACGCGTCCGCGCGTCGTCGAAGCGTTGCGTTCCAACCGATGCTCAGTCCGTCGACCAGATCGTTACCATCGACCAGCGATTGAAAGGCAACCGGCGCAACCCACTCGCCGACGTCAGCCTGCGCGCGAGATTACCGTCACGATCGACAAGGGGCGGACCTTGCGCCTGCTGACCCAGCGATCTCGACGCGACGGCCGAGAGCATTGCGGCGCTCTACAAAGCGCGCTGGCAGGTCGAGCTATTCTTCCGCTGGGTCAAGCAGCATCTCAAGATCAACACTTCCTCGGAGACGTCCGAGAACGCCATTCGTGCTCAGATCGCGGTCGCTTTGATCGTGTTCGTGATGCTACGCCTTGCAGCCGAGGCGTCACGTGCCACCTCCTCTCCAGGCTGGGAATGTCGAACTGCAGGCTATCGAACACCCTCAGATTCGCATTCTTCGGCTACCGCTTCAAGGGCTGATTCACGCACAGGAGGTTACCATGCGTGATCGACCTCTCGAGCCAGACATGGTTCCGGTCATCAAACTGGCCCGAATGCTGAAGTACAACTACGCAAGGATCGCGGCGTACTTCCAGATCAATCAGGGCCGTATCGCAGACGTGATGAAGGGTCGTCGTTACCCGGACATCCCGGCCGCGTCGGCGCTTCCGGCTGACTTTCCGACGCCGTAACGCAAGCAGAGGGGCAGCCATCAGCTGCCCCTCTCACCCCGCTCCACATCCCCAAACGGATCCTCGACCCCTTCCGGCAGCGCCACCTCGAACGCATTGATCGTCATCGAAATGAGCGCGTAGTAGCCGAGGATGCCGACGAGATCGATCACCCCCCGCTCGCCGATTTGCGCCACCGTCTCGGCGTAGGTCGCATCACTCACGCGCTTCGTCGTGATGAGCTCGGTCGCGAAGGTGTGCACGGCGGCCTCGTCGGCCTTCGTGAACTTGGGCGTCTCGCCCTTGCGGATGCACTCGGCGATCTCGGGCGAAAGGCCGCCGGCGATCGCGAGCGGCAGGTGCGCGTACCACTCGAAGCCCGCCTGCCAATGCGCGCCGGTCGTCAGGATCGCGAGCTCGGAGAGCCGCGCGGGTAGGCTCGAGCCGAACCGGCAGAAGGCGCCGACGGCCTGCGCCCGCTCGGCAAACTCCGGGCTCTTCACCCAGACGCGCAACGGCCCCTCGACGCGGCCGCGCGGGCTCGACGCGATCATGTCCCACACGCGCCGCTCGTCGGGGGCAAGCGTGTCGGGATCGTCCACCTTGATGCGCGGCATGCTCGGTCACTCCGTTCGATGGCAGTCTTCGCAACATCTCGTCCGCAGCGGCGGCTCCGCGATTTGATACAGCAGAGTCTTCGTTGAAGAGAACCCCCACCCGTCGGTCTCGCGACAGCCTCCCCGCAAGCGCAGGGGGATATGCCGGTTGACGTAGGTTGGGTTAGCGCGGGCACCCAATCCAGTGAGATGCGGGTTGTCGATCCGCGCGTAACCCAACAGCGGCGGACGATGCAGCTGTTGGGTTACGCGCGTGCCGCGCTCACCCAACCTACGAATCCCACACTCACCCCACCTTCAACGTCGGGATCTTCGCTTCGCGGACCTCGCTGACGCGCGAGCCCATGCGCTCCATGCCGCGGGGCACCGGGCCGCCGTAAGCCCAATCCAAGAGCTCGATGGTGTGCACGACCGGCACGTCGAGCGCGCGCTGGAGTTGCGTGATGCAGCCGATGTTGCCGGTCGCGACGACATCGGGCGCGACCTCCGCAATGTGACCGGCCTTGCGCACGAGCAGCTGCGCCGAGAGATCGGGCTGGAGGATGTTGTAGCTTCCGGCCGACCCGCAGCAGATGTGGCCCTCCGGAATATCCACGACAGAGAACCCCGCCCGCTCGAGCAGCCGCCGGGGCTCGTCGACCACGCGCTGGCCGTGCTGCATGGAGCACGCCGAGTGATAGGCGACCCGGATCGACGACCATTGCCTGGGCGGTCCCGGATCGCGACGCACGAGATACTCTGTGACGTCCTTGGCGAGACCCGCGACGCGCTCGGCCGCATCCTGCAGGCCCGCCTCGCCCGCCAGCATGTGACCGTAGTCCTTGACGGTGGTGCCGCAGCCGGACGCGTTCATGATGATGGCGTCGACCGGCTCCGCCTCGATAACCTTCATCCAGGCGCCGATCGTCCGTGCGGCCTGCTCGCGTGCCTCGTCCGTGCGGCCCATGTGATGCACGAGCGAGCCGCAGCAGCCGGCGCCCTGCGCCATGACGACCTCGACGCCCAGCCGTGTCAGCATCCGGATCGTCGCGTCGTTGATGTCGGGGCGCAGCACCTGTTGCGCGCAGCCGGCGAGCAGGATGACCCGGCCGCGTTGCTCGCCCTGCGCCGCGACCTTGCGCGGTGCGCGATAGGTCGCGAGCGAGAAGACGCCGCGCGGCGCGAGATCCAACATGGCGGCGATGGGTGCGAGCCCGAGCCGCCTGAAGAGCGCGCGAAACGGCCGGCCGGCGAAGGCTGCGATAAGCGCCAGCCGCATGCGGGCCGGATTGGGAACGGTGCGAGCGACGAGCGCGCGGGCGAGCCGATCGCGCCAGCTGCGCGGCCGCGTCGTCTCGATGCGGGCACGGGCCAAGTCGACCAGATGCATGTAGTCGACGCCGCTCGGGCAGGTCGTCATGCAGGAGAGACACGACAGACAGCGGTCGACATGCGTCTGGATCTCGGGCGTCGCCGGCCGGCCGCTCTCGAGCATGTCCTTGATCATGTAGATGCGGCCGCGCGGGGAATCGCGCTCGTCGCCCAGCGTCAGATAGGTCGGGCAGGTGGCCGTGCAGAGCCCGCAATGCACGCAACGCCTGAGAATGGCGTTTGCCTCGCGAAGCTCGGGATCTTGCAGCTGCTCGGGCGTGAAATGGGTTTGCATCTCTAGAATTCTTGATACATGCGGCGCGGGTTGAGAATACCCGCAGGGTCAAAGCTCTGTTTCAGCCCGTAGGAGAGTCGCTGGACGGGCGGGTCGAGCGGCTGGAACACCTCCACCGTGCGGCGCGCGTCGGCGTCGGCGCGGATGAGCGTCGCGTGCCCGCCGCGGGTGGCGATGACCCGGCGGATGTCGGCCGAGCCCGCGTCGACGGAGGCCGGCACCTCGAGCCAGACGAGGCCGCCCGACCAGTCGTAGGCGGCCTTCACCGGCATGTAGGTGCCGATCGCGCCGACGACCTTGGGGCCGATGCCGGGCGGCGTCGAGAGGCGCCAGACGGGATCGGTGGAGCCTTCGAGGAAGGACAGGCGCCGGAGCTCCTCCCAGAAGGCGAGCGAGGCGCCGTGCTCGAGCTCGAGCATGTCGCCATAGGCCCTGAAGAGGTCCTTGAGCTTGCCGATGCGGTAGGCGACGGAGGCGGAGAAGCCTTCGATGCGCAGCGCCGTCAGCGCCCCGCCGGCGCCGGCGAGCAGGCGATGTGTCAGGCGCGCGACGAGGGGAGCGTGCAGATGCACGGCCCCCGTCACCTCGTAGGGCGTGCCCATCGCCGCCGACAGCACCTCGATGGCGATCTCGTCGGGCTGGCCGAAGAGCAGCAGCGTGCGCGTCTCCTCGGGCTTGGGGATCGCGCGCAGCGTCACCTCGGTCAACGCCGCGAGCGTGCCCCACGATCCGGAGAGTCCGCGGCAGAGGTCGTAGCCGGTCACGTTCTTCATGACGCGGCCACCCGACTTGAAGGCTTCGCCGCGCCCGTTGACGGCGCGCAAGCCCAGCACATGATCGCGCACGGCGCTGCCGGTGATCCGCCGCGAGCCCGAGAGGTTGGTGACGACCATCGCGCCGATGGTGCCCGATTGCGGCCGCTCGCCGAGCATCGGCCCCAAGTCGATCGGCTCGAAGGCCAGCATCTGGTTGTGCTTGGCGAGCTCGATCTCGACGCCCGAGACGGGCGTCGCCGCGCGCACCGAGATCACCATCTCGGCCGGCTCGTAGAAGTTGACGCCGCGGATGTTGCGCAAGGACACCTCGGCCTCGACCTCGATCGGCCGGCCGGCGGTGCGCTTCGTGCCGCCGCCGGTGATCTCGACAGCGTGGCGGCCACGCGCGGCCTCGCTCAGGATATGCGCCAGATCGCGCTCGTCGGCGGGTCTCAAGGTCTGCATCAGGATGGCGCCTTCACGCTGCCTCGAGGCTGTCGAGGGGGAAGACCTTGCCCGGATTGAGCAGCCAATCGGGATCGAACAGGCGCTTGATGCGCGTCTGCTGGGCGAGATCAACGGCGCTGAACTGGATCTTCATGAGGTCGCGCTTCTCGATGCCGACGCCGTGCTCGCCGGTCAGACAGCCGCCGACGGCGACGCAATGCTTCAGGATCTCGGCGCCGCACAGCTCGACCTGCTCGACGGCCCCCGGCTGGTTCGCATCGTAGAGGATGAGCGGATGCAGATTGCCGTCGCCCGCATGGAAGATGTTGGCGGCGCGAAAGCCGTACTTGGCCGAGATGCGCGCGATCGCCGTCAGCGTCTCGGGCAGCTTCGACAACGGGATCGTGCCGTCCATGCAGAGATAGTCGGCGACGCGGCCGATGGCGCCGAACGCCGACTTGCGGCCCTTCCAGATGGCGGCCGATTCGGCGGCGCTCTGCGAGAGCTTGACGGTCGTCGGATTGAGCGGGGCGACGAGCTGGCGGATTTTGCCCAGAGTCTCGTCGATCTCGGCCTCCGAGCCCTCGACCTCGATGATGAGCATCGCCTCGACATCGAGCGGATAGCCTGCGCGCGCGAAGCTCTCGCACACCTCGATCGCCGGCTTGTCCATGAACTCGATGGCGACCGGCACGATGCCTTGCGCGATGATTCGCGAGACGGCCGCTCCCGCATCCTCGCTCGAGCGGAAGCCGACGAGCATGGGCCGCGCGCCTTCGGGTTTCCTCAAGATGCGGACCGTCGCCTCGGTCACGACGCCGAACTGCCCCTCCGAGCCGACGATCAGGCCGAGCAGGTCGTAGCCCGGCGCGTCCAGATGCGCACCGCCGATATCGGCGATCGTGCCGTCGATGAGCACGATGCGGACGCCGAGCACGTTGTTGGTCGTGACACCGTATTTGAGACAATGGGCGCCGCCCGAGTTCATGGCGATGTTGCCCGCGATCGTGCAGGCGAGCTGGCTCGAAGGGTCGGGCGCATAGAAGAAGCCGCTGGCGCCGACCGCTTCCGAGATCGCCAAATTTGTGATGCCGGCTTCGACCCGGGCCACCCGGTTGCCGTAGTCGATGTCGAGCACGCGGCTCATGCGGCCGAGGCCGAGCACAATGCCGTCCTCGACAGGCAGCGCGCCGCCGGCGAGCGAGGTGCCTGCCCCGCGCGGCACGACCTTGACGCCCTTGGCGTGGCAATAGGCGAGCACGGCCGAGACCTCTTCCGTCGAGGCGGGCAGGACGGCGGCGAGCGGCCGCGTCGCATAGGCCGTCAGGGCGTCCGTCTCGAACGAGCGGCAGCCGTCGTCGTCGCTGATGACGCTCGCCTTGCCAATGAGCTTCTCGAGGTCGCGCACGATGCGCGCCCGCTCGTTGAGGATCGCCGGATCGGGTGCCGGTCGCTCGATGCTGCCCACGATTGCCCTCGCTGCGCTCTTCGCCCCTCCATAGCGCGCCCGCAACATGGTTTCCACGACGAATGCCGGTTGCTTGCTCACGACGTGGGAAGGCTGGGAAAACTCTCAGGCGCTGGGGAGCGGCAACTCATGGTTATTTTTACCTTGACTACAACTCAAAATTACCAGTCTATGGAGAGCGGATCGTCGGTGCACATACGACCGCCGATCGGGGGAGAGTGGTAGCTCGGGGGAGTAGCATGACCGATACGACGGATCTCGAAATCTTTGCCAGAGTTGCGCGCACCGGAAACATGTCGGCAGCAGGGCGGGAGATGAGTCTCTCGCCGGCGGTCGTGAGCAAGCGCATCAGCCTGCTCGAGGAGCGGCTCGGCGCACGCCTGTTCCAGCGCTCGACCCGGCAGCTCTCGCTCACCGACATCGGCGAAGGCTATTTCCGCCGCGTGGTGGATATTCTGAGTCTGGTCGAGGAGTCGGAGGACTTCATCGCGCGCTACAATGCGCGTCCCTCCGGGCGGCTCAAGATCAACGCACCGGCCGCGATCCTCAGACGTCTCGTGATGCCGCATCTGCCCGGCTTCGCGCGGCAGTACCCGGAGGTCGAGCTCGACTTCAACGTCTCGGACGAGCCGGCCGACGTCATTCGCGACGGCATCGATGTGGCGCTCCACCTGGGGCCGCCGCCCGGCGACGATCTCGAGCACCGGCATCTGGTCGATCTGCCCCGCATCCTGTGCGCGGCACCGAGCTATCTGGACGAGGAGGGGACGCCGGCGGAGCCGCAGCACTTGCGCGACCACACCTGCCTCGGCGAGGCCGACGAGGAGCACTGGCGGCTCGTCGGGCCGAAGGACAGCCATCTCGTACGGGTCAACGGCCGGCTGCGCACGAACTGCTCGGATCTCATTCGCGAGGCGGCGTTGGCCGGCCTCGGCATCGCACTCTGCCCGCAAGCGAGCGTCGATGCGGAGCTGGCGAGCAACCGTCTCGTGCGCATCATGCCCGGCTGGCAGGGCGGCGAGCCCTCCGCCCTCTATGCGGTGCTCGCCTGCCGCGAGTTCATGCCGGCCAAGGTCGAGGCTTTCCTCGACTTTTTCTCAGGCCGTCTCGCATCCCGCCCCGCCGTGACGCCGGAGCCCGAGCGCCTCAGGATCTCGGCCTGAGTCTCAGAACGGCAGGCTGCGCGCGAGCACGTCGTAGTGCCGGGCGACGAGGCACGCCTTGTCGATGGCGACGGACGCTTCGGCGACGAGGCCCGACAACCGTCGGGTCGTCTCCTTGGCGGAAGACTCCGGCATAGCGGTCTCGGTCACGATCCGGGCGCTGCCGCACAGCCGCAGCGCGCCGATCACGCGGTCACCTTCGCTCGCAACGCGCACCGGCTGGCCGAGGTGGCACCGCGCGGCGGCGGCGCGCTGCTCGGCTGGCGAAGGCGTGACGGGAAGGACGGCCGAGAGGTCTTCGAGCATCCAGCGATGCACGCGCTTCAACTCGTCCATCGATAGGCGCCGATGCCCGCCCCGCCGCGGGGACGCGAGCGTGAAGGCAAGGATCGTCGGCTCCGATGGCCAGCCCTCGCCGGCCTCGAGCGAAGTCCTATCGGTGATGGGCGCATCGATCAGGCCGAGCTCGGGCCGCATCTCGATCTTCTGCCGCACCTCGCGCATGAAGCGAGTCAGGATCGCGCTCCGGTCGGCTTCCGGCACGGCCTCGAAGCGCGCCATCTCGTCGAGCGCAGCGGTCCAGCGTGCGAGGATGCCGGGATTGTGCGTGTCCGGTAGGCCGGCTGCGGCCGGCGCCAAGCGCCCGGACCATTCGCTCTGGCCGCTGTAGAGGGCGAGGCCTGCCGGCAGCGCGCTCTTCGCGGCTTTGCGGGCGATCGCAGGCGGCACCAGCAGGGCGCCCGAGAATGGCGGGCCGGCGAAGAATTTCGAGCCGGTGATCTGGACCATCCAGCCGCGACCGAGCATCGACGCGACGGCCGGCGACGACAACCGCATCTGACACGCATCGACGAGCACGGTGAGCCTGTCGCCGTGCCGCTCGGCGAGCCGGTCGACCTCGGCATAGCTCGGCGCGCCGATGCCGGTCTTGGCCGCGTCGAGCACGTGCAGGAGGCAACGCCGGCCCGAGGCGACGATGCTCGCGGCGCGCTCGGCGATCTCGGCGTCGATCTCGGACTCCGGACGCGGTGCGCCCCAGGGTTTGCGGATCGCAATCCACTCGGCCGTCACGTCCGCCCCGCCCAGCCCCGCGACCGGCGTTCCGGCAACAACCTCGTGGCCGAGCGACGTTGCACCGAGGAAATGGCATCCGGCAGCGGCTTTGGGAATTCCCGAGCCGGTCTCGTCCGGAGCGAGGAAGAGACTGACGAGGGGCGTGCCGGTGGCGGCCTTGGCGAGCGCCAGCGCTGCGAAGGTCGTGTCCGTGCCGGAGGCGGCGAGAACGATCTCGGCGCCGGGCTCGAGGTTGAGCTTGCGGCGGAGCGCGTTGCGAATGGCCTCGGTCTCGCGCTGGATTCCCGAGGGCGCCCGGCCGGCGAGCGCATCGGCGATGAGCCGCTGGCGCAGCGCCTCGACCGCCGCGAAGGCCGATGGTGTCATGGAGCTCGCGGTCGAGGAGGCGAAGCTCAGCTCGCCCTCGACCGGCTTGGGCATCGAGCCGTAGCCGTTAGCGCCCGTCACGGGGTCGAGCGCAATGCGCGGATCGCCACCTGCGACGATCATACTGGCTGCCGAGCGAGCGGCCTCATCCAGCCGCGCGACGAGATTGAGCGCTTCGCTTCTGAGCGCGGGGCTCGCGAGAATGCGATCAATCTCGGAGGACTCGACGCCCTGCATCTCGAGCAGCGGGCGGATGTTGGCGCTGCCGCGGCCGAGCAGGAGGCCGAGACGCGTGAAATGATCCGGCGCCGAGACGGCGGCATAGACCTCGCCGAGCCAGGCCGGCAGGGCGGCGAGCGCGGCGGTTCTCATCGCGCGCGGCCAAGTGTCGAGGTCGCTCGCGGTCGCGCGGCAGGCGGCGATGGCGATCGCGGCTTTGAGGCTCGCGCTGGTCCGCCGCCCGGCAAGGCGCTGCCAGAGCGCGATCTCGGCTGCGTGTCTGAGGGACGCTGCGAGGCTGGGCTCGGCGTGCGTCAGCGCCGACGAGACCGTGATCGTTCCGGCCGTCGCCAGGAACGGCAGCTTTCCCGTATCGCCCGCGTGGATGCGGCAGCCGACGACGACGGGCGCGAGATCGGCGCGCGTGGCGAGGCTCACGGCCTTGGCTGTCGCCGATCTGTCGTGCGCGCGTCTCTGCGCTGGTGGACGCGCCGGATGCGCCGCCGTCTTCGACAGGGTCTGCGCGTGACCTTCGGCCAGCACGGCATCGACGAGAATGCGGAGATCCTCATCCGTCGTGCGATGGTTCGTGAGATTGACGCGGATGGCGAGCTTGCCGCCGAGCTTCGTCGTCGAAGGCGCGGCGATGCCCTTCTCCTGCAGGGCGACGACGATATCGGCGTTGAGCTTGTCGAGCGCCGCCGCCTCGCCCATGGCATAACGGAAGCAGACGATATTGAGCGACACCGGCGCCATGAGCTCGAGCTGGCGCGTCGTGCGCACCATGTTCGCGAGAAGCGAGGCCTGGCGGCAGTTGTCGGCGATCTTCTCGCCCAGGCGCGTGAGACCATGCTCCTTCAGCGTGAACCACACCTTGAAGGCGCGGAACGACCGGCTGAGCTCCGGTCCGAGCTCGCAGAACCAGGGCTCACCCGCGGCAAGCCCGCGCTCGGTGCCCTGCAGGTAGTCCGGCCGCGTCGAGAAGCTTGCCTTGAGGCGGCTGCCGTCGCGCACGAGCACGGCGCCGGCGTCGTAGGGAACATGCAGCCATTTGTGAAAATCGAAGGCGATCGAGTCCGCCGTCTCGATGCCGGCGACGAGCGGCGCGATCTCAGGCGACAGCTTGGCGAGCGCACCGAAGGCGCCGTCGACGTGCAGCCAGAGCTTCTCGGCCTGCGCCAGCCGCGCGATCTCGCCGAGCGGATCGACGGCCCCCGTGTTGACGGTGCCGGCCGTGGCGATGACGGCGAAGGGCTCGAGGCCGCTCGCGCGATCCTGCGCGATCCTCTCCGCGAGCTTGGCCACATCCAGGCGCAGCTCCGCGTCGACGGGCACGCTGCGCAACGCCTCGCGGCCGAGACCCAGCATCTCGAAGGCCTTGCCGATCGAGGCGTGCGCCTCGCTCGAGGTGTAGCCGACGAGCTTGCGTCCGCCGAGGCCTTTCGCGCGCGCCTCGCGCCCGAGCGCTTGATCACGCGCCGCCGTCAGGGCGATGAGCGTCGCCATCGAGGTGCCGGAGACGAGGAGGCCGCCGGCCGCGGCGGGAAATCCGAAGATCTCCTTCGCCCAGTCGATAACTTGCCGCTCGACGTAGACCGCGGCGTGGTCCCGGCCACCGGCATTGACGTTCATGGCGGCGGCGAGCAGCTCGGCGACGACGCCGCCGGCTGTCCCGGTGCCATGCACCCAGCCGAAGAAGCGCGGATGCGTATTGCCGACGGTGTAGGGGAGAATGAGCCGCTGCGTGTCCGCGATGGTCTTGTCGAGACCCTGGCCCTGCGCCGGGAGCGGCGCGGCGATCGCCTGCTTGATCAGATCGGGAACCGGCTGCCAGACGGGTCGCTGCGCGGCGTTGGCGACATGGTCGAGGGCGAGATCGAGTGCGGCATGCGCCTGGGCGCGGTACGCCGTCCAGTCGGCCGGATCGAGGCTCTGGGGCGGCTTTGCCGATGCAACCTGCGGCGCACGAGCAGGCCGGCGCATGGCGCTTCGACGTGACATGCCGGCTCGGTCCCCGCGTCCGCTCGAAAGGGCCGTCTATCCAGTTGCCGAATCAGCAACGGACCAGCCCTGGCGAAGGATGCGGAGACGACCGTTAACAAACGGGAAACGTTGAGGAATTCAGGAGGAAATATGGATGATCGGGCCACCCGCCGCAGCCGCGTCGCCGGGATCGTGGGTGACGAGGAGCGTCGGCAGTCCGGCCGCCCGCACGCGCTCGAGGACGAAGGACCGGATCTCGTTTCGGAGCGCGGTATCGAGCTTGCTGAACGGCTCGTCCAAAAGCAACGCGTGCGGCTCGGAGAGGAGCACGCGCAGCAGCGCGACGCGCGCCTTCTGCCCGCCTGAGAGCGTGCCCGGGTCGCGACTACCGAAATCCTGGAGGCCAGCGTCGGCCAAAGCCTCGCGCACGCGGTCCCGGCGATCCGGCACGTCACGTCCGACGCCGAACAGCAGATTGGACGCGACCGACAGATGCGGGAACAGCAACGGATCCTGAAACAGCAGGCCGATGCGGCGCGACTCGGCCGGCAGCGGGGTGACGTCACGGCCGTCGAGCAGCACGCGTCCGGCGGCCGTGAACGCGGGATCGAGCAGCCCAGCGACGAAGGCGAGCAGCGTCGACTTTCCCGATCCCGACGGGCCCATGACGGTGACGACCTCGCCCGGACCGATCGAGGTAGTAAGGGTTAGCAGCTGTCGCCCCTCACGGGCGATGGTCACGCGGTCGAGCTCGAGATGGTGCGCCATCAGGCGGCCTCGCGCATGAGCCGGCGGTGACGCCACATGAGGTGCGGGACGCCGATGGCGATCATGAATGCGACGGCCGGCAGCAACGCCTGGCAGATCGCCCAAACACCGATCGTCCGGCGATCACCGCCAGCCGCAAGCGCGACGGCCTCCGTCGTGATCGTCGGTACGCGACCGGCGCCCAAAAGCTGCGTCGGCAGATACTGTCCGGCGCTGACGGCGAACCCCACCGCCGCCGCCGTCAGGATCGGCGTTGCGAGCAGTGGCAGACGCACGCGCCAGAACACACCGGCTGGTCGCGACCCGAGCGTGCGGGCCAGCGCCGCCAACCGCGGGTCCAGGCGGCGATAGGCCTCCGAGAGCGACAGATAGCAGTAGGGCAGGACGAACAGCACATGGCCGAGGATCACTGCGGCAAGCCCTGGCCTCAGCCCCGAGAAGCTCATCACCACCGCAATCCCGAGCAGGAACGAGACGGACGGCACGATGAGCGGCAGGTAGAGGATCGTCAGCGCGAGCCGGCCGGCCGGATGGCCGCGCCGCGTCTCGTGCTCGAGGGCGGCAATGGTGGCGGCGATCGACACGCCCGTCGCGACGAGGGCGACGGCGAGCGTGTTGGCGAGTGGCGTGCCGATGACCGCGAGCGCGGTTTGCCACGTCGCTGCCGTGACATGCTCCGGAAGCGCATCGGGAAAGCGCCAGTAGCCGGCAATGGACCACAGCCCGAGCGAGAGGAGGCCGAGACCGGAGAGGACGGCGATCGCACCCATCAGGGTGATGCCGGCCCGCCGCAGCACCGCATCGCCCATTTGCCGCGTGCCGCGCCTGACCCAGGCCCGGCCGAGACGCATCGCCAAACCTTCGCCGCTCCGCCAGGTCGCCAGCGCGGCAAATGTTACGCCGAGCTGCAGCCAGGCGGCCGCCGCGGCGATGAGCAGCCGGTCGAGATCGGGGTCGTTGGCCCATTTGAGCACGGCGACGCCGAGCGGCGGCGGGTTGGTCGGTCCGAGGATCATCGCCACGTCGACGACGGAAGAGGCATAGGCGATCACGGCGTAGACGGGGAGACGGATCAGCGGGTAGAGCGCCGGCAGAACCGCTTTCAGCCAGGCGGTGACCGGGCGATAGCCGAGGGTGCGCGCGACCGCCAGCCGATCGGGGGCGCTTACTTGCGGCAGCGCCGCCAGGCTCATGAGCAAGAGGAACGGCACCTCCTTCAGCACGAGCCCGGCCATCATCGACAGACCGTAGGGATCGTTGACGATCAGGAGATCGGGCGGATCGCTCCAACCCGTCAGCCAGGGCGAGAGCGCGCGCACGATCATGCCGGACGGCGCGATGAGGAAGGCGAGGCCGAACGCCATCGCCGCGTGCGGCACCGCGAGGAGCGGCGAGATCGCGCGCCGGATCAGCCGCTCGAGGCGAGACCCTCTGCCGCTGGCGAGAAACAGCACGACGATCGCGAGCGAGACAGCCGCCGTCAGCAATCCGCTGAGGAAGCTTAAGAGCACCGAGCGCGTCAGCCCCGGGGCCTCGAGCAGGCCGGCGATGGCCTCGGCGCTGATCGTGTCGTGACCGAGCACCGGCGCGTAGCCGAGTGCCGGCAGCAGCGCGACGAGGAGCCCCGCGAGCACCGTTCCCGCAAGCAGAACGATGACGCCGCTGGCCGCGAGCCGCAGCATCCGCTCCCCGCCTTACGACGCGCCGTAGCGCTTGAGCCATTCCGCCTCGAGCGCCTTGACCCAGGAGGGATCGGGCTCGGCGAGCGCGGTACCGAGAGCCTGCGGCCGCAGCGTCGCCGGCCCGACGTCGACGGCATCGAACGCTGCCTTGTCCTTGTCGCCGAGGGCGCCGACGTCGAGCACGGTCTGGTCGCCCCAGACGGCGGGATCGAGCTTCTTGGCCTGCGCCTCGGGAGAAAGCAGGAAGTTCGCCAGCACCATGGCGCCCGCCTTGTTGGCGGCGTTGAAGGGGATGGCGAGGAAGTGCACGTTGCCGATCGTGCCGCCGGAGAGCACGTAGCTCTCGACCGTCGGCGGGAGCTCGTTGTTGGCGATGGCGGCACTCGCATCTCCCGGATTGAACGTGAAGGCGATGCGCGTCTCCTTGTCGGCGAACAGCCGGCGCAGCTCGGTCGAGTTGGCGGGGAAGGCCTTGCCCCCGCGCCAGAGCGTCGGATGCAGGGCGTCCAAATAGTCCCACAGAGGTTTCGTCACCGACGCGAAATCGGCCTTCTCGACCGGAGCGTAGAGCGGCGCGGGATCGGGCAGGAGCTCGATCAGCGTCTGCTTCAGGAACGTGAGGCCGAGAAAATCCGGAGGTTTGGGATAGGCGAAGCGGCCGGGATTGGCGCGCGCCCAGGCGGCCAGACTCGTCATCGAGCGCGGCGGCACGGTGACGACCTCGAGGTCGTGATAGAAGACGACCTGCGCCCGGCCCCACGGGCTTTCGAGCCCCTCGACCGGCACGGTGAAATCGGCCGTGATGTCCTTGTGGGTCTCGGGCGACGTCAAGGCATAGTTGGGCGTGTTGTCGGCCCAAGGTCCGAACAGAAGTCCATTCTTTTTCATCGCGGCGAAGTTGTCGCCATTGATCCAGACGAGGTCGACGGCGCCGCCGCTCGCGGTGCCGGCCGTCTTGTCGGCGAGCACCCGCTGCACGGCTTCCGCCGTGTCGGCGAGCTTCACATGCGCGACCTTGACGCCGAACCGCTTCTCGACCTCCGTCGCCGCCCAGGCGATGTAGGCGTTGATGCGCGGCTCCCCGCCCCAGGCGTTGAAGGCGACCGTCTGCCCCTCGGCCTCGGCGAGCACGCTCTTCCAGCTCTTCGGATCGGGATCGCCGGCGAAGGCCGAGGTCGCGATGAAAAGGCCGAGCAGCAAAGTCGCGGCGGCGATCGCGCGAGGGGCAAAGAGGGTCACGGGACGGGGCTCCGAGAGGATGAGACGATTGGCCTGCAACATAGCCAACCCTCCGCCCTCACACACTCACTATTGCGCGAGCACGGCCCCCGAACGGCATCGCGCTGAGCTCGTGTCCCGTTCGCGAAGCTCGTCACCACTCGCAGGGCCCGCTTACGAGCTTCGCGAACGATAAGGACACGAGCAATCTCATAAGCTTAGTGCGGCGCATTGTTCGCAAGTCCGCACATTGTGCCTGCCCCAGAGTGGGTGCGGACTTGCGAGCCGCCGCACGAGCTCGGCGCGCCAAAGTCATGATCGGATTTGCGAAACGGATCGTGTCAGCCGCCGATGGACGCACGGATCTTGTCGGCGGTGGCGCCGGCCTCGGCGAGCTTGTTGTCCTCGCACTGAGACATGAGCTGCACCAGCATGCTGCCGACCTCGGCAATCTGCTGATCGCCCATGGCCTTGTTCTCGGCCGCTTCCGCGAGCTTGTCGGCCATGGCGTTGCAGGCCTGCTGATCGGCCGGAGCACCGGCAAAGGCCACGCCCGCGAGGCTCACCAGGATCACACCGGCGGCAAGAAACCTCTTCATTTCAATCGTCTCCCAACGTGAGCATCCGTTGCTTCGTCAACTCTAGCACGAGCCGGCGAACGGACGCATCCGGTTGCTATGGAGGGCAATATAGGTGGCCGTCCTGAACGTGGGCTGAACCCCGCGTTCAGGACGGCCCGCCTTGTTCCAGTCGCGATCGGCTCCCACTTATCCACAGGTTCTCGACAGCCGCGGACTGACCGCGGCCGTCGAATCAGCTTGTTGGAACAGCATCCGGCTCCTTGTCCGTGCGTCGCCGGGGGATGAGGAGACGTTTCGCATGGCCAATTTCACCACCCACATCGCTGTCGGCATCGTCGCGTCCGGTGTCGTCTCGACACTGGTGCTGGCGGGCGGTCTCGTCACCGAGACGGAGGTGCTGACGCTGGTCGGTGCCGGCGCGGTCGGCGCCGTGCTGCCGGATATCGATCTGCAGAAGTCGCGCGCCTCGCAGGCGATGTTCTCAGGGTTGGCCGTGTTCCTGGCGTTCGCCGTGCTGCTCAAGATCGGCATGCAGTATTCGCTCGCCGAGATGTGGCTGATGTGGGCCGGCACCTATCTCCTGGTCCGCTACGGCGGACACAACCTCTTCCACGCGATCACCGAGCATCGCGGCATCTTCCATTCGCTGCTCGCCGGCATCGCGTTCGGGTTGGTCACGACGATCCTGTTCTCCAAGCTGCTCGGCACCTCCGACATCGTCGCCTGGCTCGGCGGACTGTTCATGCTGTTCGGATACATCGTCCACCTCGTGCTCGACGAGATCTACAGCGTCGACGTTCTCAACGAGCGCATCAAGTCGTCGTTCGGCTCGGCCTTGAAGCTGTTCGACAGCCATGCGCCGGTCGCGTCCGCGTCGATGGCGGCGGTGATCGTCGGGCTGTTCCTGCTGACGCCGCCGGCCAAGCCCATCGTCAGCCTCGTCGGCTCGCACGACACCTGGACCTATCTGCACCACCGCATGCTGCCGGAGGGCAAATGGTTCGGCGTGTTCGGCGGCGAGCGCCCGGTGTCGACGGCGACCGTCACAGCGCCAGCGGGCGGTGGGTGAGGAGGAGCGAGCTACTGCTGGCTCTCTTCATTCAGCATTGCTAACATCCGCGCGACCGGTGTCTAAGCCCTAGGGGTCGCGCATGACCCGTCGCCTCGCAGCCATCGTCGTTGCCGATGTGGTGGGCTACTCGCGGCTTCTCGCCGCCGATGAGGCGGGGACCCTCGCCGCGCTGAAAGAGCGGCGTAAGGCGGTGGTCGAGCCGCTCGTGCGCGAGCACTTGGGGCGCATCGTCAAATTCATGGGCGACGGCGTGCTCATCGAGTTCGCGAGCGCCGTCAATGCGGTGGCCTTCGCGCTCGACCTGCAACGCCGCATGACCGAGATGAACGAGCCGATTGCCGAGGCACGGCGCATCATGCTGCGCATCGGCATCAATTTGGGCGAGGTGGTCGGTGAGGGCTCGGACATCTTCGGCGACGGGGTCAATGTGGCCTCACGGCTGGAGGCGGTGGCTGAGGCTGGCGGGATCGCGGTGTCGGGGAAGGTGTACGAGGAGGTCAAGGGGAAGGTCGACGCGGCTTTCGAGGACGTGGGTGAGGTCGCCCTCAAGAACATCATGGCACCTGTTCGGGCGTGGCGGCTGAGGCCGCCTGAAGCAGTCGGGAGGGGCAATGCGCCGGTCGCCAGCGAGCGCATCACGATCGCCGTCCTGCCGTTCACGAACATGTCGGGCGATGCCTCGCAGGAGTACTTCGCCGATGGCCTCACCGAGGACCTGATTACCGCGCTCGCGAAGTCGCGGCACCTGCACGTGCTCTCGCGCAATGCCTCTTTCGAATACAAGGGCCGGGTTGTGAACATTCCCGAGGTAGGGAAGCAACTCGGCGCGCGTTACGTGCTCGAAGGCAGTGTGCGGACCGGCGGCAATCGCGTCCGCGTCACGGCACAGCTCATCGACGCGGCGACCGGCGGGCATGTCTGGGCCGAGCGTTTCGATCGAGAGATGGCGGATGTTTTCGCGGTCCAGGACGAGATCGTGGGAGCGATTGCTGGGAGGTTGGCTCTGGGATTGGTCGACACGTTTGCCGCCAGCCGAAGGAAAGCGCCGACTGAAAATCTCACGGCCTATGAGCATCTGTTAAAGGGTCGATCGGCCTGGCGCCTTGGTTCGTTCGTCGAGACGCGCGATCACTATCTCAAAGCTGCCGAGCTAGATCCAGGTTATGCCGCTGCGCTTGCAGGTTTGTCGTTTCTTTACTCGTACGATCTCTACACACAGCTCATCGATGAACGTCCAGTCGAGCGAGAGCGGCTGGCCCGAAGCTACGCAGCAAGAGCGATCGCATGCGATGACGGCGATGACTATATTCAACACTCTATCGGGACGTCGTTCCTCTGTCTCGGTGAGCTTGAGAAAGCCAAGTATCATCTGGAAACAGCTATATCTCTCAACCCATTCTTTCCGTACAGCTGGATGAATCTCGGCAACACGCTGTCCTGCCTGGGAATGCACAAAGAAGCGCTCGAGCTGATCGGTAAGGGTTTCCGGCTCGAGCCTCGCGTAGCGCCAGCTATGCGGGTTGACTTCGAAGTCTATACTGCCCTCGGTGACTGCGCGGCAGCTCGCGACGCCTTCAATCAGATCAATAGACCATTCGCCTTCCAGTACCTGTTACTGGCATGTTGCTTCGCGCAGGCCGACCGAGCGGAGGAAGCCGCCAAGGCCATGGCGGGGTTCGAGACCGAGCGAGGACTTTCATTTGACACTTTTGACTTCGCCCGGCGGTGGGTCTCTCTGTATCGACGCCAAGAGGACGAGGAACGGCTGCGCACTGGCTTCCGCAAGCTCGGGATCGAGATCTGAGCTGCCAGGTCGCTTGCTTCCCGATTGGTGACGGGAGCCCGGCCGCCGATACCCTCCCTTAACCCTCATTTCCCCCACCCCCTTGTCCTCCGCCGCCTCCCACCCCACGTTATTGAACACTGTTCAATAACTTAAGGCGTCGCCCATGCCAACGCTCTCCCCCGCCGACATCCGCGCCATCGCAACCTACCAGCGCCTCGCTCAGCCGCTGAGCCTCTTGAACCCGAAGGCCGCCTACTACGCGGCGCTCCGCACTCTCATCGCCTCCGCCGGCCGGCTCTCGGACGGCATTCGCACCGGCCTCACCCATGGCTTCGATTCCGGCGTCATGCTCGACTACGTCTACCGCAACGAGGCCAGCGGTTTCGGCCCGCTCGGACGCGCCATCGACCGGCTCTATCTCGACAGCCCCGGCTGGCGCGGCATCCGCGCGCGCGGCGGGCTCGTCACCCGCGCCATCGCCGACGAGCTCGACGATCAGCTCGAGGCGGGCGTGCAGCCCAGGCTCGCCGACATCGCCTGCGGCGGTGGCCGCTACGCTCTGACGGCGCTCGCTGGCCATCGCGGCAGGCCGATCGACGTCTGGCTCAGCGACTATGCGCCAGCCAACGTCGAGGCCGCCAACGCGCTCGCCCGTAAGATCGGCATCGAGGCGCGCATCGAGCGGGCGGATGCCTTCGCAGCCCGCGATCTCGACCGCATGGGCTTTGCCCCGACGCTCGCCGTCGTCTCGGGCCTGCACGAGATCATCGCCGACGACGCGCGCGTGCGCGAGCATCTGAACGCGCTTGCCCAACGCATGGCGCGCCCATCGACGCTGCTTTTGACCGTGCAGCCGCATCATCCCCAGCACGAGCTCATCGCGCGCTGTTTGAACTCGCATACCGGCGAGCGCTGGGTCATGCGCTTGAGGCCGCTCGAGACGACTCTCTCGTGGCTGGAGGAGGCGGGTTTCACGCCCGATGGCGTCACGATGGAGGAGCAGCAGATCTTCGGCGTCGTCCGCGCGCGGCTCAGGTGATCCAAGCAATGCTCCGCAAGGAGCGTCATGCTCGCGGACGCGAGCATCCACGAGAAGCCGTGCACCGGTCGAGTAGCAGCACTTGGCCAACTCCATCCCCCCGTGGATGCTGACGTTCGTCAGCATGACGGATGGGACGGAGAGCATCGTGCGCTAAACCGGATCTGGCACGATGCTCGAGCCTATGGGTATGTCGCGGCGCTGAGCGCCAAACCGCTGCAGACTTTTGCGCGCGCCGCTCTAGCGAAGCGCCGCCCGGAGCTCCGCGCGACGCCTGAGCGGCACGATGGGTGCGATCGAGACCGGCGCCGTACGCTCGGCCATGTAGACGTCGTGCTGCATCTGAAGCGCCAGCCAATAGCGGGCGCCGGTGCCGAGCGCGACGCCCAAGCGCTGCGCGAGCTTCAGCTTGATCGCGCGCCGCTCGGCGAGCACGGCGTCGATCACCGCCGTCGAGATCCCCAGATGATCGGCAAGCTCGGCCGCCGTCACGCCCAAGCGCGGCAGAAGCTCCTCGCGCAAAATCTCGCCCGGATGCGGGGGCTTGTCGTGATCGCAGGTGAGATCGCGGTCGACTTGCATGGGTGTGCGGGGCTTTCGGGTCCCGTCCTCTCGTTGCGCGAGGCGCGCTCGCCCCGCGATTGATCAACGAGACGTTAACGAGCGTCGCCTTAACGGGGTATTAACGGAACAGACGCTCGCCGCCTTTGCGCAAGCCCCGCATCAGTTCCTCTCCGACGACCACGGGAAATTCAGGAACTGATCGCGCGTCTCGTAGCAGATGTTGCCGTACATCTTCAGATACGCGTCGCGTTTTGCGTCGTCGCGATAGACGGCGGCCGGGTCGGCCAGATCGGCCTCGTATTGTGCGATGGTTTCTGGCGTGATGGGCACGGGGAGGACGTCCATCGCCTGCGGGATCGACTTGCCGTCGAGCCAATCGGCCGCCTGCTGACCCATGGCATAGCCGAAGACCGGCGAGGCGAGGCCGACGCTGGCTTTGTACTCGCCGCCCTTCTTGAGCTCGACCAGGGCCTCCGGCTCGCCGTCGATGCCGCCAAAGAATTGGTCGGGTCGGGCGTGGCCCGACTCGCGAACCGCGGCCAAGGCTCCGAGCACGACCGTATCGGCGCCGAGCACGACATCGACGTCCGATTGAGCGATCAGCACCTTCCGCATCGTCTCGTAGCCGCCTTGCGTGTTGACGGTGACAGGCGAGATGTCGGCGACGATCGTCACGCCGGGAAGTTGGTCCAGCGCTTTGCGAATGGCGACGAACCGTTGGGCCAGATACTGGTTGGAGTCGTGGGTCAACAGCACGACGCGCGCTTTGCCGCCGAGCTTCGATGAGATGTAGGCGACGGCGGCATCGCCGAGCACCTGCCCCGTCAGATACTGCGGCGCATTCAGGATCGTCACCGCCGGCGGCGGCACGACCGTTCCCACGTAGGATCCGTCCTTGATCATGGCCTTGAGGCTCGACGCGAGAGTTTGCGCATCGATCGGGGCGGCGACGAGGGCCCCGGCGCGCGCGTGCCGGGCCTCGTCGACCTGGGCGATCATGCGATCGGGATCGTTGTCGGCGAGCAGACTGAGAAACTCGAGGTCGCGGTCGCGTGCCGCGGCTTTGAGACCCGCCGCGGTCCCTTCCATGAACTCGCGGCTGTTGTCTTGCGCAAATACCAACGTGCGGCGGAGCCCGGGGGGCTTGGCACAGGCCGGACGATGCGGATCGTAGGGGGCAAGAGCGATCGGCTTCGTCACGCCGTCCCAAGTCTCCTGCGCCGACACGTGTCCGGCGGTCGCCGAGCCCGCAGCGCCGAGCGCGAGACAAAGCAGCACGCGCAAGACTGGTTTCATGTCCGTCATGACGCCGCCGTGAGTGGCGTGCTCGGGTAGACGGGCAGGGTCAGGCGAGCCTCCGTCCCCGGATGACGCTGCCGATAGGTGACCGTCGCCTTCATGAGGGTGGCAATCGTGCTGACGACGCGCGTTCCAAGCCCGGTGCCCTTGGCTTTGACGTCGCTCGGCCGGCCGATGCCGTCGTCCTCCACCGAAACCACCATTCCGTCCGCCGACCGGGCAAGGCACACGCGAACCTCCCCTTGGCCGTCGCCGTAGGCATACTTGAAGGCATTGGTGACCCACTCCGTGACGATGATGCCGAGATTGATCGCATCGCTCGTCTGCAGCGTCACGGGCACGAGCTCGCGGCGGAGCCTGACGCTCGAGCCGTTCGCGGCCATCGCCGACTCCAGTTGCGACAGAACGGTGGACAGGTAGGCATCCACCGCGACCTCGCCGGCACCACCTGTCGTGAACAGATGCTTGTGCATTTCCGCGATGGCCTGAATGCGCCCGTCGACGTCCAGGAGTGCAGCCTTGGCGACGGGCTCCTGCAAATCCCGCGATTGGAGCCGAACGAGCGACGACACGAGGGCGAGGCTGTTGGCGACACGATGGTTGACCTCCGCGAGCAGAACCTCGGCACGATCGCGCGCCCGCGCCAGCTCCTCCGTGCGCTCCGCGACCCTGAGCTCGAGGGTTTCGTTCAACGACCGGGTCTCGTCACGCGCTGTCGTGATCTCGCTCGTGTAGCGGTGGATCGTCGCGAGAACGCCGGTGACGACCAGAATGATCACGATGGCGCTGACGGCCGAGGTCCACCTGAGCCACTCGGTGTTGGACGTCTGCTCGGCGACCGCCGCGCTCAGGCGGTCGTTCGCCTGCAAGACGACGGCCGAGAGGTAGATGCTCGCCTCGTCCATCAGGGCCTTGCCGCGGTTGGATCGCACGACGTCAAGCGCCGTCCTATCCGCCCCGGACTTCTTGAGCGCGATGCTCCTGTCCTGCTCGGCGAGCTTGTCCGCGAGCACCGAGGACAGCTGCGCGACGAGAGGTGCTCGATCGGGCTGATCGGCGAGGAGCGCTCGCAAGCGTTCGAGCTTCGAGCGCGTGACCGTGGTCGCGTTGTCGTAGGGCGCGAGGTAGATCTCGTTGCCGGTCAGAAGGAAGCCGCGTTGGCTCGACTCGGCCGTGAGCAGGCTCTCGCGGAGCTGCGTGGCGGTGCTTCTCAGCTCTCCGGCCCTCGCGACCTCCCCGACATGTCTCTGAGCGCGGTCGCCGAGCCACATCGTGGTCATGACGACGAACAGCAGAGCAGCAAAGCCGATCCCGAGAAGCGTAAGTGTAGAGCGAACCACAATCTGCGGAGTGATCGGCATTCAGTGTCGCTCCGCGCTTGGTTGCCGCACAACATTGGGTGATAGGCCAAGCGTATCAGGTGTGGAGCGAACTTCATACGTTGGCTGCAAGCCTTGGATGCATATCGGCGCGTCGGCATAGTGGACATGTGACGAGCGATGTTGCTTTGCGCTCGACGATCGGCCGTCTCGAGGCCCCCATCCGGCTCTGGCTTGCCGCGGCGTTTCCACCCGCCGCGGCGGGGAAGGACGCTCGGGGGCTTGCGTGCACAGGCGGCACGTATAGTCTTTGCTGTCTCCATTGGGCAGGGGAGTGCCATGACAGCAACGACACTCGACGGCGCGCGGGGCCGGACGGCGGTGCGCTCGCGCTTCTTCCTCTGGATGTCGGTCGCGATGGCGGCGACGGCGTTCTTCGGCTTCGCGCCGACCTTCTGGATCCCGTTGGCGCAAGGCATCCCGGAGCGGCTTCCGGTCATCGCCATCCACGGCACGGCCTTCTTCGGCTGGACGCTGTTGCTGGTCTATCAAGCCTGGCTGGTGACGTCGGGACGGATCGCGCGCCACCGCGACGTCGGCCTGATCGGCATATCGCTGGCGACGGCCATGGTGATCTTCGGCAGTCTCGCCGCCATCAACTCGGGCAAGCACGCCATCGCCCTGAACGCAGCCGAGGCCGGCGAAGCCTTCATGATCGTGCCGCTGGCGGCCCTGTCGACCTTCGCCATCCTGGTGATCGCCGCGATCGTCAACATGCGCCGGGCCGATTGGCACAAGCGCCTGCTCCTGTCGGCGACCGCCGTCATCCTCGATGCGGCGATCGCGCGGCCCTACATCGCCTACCTCGTGATGGGCGGAAACATGCCGCCGTTCCAGGGGAATGTGGGGCTTTCCGGACTGAACCTGCCTCCGCCGCCCGTCATCGGGGTGTTGCCGCCGGCGCTGTTGGGCCTGCTCTTCATCGTCGCCGGCATGATCTACGACTGGCGCAAGCTCGGCAAAGTTCATCCCGCGTATATCTGGGCGCTCGTCTTCGCGCTCAGCGTGCAACTAGCCAAGATTCCGTTCAGCGACACCGCCACTTGGCATGGCATTGCGCGCGGTCTCATCGCGCTCGGCGGCTGACCCGCCGGCGGCGGTGTCCTCCGGTCGTACGCCACCGCCACCCGAGCGGAGCCGGACCTTGCGCGCCGGTGCGATCCGATGAACGCCAGATGAATGCGATGTTCAGAAGCAGTTCAATGGCGGGAGCGTAGAACGATCTCACCCTGGAACGGAAACGTATCTTCCCCGGCGTGATCCAGGGGCGCGGTGCCCAGGGTCATCGCGCCCCACCCCCTCCCCGAAATCGATCGTTGCGAAGGACACGGACCGCCCACTGGTGCGTTCGCTTGTCACGCTTGGCCATACTGGCTAACGTGCCGGTCTCGAGGCCGCATCGTTTCACCCGGCGGCCCCGGCCCCCATCCGCAACCAAGAAAAACCGGAGTAGCTCCATGTCCTTCGCGCTCCCCGATCTCCCCTACGCCTACGATGCGCTTCAGCCCTACATGTCGAAGGAGACGCTGGAGTTCCACCACGACAAGCATCATCAGGCCTACGTCACCAACGGCAACAACCTGCTCAAAGGCACCGAGTGGGAGGGCAAGAGCCTGACGAAGATCGTCAAGGGCTCGTACGGCAAGAACGCCGGCCTCTTCAACAACGCCGGCCAGCACTACAACCACGTGCACTTCTGGCAGTGGATGAAGCGCGGCGGCGGTGGCGGCTCCAAAATTCCCGGAAAGCTCGACGCCAAGATCAAGTCGGACCTGGGCGGCTTCGACAAGTTCCGCGCCGATTTCGTGCAGGCCGGCCTGACGCAGTTCGGCTCCGGCTGGTGCTGGCTCGCGGCGAAAGACGGCAAGCTTTCGATCATGAAGTCGCCGAACGGCGAGAACCCGCTCGTGCACGGCGCCCAGCCGCTGCTCGGCTGCGATGTGTGGGAGCATTCCTATTACATCGACTATCGCAACGCCCGGCAGAAGTACCTCGAGGCCTTCGTCGACAACCTCGTCAACTGGGACTACGTCGCGGCGATGGCCGAGGGCGCGGTCTGAGCTCTTGCGCCGACGCACTGTTCGATCGATCGAGGGAGGATGCTCGGGCATCCTCCTTTTCGTTTGTGGCCTTGCCGGCGCCGCTCGTTCGCGCTAGGTAGGTCAGTATTGTTGACCTATAGGCATGCACGATGTCTGCGGATTTACTCTTCGCGCTGACGGTTTTCGCCTTCGTGGCCTCGATCACGCCCGGGCCCAACAACATGATGCTGCTGGCCTCCGGCGTGAATTTCGGTTTCCGGCGGACGGTGCCGCACATGGCCGGGATCACGGTCGGCTTCATGGTGATGATGGTCCTCGTCGGCGTCGGCATCGGCCAAGTCCTCGAGGCGAACCAGACAGCCTTTCTCACGCTCAAGATCGCGGGCTGCATCTACATGGTTTGGCTCGCCTGGAAGATCGCCAGAGGTGGCCCCATCAGCGCGGACACGGGCAACGGCACGACCAAGCCATTGACCTTCATGCAGGCAGCGCTCTTCCAGTGGGTCAATCCGAAGGGCTGGGCCATGGTCCTGACCGCGACGGCGGCCTACACCGACCCGGCGAACTTCGCGACCACCCTCGCGGCTTTGGCGATCGTCTTCGGGGCGGTCTGCATCCCCTCCGTCGGCACCTGGACGCTGTTCGGAGTCGGCCTGCGCAAGCTCCTGCAGGATCCGGTCAAAGTACGGATTTTCAACATCCTGATGGCTGCCTTGCTGCTCGTCTCGATGCTGCCTGCCATGGCCGATTTCTTCGTCGCCAGGGGATAAGCCGGTCCCGTCTGGACTTGGTAAGTTTCTTCTGCTATCCCCCTCCGATCATTCGGCGGGCCAAAAGCCCGCCTTTTCGACTTGACCGATAGATCAACCAGCGAGGCAAGACCCGCGTGCAGGTACTCGTTCGCGACAACAACGTCGACCAGGCCCTCAAGGCGCTCAAGAAGAAGATGCAGCGTGAGGGTATTTTCCGCGAGATGAAGCTCCGCGGTCACTACGAGAAGCCCTCCCAGAAGAAGGCGCGTGAGAAGGCGGAAGCCGTCCGCCGCGCCCGCAAGCTCGCGCGCAAGCGGTTGCAGCGCGAGGGTCTGCTCCCGGCGACGCCGAAGAAGCCGCGTCCGGGCGAGGGCGCTCCGCGCGGTCCGGGCGGTGGTGGCGCGGGCGGTCCGCCGCGCTTCTAATATCGCGTGGTGAGTCTGACGTTATTTTGAAAGCCCCGGGGCGATGCCTCGGGGTTTTTCGTTTTGTGAGGGCCGTAGACCGTAGGTTGGGTTAACACGGGCACTGATGCCGAAGACCGACCGGGCTTCGATCCGGGCGTAACCCAACAGCGACGACCGCTCGGCTGTGTTGGGTTACGCGCTTCGCGCCAACCCAACCTACTTCAATAACGCCTGCACGTCGCGGAACTCCGGTGTCCCGGCGCACTCGAGCCACTCGAAGGCGACCATCTCGCTGTCGGCGATGACGGCGCCCGCGCCCTGCATGCGGGAGAGGGCCAGCGCCTTGCTCTCGGCGCGCCGCGAGCCCACCGCATCGGCGGCGACGAACACGTCGAAACCTGCGGCGACGAGATCGAGGACTGTCTGCAAGACGCAAACATGGGCTTCGACACCGGCCACGACGACTTGTGTGCGACCCTCCGATTTCAGAGAGGCGAGACGTGCGGCGAGTCCGGCGTTCGCCCCGCAGGAGAACTCCACCTTCGCGAGCGTTACAGCCTCGGTGCCGGCCGCCACACGGATCGCACCGAGCGTCGGCCCGAGCCCCTTCGGATACTGCTCCGAGATCGTCACCGGCACGCCGAGGCGCACCGCGTACTTGGCGAGGCGCTCGGCTGACCCAGCGAGTGCTTCGTAGGAGTCGATCGCCGGTACTAGACGTTCCTGCAGATCGACGAGCAAGAGTTGCGAGCGCTCGCAGCGCATGCGGAGCGCGCTCATCACGGCTCCCCGCCCTTCGGCCCCCAGAACACGACCCAGGTGACGAAGTCGTCCGACATGCCCGAGAAGCGATGGCGATCTTTCGCGGCCACGAAGAGGACGTCACCCGTCTTGACGTCGACCGTCGACCCCTCGTGCCAGAACTGGGCGCTGCCTGAGACCACGAAATAGAGCTCGTCCTGCTCGTGCGGGCTTTGCACATCCTCGCCGCGCGGCGCGAACACTTCCACCGACATCGTGCCGTGGCGCAGCGCATCCGCGAACGGCTCGCCCGTCGGCCACACGCTCGTCTTGGGGCCGGGGATGCGGCTCAAGACCTCGGACAACGAGGCGATCAGAGTATGGGATTTGCTCATACGATCCTCTTCGGCGGGTTGTGTAATCTTCAAAGCGAAGGCGTAGGCGAGCGCCGTCTCCTTCAGTCGCTCGAAACGGCCGGAGGCGCCGCCGTGCCCGGCGTCCATGTTGGTCTTGAGCAGCAACAGGTTCTGATCCGTCTTCGTCGCGCGGAGCTTCGCCACCCACTTCGCCGGCTCCCAATAGGTGACGCGCGGATCGGTGAGGCCTGCCATGGCGAGGATGTGCGGATAGGCCTTCGCCGTGACGTTGTCGTAGGGCGAGTAGGCGCGGATCGTCTCGAAGTCGTCGCGGCTCGCGATCGGATTGCCCCATTCGGGCCACTCCGGTGGCGTCAGCGGCAGCGTGTCGTCGAGCATCGTGTTGAGCGCATCGACGAACGGCACCTCGGCGATAATTCCCAAGAAAAGGTCCGGCGCCATGTTGGCGACCGCGCCCATGAGAAGCCCGCCCGCCGAGCCGCCATGACCGACGATGCGGCCGCGCGACGTATAGCCGAGCTCCGCCAGATGCTCGCCGGCCGAGATGAAATCCTTGAAGGTGTTGGTCTTCTTTTCGCGCTTGCCGTCCTTGTACCAGTGATAGCCCTTGTCCTTGCCGCCGCGGATGTGGGCGATGGCGTAGACGAAGCCGCGCTCGACGAGCGAGAGGCGCGTCGTCGCGAAGGCCGCCGGGATCGTGATGCCGTAGGAGCCGTAGCCGTAGAGCAGCAGCGGCGCCGAGCCGTCGATCGGCGTCGACTTCAAATGTATGAGCGACACCGGCACGGTCTCGCCGTCGTGGGCCGGCGCCATGATGCGGCGGGTGACGTAGCGCTCGGGATCGTGCCCGCTCGGCACCTCCTGACGCTTGCGCAAGTGCCGCTCGCGGCTCTCCATGTCGTAGTCGTAGACCTCGGCCGGCGTCGCCAGCGACGAATAGGTGAAGCGTAGATTCGTCGTGTCGTGCTCGTAGCCCTCGGAGGTTCCGAGCGAATAGGCCTCCTCGTCGAAGGCGATCGGGTGCTCGGCCCCGTCCGACCAGCGGCGGATGACGATGCGCGGCAGCCCGCCCTCGCGCTCGAGGCGCACCAGGTGATGCTTGTAGGCCGTGTGGCTGAGAATGAGCCGGCCCGGGATGTGTGGCTCGATCACCGTCCAATGCTCGGGCTCGGGCGCATCGATCGGCGTCGTGACGATCTTGAAATCCTCGGCGCCGTCGTTGTTCGTCAGGATGACGAGCCCGTCGCCGTGGTGATCGACGCTGTATTCGTGGCCGGTCTCGCGCGCGGCGACGAGTCTCGGCACCTGATCCGGCGTCGCGGCCTCGATGAGATAGGCCTCCGAGGTTTCGTGGTCGTGCGAGGACACGACGAGGAAGCGGCCCGACAGCGTCTTGCCGATGCCGACGAAGAAGCCCGGATCGATCTCGCGGTAGACGAGGGCATCGTCGGCGGCGGGCGTGCCGAGGCGATGCAGGTAGACGGCAAAGGGCCGATGATTGTCGTCGAGGCGCGTGTAGAGGAACGTCTTGCTGTCGGCCGCCCATTCGAGATTGCCGTTGGTCTCGCCGATCTCGTCCGCGAGATCTTTGCCGGTGGCGAGATCGCGGACGCGGATGGTGTAGATTTCCGAGCCCTTGTCGTCGGTTGCGTAGGCGACGAGCTTGTGATCGGGGGAATGCGACGCGGCGCCGAGCGAGAAGTAAGACAGGCCGGCACCGAGCGCGTTGCCGTCGATCAGCACCTCGTCTTTGGCCGACTTCTTGGTCGAGGACTTGCGGCAGAAGCGCGGGTACTCGCCGCCCTGCACGTAGCTCATGAAATAGGACCACGCGCCGTCTCGTGAGGGAACGGTCGAGTCGTCCTCCTTGATGCGCGCCTTCATCTCGGCAAACAGCGTCGCCTGCAGCGCTTCGGTGTCGGCCATCGCGGCGGCGGCGTAGGCGTTCTCGGCCTCGAGCACGGCGCGGATGTCGGAGGGAAGCTTGTCGGGCGCCCGCATCACCTCCTGCCAGTTATCGGCTTTGAGCCAGGCGTAGCTGTCGGTGAGCTCGATGCCATGATGCATCGCATGCTTCGGCCGCCGGTCGGCGACGGGAGGCGAGGGGAGGCGGGATGAGGTCACGGGGGCGTCCTCGTGTTGATGAGGCGGCTCTAGGAAGCCTTGGGATTTTGAACCAGAGAAGCGGCTTGTGTGGGCAGCCGTCAAGGCTGGTACCTAGAGCCCAATCCGAGATGATGCCACCCGGCGTGGCCGTCGCTCCCGCGCTGGCTTCCATGGATGCTGGCGTTCGCCAGCATGACGGAGTGGGGGGATGCCGATTGATCGATTGCACCTTCGCCTCGGCCTCGAAGCCTTCCGCAGAGACGCAGGCATCCTAAGTATGGCGCCCGCTCCCTCCACCGTCATGGTCGCGGACGCGACCATCCACGGGAAGCGAGACGTGGTCAGAGATGGTGCCACCCGGCGCGGACGTCGCTTCCACGCTGGCTTCCGTGGATGCTGGCGTTCGCCAGCATGACGGGGTGGGGGGCGAATGATCGCTCGCACCTTCGCCTCGGCCTCGAAGCCTTGCGCAGAGACGCAGGCATCCCAAGTATGGCGCCCTCTCCCACCACCGTCATGGTCGCGGATGCGACCATCCACGGGATGCGAGAGATGATCAGAGATGGTGCCACCCGGCGGGGACGTCGCTCCCGCGCTGGCTCCCGTAGATGCTGGTGTTCGCCAGCGTGACGGTGGCGGGAGATTTGTACGAAACGCAAACGTCGGCAGCCTTTGCAAGTCCGAAGCTTTCACCGTCGGCGTGGTCGCGGACGCGACGATCCACGGGAGACCATGGTCGCGCGATCGAGCCCCACGTCCCATGCAAGGCACCTGTGGCGGCGCCCACCTTGCGCGGCATGCTGGCTTCCGCTTCGATGGCCCGGCCCCAAATCCCGAAAGGCCGAGCTTGACCACCGCATCCGACACCGCCGCCCGTCCGCTGCTGCCGATCCTGGTGGCGTTGAGCTTTGCGCATCTGCTCAACGACGTCATCCAGTCGATGATCCCGGCGATGTATCCGCTGTTCAAGGACAGCTACGCGCTGAGCTTCGCGCAAATCGGTCTCATCACGCTGGCCTTCCAGGTGACCTCGTCGTTGCTGCAACCCGTGTTCGGCTTCGTCACCGATCATCGGCCCTGGCCCTATGCGATGGTGCTCGGCATGGGCGCGACGCTGACGGGCCTCCTCTCGATGGCGTTCGCCACGACCTATCCGGTGATCCTCATCGCCGCGGCCTGCGTCGGCTTGGGCTCGGCGGTGTTTCATCCGGAAGCGACCCGCATGGCCCGTCACGCGGCCGCCGGCCAGCAAGGCTTCGCCCAGGGCATCTTCCAGATCGGCGGCCACGCCGGCTATGCGATCGGTCCGCTGCTGGCGGCGAGCGTCGTCATGCCGAACGGTCAGACGAGCCTGAGTTACGTCTCGGTCGTCGCGCTGGCGGCCATGGTGCTGATGGTGTGGACCGGCGGCCGCTATGCCAAGATGCGGCGCGAGCAACTGGCGACCGGCAAGGCGGGGCCGGCGAAAGGCGCGGCGTTCCCGTCGCTGTCGGCGGGGCGTGTCGTGCTGGCGATGACCGTGCTCATGGTGCTGCTCGCCTCCAAGAACGCCTACACGGCGGCCTTCACGTCCTACTACACCTTCTACCTGATCGAGCGCTTCGGCATCGGCGTGCAGGCGTCGCAGATCATGTTGTTCTTGTACCTCGTCGTCGGCGCGTTCGGCGTCATCGCCGGTGGCATGGTCGGCGATCGCATCGGCCGCGACCGGGTGATCTGGATCTCGATCCTCGGCACGCTGCCGTTCGCGCTGATGTTGCCCTACGCGAGCCTGTTCTGGACCGGCGTGTTGTCGGTTCTCATCAGCTTTATCCTGGCGAGCGCCTTCTCCTCGATCTTGATCTTCGCAATTGATCTGGTCCCGCACCGCGTCGGGCTCGTCGGCGGACTGTTCTACGGGCTGTCGTTTGGGCTGGGCGGGATTGCGGCCGGCGTGCTCGGACTGCTCGCCGACCGGATCGGCATCGTCGAGGTGTTCAAAGTGTGCGCCTTCCTGCCGGCGGTCGGGCTGTTGACGATCTTCCTGCCGAAGCCCGAGCGCCCGATGTGAGGGTAACAGGGCCGGTCGGGTGGACCGACCGCGGACTTGTCCGGGGGACGTCCGCCATCGCGAGCACGGGGCGTGGCGCGGCGGACTTCGCGAAGGGCTCAGTCCGCCCTACGAATTTCGTGATTTTCTCTGGCGCGTTCCCGAGGGAACTGTGGGCCGGACGGGAGAGCCCTATCTCTTGACTATGGCAGCGAGAGACCGGAACGGCCCGCCGCCAAAGAGATCAAACCCACGGCCAGCCAATGGAGGCTCCCATGAACAAGCTCATCATCACCGCGACCATAGCCCTCGTCTCGACCGTCGCCGCGTCGTCCGCCTTCGCCGGCTGCCACGACTACTCATACACGACCTATTCGAGCGACTACTCGACCACCTACACGCCGACCTACGACAGCGGCTACTCGAGCTACAGCGGCTATTGAGATCACGCCGCTCAACCCGCACCGGCCCCCGATGCTGAGCGTCGGGGGCTGCCGCGGCATCACCGAAAATCGCCGTCAACGGGGAATCACATGGCCTGGACAGATTGGTTTTCGACGTCGCTCGTCTCCCTTGCGATGCTGCTCGGCGTCGCCTCCGCCGCGCCGGCCCGCGCGGACGAACCCAACCTCACAATGCATCGCGCCACCGTCTCGGCCGACGACGGCACCGGCTGGCACAAGGCCGTCTCGACCAAGGGCGCCTTCGAGGTGCTGCTGCCCGCGCCCTTCAACGACTTCACGGTCGCGGGCACCGACGGCAATGTCGGCGACTACGCCATCCACACCTTGGGCACCGAGACGCCGGACGGCCTCAAGCTCTCCGTGACGGAGATGCCCTACACGCCCAAGATGACCCATGCGACCCTCGACGAGATGCTGAAGACCTGGACTGAGGACCAATTCCAGAAAGTGAGCGATTTGGAGCGTGCCAAGACCGGCGACGAGGAGCGCGTGTCTCTGACTGTCGTCGACACCGTCGACAACGCGGCTTTCATTCAATACGTCCGCACACCGAAGGCGCTCTACACCTTCGTCATCGAGTTCCGGAACTGGCGGCGGGACGAAATCAAACCGATCCGTGACAAGATGTTCGCGAGCTTCAGGATCCGGCCGGCGCCCTGACGCCCGTCGCGCGGCGGCAGACAGCGCGCGCATTCGATGCTAGAGCTGGGGAGCAACCTGCGTTCCTGCCCTCAGCGCACGATCCAACCGCGACCCTCCCCGCATGCCCGAGACCGCCACCCTCCTCTCCCTCCTCATCGGCTACCTCCTCGGCGCGATCCCCTTCGGCCTCGTGCTGACGCGTGCGGCGGGCTTGGGCGACATCCGCAAGGTCGGCTCGGGCAACATCGGCGCAACCAACGTGCTGCGCACCGGCAACAAGGGCCTCGCCGCAGCAACCCTGCTGCTCGACGCGCTCAAGGGCACGGCCGGCGTGCTGCTGCCCGCCTATCTCTTCGGCGGAGATGCGGGGCTCTGGGGCGGGCTCGCGGCCTTCCTCGGCCATCTATTCCCCGTCTGGCTCGGCTTCAAGGGCGGCAAGGGCGTCGCGACCTACATCGGCGTGCTGCTCGGCGCCGCCTGGCCGCTCGCGCTCGTGTTCTGCGGCGTGTGGCTGCTGATCGCCGCCGTGCTGCGCTTCTCCTCGCTCGCCGCGCTGACGGCCGCCGTCGCGACGCCGCTCGCCGCCTTAAGCGGGATCGCCGGCACCGGCTCGTCCCAGGCGCTCGCCCTCGTCACGCTGGCGATGACGGCGCTCGTGCTCGTCCGCCATCACGCCAACATCCGCCGGCTGCTCGCCGGCTCCGAGCCGCGCATCGGCGCGAAGAAATCGCATGAAGACGCGCCCGCTGCCGGTTCCTGATCCCCGCCGCCCCTTGAGCGACCGCCAGCGGCTCGCCTGGCTGCGGCTCATCCGCAGCGAGAATGTCGGCCCCGTCACCTTCCGCGAGATCGTCAATCACTTCGGTGGCGCCGAGGAGGCGCTGGAGGCCCTTCCGGAGCTGTCGCGGCGCGGAGGCCGCGGGCGGCCGATCCGGATCTGTCCGAAGGCCGATGCCGAGGCCGAGCTCGCGCGCGCGGGCAAAGTGAAGGCCACCGCCGTCGCCATCGACGAGGCGGGCTACCCGCCGCTGCTCGCCGCGACGGAAGCGCCACCGCCGATCCTCTACATCAAGGGCCGCCCCGAGCTTGCCGCGCAAACCGCCATCGCGATCGTCGGCGCGCGCGATGCCTCGGCCGCCGGCCGCAAGCTCGCCCAGATGATCGCCACGGGACTGGGGAGCGCCGGGCTCGTCGTCGCCTCGGGGCTCGCGCGCGGCATCGATACAGCCGCCCACGAGGCCGCGCTCGCGACCGGCACCGTGGCCGTCGTCGCCGGCGGCATCGACATCGTCTATCCGCCCGAGAACGAGGGGCTCACCCGCCGCATCGAGACGGATGGCCTCGTCATCGCCGAGAACCCGCCGGGCTTCACCCCGCGCGGCCAGGACTTCCCGCGCCGCAACCGCATCATCTCGGGTCTCTCGATGGGTGTGCTCGTGGTGGAAGCCGCCAAGCGCTCGGGCTCGCACATCACGGCGCGCTTTGCCCTCGAGCAGGGCCGCGAGGTGTTCGCCGTGCCCGGCCACCCACTCGATCCGCGCGCCGCCGGCACCAATCATCTCCTGAAGCAGGGCGCGACGCTCGTCACCGAGACGGCCGACCTCATCGCGGTCATCGAGCCGATGCTGGCGCGGCCGATCGCGCTGCCGCGCCAGGCCGCGCCCCCCAAGACGCCGGGGCTGACGGAGGTCGCCGGCAGCGACCGTGCCCGGGTCGTCGAGGCGCTCGGCCCCGCCCCGGTCGGCGTCGACGACGTGGTCCGCATGACCGGGCTCGACGCGCGCGCTGTCCGCGTCGTGCTCATCGAGCTCGATCTCGCCGGCCGCCTCGAGCGGCACGGCGGCCAGCGCGTGTCGCTGGTTGTATGAGCGCCGCCGGTCTAATCTCCATCCAAGATTAACGTCAGACAACGAACCTGTTCCGGGGCGCGGGCGCCTCTTGTAGTATCGTTCCCATGACCGGCCCGTCGGGGCCGCAAGGAGACATCATGCGCCTGCGCTCGACCGCTTTCGCCTTCGCCACCCTGCTCGTCGCTTCCCCCGCCGTTGCCGAGCCCGTCGCCTTCGCCTGCGACGACGGCCAGGAGATCACGGTGGACCTGGCCGACAAGGCCGCCGCCAAAGTCGTCCGCGGCGACAAGAGCTGGACGCTGCCCGCCACGACGACCGACAGCGGCACGAGCTTCGTCGCCGAGGGCGTCGAGTTCTGGAGCGAGGGCAACGAGGCGATCCTGACCGTCGACGGATCGACGGCGCAGTGCGTTCTGAGGCCTGCGGCGGAGTAGCACCGGCACGGACCTTCGACGGCGAGAGAGTCGCGGCTTTGACAGGCTGGACAGACCCATCGCCCAATGTTAGATGAGCGCTCCCCGAGGCCCATGCGGGCCTCGACCCTTCGCTGGGTGAGGGGGCGCATAGCTCAGTTGGTAGAGCAGCTGACTCTTAATCAGCGGGTCCTAGGTTCGAGCCCTAGTGCGCCCACCAATAAGATCAAGGTCTTAGGCTAGTCTTCTCGTTCCCCCGCGTTCGCTTGTGGGAGTTTTGCGGAAGACGTCTGTAGAGCACCTCGCAGCACCACCATTGCAGGTCGGCCTTGTTTGTTCTCGCAAACGCGCTCGGCTGCATCGATCAGTTTCGATAGCTCGGGGCCACTCTCAAGCCGGGACAGTCGGCGACGCTCTGATGGTCGACGAATGGCCAGCAGACGGGCTCGGTGGGATGCATCGTCGAGCATGACGGACTGAGACTGAACTACCGCGTGCACGGGATATCAGAGACCGTCAACGAGTTCATTCCCTTCGGCAAGAGTCAGCTGCATCTCGGCGGATTTTGTCACGGGATCGGTGGCCTGTCATGCTGCGTCGCGGTCGCATCTTCTACGGCGGCCGCCGCTTCCGCTGCCGGAATTGCCTCCGGCTCACCCACGGCTCTCGACACGAAAGCGCAATCACTCGGGCGACATCCCACGCTCACAAGCTGCGAGATCGTGCCGGTCAGCCAGACACGCTCGACGAGCGCTTTCCGCCAAAGCCGCATCGGCACCATGGTGTGGCTCCAGAGACGAGGCTCCTGGCCACCGGAAGAGTGAATAGCGGTGCTCGTCAGATGATCACGATGTCGGCAGCGATCCCGGCCAAGACCGACGTGTTGTCGAACACGGCGATCTTGAAATCGGCGAAGCCATCGCCGGCGTTGTCGTATCAGAGCGTCCGGCTGGCCAGAATGAAGTGTGCAGAGCCTGGCACTGCAGCCATGTAGGAGAGATCAATGTCTACACTGGCCGTTGTGAACTGGAACCCGGACGACAGTCCGCCGAACAGACCGATGTCGTCGAACACCAGCTTGTCACCCGAGAGTCCGTCGCTCGTATTGAAGTCTTGGATTGTGTCGGGTGACGAGACATATCGCGCAGGCGTTGAGTCTGGAGCTGATCGACGCGGAGAGTCGCAATTGGCGACGTGCCCGTCCCAAGAACCCGGATGCGGTTGATCTCGCGATGCAAGGCTGGTCGATTATGAATCAGCCGTCGAGCCGCGACCGCGCGCGTCGAGCGCACGATCTCTTTTCGACCAGTCTGGCGATGGACCGTCAGCTGGTGGATTCACTCGTCGGCCTGGCATACGTCCTCGTGTCGACAGCTGATCAAGGCTGGAGCGACCACCCTGAGCAAGATGTTGATCGCGCCGGGGAGTTGCTGGACGAGGCGCTCGAATTGGAGCCCAAGAACGCTGCCGTCCATCGCGTCCGATCTTGGATCCTCGGCTTCCAGATTAGGTTGCCCGATGCCATCGCGGCGGCAGAACGGGCGATCGCCCTGAACCGCAACGATAGCATGGCGCATCGTTTGCTCGCTTTGTTCGAGCTGCAATCAGGTCGAGCAGAGCGCAGCCGCGCTGTGATCGAGCAAGCGATGCGACTAAGCCCCCGCGACCCCAATCATTGGGGATCGATCGCAATCCTAGCGCGCGCACAAATCGAGCTCGGCGAAATCGAAGCCGCGTTGTCCAACCTAAGGGCCGCCGTCGTTGCAAACCCTGACGCCAACTTCGTCAGGTTGTATTTCGCTACTGCGCTAGGCCGAATGGGAGTCGACCAGGAAGCGCGAGAGGCCGTTGCTGAATTTCTCCGGATGTGCCCTGATCTCGAGGCCGGAAAAACCGAAGCGGAGCTCGTGATGCTAAAGGCACAACTCGAGCTCGCCGCACGAGGCTACTACTTGGGCACTGTCGACGGCCGCCCAGGCGCCTTCACACACCGCGCGCTCGTGGCATTCCAACGCCAGGAAGGCCTTGCCGAGGCTGGCGAGCTCGATGGCTCAACTCTTACCAGGCTTGGTTTGGGCGGACAGGCAGAGAAGGCCTAACCATGCTGCGATGGGGAAGGCCGCAGGACGCGAAGCTGCGTGCGTAACTTTCAGCTCGTCTCCATTTCGGCGCGCCGCATCGTCATGGCGGCCTCGACGCGGTTGCGGACGCCGAGCTTGTCGAGAATGCTGGTCATATAGTGCTTGACCGTCTTTTCGCTGAGCGTCAGCCGCTTGCCGATCTCCTTGTTGGTCAGGCCGTCGGCTGCCGCCGTGAGAATCTCCCACTCCCGATGCGTCAGTCCGGAATTCGCCAGCGACTTGGACATCTCCGTCGGTGGCGTGCGCCGCAGTTGCACGATGGCCCGGGCGGCGAGGCCCGGCGTGACGTAGACTTGGCCGTCGGCGACTGCACTGAGAATACCGATCAACTCCTGAGCTGCCGCGTCTTTGAGAACGTAGGCCCGCGCACCGGCTTCCAGAGCGCTGACGAGATCGCTCTCGTCCTCCGAGACAGTCAACATGACAACTTTGACCGACGGCGCCTTGGCCCTGATAGCAGCGATCGCGGAAAGGCCGTCTCCGCCCGGCATGTGGACGTCCAACAGCACAACGTCCGGACGGCGCTCGCAAGCAATCCGTAGAGCCTCGCGGCCGTTGCACCCTTGCGCGATCACATGGAAGCGGCTCTGCCGCGAAAGGACGTGTGCGATGCCCTCACGGATCATGGGATGATCGTCGACCACGGCGACCGACACGCGTTCAGGCATCGCCAGCGCCTCGCTTTGTCTTGTGCGCCGGAGCCGGCAGCCGCAATCTGAGGCGCGCGCCGTGTCCGGGCTCGTGAACCAGATAGAGTTGGCCGCCCACGGCTTCCGCTCGCTGACGCAGGCTCGAGAGGCCCAATCCCGTCGACCAGGCACGCGTGCTGTCGACGCCTGGCCCGTCGTCCGCGACCTCGGCGATGATTTCGCCACCCGTCATTTCGACGGTCAGACGCTGCCCCCGGCCTCGAGCATGGCGGTAGGCGTTGTTGAGACCCTCCTGAGTGAAGCGATAGAGACAGATCTTCGTGGCTTGCGCGAGCTTGGTTGGCAGGCGGCCGATACTCCGAGCGACGGTCGTATGTGTCTGCGCCTCGTGGTTTCCGATCGCGTGAGCGATGACGCGCGCCGGATCGAGCGGTCGAAGCGCCTCGAGGCTTGTACCCGAGGCGATGGCCCGCGTTTCGTCGAGCGCCGCGACGAGTGCGGTTCGAATTCGTTGGTAGGCTTCGTGCCGCGGATCCGTCTCGCGTGGCCCGGAGGGGGCCAACTCGTCGAGATACATGAGCGCATAGGCCAGGTATTGCGCCGGTCCGTCGTGAAGGTCAGCGCGAATTGCGGCGAGGCTCGATCCTTGGGCGGCCACGCCTGCTGCCGTGCCATGCCGGCGATTGCGCCGGCGTCGCTTGCCCAGGTCGGATCGTGAGCTCTGCGGTCGGTGCGAGGCTGCGACTCCGTCGCGATCGAACGCATCTTCCGCCGACAGATCGACGCTGCCGGCAATCAGCGCCAGGCATGCGACCCAAGGCCAGACCTTTGGCCATGCCCGCCGCGACGGCGCGAGCCCGAGGTCCACCAGGATTCTACATACCAGAGCGCTCATCGTACCCGTGCCACGCCCCCCGCCGACCAGACTGTAGACCAATGCGGGGCCGTTGGGATCGGACTTTCAGACCTACATCAGACCTTAGTCTCATTCGATATGCCATGGAAGTACCTGTCTTTCTCGCATTCGTTCCAGCAATAGATCGACATAGAGTAAAAAACACACCTCGAGCACGGATATGCCCGCGCGTCACACGAGAGCTCTCGTTTCCCTGGTTGCAGGCCAAGAGAGCCGCCTCGACGCCCAAGGGTCCGGCCCGACGGCACGTCCTCTCGTCCAACAATACCGCACTCAGGCCAGGGTGGAACGCCCTGAGCCTTCGCCATCGAGCGCATCGCATTCGGGAGATCGGTCTCGAAGACGAGCGGCAGCCGCGTCAACCATAGGGCAGCAGGTAGTCTGCCAGGAGATTAGGAATGGTCACCTTCAATCTCTCCGACCTGAGCTTCATCCTCACCCAGATCAGGATCGCTGAGGCACATGCGGCGGGAACGCCGCTGGCGGATCTCGTCACCAACCCGCTGCTCCCGTTCGGCCTGAGAACGGTCGACGGCACCTTCAACAACCTCATTCCCGGCCGTGAGACCTGGGGGTCTGCCGATCAGCCGTTTCCGCGGCTTGTGCCGGCGGACTACGATACGGGCACCGCCGACCAGACCTTCGATATCAACGGTCCGGCTCCGGGCGGCACGGGTGTCGGCGCGGACTATGCGGGTGGCGGAAACGTCGTCGACACGGCACCTCGCACCATATCGAATTTGATCGTCGACCAGACGCTCAACAACCCGGCCGCAATCATGGCGGCGCTGGACTATGCCGGCATAACCGGGGCAGCTGCGACGGCCGCACGCAACCTCATCATCAGTCAGTTCCAGGCTCTTGCACCGCTCGAGACGGAATTGGCCCAAGCGGGGACGGTCGAGAACGCCTTCGAGACGGCACTTGCGCGTGCGACCAATGCTGCCGGCCAGCTCGAGACGGCGCGGCTTTCACTTTCGACGCTGCTGGCCGAATTCGGCGACCTCGACCTCACGATCACGCAGGACGACCTGGACGCGGCAGTTGCTCTGGTTAATGCCGCGCAGGCCGCGAATGCCTCAGCCAATCAGGCCGTGGCGGCGCTCCTCCCCCTGTCGCCGGCACCGGCCGAGCTCGCGGCAGCGCAAACGCTCGCAGCGGACACCGCCGCCTTTCTCTCGGCCGTGCAGTCGATCAACGACAGCTTGGCAAACGACCTCAATGGCCAGGTTGACGCTGGTACCGTGACCGCCGCGATCGTGGCCGAGAACACTCTGGAGAATCTCGCCGGCACGCAGGCCCAGCCCAATCTCGGGACGTCCGACGTCCTGGTCGCAAGCTTGACGGCAGCCGAGAGTGGCGCACAAGCGATCACAGAGGCGGCTCAGTTGTCCCTCGACAACGCGCAGGCCTCGCTTGCGGCCACGCTTGCCGCCAACGACATCCAGATGTCCGGCGGCTCGCTCGTCATCCCCAATATCGCCCCGGACGAGGGTATCTCGGCGCCGTTCAATTCGTGGATGACACTGTTCGGCCAGTTCTTCGATCACGGCCTCGATCTCGTCGAGAAGACGGCGACGACCAAGGTTTATGTGCCGCTCCTGCCCGACGACCCGCTCTATGTCGAAGGCGGCCAAACCAACTTCATGGTGATCACGCGGACCGAGGCGAACGCGCGCAACGTAACGACTCCGTTCGTCGACCAGAACCAGACCTACACGAGCCACGCCTCGCACCAAGTGTTCCTGCGCGAGTATGCCGGAGCGCCCGGAGCAGCCTTGTCGACCGGTCATTTGCTGGAGCATGCGACGGGTGGTCTCGCGACCTGGGCGGATATCAAGACGCAAGCCCTCGAGAAGCTCGGCATCGAGCTCACCGATGCCGACATCCACAACGTGCCGGTGCTCGCGACCGACCTCTATGGAGAGTTCGAGCGCGGTCCGAACGGCTTCGCACAGATTCTCGTCGAGACGTCTCCCGGCGTCTTCACGAAGGTCGAGGGCAGCGCCGCCGGCGTGTCGCTCGCGGAAGCGGTTGTCCTGGCGGGTGGCGGCACCGTCGCTCTGACCGGCCACGCCTTCATCAATGACATCGCGCACACTGCGGCCCCCGAGCTCGTCGATCCCGATCGCAATCCGGCGACCAATAACAGCGTCTGGACGACGCCTGATGACGGCGCCGGCACTGCCGATGCTCAAGTCGTCAATCAATTCGGCGTGCGCCTGACCTACGACAACGAGCTTCTCGACGCTCACTATGTGACCGGCGACGGCCGCGGCAACGAGAACATCGGCCTGACGACGGTCCATCACGTCTTCCACTCGGAGCACAACCGGCTCGTCGAGCACACCAAGGACGTGGCGGTCTCCTCGAACGACGTCAATGTCCTCAAGGCATGGATGCTCGGGGGCGACGCCTACACCGCGCAGCAGGTGGCGGATCTGCAAGCCGAGCTCGACACCATCAACGGTTTGGTTGGGCAGGCCAAGGCGGATGCCATCGATGCCCTCGGTTGGGACGGCGAGCGCCTCTTCCAGGCCGCCCGTTTCGGCACCGAGATGCAGTATCAACATCTGGTGTTCGAGGAGTTCGCCCGCAAGATCAACCCTGCGGTGGACCTCTTCGTCTTCAATCCGACGATGGACCTCGATCCGGCGATCTTCGCCGAGTTCGCGCACACGGTCTATCGCTTCGGTCACTCGATGCTGACCGAGGACGTGGCGCGCCTCGACGCCACGGGTCAGAATTCCGACGACATCGGCCTGATCGAAGCGTTCCTCAATCCGATCGAGTTCGCGAGCGCCGATGCCGACGTCATGGCCGGCGCCATCGTCCGCGGCATGACGCGGCAGGTGGGCAACGAGATCGACGAGTTCGTCACCGATGCTCTCAGGAACAACCTGCTCGGCCTGCCGCTCGATCTTGCAACCGTCAACCTCGCGCGCGGACGGGAGACGGGCATCCCCTCGCTGCAGGAGGCGCGCGCCGCCTTCTACGCCGAGGCCAAGAGCGAATGGCTGAAGCCCTACACGAGCTGGGTCGATTTCGCCCAGCATCTGAAGAACCCGGCCTCGATCGTCAACTTCGTCGCCGCCTACGGCAATCACGAGGCCATACTTGCGGCGGCCACGCTGGACGATAAGCGCAAGGCCGCGATGGCCATCGTCTTTGGCGACAACGACGGTACGTCGAATACGGTCCTCATCAACGGCACGGACTACGATATCTCGAACCGGCTCGCCTTCTTGAATGGCGGCAGCGGTCATGCGGGTCTTGGTGGTCTGAACGACATCGACCTCTGGATCGGCGGTCTCGCCGAGGCGATTCTGCCCTTCGGCGGCATGCTCGGCTCCACCTTCACGTTCGTCTTCGAGAAGCAGCTCGAGAACCTGCAGAACGGCGACCGCTTCTACTATCTGTCGCGCACGCAAGGCACGCACTTCCTGCAGGAGCTCGAGAACAACGCCTTCTCGAAGCTCGTCATGCTCAACACCGACCTCGGCGATGGCGTCGATGTCGGCAACGGGGAGCTCGGGCATACGCATCTTCCCGGCGAGATTTTCTCGACGCCCGAGTACATCATCGAGTGGCACCAGCAGCTCCAGCGTGCTGCCGATCCGGAGCACGAGGACGAATTCCTGCAGGCCTTGGAGCCCAAGGTCGCACGCGACCAGCATCTGACGATCGATGGGAATACCTATGATCGCTCGCTCAAATTCACCGGCGGCGAGCACGTCGTGCTTGGCGGCACGGAGAAGAACGACGTTCTCATCGCCGACCTCGGCGACGACACCGTCTGGGGCGACGGCGGCGACGACTACATCGAAGGTGGCCACGGCATCAATCGCCTGCACGGCGGCACCGGCGACGACATCATCTATGGCGGTGGCGACCCCGAGTTCCTCCACGGTGACGAAGGTAACGACGTCATCCAGGGCGGCAACGGTCTCGGCGATCTGATCTTCGGCGGCTCGGGCCACGACTTCGTCGTCGCCGGCATCGACGGCAAGGAGGTGTTCGCGGCCGAAGGCAACGACTTCGTGCTCGGCACGCCCGACGTCGACTTCCTGCTGGGCGGCGAAGGCGACGACTGGATCGAGGGTGGCGAAGGGTTCGACACGCTCGCCGGCGAGAATTCCGAGCTGTTCTTCAACTCGCCCATCATCGGGCACGACGTCCTGTTCGCGGGCACCAACGAGAACGATTTCGACGCCGAGTCCGGCGACGACATCATGGTGCAGGGCGAATCCGTCATGCGCAACGAGGGTATGCTCGGCTTCGACTGGGTGTCCTTCGAGGAACATACGTCGTTCGGCGCCGATGCCGACATGCGGGTGCGGATCTTCACGAACGTCGCCAATGACATCCTGCGCAACCGCTTCGACAAGGTCGAGGCGATGTCGGGGTCGCGGCTCGCAGATATCCTCGTCGGCGATGAGCGGGCCTCCCCCGCGGGTCCCGTCGATCCCAACTTGCCCGCCAACGAGGCGACCCTCGACGGCGATCAGCTCGATCGCGAGGGCGTGCTGCGCATCCGTGGCCTCGCCGGAGTGCTCGGCACGACGGAGGCGGCCGTGACGGCGCTCGCAGCCAAGTCGGTCGTCTTCGACGCCGGCAACATCTTGATCGGCGGCGACGGCAGCGATCGCATCCAAGGCAACGGCGGCAACGACCTCATCGACGGCGACGCGCATCTCAACGTCCGCATCGGCATCAAGGATGCTGCTGGCAACGAGATCGGAACGGCCGAGAAGATGCAGGGCGCCGTGCATTTCTACACGGCCACGGAGGCAGCGACGCTCGGGACGGGATACGCCGCAGCCGGAGCAGCCTTGCTGGCGCGTGAGGGCGCTGCGCTCGACGCCTTGGTGTTCGTTCGCTCGATCAATCCGGGCAATCTCGCCATCGTCCGCGAGATCTTGAACGACACGACGCCGGACAACGATATCGACGTTGCGGTGTTCCGCGACGTGCGGGCAGCCTACGTGCTGACCGAGAATTCCGACGGCACGTGGACGGTCGACCACCAAGGTGGCATCGACGGCATCGACACTGTTCGCAACATCGAGGTTCTCAGATTTACCGATGGCGATTTCAACATCGCCAACGCTCCGCCCGTTGGTCAGCCCGTCATCATCGATCCAACGCCGACGAACGGCCTCGTCAGCCCGACCGAGGGGCAAAGTCTGTCCGTCACGACGTCGGGCATCAGCGATCCGAACGGCGTCACTCTGCCGTTCAGCTTCCAGTGGCAGGTATCGACCAACGGCGGCGCAACCTGGGCCGATATCGGGGGGGCGACGACTGCATCCTTTACGCCGACCCAGGCGCAGGTTGGTGGCCTCCTGCGCGTGCAGGCGAGCTTTACCGACGGCGGCGGCCGAATCGAGACGGTCCTTTCAAATCCGACAGGAGTCGTCGGCGATCTATTCATCGGTATCCCGATCCTCGTCAACAACGTCTTCGTCGGAACCGCCGGCGACGACGTTGCGACCGGAGGAGCTCCGCTCATCATCGGTGGCAGCGATACCTTCACCGGCAACGGCGGCAACGACACCATCAACGGGCTCGGCGGCACCGATACCGCCATCTTCAATGGCCCGGTGACCAACTTCGCCTTCGGCACCTCGAACGCTCCGCTCGTCGTCACCGACATGACCGGCGCCGACGGTGCCGATTCGCTGACGAGCATCGAGCAGCTCCGTTTCGGTGGCGCTGGCGGGACGACATTGACCGTGGTGGCCGGCACGGGCGCCGGTCAGACCGTCACCGGAGGCACCGGTGGCGCCGTCAACCGCGCCGATATCCTGCTCGGCTTCGCCGGCACCGACATCCTCAACGGCAACGGCGGCAACGACGTGCTGGTTGGCGGCGGCGACAACGATACGGTCAACGGCGGCGCGGGCGACGATATCATCCTATGGCGGGCCGGCGACGGGCGTGACTTCATCGACGGCGGCGCTAACGCGACCGCTGCCGGCGATCTCGTCCATATCGCAGGCGATGCGACGGCTGAGAGCTTCACCGTCTACTCGATCGCCGAGGCGGCACTGGCCGGCTTCACGCCGACCAATGCCAATACCGAGGTCATCGTCGTCCGCAACGGCGTGGTGATCGCCGAGCTCGACAATATCGAGGAGCTCGTCATCAACGGCCTCGGCGTGACGACACCCGGCGGCGCCAGTGGTGGCACGAGCCAGGGCGATACGATCACCGTCTCCGGCAGCTTTGCCGGTACGAGTCTCAACTTCAACACGATCACCATCGAGGGCGGCACCGGCAACGACACGGTCGACATCACCGGCCTCACCTCCGGCCACCGCATCGTCTTCAACTCGGGCGGCGGCACCGACACGATCATCGGCACGCTGAGACCCCAGGACGTCATCCAGGTCGCGCCCGGCACGGACCCGGCCGACTACACGACGACCCATCAGGGTGGCCAGACGATCGTCTCGAACGGCACCAATACGATCACGTTCACCGGCACGGGCACGCCACAGATCCAGGCGGCGCCCGGCGATGGCGGGGAAGCCAACGGCTTCCGCATCACCAGCAGCGACCTCGCGGCTCTCAAGGCGCTCGTCAATGGTCAGCAGCCGGCGGGCGACGACGACGACATTCCGACCGGCGTGCGCACGCTCGACGGCCATGGCAACAACATCGCTCATCCGGAGTTCGGCGCGGCGGAGGAGCCCTTCATCCGCATCACGACGCCTCACTACGGCGCCGCAAACCCGGCGACGGGCAATCGCGACATCAACCCGATCTTCGCCGGGCTCGATCCTCGCACCATCTCCAATATCCTCGGCACGCAGGAAGCCGATCTCGCACCCAACGCCAAGGGCGCCAACATCTTCTTCATGGCGTTCGGCCAGTACTTCGATCACGGCCTCGACTTCCTGGGTAAGGGCGGGAATGGGTCGATCAGCATCGGCGGCGCGGGCTACAACCCGGCCACCGGCAACCCGGCCGATCTCACTCGCGGCACGGTGAGCGGATGGGACGGCGCGACGCCCGAGCACCTCAACCGGACCTCGCCCTACGTCGACCAGAACCAAGCCTACGGCTCGCACGAGCTGGTCGGGCAGTTCCTGCGCGAGGGCAACGGCGCAGGTGGTCTCGGCGCTCACCTCTTCCAGGGTGCGCCCGATCCGAGCAACGCCACGTTCGCGCTGCTGCCGACGCTCGCCGAGCTCATTCAGCATCACTGGGCGAACAACACCGTCTTCCATTCGGCCGGACTGCCGGGCGGCGAGGCGGCGTTCCGCGACTATTATGCGGGCCTCGTCGATGCCAATGGCAACATCGACCAGACGATCGCCAATGGCCTCAATGGCAACTTCATGGGCAGCGGTCAGATCCTCGTCGGCGACGCCAATCCGTTCGTCAACGTGCTCGACCACTATGTGGCGGGCGATCTGAGGACGAATGAGAACGTCACGCTCACCTCGATCCACACGGTGTGGTCGCGCAATCACAACTACCACGCCGACAATCTCGTCGCGGCCGGTTTCGAGGGCTCCGCCGAGGAGCTGTTCCAGGCTGCCAAGATCCTCAACGAAGCCGAATATCAGCGTGTCGTATTCGGCGAGTTCGCCGACATGCTGATCGGCGGCATCAAGGGAAATGGAAGCCACGGCCACGACGACTACAATCCGAATGCCACCGCTTCCATCAGCCACGAGTTCGCCGCCGCCGTCTACCGCGTCGGCCACTCATTGATCGGCCAGACCATCACGGTCATGGACGAGAGCGGCTCGCCCAGGCAGGTGTCGCTCATCGATGCCTTCCTCAATCCGACCAACGAGGCCGGCGCGTTCACCGGCCCGCTGCCTCCAGGCTACGTGCCGCAACCGGGCTTCGAGCAGCTCGGGGTCGACAACATCATCGGTGGCATCGTCACGCAGGCGGCCGAGGAGGTCGACTTCAACCTTGTCGATGCCGTCCGCAACGATCTCGTCCGGCTGCACGCCGACCTCTTCGCGTTCAATGTCGCGCGTGGCTGGGATGTAGGCTTGGGCACGCTCAACCAGATCCGGCACGATCTCGCGAGCTCGACCGATCCTTACGTCGCCGAAGCGCGCAGCCATGCCGGCAATCTCGACCCGTATACGTCCTGGGAAGATTTCCAGGCACGCAATGGCTTGAGCGATACGGTCATCGATCAGTTCAAGCAGGCTTATCCCGATCTCGAGATCGCCGCGGCCGATATCGCCGCGTTCCAGGCGATCAACCCGGATATCGACATCGCCATCGACGGCTCGACCGGCATCGGCACCGTCAAGGGCATCGACCGCGTCGATGTGTGGGTGGGTGGCCTCGCCGAGGCACACATCAACGGCGGCATGGTCGGCCAGACCTTCTGGGTCGTGCTGCACGAGCAGTTCGATCGCCTGCAGGAGGCCGACCGCTTCTACTACACGGACCGGCTCGACAATCTCGATCTCTACGAGAATTTCATCGATGGGCAGAGCTTCTCCGACATCGTTGCCCGCAATACGGGCCTCGAGAACCTGCCGGAGGACATCTTCGAAACCGAGCCCGCCGAAGATCAGGACAATACGGCACCCTACGCCCCGGCGCTCATCGCATTGGCGGCTTCAGTGGAGGGCATGGCCCGGATCATCACCGAGGCAGAGCTGCTGGCGGGTGCAGGTGATGCCGACGGCGATGACCTGAGCATCGTCGATCTGGCGATCGCGAGCGGGGGTGGAAGCCTCGTCGCCAATGGCAACGGAACATGGACCTATACACCCGCAGACGATGACGATACCGGCGTGACATTCCGCTACAAGGTCAGCGACGGTGCGTCGACCTCTGGGGCTGTGACAGCCACCATGGACCTGTCGCCTGTCGATGAAACCGCCTCCAACACCGATCTCATTGGCAATGCCCGAAAGAACGTGCTCAACGGCAGCTCAGCCGGCGAACGCATCTTCGGCCGCGGCAACGACGACGTGCTCCGTGGCGGTGGTGGTGACGACAAGGTCTACGGCGAATCCGGCAACGACCGCATCCTCGGCGGGTCGGGAGACGACATGCTCTTCGGCGGCGCCGGCGATGATGTCGTCACGGGTGGTCGCGGTGACGACGAGATCTTTGGCGGAGTTGGAGACGATGTCCTGATCGGTCAAGGCGGCACCGACTTACTTCGCGGCGGCCAAGACAACGACCGCCTCAACGGCGGCGCCGGCGCGGACGACCTCTGGGGCGGCAGCGGCCGCGACCGGTTCGTCTTCGACGACGGCGATACAAGCAAGACCTCCGCGACCCGCGATGTCATTCACGACTTCCAGGGTGCGGGCTTGGTTGGTGGCGACCTGCTCGATCTCAGGAACATCGATGCGGTTACCGGTGGCGCGGACTCCAAATTCGACTTCATCGCCGAAGGGACGTTCAGCGCGGTCGGTCAGCTCCGTGTTCGGATCCTCGACGACATCACAATCGTCGAAGGGAACACGAAGGGTGATACCCGCGCCGACTTCCAGATCGAGCTCGTCGGGCGGCATGACCTGAACGAGAACGACATTCTGCTTTGAGTGCCTACGCTCTCGAACGAGGATCTTTGGCTGAGGAGGGCCGTTGGGGATTGAGGCGCATGCTTCAGTCCGCCAGCGGTCCTCCAATCAGACCCGGGCAACGTCTGCTCATCCGCAATGCCGGCATCGGTTGCAGGAGTGCTGCTTGATCGTGGCTGATCAAAATACGGCGTGGTCTCCGCGCTCGGTCGCGGCCTGCCCCTTGACCGCGCGCGCATAGAAGTCGAACAGCGTCTCGGTTCCGGTCGAAGGTGTCGCGGCCGCGTCGTAGCACCCTCGTTTCGAGTCCCAGACGAGCATGGATTCAGTGGCGTAGTAGCGCCCGATCCGCGCCAACTCGGCCTTCTGAGCCAGCTTAGGAGACAGCACACCGAGGGTGTCCAGACTCCACACGAGAGCATCCAGAACCGCCACGGGGACATGCTTGAAGCGTGGCTTTTGCTTCAGCAATCCAAACAGATGTTCGCCCTGCTGTTTGGGTGTGATGGCGTCGCCAGGCCCACCGATAGGCAGCACGCGATTGCGGCGGCTCGGATCGTCAAGGCACTCGGCGAGGTAGTGGCCCACATCGTCATCGCTGATCGGCTTGCAGGCCGTCAAAGTACCATCGCCGAAAACGAGGAAGGGTTTGCCTTGCTTGACACGATCGATTTGTCCCGACAGCGACTTGAAGAACGCAGTGGGCCTGACGATCGAATAGTCGATACCAGAACCCATCAGCGTCCGCTCGAATGCGAGCTTGGCCTTCTGAAATTCAAGGAGCGGTTTCTGAACGCAGATCGCGGATAGAAGGACCATCTGGGACACGCCAGCTTCCGTCGCGGTGGCCAACGCATGTACGTGGGCGTCGTGATCGATGGCCCAGGCATCCCTCGGGGCGCCCGTTCGCGAGGCTAGACACGACACCACCACATCGAAGCGCTCACCACGAAAGCCGTCGTGTGCAAGTGAGTCGCGATCGGTCACAGTGCCGAACCGCAGGGTGGCGCCTTTGAGCATCTCGATGCTGGCCTCGGGCGTCAGCGCGCCGCGCACTCCGGCGCGTGGCCGGACGAAACACACGACCTCGTGACCGCGCTGCACGAGAGCACGAACGGCTGCTCGTCCGATCGTACCGGTTGCGCCCAGAACGAGCACGCGCCGTGGGCGGGTGGACCGGGAGCCTACGTCTGCTGTCGGTGTATCGATCATGAGATGGGGACATGATAGCGCCGGCTAGGCCGCGCGCACCACTCCTCAGACGAGATCTTTCGGTGCCGCCGTATCTCCTCATTTGACGCATCAGTCGCTGGCTCGCCGGCGTCGCATAGAGCGGAAAGCGACATCGCGTGACGGGGAAACTACCTCGCCGACGAGGTTTCACCCGACAGCCCCCTCCGATGCCGTTAAAGAACGGGCTCTTGCGTCCACGCATAGGGGACCCTTTCTCCGGGTTGTGGCGTCCGCGTTGCGGATAGGCAATCATTCGCGGTGGTCGGGACCGGTGCGCCGGACAAAGGCCCGCAACGCTCGCTCGTGACGAGATCGGCTGGGACTGGATCATGCAACAGATCGCCCACTGGAGATGAAGACATGGTCAATACCAAGCATGCGATCTCGTTCACCCCAGCGGAAGCGGAGAAACTCTCCAGGCACGCGAAGGCCGCGACGCAGGACCCGTCGCTGATCGGCGCGCTCGCCACGGTCGTGGGTGCGGAGCATGTTCACGCCGACTTCGGGACCCGGCTGCAGTATGGCCGCGACTGCCTGCCGTACGCGAAGTATCTTTACCGTTCCGGCGATCTGCCGGGGACGCTGCCTGCCCTGGTGGTGCGCCCGGCTGATACTGCCGAAGCGGCTGACGTGATGGCGCTTCTGCGGCAGCAGAAGGTGCGGATGATCCCGGCCGGCAGCTGTTCAGGCGTTCTGGGCGGCGCGATCCCGTTATGTGGGGAGGTGGTCGTCGACACCTCGCGCATGGACCGGATCCTGACAATCGACGAGGAAAATCAGCTCGTCACCGTCGAGGCCGGAATGAACGGCGGCGACTTCGAAGCGGCACTCAACGCGGCAGGTTGGACGGCGGGGCACTATCCGCAATCGATCCACGTGTCGACCGTGGGCGGTTGGGCAGCCTGCCGCGGCAGCGGTCAGGCCAGCAGCCGCTACGGCAAGATCGAGGATATCGTCACCGGCATGGTCGTGGTCGTGCCCGACGGCCGGACGCTTCGCATCGGCTCCAGTGCGCGGCGCGCGGTCGGCCCCTCGGTCAAGGATCTCTTCATTGGCTCTGAAGGTACGCTCGGGATCATCACCGAGCTGACCATGCGGATTTGGCCGATGCCCGAGATGATGGAGGATGTCGTCGTTGGCTACCGCGACGTCGCATCGGCCCTACGAGCCGCCAAGCGGATCATGCAGGCAGAGCTGCGCCCGAACATCGTGCGGGTCTACGACCCGGAGGAGACCGCCTCACGCACCGCCGGATTGGACTTCTTCCGCAAATGGCCGGTGATGACCTTCCTCGCTTTCTCGGGGAAGCGCCGGCTCGCCGAGGTGGAAAGGGATCTCGCGCTCGAGATCGTCGCCGATGAGGGAGGTGAGCTCGGCCCGTCTGCTCCGATGGAGCACTGGCGGGGTACGCGCTATGCCTCAGCCTCGGCGAGCTGGACCGAGAAGGGCTACTTCATGGATACGGTCGAAGTCACTTTACCTTGGTCGCGGCTGATCGAGGGGTATGAGCGAATGTCTGCGGCAGTGCGCGCGATCTCTGCGGATGCTCACTTCGGCGCGCACTGGTCGCATGTCTATCCGGATGGCGCCTGTCAGTACATGACCTTCCGCCTGCCACCCATGCCTGACGCGCAGGCACTGCCCCTGCATTCGGCGATCTGGAATGGGTTGCAGGAGATCGCGCTCGATTGCGACGGGTCGATCTCGCATCACCACGGCGTCGGCGCCTTCCGCGGCAAGTGGATGGCGAGGGAGCATGGCGTCGGTCTGGAGGTCATTCAGGCCCTGAAGGACGCGCTCGATCCCGGGAACCTGGTCAATCCAGGCAAGCTCGGTCTGCGTCCGGCGGCTGACGCGGTCGTCATCAACGGCTGAGGCCAGCGGCGGAGTGTGCGGGCATGGAGCAGTTTCTCGGCATAGATCTCGGCGCCGGCTCGCTGAAGGCGAGCCTCGTCAGGCGCGACGGTGTCTGCCTCGCCACCGCGGGGGCGCCGGTGCCGACACGTCAACCCTTCACCGGAGCTTCGGAGCAGGATCCCGAAACCTGGTGGTCCGCGCTCTGCAGTGCGGTGCGGGAGGTACTTAAGACCGCTAGCAGTGCGCCGATCGAGGCAATCGCCGTATCCGCCGGCGCGCATAGCTCCGTGCTGAGCGATGGCAAGGGCCGGGTGATCCGCCCGGCAATCATGTGGAACGATCAGCGCAGCCGGGCCGAGGTGGAGCGGCTGCGGGCCGAGCATGGCACGCGGATCGGTGCACTTTCGGCAAACAGCGTCAGTCCGACTTGGACCCTGCCGCACTTGGCATGGCTTGCGGCTCATGAGCCGCAGACCTTGCGCGATGCGCGCCACCTGACCCCGGCCAAGGACTGGCTCCGGGGCCGGTTGACCGGTGATTGGGTAACCGAGCCGGTGGATGCGACGGGGCTGATGCTCTACGCCCCCGTCGAAGGCCGTTGGTCGGAGGAACTCGCGGCACTGGCGGGGATCTCGACCACCATTCTGCCACCCGTGGTGCTTTCGCTCTCGGTCGTCGGACATGTGACAAGAGAGGCGGCGCTCGCCACCGGACTTTCTGCCGGAGTGCCGGTGGTGGCGGGCGTTTCGGACACCGCGGCCGAGGGGCTTGGTGCCGGGATGATGGGATCGGGAGTTGGCGTTGTGAAGCTCGCCACCGCCGCCACGCTCTCCTGCACGGCCACCGGCCCCGAATTGGGCCGGGTGCTGGTCAGCTATCCCTATCTGCCCGAGGGCAGCTGGTTTTGGATCACCGGTACCAATTCCTGCGCCTCGGCCCATGCTTGGCTGCGGCGGACATTCTTCTCGCAAGGCGGCGCAACGCCACTCGACTACTCCGCGATGGAGGACCTGGCGAAGGATGTTCCTGCCGGATCGGAGGGCTTATTCTTCCATCCCTATCTCAACGGAGAGCGCTCACCATACTGGGATCCCGATCTGCGCGCCGGCTTCACGGGCCTGACGTTCGGCCACGGGCCGGGACATGTGACGCGCGCCTTCTATGAGGGTGTGGCGTACTCACTGGCCGACTGCCTCCGTCAGTTCACCGCTGCTGGCGTGCGGCTCGACCGGCTGCGGATCACTGGCGGCGGGGCGAGGAGCCCGATGTGGCGCCAAATTCTGGCCGATGTGCTCGATGCGCGGATCGAGCTTCCGGAAACCGCCGACGCGAGTTTCGGGTGTGCCTTGATCGCAGGCCTGGGCATCGGCGCGTATACCTCGGTCGATGCGATGGGGCAGGCGATCCGTATCACCGCCGCGCATGCCCCTTATCCTGAGAATGTCGCGCTGTATCGCGAGGGCCTCGCCACGTATCGCAACATCCAGGCCGCCCTACAGCCCATCAATCACCGCATTAGCGCCCAGGCTCGCCAGCAAGCGCGCCAGAATTAGCGAGCCTGGGATGACCCTCGGATCACGACTACCAACACACGACAGAAAGCCCGATCAATGACCCAAGGCAGGAATGCACCCGATCTGACGGCGTTGTGGATGCCTTACACGCCGAACCGCGCGACCAAGGCCGATCCCGCGCGGCTGATCGCGGCCGAGGGCGCCTACTACACCGGCGAGGACGGGCGACGGAAGTTCGACGGCGTCTCCGGCCTCTGGTGCTCGGGTGCAGGGCACAACAACCCGCGCATTCGCCAAGCCGTGACTCGTCAGCTCGAAACCCTCGACTTCGCGCCCAACTTTCTGTTCGGCCATCCGGCAGCCTTCGACCTGGCGACCCGGCTCGCCAAATCGGCACCCGGCGATCTGGAGCATGTCTTCTTCACCAATTCAGGCTCCGAAGCTACCGATACGGCCATGAAGGTGGCGCTCGCCTACCATCAGGCCCGCGGCGAGGGCCAGCGCACCATGATCGTCGGACGCGAGCGGGGATTTCACGGCGTCGGCTTCGGCGGCATCTCGGCCGGGGGCATGGTGGCAAATCGCAGGGCCTTCCAGAACCTGCTGCCGCGCGTCGCCCATTTGCGCCACACCTATCAGCCCGACCTCAATCGCTTTCAGATTGGCGAGCACGTCCATGGCGCGGACCTCGCAGACGACTTGCAGCGGCTCTGTGATCTGCACGGCGGCGAGACGATCGCCATGGTCATCGTCGAGCCGATGTCGGGCTCGGCCGGTGTCCTACCGCCACCCGTGGGCTACCTCCGTCGCCTGCGCGAGATCTGCTACCGGCACGGCATCCTCCTCGTTTTCGACGAGGTCATCACCGGCTTCGGCCGCCTGGGTCACGCCTTCGCGGCCGAGCGCTTCGGCGTTCTGCCCGACATGATCTGCTTTGCAAAGGGCGTCTCGAACGGAGTCGTGCCGCTTGGTGGCGTGCTGATCCGCAAGGGCATCCATGATGCCTTCATGAAAGGGCCTGAGTGGGCGATCGAGCTCTTCCACGGCTACACCTACTCGGGCCATCCTCTCGCGATGGCGGCGGGCATCGCGACGCAGGATTGCTATGAGCTCGACGGTCTCTACGACCATGCCAAGGTGTTGGAGCCGGTCTTCGCCCGCCATCTGATGGCCTTGCGGGACCGCAAGGGCGTGACTGACATCCGCTGCATCGGCCTTGCCGGCGCTATCGACCTCGATCCCGATCCGGCGGCGCCCACCACGCGGGCCCGTGCGGTTTTCCTGCGGGCCTTCCACGAGCAAGACTTGGTCATCCGCTATACGGCCGACACCCTGATTTTTGCGCCACCTCTCATCTCGACCGAGGAGGAGATCGCCGTGCTCTTCACAAAGGTCGGCAAATTGCTCGACGGGGCCGAGGTATGAGTGACAACTGACGATCTGCGGCACGACCGGCAACTGGCGGCGGCGACCCGGCGGCGCAGCGCCTCACAAGACGAGCTGACCGCCGTCCACCGGAATGGCGACGCCCGTGATCGAGGCCGCCGCATCGCTGCACAGGAACAGGATCGTGCCGGCGATCTCGCCTGTCGAGACGAAGCGCCGCGTCGGCTGCTGATTGAGGAATTGCTCGCGAATGACGACCTCGCGCGGCAGACCCGACGCCTTCACCTTGGCCTCGACCTGACCGGCGGCGAGCGGCGTCAGCACCCAGCCGGGGCAGATCGCGTTGGCGGTGATGCCGTGCTCGGCGCCTTCGAGGGCCGCCGAGCGCACGAGGCCGATGACGCCATGCTTGGAGGAGACGTAAGCCGCCTTGTTCATCTCGGCCGTCACGCCCAAGGTCGACGAGGTCGCGATCATGCGTCCGAACTTGCGCTGCTTCATGCCGCGGAACGCCGCCTTGGTCGCATGGAAGGCGGCGGAGAGATTGACCGCCAGCAGCGCATTCCACCGCTCGTCGGGGAAATCCTCGATCGGCGAGACGTGCTGAATGCCCGCGTTGTTGATCAAGATGTCGAGACGGCCGAAGCGCGCCTCGACCTCCCGCACCATCTCGGCCCCGCGCTCGGGCGCCGTCAGATCGTGGGGCAGATGCATGGCGGGTGTGCCCGAGGCCTTGTCGAGCTCGGCTCGCAGCGCTTCGATGTGCTCGCGCGGGCCGAGGCCGTGCGAGACGACGGTCGCGCCGCTGCGGGCGAGCTGGCGGGCCATCTCCTCACCCATGCCGCTCGTCGATCCGGTCACGAGCGCGACACGTCCCGAAAGATCGACGTTCAAATTTCCAACCGCCATGTCCAGCTCCTCTACAAATCCAGCAAATTCGTGTGACGCGCTGAGCCGTCAGCTGCGCGTCGGATCCTCGTCCGGAAAGGCCTCGGCCAGCGCCATGTTGACCGCGACGAGGCCATCGTCGCGACGGCGGCGCAGCGCATCGTAGGTGGTGGAGGACATCCAGTCCGTCATCTCTTTCACGTAGCGATCGACGAGGGCCGGGCTCGGATGGAAATCGCCGGGTGCCGCATAACCTTCGGCCAGCTCGTTGACGATGAGATCGACGAAGCGGCGGTAGCCCTCGGGCGAGCCGCCGCCCAGATAGAACACCGTCGACAATCCCATGAAGGCCCAGCGCCGCGCCGGTCCGAAGGAGAGCGCCGCATCGATGTCCTCGACGGTGGCGACGCCCTGGTCCAGCATGTAGAGGACCTCGCGCAGAACCGCCGACTGCATGCGGTTGGCGACGTAGCCGCGGATTTCCCGGTTGAGCGTCACCACCTTCATGCCGGTCGCCTCGTAGAAGGCGCGCGCCCGCTCGACCACACCGGCGTTCGCCCCGTCGACGCCGGCGATCTCGACGAGCGGCACGAGATAGGGCGGGTTGAAGGGATGGCCGACGATGACGCGGCCACCATTCTTGCACGCCCGTCGCAGGTCGGCCGCGAGAAAGCCCGACGAGCTCGACGAGAGAATTCCCTCCTCGGGAAGCCGCCGCTCGATGTCGGCGAGCAGAGCGATCTTCAAATCCTGGTTCTCGGTCGCGCTCTCCTGCACGAAGATCGCGCCGTCGAGCGCCTCCTCGAGCGACTTGGCGATGCGGAGGCGATCGCGGCGCGCGCCCTTCGCAAGCCCCAGCTTTTCCAGCGACGGCCAGGCCTTCTCGACGAGATCGACGGTGTAGGCCGCGCGAGCCGGGTCCGGGTCGTATACCGTGACGTCGAGGCCCGAGCGCAGGAAGTGCGCGGCCCACCCGCTCCCCATGAGGCCGCAGCCAATGCAGGTGACATGTCGAATGGGAGTGGTCATGGGGTGTCCTCGTTGCGGTATTGAATGAGCGCGTCGACGGCAACGCAGCCGTCCGCGCGGGCGATGAGTGGATTGACGTCGATGCTCTCGATCTCGCCCGAAAGCGCGGCACCGATGCAGGAGAGTCTGGAGATCGAATCGGCCAAGGCGTCGAAATCCGCGGGGGAAGCGCCCCGAACACCGTCGAGCAATCGACAAACCTTTAGGCGGCGCAGCAGGCGTCGCGCGCCGTCCGGCGACACGGGTGCGAGGCCCACCGCCTTGTCGTCAAGCACCTCGACGAGCGTGCCGCCGGCGGCGATGACGACGAGCGGGCCGAACATCGGATCGCTCACGATGCCGATAGCGAGCTCGATCCCTTTCGCCGCCATGCGGGCAACGAGCGCGCGTGGTCCGAGTCGCCGGTCGAGGTCCTGCCAAGCGGCCTCGACCTCGCGGGCCGAGCGCAGATCGAGATAGACACCACGGGCTTCGGTTTTGTGTGCCACGCCTTCCGCGGTCTTGAGGACGACAGGATAGCCGATGGTCTCTGCCATGCTTACGGCGGCGGCAGCGCTATCGACGATCGCATGGCGAACGACGGGCACCCCCGCGGCGGCGAGGACACGCAAGGCCGCGGCCTCGTCCGCGCCTCGCCTCTCCCCGACGGCGGCGCGTACGGCATCGATATCCACTCTGGGCAGCGATGATGGAGTTGCATCTGCCGCCGCATCCCGATGGTCGAGAAGATGCCGGATCGCCTTGAGCGAGACCTCGAGACCATCGAGACACGGCAGCCCGCCGCGCTCCAGATCCAGGATCGTCGCCGTCGCAAAGTGGCGCGTGGAGAAGGAGATCGCCGCGACGGGCGTACCGGACGCGCGCGCGACCGCGAGGCCCGCCGCGCCCATGCCTTCCGGAAATCCGTCCGTCTCGGCCGAGCCGAACTCGGTCATGACAGCGGCGATGGCGGTGCCGGGATCGCTCGCCACCGCGTCCAGACACGCCGTCGCGTGCCCGACCAGGTCCTCCTCGCCCGCCCAGATATCGATCGGGTTCGTGGTCTCGAGCTCCGGCGCGAGGGTCTGGCGCAGCACGGCCTGCGTCGCTTGCGTCAACGTCGTGAGCGGAATATCGAGCCGCGCGGCGGCATCGATCAGAACCGAGCGCTGGCCGCCCGAGTCGGTGACGACCGACAGACCGCCGGGCTTGAGCTGCCACCCGGCGGAGAAGACCCTCAGCGTCGTCCAGAGCTCATCGAGCGAGTCGACGCGATGCACGCCGTAGCGCTCGAACACAGCGTCGAAGCCGGCGTCCGAGCCCGCGAGGCGTCCGGCGTGCGTCTCGACCGAATGGCGTGCAGCTTGCGTGCGGCCGGGCTTCATGACGACGACGGGCACGCCCGCCTCCCGCGCCCGCGCCAGCGCCGCAACGAACGCCACTGGATCCTTCAGCGACTCGAGATAGAGCCCGATCAGCTTCGTCTCGGGGAGCGACAGCGCGTAGTGCATATAGTCGGCGAGTCCGAGCACGGCCTCCTGGCCCGGATGCACCGTCAGGCTGAAGCGCAAGCGCGGATCGAGGGCGTTGACGTACGAATAGAGCGCGCCCGATTGGCAGATGAAGGCGATGGAACCGGGCTCGCGATGCGCCCGCGCCGGCAAGATCCAGCTCGCGACCGTGCCGCGGACGTAATTGACGTAGCCGATCGCGTTGGGTCCGAGAACGGGAACGTTCCACTCGCGCGCGAGGCGGCCGATGCGCTCGATTTGTGCACTCTCCGCACGCGCGAAGACGACGAGGCTGCGCGCGCCGGCCTCGAGCGCCTCGCGCGCGTGCGCCTCGATCCGCTCGCTGCTGCCGGCAACGACGGCTAAATCGACCGCCTGACCAAGCCGCGCAATCGCCTCATAGCAGCGAAGGCCGTCGATCTCCTCGTAGCGCGGCGTGACGGGAAATACGGCTTGCGCGGGGTTGAACAGGCGCGCGGCCTTGAGCACGTCGTGTCCCGGCCGGCCCGGGCGGGCACTGGCGCCGATCACGGCAATCGAGCGCGGCTCCAACAAGGGCCGCAGCCATGCTTGTCGCGCGTCGGGAGTGAGGCCTGCCGGCATGCTGAACAACCTGAGGGAGGACGCGTGGATGCGCCCTAACGCGAGCACTGAGCCATAGGCCTCGCGCCGGGGTCAATCACCGGCCGTAGGGCATCTGCCCTGCAAAGCGCGTAATAGCTGGCCCGTCGTCAGAGCGGCAGCCGCAGCACGCACCGGACGCCATCGGGAGCGAACTCTAGCGTGGTATCGGGGCTGGTCGATTCGATGAGGCGGCTGCCGAAGCCCTTGCGGGCGGGCGCTTTCACCTCAGGACCGCCCGCCTCCTGCCACGTCAGATGGACGTTGCTCTGCCCGCTCGCCGGCTCGATGCTCCAGCTCGCGCGTACGCGCCCGTCGGCATTTGAGAGGGCCCCGTACTTCACGGCATTGGTCGCAAGCTCGTGCAGGCACAGCGTCAGGCTCATCGAGGCGTTGGCCGAGATTGACAGCGACGGGCCGCTGACGGTCAAACGCCCCTCTTGCCGGCGGGCGAAAGGCCTGAGCGCGCTCGACGGTTTCCGCGAGCGGTGCCTGATGCCAGCTTTCGAGTGTCAGCAGATCGTGCGCGTCGCCCAGCGCCCGAAGCCGGTCCTGGAAAGCGGGAAGCTCGTCAGCTTCGGCGCTGCGAAACGTCTGCGAGGCGATTGCCTGAACCGTCGCCAGCACGTTCTTGATGCGGTGCCGGCTTTCGTTCAGCAACAGTTGTTGCGCCTCCTCGGCGCGGAGCCTCTCGGCGTCCAGTCGAATACGCTCGAGACTGAAGGCGAGCTGGCGCGCGATCGTCGTGGCGACATCGATCTCGGCCGCCCGGAAGTCGTGCGGACGCGCGTAGTAGGCCATAAACTTGCCGATGACCGCGCCCTGCGCCACCAGCGGCAGGAAGGCCAAGGCCGCGATGCCCTCACCCTTGATCGTGGCCTTGAGGCCGGGCGAGATCTCCGCCTCGTCGATATCGCCCACGACGATCGGGTCGGGATCCCGGCTCTCCCGCGTCCAGGGTGAATGGCCCTCGACGGCCGCCCGGTAGCCGTCCGACAGGCCGCGCCAGGCGGCAAACCGCATGACGCCCGCGTCGTCGAACAACAAGATCGACGCCCGCTCGCACTCGAGCCCGCGGATGATTGCATCCAGTGCCGCCTCGTACGTCGCCTCGGCCGACGAAGTGCGGAACAGGCGGTCCGTGAACGCGTAGAGCGTCTCTCGCGCATTTTCGGCGCGACTGCGGGCGGTGATGTCGCGAGCGATCGTGGAGGCGCCCTTGATCGCACCGTCGTCGGCGACGATCGGTGAGATCGCCAGCGAGACGTGCACGCGCCGTCCGCTCCGGTGCAGGCGAACGGTCTCCAACGGCTCGATGCGCGTGCTCCGGCGAATGCGCGCGAGGATGCTCGCCTCCTCGGCGGCGAGCTCGGGCGGCACGAGCATGGCGACCGGTTGCCCTAGGGCCTCGTTCTCGGTGTAGCCGAACAGCCGCTCGGCCCCCTTGTTCCACGTCGTGATGACTCCGTTCAGGTCTTTGCTGAGGATGGCGTCATCCGAGGAATAAACGATCGCGGCGAGCTGTGTGCTGTCGTCTCGCGCCGAAGCCTCAACAGCCGTAGGCTCGCTCGCGGCATAACGCTGCGACACGACACGACTCCCAACTGTTCTCATGTTCAGATGTCGCCGACGCGGCGTGCCTACTACGCCATGGTGTTGCGACCCGATCACTACAGCTGAAACTGTTCAGCAAAGTCAATGCGATGGCTCGGCGAAGTTGGTACGAAACCGTGCGCGACGCACACCCGCTCGGCAGACGCGCGTCATTGTTTCATCCGGCTATAGGCCCGCGCTCAGATCGGAGCGCCGAACAGCCGCTCGAGCTCCGCTTCCGGTACGCCGTAAAGCCCGTTGGCCTGCTCCTCGAGACCGTCGCGATCGAGCATCGTCACGCTGCCGCGGCCGGTTCTGACGAGCGCCCGATCCTCGAAGGCCTGCAGGGCCGTGCTGACGCCCGCGCGCCTGACGCCCAGCATGAGCGCAAGGAAGTCGTGCGTGAGCAGCATCTCGTCCTGATCCAGCCGATCACGCGCCATCAACAGCCAGCGCGCCAGGCGCTCCTCGATCTTGCCTTGCGCATTCGACAGTGCCGTATAGCTCGCCTGGATTGCGAAGACATGGGCGCAGCGCAATAGGCACGCTCTGAGCGTCGGGCTCGCACCGATCGCTTCGCGAAGCGCATCCGATGCGATCGATTGCGCCTCTCCCTCGACCTGGACGAAGACGTCGAACGGCGAGCGGTCGGCGCCGAGCACGACTGGCAACCCGGTCATGCCCTCGCGACCGACGACCGTGACCTCGGCCTGACGGCGATCGCCACGACCGATGGCCACGACGGACGCGATTCCGCTCAAGATGAAGTAGGCGCGCGTGACCGACCGATCCGGCGCCTGGAGTCGCTGCCGGAAGGCCAGCGGCATAGCCGCGAGATGAGGTTCCAGCAGAGCGAAATCCGCAGGCGATAAGGCTCTGAAGATGCGATTGCGCTGCACAATGCACCTCCAGAAGGTGACCACTGGCTATCGCAAAGAAGCCCGCGGCGACGGTGTCTCGGCGCTTGGTGTGGATCAACCATGATGCCGCGTGTGGTAAACGCACACCGAGCTCAAAAGGGCGACTGTCAGCGTTCGAAATCGTACAAATCTTCAGGCGCGATGTGATCACAAAGGCGCCGCGATCGCTCCAATACCGCTCCATCTACCGCAAGACGCGTCCGCACCTCGCCATACGGCCGGCTCATTGACGACGCTGCGCGAGAGTGTGCTACGGGTCTCGCCCCTCCCGGCCCGCGGCGATCCCCGCGCGACCGTCCGCGAGGACATGGAGCCCGCGCCGATGTCCGACGTCTTTGGCCTGATCCTGCCGCTCTTCGGCCTGATCGGGCTCGGCTACCTCGCCGGCCGCACCAGCACCCAGCCGCTCGAAGCCCTGGGATGGCTCACCACCTTCGTGGTCTATTTCGCGCTACCGGCTCTGTTCTTCAAGCTGCTCTCGACCACGCCCGTCGAGAAGCTCGCGAGCGTCGGCTTCATAGCGACAACTATCGGCGTCACCTTCGTCATCTTCGCAACGACTCTTCTCATCGGCTTGGCGACGTCGCGCGGCAACCTCGCCGAGGCGACGATCCAGGGATTGGCAGGGGCCTATGGCAACATCGGCTACATGGGGCCGTCGATCGCGATCCTGGCGCTCGGCGAGGCGGCGGCCGTCCCCGTCGCGCTCGTTTTCTGCTTCGAGAACATCCTGCACTTCGTCAACGCACCGGCCCTCATGGCGCTCGCCGGCCGCACGCGCGAGGGGCTCGGCCGGGCGATCGCCGATGTCTTGCGGAAAATCGTGCTGCACCCGTTCATCCTCGCCACCATGGCCGGGGTCGCCGCGGCCTATCTCGGCTTGGCGCCGCCCGCGCCCATCGAGCGGCTCATCGCCTATCTGGCGCAAGCCGCGGCCCCCTGCGCCTTGTTCGCGATGGGCGTGACGATGGCGCTGAGGCCCTTGAAGCGTGTGCCGCCCGCACTCGCCTACATCGTGCCGATGAAGCTCGTCGTGCATCCGGTGCTGATGTATTTCGCACTCGAAGCGGTGGGCGGGCTCGATCCGGTGTGGGTGCATACGGCGGTGCTGCTGGCCGCCCTGCCGACCGCCACCAACGTCTTCGTCATCGCCCAGCAGTACGGGGTGTGGGTCGAGCGCGCCTCGGCAGCGATCCTGACGACGACGGTCGCCTCGGTGCTCACCGTCTCCGCACTTATTTACGCGATCAAGACCGGGATGTTGGCGACGTACTGATGGCTAGGCTCCCTGATCGGGATCGCCCTCGCTACTCCGTCGCGATTTGCGCCCGCCGAGCTTTGCGGCGACGATCCCGAAGCTGTCGGACTTTGCCCCTTGCTCGGCGACCGCAAACCCCTCGGCCGCCAGCCCACGGCGCAGCAGCTCACGAATGGCGGACGCCCGGCTCGGCATGCGAGTCTTGAAACGCCAGTCGTCGAGCGCGGCCAACTCTTCCTCGGTCAGCATGATTTGCAGCCGCTCGGCGCGCTTGAGATCGGGCATTTGCTCCCCCTACGGCGCGACGTTCATCGCTCCTCGGTCACGCGTCGCATATATGACTTACTCATTCAGCTATCAAGACCCCTAATTTGGATAGTGACCAGAGTATGCTTTACACGAACACACCGTCGTCAGCGACTTTGGCGTCGAAGCCTCAGTTCGCTCATAGACAGTTGAAGACACTCTTCTTTTCGAGCTACTCGCCGTTGTGCTTCGGCCCGACATGGACTAGCGTCCCCTTTTGTTCGCATTGGGGATCCGAAAGCTGGGAGTGATGAGTTCGCCAAACGTCCTGCAGGCCCAGTCCTCGCAACCGGGCTGGGACAAGGGACTGAAAGGCCGCTTGGCGGCCATGAGCATCGGGCAACGCCTTCTCGCGCTCGTGCTTTCCGTCGCCCTCCCGCTCAACCTCGTCATCCTCGTCGTCATCTGGCAACTGACCGACTCCGCCCGCGAAGCGCAGCGGGCCGGACTAGAGTATTCGGCGCGTGCCGTCGGGGCAGGAATCAATGCCGAGCTCGAGAAGCACGCCGCTCTGATCCAAGCGCTCGGCCATTCGCCGGCCCTCCTCGAGCCCGATCTGACGGCCTTCGAAGCGGAGGCGCGGCGGCAATTCTCCTCGGTCAAGGACGCGTGGGTCATCGTTGCCGACCTTGACGGACGCCAGCTGCTGGATACGTCGCTCGGCGTGCAAGCCCCAACCCAACCGTTCCGCCCGGCGAGCGCGATGGAGGCGCAGCGGCACGCCATGACGAGCGGTGTGCTGACGCTTTCCGACGTGACTGCCGATGCGACGAAGGGCTTCGGCGTCGCCACGCTCGAGCTGCCGATCGCCAAGAACGGCAAGCCGTTTCGGATCTTGGCGATCGCGTTGACCTCGCGCGTCTTTCAGCAGGCGCTCGCCAGTCAGCCGATGCCGCCCGGTTGGCTCTCCGGAATCATCGACGGCGAGGGGCACTACGTCGCGCGTGTGCCGAGCGGCGAGGTGCTCGTCGGGCAGCTCGCCTCGGAAGGCTGGCGCGCCGCGCGGCATACCCAAGGCTGGGCGGAGTTCACGTCGCGCGAGGGTGATCCCGTTCTCAACTTCAATACGCGTCTCAAATATGGTGACTGGGCCGCGGCGATCGGCGTCAAGAAAGCGGCGTTCGAGACCATCGCCTGGCGGACGACACGCTGGGCGATGCTGTTCGGCGGCTTGCTCTCGCTGTCGAGCTTCGCCCTCGCGGTTCTTCTCGGACGCAACATTGCGCGGCCGATCGCCTCTCTCCAGTCGGAGGTGACGCGCTTCGGCGCGGGGCCGCCGGCCGGCAACGCCGGACCGCCCGAAATCTCGGCGCTGCGCGCCGCGATCGAGATGGCTGGCGCCGAGCGCGAGCGTCACGAGCAGCGCCTGCGCATGCTCATCGGTGTGACCTCGAGGCTGATCGAGGCCCACGAGCGCGACGAGCTCGGACGCATCGTCTTCGAGGCCGTCGGGCCCCTCCTCGATGCCGATGTCTGCTTCAAGTATCGCCTCGATCCGGAGGGCGATCGGCTATCGCTTGCTTACGCCGCGGGCGCCTCGGCGGAGGACCAGGCTGCGGCCCGCACGATCGCGGTCGGCGAGGCGATGTGCGGCACCGTCGCCGAGCGTCTGCAATCGCTGACGGCGGATGTGCGGCGCATCGCCGAGGATCCGAAGGCGGGCCTCCTGCGCCGTATGGGCGTCAAGGCCTACAGCTGCCATCTGCTGCGCTCCCGCGACGGGCGTGTGCTCGGCACCTTCTCGGTCGCCTCGAGGGTCCGCGAGGCGTTCACAGCGGACGAGGTCTCGCTCCTCTCCACCATCGCCAACGTGCTCTCGCAAGCCGTCGAGCGCATGCTCGCCGAGAAATCTGTACAGCAAGCTCACGATACCTTCCGCCATCTCGTCGATCATTCGCCGTTCGGCATCTACATCGTGGATTCGGATTTCAAGCTGGCGCGCGTGTCGGAGGGCGCCAAGAAAGTCTTCGAGACCATCGACCCGTTGCTCGGACGCGACTTCGCCGAGGTCATGCACATCCTTTGGTCGGATCCGTTCGCCAGCGAGGCGATCGCGCACTTCCGTCGCACGCTCGCGACCGGTGAGCCCTACCAGGCGCTGCGCACCCTCGAGGAGCGCAAGGACATCGCGGCCGTCGAAGCTTACGACTGGAAGATCGAGCGGATCGCCATGCCGGACGGCCGCCCCGGCGTCGTCTGCCATTTCTACGACCTGTCGGCGCGCCTGCAGCAGGAAACCGAGCTGCGCCTCGCCAACGAGCGTCAGGGCGTGCTGATGCGCGAGCTCGCCCATCGTGGCAAGAACCTGCTCGCTGTCGTGCAGGCGATCGCGCGCCGATCCTTCACCGGCCAACGCACCTCGGCCGAGGACCGGGACGCGTTTCTCGGGCGGCTTCAGGCGCTCGCCAACACCTTCGCCGGCTTCACGGAGACCGCTCCCGTCGCGAGCCCATTGCGCGACATCGTGCTCGGCGCGCTCAAGACCTTCGTCGACCGGGTCGATATCTCGGGCCCGCCCGTCCTCGTCGATGCGCGGGCGGCGCAAACTTTCGCGCTCATCGTGCACGAGCTCGCGACCAATGCGACGAAGTACGGCGCACTCTCGGTTCCGGCCGGCAAGCTCGCCATCCGCTGGCAAGCCGACGACGCCGACAAGAGCTTCACGTTCGTCTGGACAGAGACCGGCGGACCGCCCGCCACGCTCGACAGGAGCGGCTTCGGCACCGTGCTCGTGACGCAGATCGCGGGCGTGGAGCTTGCCTGCAAGCCCACGATCGAGGCGACGCCCGATGGTCTCGTCTACCGGTTCGAGACGGCGCTGTCGGCCGTAGGCGAGATGCGCAACGCGAGCGACTGGCTTATCACGTCAGCTTCCTGAGATCGGCGACGCGATCCTCGATGATGCCTTCCATCGAGAAGATGCCCGTCACCGTCGCCAGATCGAATCCGGTGATGAGCTTTTGATAGAAGGCGTCGTAGCCGCTCATGCCCCGCGTCACGACCTTGATCATGTAGTCCCATTCGCCGCCGATGCGATGGAAATCCATCACCTCCGGAATGCGCTCGACGTGCTTGCGGAACTTCTCCGACCAGTCTCGCGAGTGGTGACGCGTCCGGATCATGACGAAGACGGTCAGGTCGAACCCGAGGGCGCGCATGTCGATGCGGGCGCGCGTGCCCTGGAGCAGCCCGTCTGCGGTCAGGCGTTGCAGGCGCCGCCAGCAGGCATTCTGCGAGAGGCCGACTCGCTCGGCGAGCTCGCGCTGCGAGAGACCGCCGTCCTTCTGCAGGACCGCGAGCAGTCTCAGATCAATTGCATCGATTTTTGCGGACATGGCGATCATTTGACCCGATTTCTCGCTCGGATCGCAGACAAACGGTGAAGAGTCAATCGCCGGAGGTGGATATGCTTCTCCACATCCGATGGCGAGGACCTAAACCCATGCGGCACGCCCGATCAATTGCGACGCCGGCCGATCCGATCGCAAGCTTCGCGGCTAGCCTCGCCGGCCCCGATGTCGTCGCGCGTCTGCAGGCGGGCCTGATCGGCGATGGCACGGTGATCGACGGCCCGTTCGGCCCCAAGCCGCTCCTTTACGCCGATTACGTCGCCTCCGGCCGCAGCCTCATGCAGATCGAGAGCTTCGTTCTGGAGCAGATCCTGCCCTACTACGCTAACAGCCACACCGAGGCGTCCTTCTGCGGGGGCACCATGACGAGGTTGCGCGCCGCCGCGCGCGCGACGATTGCGGCGTATTGCGGGGCGACGGCCGAGCACGCCGTCATCTTCGCGGGCTCTGGCGCGACGGCCGGCCTCAACCGGCTGGTGTCTCTGCTCGGCATCGCCCAGGCCGTGGCTGACAGACGCCCGGCCCGCGTCCTCGTCGGGCCTTACGAGCATCACTCCAACATATTGCCCTGGCGCGAGAGCGGCGCCGAGGTCATCGAGATCGGCGAGGCCTCAGGCGGCGGTCCGGATCTCGACGCGCTGGCCGCCGCGCTCGAGAACTCGTCCCGCTATGCCGTCGACGTCGCGGCGTTTTCCGCGGCCTCCAACGTCACGGGCCTGCTCACGGACGTCACGGCGGTCACGCGGATGGTGAAGGCGGCCGGCGCCAAGATGGTCTGGGACTACGCCGGCGCCGGGCCCTATCTTCCCATCGCGATGTCTCCGGCGAACGACGCTCCGATCGATGCGATCGTCGTCTCGCCGCACAAGCTCATCGGTGGTCCTGGCGCATCCGGCCTCCTGATCGTCAGGCGAGATGCAGTCGCGAGCCGCATTCCGTCCTGGCCCGGCGGCGGCACTGTGCGCTTCGTCTCACCCAAGGGGCACGACTACAGCGAGCGGATCGAGGCGCGCGAGGAGGCCGGCACACCCAACGTCATCGGCGATATCCGCGCGGCGCTCGCCTTCGTCGTCAAGGCGGCGATCGGCTGCAACGCCATCGCGCAACGCAACGCGGAGCTGACGCGCAAGGCGATCACAAGGTGGTCACGAGCACCGGGCCTCGAGTTGCTCGGCCCGCTCGACGCGCCCCGGCTGCCGATCTTTTCGTTTAGGCTCCGGCGCCGGTCGGGCGGCAGCGTGCATCAGCAGCTCGTCACCCGCCTGCTGAGCGACCTCTACGGCATCCAGGCGCGCGGCGGTTGCGCTTGCGCCGGGCCTTACGTCCACCGGCTGCTCGGCATCGACGACGCGCACTCCGAGCGGCTCCGGCACGATATTCTTTCAGGCGACGAGATCAGCAAGCCCGGCTTTACGCGGCTCAATCTGAGCGTGCTCCTTACAGACGACAAGGTGGACTTCATCCTGGCGTCCGTCGCCGAGCTCGCCGCGCATGCCGAGGAATACGAGCCCCTCTACGCCTTCGATCGCGCCCGCGCAATCTTCACGCCCAAGCGCGATGTGCCGCGTCCTCAGATGTCCTTGCAGAGTCTCAGCGAGTCGTAGATCGCCGCATGCACGTTGCGGCTGTTGATGGCGTCGCCGACGCGGAACAGTTGGAAGCCGCCGTCCGCGTTGATCGTCATTGCCTGCGGCATTCCAGCGAGCAGCGCATCGACGTCGGTCACGCCGTCGTTGACCGAGCGTGCGCGCAGCTCGTGATAGAGGCCATCAGCGGGCATGGTCCCGTGCTCGACGACGATGTGATCGGCGACGCGCTCGATGTCGGGGCCGCCGTACTCGTTGGAGAACGTGGCTTTCAGCTTGTTGCCGACGCGCTCGACCTTCGCCAATCGTGAATCCGGCGTGATGGCGATGCCCTTGCGGTAGAAGTGCTCGAGGAAGATCGAAAAATTCTGCACGCCCATGTCCATGGCGGCCGCCCGATCGGTCGTCACATACTCGACCTTCGTATTGGCCCCGGCCAGATGATCGGCGCAGGACGGCGCCGGCGGCTGGCCGTTGTCGTCATAGACGAGCACGTCGCCGGTGAGCGGCGGACCGGTGAGCGCGTCCCACACGCTGACGGCGAGCTCGGAACCGGGCGCGATCTCCGTATCCGGCACGCCGCCGGTCGCGATGATGACGACGTCCGGTTTCTCGGCCGCGATCTCGGCCTCGCCGGCAAACGTGTTCCACTTGATCGTGACCTTGAGAGCATCGATTTGCTGCTCGTACCAATCGACGATGCCGATGAGGTCGCGCCGCCAGCTCGCCAGGGACGCGAGGCGCAACTGACCGCCGAGCTTGCCGCTCGCCTCGAACAGCGTCACGTCGTGACCGCGCGACGCGCACACCCGTGCCGCCTCGAGCCCGCCCGGACCGCCGCCGACGACCACGACCTTCTTCGCCGTCTTGGCGCGCGTGATCACTTGAGGCATCGTCGCCTCGCGGCCCGTCGCGACGTTGTGCATGCAGAGGGCATCGTAGCCGGTCGTCACGCGATCGAGGCAGTAGTTGGCGCCGACGCAAGGGCGGATGTCCTGCTCGCGCTTTTCCTTCACTTTGCGCACGATGTGCGGATCGGCGATGTGCGCCCGCGTCATGCCGACGAGATCGACGATGTTCTCGGCCAATGCGTGCCGGGCGGTGGCCACATCGGCGATGCGGCTCGCATGGATGAGCGGCGTCTTGACGTGTCGACGGAACTCCTTGAGCTCCGCGAGCCACGGCGCCAGCGGCGACCACATGCCTGGGATCTGCTGGGCGAGCGCGTAGTTGCTCTCGATGTGGCCGAAGTTGACGGTCATGTAGTCGACGAGGCCGCTTTCGGAGACCATCTGCGCCGCCTCGATGCCCTCCGACAGCCCGTAGCCGCCCTTGAACTGCTCGTTGGCGCCGACACGAACGCCCAAGATGAATCTGTCGCCGACGGCGGCCCGCACCTCTTCGAGCATCTGCATCGTGAAGCGCATGCGGTTCTCGAGCGAGCCGCCGTACTCGTCGGTGCGGAAGTTGGTGGCGGGCGAGAGAAACTGCTCCGGCAGATGCCCGTGGGTCAGGATCTCGGTGCCGTCGAGATCGCCCTGCTGACAGCGTCGCGCGCCCGCCACATAGGCAGTCAACACACGCTTGATGTCGTGGCGATCCATCTCGCGCGGAAAGGCGCGATGGCTCGGCTCCTTGACCCGCGACGGCGCGATCACCGGCAGCCAGTTGCCGACGTTCCAGGCGGTGCGGCGGCCCAGATGCGAGATCTGACAGATGAGCCTGCAATCGTGCTTGTGGATGCGCGCGGCGAACTCCTGGAAATAGGGAATGATGTCTTCGGTGCTGCAGTCGATCTGGCCGAACACGGAGGGCGTGTCGGGCGCGACGAACGAGGAGCCGCCGAACATCGTCATGCCGATGCCGCCCTTGGCCTTCTCCTCGTGATAAAGCTGGTAGCGCAGTTTCGGCTTGCCGTCCTCCGCATACGCCGGCGCATGCGGCGTGCTGACGATCCGGTTCTTGAGCGTCAGGTGCTTGAGCTTGAACGGCTGCAGGATCGGATCGGTGGAAGCCATGGCTGCGGGTGCTCGCGTGGTGACGGGAAGCTCGTGAAAGACGCGGCCTTTATCACCACAACGCCGTCCATGCGCAATGCCAGCCGGGGATCACGACCGTTGCGGCGAGCGAGGGGCTCGCGGCCCGGGCGCCCCTCGGGATCGTCACAAAGCCAGTCAGGCCCCCGGCGGGGGGTCGGTCACACCGATGATCGTCACCGTGATCACGACTTGCGCCGAGTTGTCCTGGCTCGCAGCGGTTATGGTGTCCGTCAGCGTCTGACCGGCCTCGAGCTCTTGTACGGCCGATAGCGCATTGTCGAGCGTGTAGATCCAGGCCCCCTCCGCCGACATTTCGAAGGTTCCATAGCCGTGGTCGCCCCATGTGCCGGAGGCGATTGCCTGCAGGACGGCCTCGCCACTGTCGACGTCGGCAACCGTCAGCGCCCCCGTCGCCGTCAGCGTTCCATCCTCCTCGACAGTGCCGCTCGACACCCCGTCGATCGTGGCGTCATCGTTCGCGCCGAGGACCGTGATCGTCACCTCCGCCGGCGCAGATTGCGCGTCATGCCGGTCGATGGCGACATACTCGAAGGTAACGAGTTGGCTTTGATCGGCCCGCAGATGCTGGAAGGCCACGCCCGGATTGAACCAGAAGGTGCCGCCGCCGGTGATGTCGACGGTGCCGAGGTCAGGCGGTGTGACGATTTCAAAGACGAGCGTGCCCGCATCGTCGTCCGCATCTACGTCGTCGCCGACGAAGCTCCCGCTCGTCGCGCCTTCTGTCAGGTCGGGATCCTCGGACACGACTGCGTTCGTGCTGGATGCCAACGGGAGATCGTTCGTCCCGTTGATCGTGATGGCAATCGTCTGCGGTGTTCCGTCGGCGGCATGCGCGACGAAGCTGTCCGCGACCGTCTCGCCGGCGACGAACGCATTCACGCTCGCCGACGTCGTGTCGAGCGCGTACGTCCAAATGCCGGCAGCCGTCACGGTGTACGTGCCGTAGCCCTGGCTCGAGGCAGCGGGTGCGAGAACCGCTTGGAAGACGTCCGTAGGATTGTCGGCATCTGTCAGATCGAGGTCGCCCGAGATCATGGCGGGCGCGGCATTCTCGGAGATCTCGCCGGATACAGCACCCGCGAGCGTCGCCGGGTCGTTCACGGCCCCGACGGCAACGGTGACGAGCGCGGTCGAGCTCGCGCCCTTGAGATCGCGCACGGTGTAGGTGAAGGACGCCTCGCCGCTGAAGTCGGGAGACGGGGTGAACGTGATCGCCCCTTGAGCAAGCGCCACGGTTCCATGCACGCCATCCTGGACCGAGACGAGGGTCAGCGCGTCGCCGAGCGCAAGGTCCGCGTCGGTGTCGTTGGCGAGCAGTGCCGCCGCTTGCACGCTCAGCGCGGTGTCCTCGTCGGTCGCAAGGCCCGGATCCGCCGCCGCAACCGGCGCATCGTCGGCGATCTCGGCCGCCGTGAACGTTCCGTTGGCAAATCTGAAGAGCTCGACCTGACTGACAACGTCCACGCCGTTGGCCAGGCCCGCGGCCACGAGGAAGCTCGCGCCGGACGGGATGATCGCCGTGGCGGCCCAAGTCGCGGAATAGACCGCGGTATCGATGCCCGTTCCGCCGATGAGCTTGTCGTTGCCGGATCCGCCCATCAGCCGGTCGTTGCCCGCCTCGCCCTTGAGCGTGTCCTTGCCGCTCTCGCCCGTCAGAGCATCGTTTCCCGGGCCGCCGAAGAGCTTGTCGTTCCCAGCGCCGCCCTTGAGCTTGTCGTTGCCGGCACGGCCGTAGAGGTCGTCCGAGCCGCCGAGGCCCATAACGGTGTCCGCGGATCTCGCACTGGCGAGAACGTCGCGCCGTCTGGTGCCACGGACGAAGGCCATTGTCCCGCAACCCTGCTGTCGGGCGTCGCGAAAGGACTCCCGGGTGTTCTGGCATAACTATGTTGATTATACCGGGTGCACAAGGACATTCTTATCACGCCTTATAGGAATTGAATTCTTCCAATTCTGCCTGCAATGAGGACGCCGGGCGAACGGCCTCTCGAGCTGCTTCCGCGGACGCAGGGCCCATCGAACACGTGCGGTCCCAGCGCCGCCGCGACTTGTCGAAAAACCGCGCCTGCTTGCGCAAAAAAGCGATAAATCCGCGCCCCCTCCTCCTGTGATCTGGTTGCTCAGCCGCCGGGAGCCCACAAGGTGCAACACTCCGTTCAATCGCCCGTGTCCGTCGTCCGCCGAGGTCACGTGCTCGAGGTCACGATCGACCGTCCAAAGGTCAACGCCATCGACGTTCCGACGAGCCAGGCGCTGGCCAAGGCCTTCTCCGAGCTTCGGACCGACCCGGAGCTCAGGGTCGGCTTGCTCACCGGCGGCGGCGAAAAGGTCTTCTCCGCCGGTTGGGACTTGAAGGCGCTCGACAGTGGCGCGACCAAGCTCGACAACTGGTGGGAGGCCGACTACGGCGAGGGGGGGTTCGCCGGCCTCACCGAGAACTGGACGCTCAACAAGCCTGTGATCGCCGCGCTCAATGGCTTGGCCATTGGCGGCGGCTTCGAGATCGCTCTCGCCTGCGATCTCATCATTGCGGCCGATCACGTGGAGTTCGGCCTCCCCGAGATGCCGCTCGGCATCGTCCCCGACGCGGGCGCCTTGCAACGGCTGCCGCGCCGCTTGCCCTATGCGATCGCCATGGAGATGCTGCTGCTCGGCCGGCGCATGAAGGCCCAAGAGGCCGCGCACTACGGGCTCATCAACAAGGTGGTGCCGAAGGCGGATTTGATGACAGTCGCACGCGCCTGGGCCGATCAGCTCGCCGAGGCCGCGCCCTTGGCGATGCAGACGGTGAAGGAGGTGCTCAGGTCGATCGAGGGACAGCCGCTCGAAGCGGCCTTCAACAAAATGCGCACCGGCGACTTGCCGGTCTATCGATCGATGCTCAAATCGGAGGATGCCGGCGAGGGCGTCCGGGCCTTCGTCGAGAAGCGCAAACCCAATTTCAAGGGGCGGTGAGACCATGAAGCTCAGGGCAGCGGCGAGCGTGACCCGCGTGGCGAGCATCGGCGGCGGCCCGATCGGCGGCGGCTGGGCGGCGCATTTCCTGGCGCGCGGCTACGACGTCACCGGCTACATCCATGACAGGTCCGAGGAGTCGATCTACCGCAGCTATATCGAGACCGGCTGGAAGAGCCTGACGGAGCTCGGCCTTGCCCCCGGCGCCTCGCTCGACCGCCTCAAGATCACGACCCGGCTCGAGGAAGCGCTGGATGGCGCAGGCTTCGTGCAGGAGAGCGCGCCCGAACGGCTTGCCATCAAGCAGGCGCTCTATGCCGAGATGGGCCGCCTGCTCCCCGCCGATACCGTCATCGCCTCCTCGACCTCCGGCCTGACGATGACGGAGATCCAAGCCAAGTGCCCGACGCCCGAGCGCACCGTTGTCGGCCACCCGTTCAATCCGCCCTATCTGCTGCCACTCGTCGAGATCGTCGGTGGCGCCAAGTCGTCGCCCGAGGCGGTCGCCTGGGCTGAAGCATTCTACAAGCTCGCGGGCAAGGTGCCGCTGGTGCTACCGAAGGAGATCCCGGGCTTCATCGCGACGCGCTTGCAGGAGGCGCTCTGGCGCGAGGCCCTCCACATGGTCGCGAACGGCGAGGCGACGCCGGCGCAGATCGATCTGGCGCTCATCAACGGGCCTGGCCCCCGGCTCGCCTTCATGGGCCAGTGCATGGCCTTCCACGTCGCCTGTGGCGAAGGCGGCATGGCGACCAACCTCGATCAGTTCGGACCTGCTCTCAAGCTGCCGTGGACGCGATTGGAGGCGCCGGAGCTCACGAAGGAGTTGCGCGACCGGATGGTCGACGGCTGCAACGCCATCGCCGCCGGCCGGCACTTCGAGGAGATGGCGGCGGAGCGTGATCGGGCGATTGTCGCCATCCTGAAATCGATCGCCGCCGTCAAATCGGGCGCGTCCACGTGAGCGGCACTCCGGCGCCCCCGCGCGGCTATGCCGCCTCGCACGCGGTCATCAAGCTCTCCTCGAAGCGCTGGAGCTTCTCGCCCTACGCGAGCTGCTACCGCACGCCCGAGATGGTGTGGGGTCTCTACAGCGGCCGGTTCTACGCGCTCGGCTGGGGCGACGATCCGGTCGCGGCCTACCATACGCTCCGAACACAGGCCGTCCTCTACGATGTTCCCGAGCGGCCGATCGAGATCGCTGGACCCGAGGCGCCCGGTCTGTTGCAGCGCGTGTTCTGCCGGCGCGTCGATACGCTCAAGATCGGCGTCGGCCGCTACGGCATCGCCTGCCGCGACGACGGTGGCGTGATCATGGACGGCATTCTGTTCCGGCTCGACGAGCAGCGGTATTGGTACGTCCCCGCCAACGGCGAGTTCGTACCGTGGCTCCAGGCGCTCGCCATCGGACGTGACGTTAGGGTCGACGATCCCAACTCTTGGATCATCCAAATTCAGGGCCCCCGCGCCTTCGACATCCTTGCCGAGGTCTGGGATGCGGACGAGGCCCGACAGCTTCCCTACTTTCACATTCGCCCCTGCACCATCGCCGGCCAGACGCTCTACGTCTCGCGCACCGGCTGGACGGGCGAGCTGGGCTTCGAGCTCTACACGCGCGAGGCCGACCCCGATGGCCCGGCACTCTGGAGCCATCTTCTGGCGGCCGGCCGCAAGCATGGCCTCGTTGCCGGGAGCCTCGAGTCGATGGGCATCCGCCGCATCGAGGCGGGCATCCTCGATAACGGCACCGATATCGATCCGGGCCTCAATCCGTTTCAGGCGGGTCTCGGCAAGTTCGTCGACCTCGATGCGGGCGACTTCGTCGGGCGAGACGCCCTCTTGAGCGCCGGCAGGAAGCCGTTGCTCCTCGGACTGACCTCCGCCACCACCGTGCCTGTCGCCGGCATGCGCATCCTGCATCGGGGCCGGGACGTGGGGCGCGTGACGACGGGAGCCTGGTCGCCGGCGCTCGGGCGCGGCATCGGCTACGCACGCTTCGAGGTCGAGGACGACTGGATGGGGTTGGCCGTCGTCTTGAAGGACGACAGCGGCGCCCTGTCGGAGGCTAAGGTCGTGGCCCTGCCCTTCTACGATCCCGAGAAGCGTATTCCGCGCGGGCTTGCTATCTGACAGAGGAATGTCTGGCCGGCGCCGGCTTTGCTCGCCGCCGGGTGCGCTCGAGATAGTCGAACACGGTGCCGGGCCAGGTCGGCGACGGCTCGCCCGAGGGCCAGGACTGCCGATAGTCGCTCGGACGCTTGCCGAAGGTGCGGGTGAACACCTGCGAGAAGTAGGACAGGCTGTTGAAGCCCGAGGCGGCCGAGACGTCGCGGATGGAGAGGCTCGTGCTGTTGAGCAGCACACGCGCGTTTTGTAGCCGCAGCAGCAGATTAACGCGGACCGCGGAGCAGCCCATATACTGCCCGAACAATCTCTCGAGCTGGCGCTGCGAGGTGCCGAGTTGTGTCGCAAGCTCGGGCATGCTGAGCGGCTCTGCGATATTGGCCTGCATCGCCTCGACGGCGGCGCGCACGAGCGGATGCGTCTCCGGGCTCAAGCCCCCGAGCGTGCGCCGCTGCGGCAGCGTCGCATCGCGCACCGGGTGGTGGAGGATCTGGTCGGCGACCTCGGCGGAAAGCTGATGACCGTGCTGCTCGGCGATCAAGCGCAACATCAAGTCGATGCCGGTCGTGCCGCCCGCCATGGTCATGACGGTGTCGTCGACCGTGTACAGGCGATCGACCACCTCGATGTCGGGAAACGACTCGGAAAATCCCGAGAGCCAGGAGTGGTGTGCCGTCACCTGATGTCCTTCGATGAGCCGGGCGCGCGCGAGGAGATAGATCCCGAGATCGATCGCGGCGAGCTTGGCGCCGTGCCGCCGCGCTTGCCTGAGCCAGCGATGCAGCGCGCCCGAGTTGTCGTGCTCGGCGCCCCAGCTCCCACAGGCGATCGCGAGATCCACACGCTGCTTGTGCTCGGCAGCAGGCAGCGTCGCAATGTCGAGACCGTTGCTCGCCACGACCCGCCCGCCGGTCTCGGAAACGAAGCTCCACGCGTAGAGCGGCGCAGGCGAGAGGTAATTCGCCACCCGAAGCGGCTCGATGACGCCGGTCAGCGCCATCATGTTGAAGCGCGGAATGACGGCGAAACCGATCCGATAGGGTTCCGCGCCGGACGGCTTGCGGGGTTGACTCATGCCGGGCAGGCTAGCCGTGCGCGGCGAAAAAGAAAACGCCATTGTCGGAAAAGCATGACAGGTCTCCCGACGCCACGTCAGGATGCGGCAACGCGCGATGTCCTTCAGCCGGGAGAGGCTCCATGAACAACGACGTCATCATTACCTGTGCCGTGACGGGAGCCGGCGACACTGTCGGTAAGCATGCGGGCGTGCCGGTGACGCCGCGCCAGATTGCCGATGCCGCGATCGAGGCCGCCAAGGCCGGTGCCGCCATCGCCCACATCCACGTCCGCGATCCCAAGACCGGCAAGGGCTCGCGCGACCCCGAGCTGTTCCGCGAGACCGTCGAGCTGGTACGACAGAGCAAGACCGACGTCGTCATCAACCTGACCTCCGGGATGGGTGGCGACTGGACGCCCGGCGACGACAATCCGGCGATGCCGGGAGCGCCGACCGACATGATCGGACCCGTCGAGCGGCTGGCACACGTCAAGGCGTCGATGCCCGAGATCTGCACGCTCGATTGCGGCACCATGAATTTCGGCGACGGCAATACGATCTACGTCTCGACGCCACCCTACCTGCGCAAGATGGCGGCGCTGACGAAGGAATGGGGCGTGAAGCCCGAGCTCGAGGTGTTCGAGCTCGGCCAGCTGCGCTTCGCCAAGCAGATGATCGCCGAAGGCCTCGTCGCCGAGCCGCCGATGATTCAGATCTGCCTAGGCATCCCGTGGGGCGCCGATCACACGGCCGACACCATGAAGGCGATGAAGGATCAGCTGCCGGCCGGCTGCAATTGGGTGGGCTTCGGCATTGGCCGCATGCAGATGGCGATGGCTGCCTGCTCCGTGCTGATGGGCGGCAACGTCCGTGTCGGCCTCGAGGACAACCTTTATCTCGATCGTGGCGTGCTCGCCTCGAACGGCCAGTTGGTCGAGCGCGCAGTCGAGATCGTGACGCGCATGGGCGCCCGCGTTCTCACCCCGGCGGAAGCCCGCAAGAAGCTGAAGCTCAGGGGCGCATGACACCTCAGCGCCGCCGCAATCTCGACCGGCTGCTCCGGCCGCGCCACATCGCGCTCATCGGCGGGCGGGATGCCGAGATCGTCGCTGGAGAATGCCGGCGGATCGGCTTTCCAGGTCCGGTGTGGCCGGTCAATCCGAAGCGCTCCGAGATCGGCGGCCATCGCTGCCTCGCCCGCATCGAGGATCTGCCGGAAGCGCCGGACGCGGTGTTCCTGGCCGTCCCGCGCGATGCCGCCATCGAGGCGACGGCAAAGCTCGCCGCGATGGGAGCCGGTGGCATCGTCTGCTACGCCGCAGGATTTGGAGAGCTCGGCGCGGGCGAAGGTGCCGAGGCCGAGGCCCGGCTCGTGGCCGCCGCGGGCGACATGGCCGTCGTCGGGCCTAACTGCTTCGGCATCATCAACTTCGTCGATCGCGTGGCGCTGTGGCCGTTCGCGCGCGGCGGAAGTTGCCCCGGCTATGGCGCGGCGATCGTCACGCAGAGCGGCATGCTCTCCTCCGATCTGACGATGAGCCAGCGCTCGCTGCCCTTCGCCTACATGATCTCGGCCGGCAATCAGGCCGTGCTCCGCCTGGAGGATTTTCTCGAGGCACTCGTCGACCAGGCGCAAGTCCGCGCCATCGGGTTGCACATCGAAGGCCTGAAGGACGTTTCCGTATTCGCCAATGCCGCGATCAAGGCCTTAGAGGCGGGCAAGGCGGTGGTGGCGCTGAAGACCGGGACCTCCCAGATCGGTGCTAAGCTTACGCAAAGCCATACCGGCTCGCTCGCGGGCTCGGACGCCCTCTATGATGCGCTGTTCGAGCGGCTCGGCGTCGTCCGCGTGGCGACGCCCTCGCAGCTCATCGAGACGCTCAAGTTTGCAGTCATCGCCGGCGTGCCGCGCGGCACACGGGTCGCAGGCTTCACCGGCTCGGGAGGTGGCGCCACCATGCTCGCCGATCTGGCGGAGCCCGCCGGCCTCGTGTTTTCACCGCCCGTGACAGCAACGGCCGAGCGCTTGCGCGCGCTGTTGCCACCGATCGCCACCGTCACCAACCCCCTCGATTACACGACCGCGATCTGGGGCATCCCCGAGCGCCTGGAACCCGTGCTCTCGACCTTCCTCGCCGACCGCTACGACAGCGCCGTCATCGTCCAGGACTACCCCCTCCCAGGCCTCGACGAGAGCAAGCCCTACTACCGCAACGACACCGTCTCTTTCGCCAACGCGGCGAAGGCCGCTGGTTGTCCTGCCGCCGTCTGCGCGACGCTGCCGGAGAACCTCGATCAGGAGACGCGGGACTTCCTCGTCGCGCGCGGCGTTGCCCCCATGCAAGGCCTCGGCGAGACGATCGAGGCTATCGGCGGTCTCGCACGGACGGGCGCGCTGATGACCGCGATCGATCGCGACCCGGGGCATGCCGCTCGACTGCGCCTGCCGGGCAAAGGTCCGGACCGCTCGACCAAGACGCGCCTCATGTCCGAATGGGAGGGCAAGCGGCTGCTGCACGCGCTCGGCGTGCGCGTGCCACCGGGCGTTCTCGCGGAGCTCGAGGAAGCGGCCGAGGCGGCCGAGCAACTCGGCCTGCCGGTGGCGCTCAAGCTCGCGCACCCCTTCCTCGCCCACAAGACCGAGGCGGGCGCCGTGAGCTTGGGCCTCATGTCGTCCGACGCGGTCGCGGCCGAGGCGACCAACATGCTGAGCCGTGTGCGCGAGCGCTTGCCCGAGCTGGCACTCGATGCGCCCCGCTTCCTCATCGAGCAGATGGCGCAAAAACCGGTGGCGGAGTTGCTCGTCGGCCTCCGACGCGATCCCACCTTCGGTCCGGCAATGACGATCGCGGCGGGCGGCGTGCTGGCCGAGCTCATGGCCGATGCGGTGACCCTGCTTCTCCCGGCATCACCTCAGGCCATCGGTGACGCGCTTGCCCGGCTGAGAACGTTCCCCCTGCTCACGGGCTATCGCGGCGGCGCCGTCGCCAACATCGCCGCCCTTCTCGACACGCTGGACCGGCTCGCACGCCAGTTTTGCGAACGCGACGACCTCATCGAGATCGAGATCAATCCACTGTTCGTCACGGCTGAGGATGCCATCGCCATCGACGCGCTGATCACGACGGCGGCGTGAACCAGAACGGGCGGCGCGTCCCCAAGACCACGCCGCCCCTCGCGCCAGGGCCTAGAGCACGTTCAGGCGAAGTGGTCACCGGTTCGCCGTGAGAACGTGCTCAAAACCAAGAACCTAGAGCGGGTTCTCGATTCCAAATGAGCTGAACCCGATCTAGGCTACCCGGCGTCTCAACCGGCTTTGCGTTCCGAACCTTTTTCGGCGGCAGCCAAACGCGCCAATACGGCCTGGCATGCCGCATCGACGTGGCGGATGCAGGCGTCCTTCATCGCCGCCTCGTCGCGCGCGACGGCCGCCGCGACGATGGCCTCGACCTCGCGGATCATGGCCTTCGGCCGGCCCTTGCTCGACAGCGACAGGCGCCGGAAAATCGAGATGCGCGTGTTGAGAGACTGCAGGATCTGCGCACAGACCTTGTTGCCCGATCCAGAAAACAGCACCGCATAGAAATCGGTGATGATGGCAAGCGTCGCCTCGGGCGGATCGCGGCGCGCGGAGGCGGCCATCTCCTTGCCGAGGCGCCTGAGCTCGGCCAAATGCTCCGGCCGTGCGTGGCGCGCGAACTCCTCGCCGACCAGCCCTTCGAGCACGGCACGGACTTGGTAGAGCTGACGGGCGTCATCGGCGGTCAGGGAGACGACGACGGGGCCACGATGCGGAACGGTCGAGATGAGCTGCTCGGTTTCGAGGTGCCGTAACGCCTCGCGCACCGACGTCCGGCTGACGCCCAGCATCTCACACAGCTCGCGCTCCTTGAGGTGCGTGCCGGGCGGCAGGCGGTGATCGATGATCGCCTGCCGGATGACGTCGGCCGCCCGCTCGCGCAGCGTCATCGACGTGCGCTCGATCGGTGCGATCGCACGTGCGCCTCGGCCTGCTCTGACGGTCGTCTCCGATTTCATGAAGCTCTTACCTCGCCGCCGCGCCCGGTTCGGCACGACGCTGCAGTCTCCGCTTGCCTAGCACGGCGATTGATTGTCATACAAACATATAATAAGACAACACCCGAGGAGACGCGGTGGCGCGCATCAAGGCGCCCAGCGCGACAAGCAAGATCCGCTCACACGGACATCGAGAGCAAGGAAGGGAAGGACAATGCCGGAAATCGACAAGCTCCAGTCACGCCTGCGCCGCGGCCTGGTCTCGCGGCGTCAGTTCATGGAGGGCGCGATCGCGCTCGGCGTCAGCGTCATCGCCGCCGAGGGGATGATGAAGAGCGCGCGGGCGGCGACGCCCAAGAAAGGCGGCACGTTCCGCGTCGGGCTCGGCGGCGCCAGCACGACCGATCTGATGGATCCGGCGACCTTCATCTCGACCTTCACGCAGATCGGCAACTCCTTCGGCCTCTACAATCAGCTGACCGAGGTCGCGCCCGACGGCAGCCTCGTGCCGGAGCTCGCCGAAAGCTTCGAGGCGACGAAGGACGCCAAGACCTGGACCTTCAAGCTGCGCAAGGGCGTCACCTTCCACGACGGCAAGACGCTGACCCCCGACGACGTCGTCGCCTCCGTCCAGCATCATCGGGGCGCCGATTCCAAATCGGCGCTGAAGCCGTTGCTCGAGCCCGTCGAGGAGATCAAGATCGACGGCGACAACATCGTCTTCAAGCTCAAGGAAGGCAACGCCGACTTCCCGTTCCTGATGAACGATTACCATCTGCCGATCTGCCCGTCGAAGGAAGGCAAGATCGACTTCGCCTCCGGCAACGGCACCGGCCCCTACAAGTTCGTCAGCCTCGATCCGGGCGTGAAGTTCGTGCTCGATCGCAATCCGAACTACTGGAAGGAAGGCCGGGCGCACTTCGACCAGTGCGTCATGCTCGGCATTCCGGATGCGACCGCCCGGCAGAACGCGCTCGTTTCGGGTGAGGTCGACGCGATCAACCACGTCGATCTCAAAACGGCCAATCTGCTCGGTCAGACCGCCGGCATCAAGCTCGAGGAGCACACCGGCACGCAGCACTTCACGCTGCCGATGAACTGCACGGTGGCGCCCTTCGACAACGTCGACGTCAGGCTCGCGCTCAAATACGCGATCGATCGCGACGCGCTCGTCAAGGCGATCTTGTTCGGCCACGGATTGCCCGCCAACGACCATCCGATCGCGCCAGCCAACATCTACTACGCCGGTGACATCGAGCAGCGGAAGTTCGATCCGGACAAGGCGAAGTTCCATCTGAAGAAGGCCGGCATCGACAAGCTCAAGGTCGATCTTTCGGCGGCCGATACGGCCTTCGCCGGCGCGACCGATACGGCGACGCTCTATTCCGAGCAGGCGGCCAAGTGCGGCATCGAGATCAACGTCATCCGGGAGCCCAACGACGGCTACTGGACGAACGTGTGGATGAAGAAGCCGTGGAGCGCGAGCTACTGGGGCGGCCGCCCGACGGAAGATTGGATGTTCACGATCGGTTACGCCAAGGGCGGCGCTTGGAACGAGTCGTTCTGGTCGAACGACAAGTTCATGGAGCTGCTGACCACGGCACGCGCCGAGCTCGACACGACGAAGCGGCGCGAGATGTATCGCGAGATGCAGCAGATCGTGCGCGACGACGGCGGCTCGGTGATCCCGATGTATGCCAACTGGGTCGACGCACGCTCCGAGAAGGTGGCGCACGACGACAAGGTCGCGGCCAACTGGGAGCTCGACGGCTGGAAGGTGCTCGAGCGCTGGTGGTTCGCGTAAGCGATCGCAAATCCCTGACATGCGAATGGCCGGGCCTGCGCCCGGCCATTTTCATTTAGCGCCCGTCAGCGGCGATAGGCGAGATAGCCGCGCTGGATGCCGATCTGGTCGGCGATGTGCTTGGCGTCGTGCCAGACGCCCCAGATGAAGGACGAGCCTCGCCGCGACAGCCACGGCAGGCCGAGGAAATAGACGCCGGGCTCGGTCGAGACGCCGCGCCGGTGCCTGGGCCTCCCCTTCTCGTCGAGGGCACCGACTTTCAGCCAGCCATAGTCGACCGAGAATCCGGTCGCCCAGATGATCGAGGTGATGCCCGCTTGCTTCAGATCGAGCGAGAGGAGCGGCTCCTTGAGATTTGGCGGCGTCGGCGGAAACACGCGCGCCTCCGGCTCGGCCGGCAGATCGATGCCGGTGCGGGCGACGTAGGCATCGGCCTCGTCCAACACGGACAGGTAGTTCGCATCGCCCTGCGCGATATTGTCGGCGAGATCGGCGCCGAAGGTCATGACGCCGTTCTTGAAGCTTTCCGTGCGGCCGACGAGCGTCATTCCGCGAGTAGCGAGAGTTCTGAAATCGACGGTCGCACCGCCATAGGCGCCGCTCACCGCGATCGTCACGTGCTCGCGGCCCTGCGGCGGCGCCTCCATGTCCCACAGGTTGAGCACACCGAGCCACCACACGAAGTCGCGGCCGCGATAGCTGCGGGGCGGCCGGTCGTGCGGACCGACCGAGAGCGTGACGCGGCGGCCTGAGCGCTGCAGCTCGTCGGCGATCTGAGCGCCCGACGAGCCGCCGCCGACGACGAGCACGGCGCCTGCCGGAAGCTGCCCCGGATTGCGGTAGGCGGCCGAGTGCATCTGCAGAAGCCCCGCCTGCTCCGGAACGATCGGTGGAATGACCGGCTTCTGGAACGGGCCGGTCGCCGCGATCACGTAGCGGGCCTCGTAAGCGCCCTTCGATGTTTCGACGCTGAAGCCGCCACGACCTTCAAGCCGGCGAACCGCGGTCACCTCGACGCCGGTACGGATCGGCGCGTCGATCTTCTTGGCATAGTCGACGAGGTAGTCGGCGACGACCTCCTTGGCGGCAAAGGCGTTGGGATCGCCCTTGAACTCGAGGCCGGGGAAGCGGTCGTGCCAGGCGGGTCCGTTGGCGACGAGCGAGTCCCAGCGCTCGGAGCGCCAGCGCTCGGCGATACGGCTGCGCTCGAGGACGACGTGCGGGATGCCCGCCTTGCCCAGATGCTCGCTCATGGCGATGCCCGCCTGCCCGGCGCCGACGACCAGCGCCTCGATCTTCTCCGCCATGTGCTTTGCGTCCTTGTGTAGATGCCTTGCCTACAGGGGTTGGCCGGCATCCTAGTCGAAAGTCTAAATCGGAAAACGATAATTTATCGAGGCATTGCTTCGCCTTTTCCGATCTCTGGCCCGGCAGGCTTTCCCCACCTGATCTGCCCCAAGGCACCGACCAAGCCCCGCGGCAAAAGCACCACGAACAGCATCAAGGTCAGGCCGAGCCCGATGTCACGAAAGTCGCCGAACTCGCGTGCGGCTTCGTCGGCGAGCATGAGAAGCGCGCCGCCGAGCACCGGTCCCCAAATCGTGCCCATGCCGCCGACGACGAGCATCGACAGCAGGAACAGGAGCTGCGAGAGCGAGAACACCGTCGGCCCGACGACCGTGAACTGCGCGGCGTAGAATCCCCCGGCGAGCCCGGTCAAGAACGCCGACACCGCGAACACCCAGAGCTGATATTTGAAGCGGCTGACGCCACGCGACATGGCGTAGCCTGGGTTGTCACGCAGCGCCTGAAAGGCGAGGCCAAGCGGACCGCGAATGACGAAAATGGAAACGATGGTCGCGAGCGCGAGCAATCCAAGACCGACATAGAAATGCGCGATGTACCACTTCGGCCCGAGCAGCGCGCGGAATCCGAGATCACCGAACTTCGATATACCGCGCACGCCGCCGAACAACGGCATGCAGCCGGACGGCGGCGTCGTGAAACAGGCCGTATCGTTGACGATGAGGAGATACAGCATCTGCGCGATGGCGAGCGTCAGCAGCGCCACGTAAGGGCCCTTCAGGCGCAAGCACGCGAGGCCGATGACGAGACTGAGGCCGACGGTCACGAGGGCGGCTATCGGCATGGCGAGCAAGAGCGGCGCAGCGAAGTAGTAGCCGAGCATCGCCGTCGTGTAGGCGCCGACGGCGAACAACGCCATCTGCCCGAGCGAGAAGATGCCGGCGACGCCGAGCACGAGGTTCCACTGCGTGACGACGATCGCCCAGATGAAGAACAGCGTCATCTGCGTGACGATGTATCGGGTCGAGGTGAGGAACGGCACCATCGCCATCAGCACGACGATGGCCAAGGTGACGAGGAGATCGCGCTTCAACGGGCTCACAGCCGCACCACCTGCTTCTGGCCGAACAGGCCGTACGGTCGCCAAATGAGCACGACGATCACGAGCAGCAGCAACAGGGCGAAGGAGTATTGGACACCAAGGTTGTATTGCGCCGTCGCCTCGAGCAGGCCGAGCGCGATGGCTGCGATGACGGCGCCCGTCACATTGCCGAGGCCGGCGACGATGCAGATGATGAAGGCCTTCAGCATCGGATCGCCGCCCATGTTGGGCAGCAGCGAGGCGAGCGAGCTCACCATGATGCCGGAGACGGCGGCGAGCCCGCCTGAGATCGCCAGCACCAGCGCATAGATGAAGCTCACGCGCACGCCCATGAGTTGCGCTGCCTCGCGGTTCTGGGCGGTGGCGCGGATGGCGCGGCCGAGCCGGGTGCGCCTCAGCACGAGCGCCACCACGATCATCAGCCCGAGCGCGACGCCTAAGATGAGCAGGTTCTGATTGGGGATGTGCACGTTGCCGATGACGATGTCGCCGTCGACGCGCAAGGGTTGTGAGGTCGGCTGCGGACCGAAACCCCGCAGGATCAGGTTTTCGAGGATGGCACCGAAGCCGATGGTGGCGATGAAGACGCGCGTCTCGAACTCGTTGCCGCCGAGCATCGGCGCGGCCGTCGTCGCATAGACGAGGAGACCGACGAGCCCGCAGACGACGATCGCCGCAACGAGCCCGGCGATCGCGGGAAGCCCGAGCGTCGACATGACGTAGAGACACACATAGCCGCCGAGCGCGAGCAGCGCCCCGTGCGCCATGTTGAGCATGTTGAGCGAGCCGTAGACGAGCGACAGCCCGATCGTCGACACCGCGTACATGGCACCGAGCGTCAGCCCCGAAGCGATGATCTGGACGATGACATCCATGGCTCAGGCTCCGAGATAGGTCGCGAGGATCTCCGGCCGCGCCATCAGCTCGGGCCCGGCTCCCGACCAGACGAAGGTGCCGTGATCGAGCAGATGGATGCGGTCGGCCTTGTCGGCGACGCGCGTCGCGTTCTCTTCGACGAGCAGGATCGTGCGGCCCGACCGTTTCAACGTCATGACCACCTCGAAGATCTGATCGATGATGATGGGGGCGAGGCCGAGCGAAGGCTCGTCCAGCATGAGCACGCGCGCGTCCGCCATCAGGCCGCGCCCGATGCCGCACATGCGCCGCTCGCCACCCGACAGCGTGCTCGCGACCTGATGCCGGCGCTCCTTCAAGCGCGGCAACAGAGAGAAGACCTCTTCCAACCGCGTCTCCATCTGCCGCGCGGCGGCGGGCAGGAAGGCGCCCATTTGCAGGTTCTCCAGCACCGTCATCTCCGGAAACAGCAGGTCGCCTTGCGGTACCTGCACGATGCCGGCGGCGACGATCTCGTCGGCGCGGAGCCGCTCGATCGCCCGGCCATCGAGCGTGATCGTGCCGGCGCTCGCGCGGACGAGGCCGGAGATGGTGCGCAACAGCGTCGACTTGCCGTGGCCGTTCGGGCCGACGATGGCGACGAGACTGCCTGCCTCGACGTCGAGCGACAGCCCCTTGAGGATGTCCTGGCCTTGATAGCCAGCCTTGAGACCGTCGATGCCAAGCAGCGGCTCACCCATGGGCCGCGTCCCCGATCACGGCCGCGAGCCTCTGCGAGGCGCCTTCGCCGAGGTAGACGTCGATGACCGTCCGGTCGCGCACGAGGCCACCGGGCGAGCCCTCGTAGATCTTCTCGCCGTGGTGGAGGATCATGACGCGCGTCGACAGCGCCACGAGAAACCGCATCACATGCTCGATCAGGATGACGGTGATCCCCCGCGTCTTCAGCGAGCGCACGAGCCCCATCATCTGGTCGATCTCGCGCGCGTTGAGGCCACCCACCGGCTCGTCCATCAGGATCAGGCGGGGCTCGGTCGCTATGGCACTTGCAAGCATCAGGAGCTTGCGGTCAAGAACCGGGAGCTTGCCGGTGATCTGGTGCTGGCGTGCCGTCAGGCCAGCGAAGGCCAACGCCTCGTCTGCCCGATCCTCCGTCTCCCGGCCGAGGCTCAGCCCCGGCGTTGCCCGGTCGGCGCGGCCGAAATAGGCGGCGAGCCGCACCGTATCGCGCACCGAGAGCGTGTCGAAGCCGGCGTTGAGCTGGAAGGTGCGGGCGATGCCGGCATGGCAGATCGCCTCGGGGTTTGCGTGGGTCACGTCTCGCCCTTCGAAGACGATCGTGCCCGCAGTTGCCGGATTGAGGCCCGAGATCACCTCGAACAACGTCGTTTTTCCGGCACCGTTCGGACCGCCGATCCCGAGCACCTCTCCCGGCGCCACGTCGAACGAGAGGTCCTTCACGGCGGCCAGAGCGCCGAAGGTCTTCGTGACGTGACCGACGGATAGAATCGGCGTGACCTGTGCGTCGGCCATGTCCCTCCCCAACGGCGCGTGCATGCACGCAAACGCTAGCGCATCTCGCTCGATTGTGGAAATGCTCGTAGCGGCCGGCAACCCTGCACGATGGAGATCAAGATGCGTAACGTGACCGTCGCCGTGACCCAGATGGCCTGCTCATCCGACCGCACCACGAACATCCGCGCTGCCTCGATGCTCGTCGAGGAGGCTGCCGCCAAGGGCGCGCAGGTCGTCGTGTTGCAGGAGCTGTTCGAGACGCCGTACTTCTGCATCGAGATCGACAAGCGCCACCTCGACGAGGCAACGCCACTGGCCAAGAACCCGGCGGTCGCGGCGATGCGCAAGCTCGCGGCCAAGCACGACATCGTCGTGCCGGTCTGCTTCTACGAGCTCGGAGACGATGGCCGCCGGTTCAACACGCTCGCCATCATCGATGCCGGTGGCGACATTCTCGGCTGCTACCGCAAGAGCCACATCCCGGATTTTCCGGCCTACGAGGAGGCGCAGTATTTCGCGCCCGGCGATACCGGGTTCAAGGTGTGGCAGACGAAGTACGTGCGGCTCGGTGCGGGCATCTGCTGGGATCAATGGTTTCCGGAAGCCGCGCGCAGCATGACGCTCATGGGGGCCGAGCTCTTGATGTACCCGACGGCGATCGGACGGCCGCTCGTGAAGGGGACGCATGAGCCCGAAAACTCCTGCCCGCATTGGCAGCGCACGATGCAAGGCCATGCGGCGGCGAATATGATCCCGCTCGCCGCCTCGAACCGTATCGGCATCGAGGCCGCCGGCGCGCATCGCACCGAGTTTTATGGCTCGTCGTTCCTCGCCAATGAGACCGGCGAGAAGATCGCGGAGCTCGACGACCACACGCAAGGTATCGCGCTCGCGACTTTCGATCTCGATCGCATCGCGGCGTTCCGCAAATACTGGGGCATCTTCCGCACGCGGCGGCCGGACCTCTACGGCCCGATCACGAGCGAGCCGGGACCGAGCTATTTGATGGGGCGGTAAAGTGCTCCAGGCTCTGCCGTTCGACGAAGCCTCTCCTCCCCCTCTTTATGGGGGAGGACCGCGCGCCTTGGACTTAGATCCGAAGGGGCTAAGTCCTTAGGCGCGCCAAGGTGGGGGTGCGCGTGCCGCAACACGGAAGGCAGGGGCCTTACATCGGCTCTAAGCTACCGGCAATCACGTCGACATTGACACGCAGTGGTCATCGCATCTTCGCGCGGACATTCGCACACACCGATGGCATTGCGCGTACAGGACGACCACCCCCACCTCTGTTCGCCTAAGGGTTTAGCTCGCCGCTAAACCCAAGGCGAACAGTCCTCCCCCATACGAAGGGGGAGGATGTACGCGGCGCTGCGATGGCCCTCGCCTCAAGCAGGATCACCCCTTGATCCACGGCGGGAGCATGAACTTCGCCGTGCCGTAGGGCGCGGGCGCGATGAGGCCCGGTCCCTTCGTATAGTCCTGGATCTGCAGGAACTGATGCGGCATGCCGAGCGAGCTGTCCGCCGTCTGCGTCGGATAGGTGTAGGCCGCCTGCTCGTCCTTGATGAACCGCGTCGTGCCGGTGACGCCGCGCCAGATCATGATGCGCATGCGGTCGGCAACCTTCCGGTTCTGGTCGGCATTGCCGGGCTCGCCCGAGCCGCCGGCAAGCGCTGCCGCCGTCGCCCAGACCATCGCGCCGTCATAGGATTGCGCGCCCGAGTTGTGCCCGGCATTGGCACCGAACTTCGCCTTGTAGCGCGTCTCGAAGGCCTGACCGATCTCGTCCTGCAGGGCGCCGACGACGGTTGCGAACAGGATGCCGTTCGTCGCCTCCTTGCCGATCTCGCGGAAGGCCGGGATCGAGGGGCCGTACTGCATGTAGATGAGCGACGGTGTCGGGTTCGGCGCGAATTGCACGGCGAAGGCGGCCAAGTCGGCCGGCAGGAAGTGGGTGATGCAGATGACGGCCGGCGGGTCCTGGCGGATCTTGGCGAGCGTCGGGCCCCATTCGGAGATCGGCACGTTGACGGTCTCGAACAGGCTGATCTCCCAGCCGAAGTCGGCGGCCTTCTCCTTCACCGCGTTGGCGATGTTGGCGGCATAGACGCCAGCCGACAGGATCACCGCCATCTTGTTGTTGGCACGCTTGTACTGGCCGCTCTCCTCGAGCCCCTGCACGAACTTGAGGAAGCCCGGACCGTACCAGTATTCGGCCGGGTCGCCCATGAACGAGCCGAAGTACTTCGCCGGATCGGACTTGATCAGGTTGTTGTGGCCGATCGTCGTGTCGTAGTGCACGTAGATGATGCCCGCATCCGCGATGACGTCCTGGATCGCGGTGCCCGAGCCGATGTTGTAGCCGTTGAGCACCGCGTGCACGGCATTGCGGTCGATGAGACGCTGCACCGCCTGCACGTTGGTCGCATCGCCCATCTGCTTGGTATCTTCGAAATAGGGCTCGAGCGGCCGGCCGAGAATGCCGCCCAGCGCATTGATCTCCTCACACGCCAGCGTCAGACCGTTCTTGAACTCGACCCCGTCGGCGGCGGCGAAATCGGTGAGCGGGGCCGCCTGCCCGACCGGGATCGGGTCGCCGGCTGCCCGCGCGCCGTCGTTGAGGGAGGCGAGCAGTGCCGCGCTACCGCCGAGCACAGCCGCGCCTTTCAGCATATCGCGACGGCTCGGAATGACGTTCGGCTTGGCAAGCTCCTTGGACTTCTCGGTCATAGGGTCCTCCTCCCGGTGTTGTTCTCTGAAAGCTACTTGATCCGGCCGACGAGTGCGGCCGCCTGCTCGATGAGTGCGGCTTGATGAGGCTGCAGATCCTGTTGGCCCCACTGCGCCATCAAGGGCGCCCATGGGTCCTCGACATGCGTCTTGACGCCCGCCATCTCCTCGATCACCGCGAGGCCGCAATAAGGCACGTACATCGCGGAATAGCCGCCCTCGTGCGTCATGAGCAATCGCCCGCCGCACAGCTCGTCGGCGGCGGCGAGCAGCATGCGCGTCATCGCCCGATAGCCCTCCGACGACACCATCTGGCGGCCGAGCGGATCGACGCCCGAGCCGTCGAAGCCGGACGGCACGACGATAAGCTCGGGCTTGAAGCGCTTGAGGGCCGGCATGACGACTCGCTCGAACGCCGCGATGTAGGCGCCGTTGCCGGAGCCGGGCGGCAGGGGAATGTTGATGTTGTAGCCCTCTCCCTTGCCGGTGCCGTTCTCGGCGAGGCCGCCGGAGGCCGGCGGAAACAGGTTGTCCTGGTGCAGCGAGATCGTCAGCACGTCGGGATCGGCGATATAGGCCGACTGCGTGCCGTTGCCGTGGTGCACGTCCCAGTCGACGGTGGCGACGCGCTTGATGCCGCGAACGGCCCGCGCATGCTCGATGGCGACGACGGCGTTGCCGAACAGGCAGAAGCCCATGCCGGTCGTGCTCGTTGCATGATGCCCAGGTGGGCGGATCAGCGCATAGGCGTTCTTGACCTTGCCGTCGAGCACCGCATCCATGGCGACGATGGCGCCGCCAGCGGCGAGCAGCGCGATCTCATACGAGCCCTTGCCGAGCGGCGTCAGCAGGCTCGCATCGCCGTAGCCCGCGTCGCTCTTGGCCTTGATGTCGGCGATGTGCTCGCGCGTGTGAAAGCGGGCGATCTCGTCGTCGGTGGCATAGCGGGGTTTGAGCTGGACGAGGTGGTCGAGCAGGCCCGACACCTCGATGAGGTTCCGCATCCGCCGCTTCGTCTCGGGGTTTTCGGCGTGCTCGCCTGGCTGGATCGTCAGGCTCGGCGGGAACACCTGGGCGAAGTTCCAGGTGTTGTGCCACATGTAGAGCTCGTGAAAGACGAAGCCGGTCGCCATACGTCTCAAGCCTCCCCAATTCTTTCCTCACAGAGTCCGCCCGGCCGGACGGTCCTGTCAAGGATCGGTTGGGGCAGGCACTCGAAGAATCCGACGGTCGGGTATGCCGGGCAAGCGGGGCGCTCAATCCGGCTCCGCGCCGCTGACGACGCCATCGATGAGGTTGGAAGTCAGCAGACGGCTGAGCAGGCTCGCCGGCGGCTTCGCGGCTTCGGCCACGAGGTCGGCGGTGCGATGGGCATCGGCGCGCACCAGCGCCACCGCCTGCGCCGGCGTCACAGCGTGAAAGCGCACCGTATCCTTGCTGCGCAACTGCGCGATCCGGTCGACCTCTGAGGAAACGAGCGTCGCGATCTTCGGGAAGCCGCCAGTCGACTGGTGATCGGCGAGCAGGACGGAGGCGACGCCGTCGCCGGCGACCTGGATCGAGCCGCGCGACAGGGACTCCGAGGGAATATCGAGCGAGACCGACGGTGTCAGCGACGGGCCCGCCAAGCGCACGCCCATACGATCGAACGCATCCGTGAGCGTGAACGGGGCGGTCAGGAGCGCCTCGATGGTGGATGCCGAAAAGTACCGATCCTGCGGGCCAAGCACGATCGCAATGTCGCGCTTGGGCTCGAGCCAGGCGGGCGGTGTGAGCTCACGCTCGCGATCGCTCCGCTCTTGCGCCTCCTCGACGACGAGCGTGTCACCCGGCTTGATCGCGCCACCGCCGAAGCTGGACGTCGAGTGTGTCGCGGCGCTGCCGAGCCAGCGCTTCGATCTGAGACGGCCAGCGAAAGCGAGATAGGTCCAGCTCCCCACCGGGCCCGGCGTGATCGCGAGCTTGGAACCCGCGCGCAGCGTGACCACGCCCCAGGTCCTCAAGGGTTTGCCGTCGATCAGCACGCGGAACGCGCCGCCTGCCACCGCGACCGTCACGCTGCCGTCCTTGCACTCGAGCGTCAGTCCTCCGAGCGAAACCTCGATGCCGGTCGCCCCCTCGGGATTGCCGAGCATGGCATTGGCCACGGCGAAGGCCGGCCGGTCCATGGGACCCGAGCGCGGCACGCCGAAGCGCAGATTGCCCGGCCGCCCCGCGTCCTGGATCGTCACCAGCGGGCCGGCATGTGAAACCTTGAGGTGCGCGTCGGCCATGGCTCAGACCGCTCCCAAACGCTCGTACTCGGCACGGCTGATGCGCTTGAAGCGCACGTGGTCGCCGACGTCGAACAGCACCGGCCGGCTCTCGTCCTCACCGAGGATCCGCGTCGGCGAGCGGCCGATGATCCACCAGCCGGTCGGCATGATGAGCGTGGTCACGAGGCACATCGGGCCGGCGATGACGACGCTGCCCGCCGCGATGTTGCGGATGGCGGCGGGCTTGCGCGGCACGCGGAGATCGGCGGGCACGCCGGCGAGATAGGCGTAGCCCGGCGCGAAACCGTACATGTAGACGCGATAGTCGCCGGAGAGGTGCGTGGCGATGACCTCCTCGACGGTCTTGCCCGTGCGCTCGGCGACGCCTTTGAGGTCTGGCCCGAAATCCTCATCGTAGCAGACGAGCACCTCGCGCACTTGCGAGGGCGCCTCGAATGTCCTCGCCGCTGCGATCATCGGGTCGAGGATGCGGCGCACGGTGTCGAAATCGGTCACGAGCGGGTCGAAGTCGACGAACAGGCTCGCAAAGGCCGGAATGGCCTCGAGGAAGCCAGGAAACGGCGCATGGGCGATCGCCGCATCGAGCGCCAGCACGCGGGCGTGGATGTCGTCGCGGATCGTCTCGCCGAACTCGACGAGCACGGCGTGATCGGCGACCGGCCTCACCTGCGGGAAGACGCCCGTCTCGTCCGTCATGCGGCGCCGGCCAGGAACGAGCGGACAGCGATTTTCTTGCGCTCGATCATGGCGCGGACACCGCGGGCGATCTCGACCGCATGGGCGCCATCGCCGTGCACGCAGATGGAATGCGCCGCGAGCTTGATCGGTTGGCCGTCGAGCGTCGGCATGAGGCCGGTATCGAGGAAGCCCGAGAGCCGGTCGGCGGCGGCTTGCGCGCCTTCGACCATGGCGCCGGCCCGAGAGCGCGGCACGAGGCGGCCGGTCGTCAGATACGCGCGATCGGCGAAGATCTCGCTGTAGACCGGCATCCCCTTCTCTCGCGCCTCGAGCTCGAGCTCGGTGCCGGAAATGGCGAGCACGACGAGCTTGTCCGAGATCGCCTTGACGGCGCGGGCGACGGCGGCGGCAACCCCCCGGTTGTCGGCGGCATAGTTGCCGAGCGCCCCATGCGGCTTCACATAGCGCACTTGCGTTCCGGCGAGCGCCGCGACGCCCATCAGCGCGCCGATCTGGGCCGCGACCATGCGCTCGATCTCCGCCTCGCTCATCGGGATGATGCGACGGCCGAAGCCTTCTTTGTCGTTGTAGCCGGGATGCGCGCCGACCGTCACGCCGCGGGCCTTGGCCTCTTTCAGCGTCACGAACATGGTTTCCGGATCGCTCGCGTGGCCCCCGCAGGCGATGTTGGCACTCGTGACGATCGACAGCATCGTCGCGTCCTGCCCCATGCTCCACGGGCCATAGCTTTCGCCGAGGTCGGAATTGAGATCGATTTCGCTTTTCATGGTGGGACCGGTGCTGACCACGCTCGCCTATTGCACAATCGTTCTAGCTGCAACGGCTCGCCTGCGCCACAGCCAGAGCTAAGATGAGATCCGGCCGCCGAGCTCGTCCTCGATATGGGCGCGGATGATGTCGTCGAACGAGTTGTCGCCTCGGAAGCCCAGCGCGAGCGCGCGTTTGGGATCGAAGCGGCTCGGCCAGCCGGCGACGATCTTGGCGATGAAGGGATCGGGCTCCCGGCGGATGCGCTTGACGACCGCTTCGCCGGCCACACGGCGCAAGGCCGCGATCTGCTCGCCGACGGTGAGGGAGAGCCCGGGCATGCTCAAATTCCGGCGCGGTCCGACCTCTCTGCCATCGATCGTCGCGGCACGCAGGAGATAGCCGATGGCGGCTCTGGGGCTCGCGTGCGAGTGCCGCACATCCTCGGAGACCGGCAGCACGGCCTCATGGCCGGCCAGCGGCTCGCGGCAGATGTTGGAGAAGAATCCTGACGCCGCCTTGTTCGGCGTGCCCGGGCGGATGCAGATGGTCGGCAGGCGAATGCCGATGCCGTCGACGAGCCCCTTTCGCGTGTAGTCGCTGAGCAGGAGCTCGCCCATCGCCTTTTGCGTGCCGTAGCTCGTCAGCGGCGTCAGGTGGAATTCGTCGGGGATCGTCTCGGGGAACGGCGCGCCGAACACGGCGATCGACGAGGTGAAAACGAGGCGCGGCTTACGCGTCGCCTCAGCATAGCCCTTGCGGAGGCTCTCGAGCAGGTTGTGCGTCGCCGTCAAATTGATCCGATAGCCCTTGTCGAACTCCTGCTCCGCCTCGCCCGAGACGATGGCCGCGAGATGGAACACGACATCGGGGCGGCCGGCGATGAGCCGATCGGTCTCGCCGGGCGCCGCGATATCGCCGGTGAGGCACGTCACGGGAAAGCCAGCGCCTGCTGGTGCACGCGGTGCAACGACATCGTGCAGCGTCAGGCCGGCGATCTCGTGGCCGCCGAGTTGGCCGTCCCTCGCCAAACGCTCGGCGAGCTTAAGGCCGAGAAATCCAGCACCACCACTGATCGCGATTTTCATGCCGGCCTTCCTTTGCCACCGATGCCGTAGCGCCGGGCCCAACCGAGCCCTTCGAGCGTCGTCGCCCGCGGACGATACTCGCAGCCGACATAGCCGTCGTAGCCGAGCGCGTCGATGAGATCGAGGAGATAGGGATAGTTGATCTCGCCGACGTCCGGCTCGTGGCGCCCTGGAACATTCGAGATCTGGATGTGACCGGTGACCGGCATGAACTCTCTGAGGGAGTCCGCGAGATCACCGCGCATGATCTGGCGGTGATAGAGATCGAGCTGGAGGCGGAGTGCGGGGCTTGCGACCTCCGCGATGATGGCGCGCGCCTCAGCGAGATCGGTCAGGACATAGCCCGGCACGTCGCGTGTATTGAGAGGCTCGATCAGGAGCAGGATGCCGGCGGCCTCGGCTTGGCGCGCAGCCCAGGCGAGGTTGGCGACGAATGTCGCGCGCGCTTCGGTGATGGACCGCCCATCGCCGATACTCCCCGCCATCACGTGCAGCTTCGGGCAGCCGATGACCTTTGCGTAGCCAACCGCCTCGACGATGCTCGCCTGAAACTCCTCGCGGCGTCGCGGATCGATCGCAAGCCCGCGCTCGCCCGCCTCCCAGTCTCCGGGCCGAACATTGAAGAGCGCTTGTGACAGGCCGTTCCGGTCGAGCCGGTCGCGGACGTCAGCGGCGTCGAACGCATAGGGAAACAGAAACTCGACCGCCTCGAACCCCGCGTCCGCCGCCGCCGCGAAGCGATCGAGGAAGTCGACCTCCGTGAACAGCATCGACACGTTGGCGGCGAGACGGGGCATCGGTGTCAGCCGACCTCGAGATGGAACGCCGCCTTCGACAACGGCTCGTTGCCTTTCTCAGTCACGACGTAGGTGCGGGCGGGCGACACGGCCAGGCCCGCCTCCGAGTTGAAGATGTTGGCGATGACGAAGAATACCATGCCCGGCTCGAGCACGACGGGATTGCCCTCGTACAGCATCGGCCAATCCATCCAGTTGGGCGCGAATGTCGTGCCGAGACAATAGCCGCAGGCGTTCAACCGATGCGCCGTCATGCCGGCACGCTCGCAGACCCGGGCATAGGCCTCGAACACGTGGGCGAGCGGATTGCCGGGCTTCAATACCGCCTCGCATTCCGCAATCGACTCGAGCGCGACCTTCTGCATGTCGCGTTGCACTTGCGGGGCCTTGCCGGCGACGAGGGTGCGCATCATCGCGGCGTGATAGTGGTGATAGACGCCGGACCATTCGAGCGTGATCTGGTCGTTCGGCTCGAGCGTTCGCCGATAGGACTGATAGCGGCCGAGCAAAGCTCCCGGTCCCGAGCCGATGACGAACTCGTTCGCCGGATCATCGCCTCCGCCGGTGATGACCGCCGCATACATCGCGGCGAGAATATCGCTTTCCCGCGCACCGGGCCGGATGAGCGCCAGCGCCGCGTCGTAGGCATCGTCCGCAAGCTCGGCGGCCTTGCGGACATAGGCGATCTCGGCTGGGCTCTTCACGAGCCGGAGCTTGCTCACGAGATAGGAGGCGTCCTTCAACGTGCAAAAGCCGTCGAGCGCCGCCTCGAGCCGTTTGCAGTTGAAGCCGGTCAGCCCGTAGGCCTCGTACTCGACGCCGAGCGTCTTGCCGCGGCAGCCGTGCGCCTCGAGGATATCCTTGAGATCGAGGGCCGGATTGGAGCCGTCGCGGTCGCGCCAAATCCGGATGTCCTTGATGATCGAGGTGTACTGCGCCTGCCTCAGATCCGCCGAGCGGGTGAGCAGCGTGATCGTCTCGCCGTCGGCCGAGAGATACACGCACTGGAAGAAGACGTAGCCGAAGGTGTCGTAGCCGGTCAGGTAGTACATGCTCTCCTGCCGGAAGAGCAGCATGCCGTCGAGCCCCTCCTCCCGCATCTGGGCGCAGGCTCGGCGGCGCCGCCCGGCAAGCTCGTCGGTCGTAAAGTGCAGTGGCATCGACGTATCCTATTCGTGGATCGACCAGCCGCCATCGATGACGATGGTCTCGCCGGTCATGAACTTTCCCGCATCCGCCGCCAGGAACACCGCGCACGGCCCGATATCGTCCGGCTCGCCGATGCGGCGAAGTGGCGTCACGCGCGTCGTCTCCTCGAGCGTCACAGGGTCTTCCCACAGCGCGCGGGCGAATTCGGTCTTCACCGTGCCGGGGAGGATGCAATTGACGCGGATGTTCTTGGGCCCGAGCTCGACGGCGAGGTTGCGCGCCAGTTGCACATCCGCCGCCTTCGAGATGCAGTAGGCGCCGAGCACGGGCGAACCCCGCAGCGCGCCGTTCGAGGAGACGATGACGACCGAGCCGCCGCCTTGCGCGATCAGGTGCGGCCGCGCGAAATTGATCAGCCAATGGTTGGAGAGGATGTTGTTCTCGAGCGTCTTGCGGAACGCCTCGTCGGTGATCGTCTCCATCGGGCCGTAGTAGGGATTGCTCGCCGCGTTGCAGACGACGATGTCGAGACGTCCGAAGGCCTCGACCGTCTTGTCGACGAGCGCCTTCAAGGCGTCCTTGGACGAGATGCTCGCCGCTATGGCGATCGCGCGGCCCGCGCCGTGCTGCGCGTTGATCTCAGTGGCGACCGCGTCGCAGGCCGGTTGCTTGCGGGAGGAGATCACCACGCGCGCCCCGGCTTCCGCCAAATGCGCAGCGATCGACTTGCCGATGCCGCGCGACGAGCCGGTGACGACGGCGACCTTGCCGGTCAGATCGAAGGCTTTCATCATATCCGCCCCTAGGAATGCAAAAATTCCGCGCATCCTAGCGGAGTTGGCGGCGGCGGGAACCGTCCGCCGATGCATGCCGGTCAATCGCGATCGGGCGCACCGAGCGGGAAATAGTGGCGATAGGGCCGCGCCTCGTCGACGGCCCGAACAACCGATGGACGCGCCAGCACCCGCTGCCGGTAGGCTTTGAGGGTCGCGTGCACGGCCGGGATCGGATGCGCCCAGTCGGCGTAGAACAGCGAGGGCCCGCCGGCACAATCGGCGAGCGTGAATTGATCACCTGCGGCCCAGGTCCGGCCGGAGAGTTCCCCGTCAAGCCACGCATAGGCCGTATCGAGCGTGCGGCGGGCCTCGGCGACGCCGTAGGGATCTCGATCGGCCTCGGGACGCAGCTTGTCGGCGACGATCTTCTGCATCGGCGTCATGATGTAGTTGTCGAAGATGCGGTCGAGCTCGCGCGCCTTGAGCGCCTCGGCCGGATCGGCAGGGACCAGGCGGGCGGGACCGGCGTGATGAAGATCGAGATGCTCAATGATGATGCTCGCCTCGACGATGGTCTCGTCTCCGTCGAGGAGGACGGGGAACTTCCGGATCGGCCACCGCCGCGACCAGTCCGCGACGGCGTCCGGATCGTCGGGCCCGATGACCTTGTAGGTGAACGGCGTCGCGTTCTCGTAGAGCGCGATCAGCGCTTTCCAACTGTAGGACGAGAAGGGATGGGCGTAGAGCGTGAGCATGACGGAACTCCACCGGGGAGAAAGCTCTGCCTCCTCCCCGGGTTTCAAAGGTACGACGGGCGAGAAGACCTCACCCCGGGATGTCCGGCTCGACGAGCCGCGCGAGCTGCATGAGCGACTCCTGCCAGCCGAGATAGCAGGCCTCGACCGGAATGGCCGGCGGGATGCCCGCCTGCTCGATGTTGACCTCGGTGCCAACCGAAACGGCCTTGAGCGCGATCGTCACGTGCATGACGCCGGGCAGGTTCGGATCGTCGAACTTGTCGGTATAGACAATACGCTCATGCGGCACGAGCTCGAGGTAGTCGCCGCCGAAGGCGTGGCTGTTGCCGGTCGAGAAATTCGTGAACGACATACGGAACGTGCCGCCGGCCTTCGCCTCCATATGATGCACCTTGGCCGTAAAGCCGTTGGGCGGCAGCCATTTGACCAGCGCGTCGGCGTCGAGAAAGGCCCGATAGACTTTCTCGGGCTTGGTCGCGAGCACGCGATGCAGGCGGACGGTGCCACCCACGGCCGTCTCAGCCTTGGACTGAGGCTTCTTCGACATACGCTCTCTCCTCGGTTGGGGCGGCCGGCAAAGCGATTTGGGCGCCGGTCTCACCTACTGGCATGAAGACGCTCGTCGTCTTCCCGTGCCGACACGGATCGGCAGAATTTTGGCCGTCGCTACGGCGCGGCCTTCGCCCGCATCTCGACGAGCTCGATGATGATGCCGTCCGGATCGCGCAGATAGGCGGCCTTGAGACCCTTTCCGGGCCCGTTGTCGACGTGCGTGATCTGCCCCTGCGGACGAGCCCCCGCCGCCATCAGCCGCACCCAGTCGGCCACGATATCGTCGGTCTCGAAGCAGATATGCCCAGCGCAGGGCGTCGACGGCTCGAACCGGTGCTCGGGCGCGGCGCCGCCCGTGTATTCGATCAGCTCCATGTGCGTGCCGTGGCCGTAGATGTGGGCGACGCGCAGCTCGGCGCCGGCAACCCCGGTCACGCCCTCCTGCCACTTACCCTGCCGCGCCGAGGGTTCCGCTGGTCCAAATCCCACCGCGCCGACCCAGAACGCCAACGCCCGGTCGAGGTCGCGTACAGTAAAGCTCGTATGGTTGAAGCCGGTGATCATGGCCGCCTCCGCGCTTGGGCCATGGGATCATGACGGCGGGCGCTCCGCAGCGCAACCCGGAACGACGAACGGCGGCCGTGACGCCGCCGTTTGCCGAACCCCGTACCTCGATTTGCGGGGCTAGAGAATGAAGTCGCCCGCCGACAGCACCTTGAGCCCCGTCAGCTCGATCTGGAAGTCGGCCTTCTTATCGCCGTTGATGTCACCCTCGATGATCGTCTTGTCGTTGGCGGTGCCGGTCGGGTTCAGCTGGAACCAATGCAGCTGGCCCTTGACGCCGGTGAAGGCGTCATCCTTGGCGGCGAGGAAGATGAACTTGCCGTTGCCCGCCGCCGAGCCGTTGGCATCGATCGTCGAGAGGTCGATGTCGTCGGTCAGATGCTTGAAGTCGGTGATCTTGTCGCGGGTGTTGGCGGTCTTGCCGGTCTCCGTGACGGAGTTGAAATCGAAGATGTCGCGCACCGATGCGCCCGCTCCACCGGTCAGCGTGTCCTTACCGGCGGCGCCGGTCAGGCGGTTGATACCTGAATTACCGACCAGGATATTGACGGCGGAGTTTCCCGTGCCGTTGAGCGCTGCGGTTCCGATCAGCGTCAAGTTCTCGAAGCCGGTGGCGAGGGTCTTGGTGACGGATGAGACGACTCCGTCGATACCGCCTTGCTCGAAGAGCTGATCGCTCGCCGAGTTGATCACATAGATGTCGTTGCCAAGACCGCCGAACAGCCGGTCGATACCGAGGCCGCCATCCAGAAAATCATTGCCTTCCTTGCCAACAAGCTCATTGGCAAAATCGTCGCCGATCAGGCTATCGCTGAACATGGTACCGTGCACGTCGTCGATGCCGACGAGCGTGTCGGTATCGCCAAACATGTCGGTCGCGAGGCCGGCGCTCAAATCAACGCTGACGCCGTCAAGTGTTGCACCGCTGAGCACCTGCTGAAAGAGCGAGACGGCAAAAACCTCGTTGTCATAGTTGACGATGTCTCGTCCTGCGCCGCCCGTGAAGGTATCGGCACCACCCATGCCGGTGAACATGGCGATGTCGCCGGCGCCAATCGTGACGCCGTCGGCATTGAACGTATCGGCGTTCATCGTGCCCCAGATCTGCTCGATATCCTCGAACGCATCCGTTCCGATGCCGTCGGCGAGGTCGTCTCCGGCGACCGTTCCATCGCCTCCGCCGAGGAGATCGACGGTGATGCCGCCGAGGTAGCTGTCGGCCGCTTCGCCGAACTCGGCGGGTCCGCCTGTTTCAGGAGGCAGGCCGATATGGAGGTAGACGATCACGTCATCCGTACCGTCGCCGGCATTGCCGAAGTTGTCGCCGGCGTTGAGGCCGCCGAAGATGTCGTCGTTGCCCGTGCCGCCGAAAATGATGTCGTCACCCTCGCCGCCATTGATGTCGTCGCTGCCGTCGCCGCCGTCGAGGAAATCATGCCCACCCTGCCCGTGCAGCTGATCGTTGCCGGCGCGCCCGAAGATTGCGCTTCCGAATGTTGCATTGGCTGTCAGAACGTCGTCGAAGTTGGAGCCTCCGAGACCACCGATCCTGCTGGCATCCCAATTGTCGGAGCCATCTGGCCCGGACGAGGAGCTGTCGGCGAGACTCGCCGTCACATTTCCAGTGGCATTGGCGTAGTCGGCTTGTCCGCCGCCGTCGCTGTTCGGTCCGAATTCGTATCTGTCGGTGCCGGCACCGCCCTCGAAAGTGCTGTAGCCGCCGTCGATGTTGTCGAATTTTGTGATGGTGTTGTCGCCCTGAACCATCACTGGATAGAGCGTCTCGTCGTTGCCTTGGATGCCGCCGTCGGGATCGGGCAGGCTACGCGACAGGAGCGCATATTCGAAGGCAGACGCTTTGCGTTCCGCTCCGGTGTAGTCGGCAGGGGTAGCGGTCGGCACATCCGCGCCGGTTTCATCTTGCAGCGTGATTCTCGAGATCATTCCCAATTGACTCAGGGTCAGATCGGTCAGGTCCGTGCCGTCGACGGCAAAGAACCCGACGACGGTGCCATTGACGTCCATCAGCTCGAGGGACATCGACAGCCCATCGGGCGCGAAGGTGGCATCACCCACATGGTCGAAGCCGGCTGCGGTCAGCTCGGCATCCCAGGCATTGAACGTATCGGCCATCATCCCGAGACCGGAGCCGAGAAAGCTCGAGATCGATCCCGCAAGCGTCGTCTGGTCAGCCGCAGCGACCGAGATCGACTGGCGGACATTGCCGGCGCCCGCGAAGGCCGGATCGACCAGCTCGAAGCTCGTGATCGTCCCCGAAAAGGTCCCCGTCGCCTCGTCGAACGACAGCCCTGTACCAACGATATGGATCTCGTAGTCCGCCGGCATGTCGGCCCCGGCAGCGAACTTGAGCCGCGTGCCGTCAGTCGGTTCAAGCAATCCCGCGAATGCATTGAATTCCCATGCCATCGTCTGTCCCCTCCCGGTTCAGGCACGCAGCCGCGCACCTTCGCGCCAGAACGGCTCCGGCACGTGGCTTCCTTGCGATGAGGCTGGACTGATGGTGACGATGGCGGCCCTGCGATCGGGGCCTATCCCGCAACGGGCCCTGTGTCCGCGCTACTTTGTTCCGCTCGTCCTCGTTCGACGCCCGACACCCCAGCAAATTGCTAAGGGCGCGCTGAAGGTCTGTCCACGCGACGATCGAAGTTAGTCACAGCAAATTTGACAATTTGTCAGGTGGCCGGCCGGAGCCCCAGCAGCTGGCGCGCCTCGGCGGGCGTCGCCGGGCGGCGGCCGTACTCCGCCGTCATCGCGGCGAGCCGCGCGACCAGCGCCGCATTCGACGGCGCGAGGGTGGTGCGATCCATCCGTACATTGTCCTCGAGACCCGTGCGGCAATGCCCACCCATCTCGAGCGACCAGCGATTGACCTCGAGCTGGTTGCGGCCGATGCCCGCCGCGGTCCATGTCGCCTTCGGCATCAGACGCTTCAATTCCGATACTTGGAAGTCCAGCGCCTGCCGGATCGCCGGCATCGCGTTCTTGACGCCGAGCACGAACTGCACGTGCAGCGGCGCCTTGAGCAACCCCTCCTCCGCAAGACTGATCGCCTGGTAGAGCATCGACAAATCGAACACCTCGATCTCGGGCTTGATGTCGAGCTCGAGCATCTTGGAGGCGAGGGCGCGAATGAGGTCGGGCGTGTTCTCGTAGATGATGGTCGGGAAGTTGACCGTGCCCGTCGTCAACGATCCCATGTCGGGCCGATGGATCAGCATGCCGCCGCGTTCGGCCGCGCCCTTGCCCGAGCGTCCCCCCGTCGAGAACTGCGTGATCATGCCGGGGCAGTGCTTGCGGATCCCCTCCTGCAGGCGGCGAAAGCGCTCGGGATCGGAGTTCGGCGTCTCGTCGTCATTGCGGACATGCAGATGCGCGAGCGTGGCGCCCGCCTCGAACGCCTGGTGCGTCGACTCGATCTGCTCGTCGACCGTGACGGGGACCGCCGGGTTGTCCTTCTTCTTCGGCAGCGAGCCGGTGATGGCGACGGTGATGATGCAGGGGGCGAGCGACATGGGGCCTCCGGAGACTTTGATCGTTTGTCTCGACGGTTCTAGGCAGTGTCCGGCCAGGCCTCAATGCGGGACGCCGCACGGCAGCCTTGCTCGCGGCCGACAGTCGAAAGCTGAAAAGAATTGGTGGAGAGGGCTGGATTCGAACCAGCGTAGGCGAAGCCAGCGGATTTACAGTCCGCCCCCTTTAGCCACTCGGGCACCTCTCCATACCGCGCGAGCGGCGACGCTTGGTTATGGGAATTGGGCTCGCAGGTGTCAACCCTCGCCGAAGTATCATCCTTTTCGGGGTCAGGGCGACGTGCCGAAGCCCGGCTGCCGTGGTACAGAGCCCGGTCACATCAAGGAGCCTGCCCCGTGAGCCGCCCCCCGCGACCGCCGAAAGATCGCCCTCCGTTCAAAAAGGGACCGCGTCCCGAGCGCGGGTTTCGTGGCCGCTCCGTGTCCGGCGAGGATCGCCGTGAGCCCCGTCGCGAGGCGGACGCCGGCGAGGGCGACCGCCCGCAGCGGCCATGGAAAATGCGCAACCGGCCTGACCGGCCCGATGGCGGGGCCGAGCGGCCATTTCGTCCTCGCGGAAATCGCCCCGATCGCCCGAGGGAGGACCGCCCCGATCATCCGAAGGGCGAGCGGCCGGATCGGCCGGCCGGAGAGCGTCCGGATCGCCCCCGGTTCGGGCGCCCCGAGCGCCGCTTTCCCCGCCCGGACCGTCCCCGCGACGAGCGCGCCGAGCACGGCGGCGACGAGCCTCGCTCCGAGCGGCGTCCGCCCTGGCTGCGCAAGCCCGACCCCGAGGACGAGGATCGCATTCTCATCTGGGGCATTCACGCGGTCGAGGCGGCGTTGCGCAATCCGAAACGCGAGGTGCGCCGGCTGCTGCTCACGGAGAATGCGGCGCATCGCTTGATGGATGCTCTGCAGACGCGGTCGGTCACCCCCGAGCCTGTCGCGCCACGCGATCTCGATCGCGAGCTCGGCAACGATACCGTTCACCAAGGCGCGCTGCTCGAGACGGGGCCGCTGCCGGAGCCGGCTCTCGACGAGGTGCTGGCGGCGTCTCCGTCGCCTTTGATCCTGGTGCTCGACCAGGTGACGGACCCCCACAATGTCGGTGCTATCCTGCGCTCGGCGGCCGCCTTCGGTGTCGCGGCCGTCGTCATGACCCGCCGGCACAGCCCGCCTTCTTCGGGCACGCTCGCCAAGAGCGCGTCGGGCGCGCTCGAGCTCGTGCCGCTCCTGAAGGTTGCCAACCTCGCGCGCACGCTGGCCGAGCTCGGCGAGCATTACGTCACGCGGCTCGGTCTCGATGGCGAGGCCGAGCTGACGCTCGAGCAGGAGGTCAGCACGCTGTCACCAGGCCCGATCGCGCTCGTCCTCGGCGCAGAGGAGCGCGGTCTCAGGCGGTTGACGAAGGATCTTTGCGACCGGGTCGTCCGCTTGACGACGCCAGGCCCCCTCAAGAGCCTCAACGTCTCGAACGCGGCCGCGATCGCCATGCATCATGTGACGATCGCACGGGGACGCATGTAACGCGAGACCGGCGCCGCACGGGGGGATCGTGCAACGCCGGTCGCGGCTTCAGAGCGAGAGCAGACTATTCGCAGATGAGCGGGCGCGAGCAGGATACTTCCTTCTCGCAGACCTCATTGCCCCACTGGTTCTCCCAGCAGTTCCAGTGGCTGCGGCACTGTTTGGGCCCGCGGTAGCACTCCTCCCCTCCGTAGTCGTAATACTGAGGCCGGGTGGCGTTGTAGAGGAGCGTGCCGGCGACCAGACCTGTCACCAGACCGATGCCGAGGTTACGCCCGGAATGGCCGTGATGGTGATCGCCACGGTAAAAACGACGCCCGCCGGCGTCGGCGCTGGTCACGGCGGTCGCTGCGAGAGTGGCGGTAAGGGCTGCGACGCCCAGAGCTTTCGAAAAGCGCATGTTGCTTCCCCGTGCATACGGCGCCGAAGGCGTTGCCCTGACGGCAACACGTCCAGCGGCGATATCCGGCTGACCCGGACGATCATCGGCAAAGAGTGCCGATCGACTGGGGCGAAGCTATGTCGGGCGAGCTGAATGCACGATGAACGGCACGGAGCCGCATGAGAAACGGGAGGGCCGCGAGGCCGCTCCCGCCGGATGTCGCATGTCGACGGCCTGAAAAGCTCAGTAGCTGCCGCCGCTGCTGCCGCCGTTGTAGCTGTCGCAGTAGCCTTGGCGCCTGTGGCCCCACTTCACGCAATATTTGTTGCCGTAGCTGTCGTAGCCCCAACGCTTGCAGTAGTGGACGTAGTACTTGCCGTACGAGCAGTAGTTGTGGACCTTGACGATGCCGGTGTCGGCGGTGGGCGTCGACATGGTTGGGATGCTGGCCGCCTGGGCACCAGCGAACGCGCCTGCCGCGAGGACGCCTGCGACCGCGAGCACGGTGCGCAACGAACGAGCCGTCAACATGGGTAGTCTCCTCTTGCCATTTCCTTGTCCCGTGCCCGTGGCGTGCCGGGTCGGTTCTGCTAATATTGACCGAAGCGGAGCAGGCCACAATGCCGCAGGTGTTTCAGGGACGCGAAAATTTGGTAACAGGCCTAACCATTTTGCTGGAGTTGCATGTGCTGCATCTCGACCGGGACATGCCGCCGAAGCCGTGGACGCGCGGCCCCGGAGCGTGCATATGACGATCGCCGGGCCGGCTTAGCTCAGTTGGTAGAGCACCTGATTTGTAATCAGGGGGTCACAGGTTCGAGTCCTGTAGCCGGCACCAAGACTTAGCTCGTTTCGATAAGATTTGCGATCAAGCTACAGGGGGCATTCAGAGCCACTTTCTCAGATGCTTTCATCAATACGATCAACGGATTAGTAAATTTTTTGCAGGGGACTTTGACTATCAATTTTCGGCGGCCTCGCCGACAGAGCAGCTCTTGGTTGGGATCATCTGGTTTCAGAGCAACGTTCCTCAACGGCTGCGATGCCCTGATTCAACACGCATCGCGCTTACTGCGCAGACATCAGTGCGTGCGTTCCACGGCCGCTTGGCGGACTAGGCCTTGCACTCAATTTTTCCTAGACGCGGGACTCGAACAGTGATTCATGCTTCCAAACAGCGGAGCTTGGATCATGGGACGTTACGATCTCACGGACTTCGAGTGGAGCGCCATCGAACCTGTGTTGCCGATGGATCGACGCGGGCCGAAGCCGCAGAACAATCGGCAGATCATGAACGGCATGTTCTACATCCTGCGAACGGGCTCGCCGTGGCGCGATCTGCCCGAGCGCTATGGTCCCTACACGACGGTCTACAATCGCTTCAATCGCTGGCGGAAAGCCGGCATCTGGGACAAGTTGATGGATGCCATCGTGAAAGCTCACGGTGGCGAAGTGCAGATGATCGACAGCTCGATCGTGCGCGTTCATCAGCACGCCTCCGGTGTCAAAAAAAGAGTGGAGTTCGTTGTGTCGGTCACAGCCGAGGCGGGCTCACGACGAAAATCCACGCGCGTGTCGACGCTCAAGGCCGCCCGGTAAAGCTCCTCATCTCGCCGGGCAACGATCATGACATCACCGCGGCCGAGGCCTTGCTCGAAGGGCTCGCGCCGCGCACCATCGTCCTTGCCGACAAGGGCTATGACGCCGACAGTGTGCGTGCCTGCATCCGAGCGCAAGGCGCCATCCCCAACATTCCGAACCGTGCCAACCGCAAACGCAAGTATCGCTGGACGAAGGCCCTCTACCGAGAGAGGAACCGCGTCGAGCGCTTCTTCAACAAGCTGAAGAATTTCCGACGCATCGGAACCCGTTACGACAAGCTCGGAGCCAACTTCTTCGCCTTCATCCAGCTTGCATCCATCCGCATCTTCTTGCGATCAATTGAGTCCACGGCCTAGGCAACGTCAGTAGTGACGACGATGCGACATTGGCTTGAGGCGAAGCCGTAGTCGACTTGGCGGACTGCTCACTATTGCTCGGGCCAAGTGCTCCGTACCAGTGACGTCGCTCGACTGACTTCTGCAAAACCGGGGAGAAATGAGATCTGCTTGGCGGAAACGTGAATGAAGATGGGCGAATGCGGCGCAGCACCCATTGGCGCGGCGGCGGAGGCGAAAACCGTCCATTGGCCGTTCGGCAGCGCTTCATGCGTAGCCAAACACTCAGCCCTAGCCGTAGCATCGGCAAGGCGCCACTGGCCGCATTTTGCGACGGGGCGGCCTCCTGCTAGAAGACGTCGATTGAAACAGGAAGCCGTGTTTTGGAGCCTTCCGCATTCATTCTGGCCGGCACGGGCATGGCGCTGCCTGCGGATTGCGTCGACTCCGCGAGGTTTGACGATGCGCTTGGTCAAGTCCGGGGATGGCTCGAGACTCAATGTGGGGTGGCGGCACGCTATGTTTGCCGCGACGAAACCCAGGACCTGTTGGCGACGCGTGCCGCCGAGCAAGCGATCGCGGAAGCATGCGTCGCACCATCTGCCATCGATCTTGTCGTATTCGCCGCGTCTGTGCCCAAGCAGCCGATCCCGTCGACCGCGCCCCTCATCGCTCGCAGCATCGGCATCGCGCCGGGAGGCTGTACCGCTTTCGATGTGAACTCGACGTGTCTGAGCTTCCTGAACGGGCTGGACGTCGCGATCTGTCTCCTCGCGACCGGACGTTTCAGCGCTGCGCTCGTTGCCTCGGCCGAGATCGCGAGCCGAGCCCTACCTTGGAACACTGATCCTGCAACGGCAGGCCTGTTCGGTGACGGAGCTGGAGCGGCAGTGATCCTGCCAGCGTCAACCCATTCGCGATCGAGCTATCTCAAGGCAGCGCTTTTCGAGTCACTTCACCAAGGCTATGAACTCTGCCAGCTTGCGGCCGGGGGAACCGGGATCGACTTTCATCAGAACCCAGATCGTTTCCGGGAAAATGCGACATTCCGGATGGATGGACCAAAACTCTTCAAGCTGACGACCAAGCATTTCCCGGCCTTCGTCGATCGCCTTCTCGATCGAGCCGGTTGGCGCAGGCAGGACGTGGACCTCGTGGTGCCGCATCAAGCGAGCCCCCACGCGTTGGCACATCTGGTAAGGCGCTGCGGTTTCCCTTCAGACCGTGTGATCGATGTCGTTGCGCGCTACGGCAATCAGGTGGCCGCATCGATTCCCACCGCACTGCATTTGGCAAGGACCTGGGGACGCATTTCCGCCGGCACCAAAGTGCTTCTCCTCGGAACTTCCGCTGGCGTGTCTTTCGGCGGGCTGGCGATCGAGATGTAGCCGATGAGCAGACCGCGCGTGCTCGTCACCGGAGGGGCCGGATTTCTCGGGAGCCATCTCTGCCGGCAGCTTGCGCGTGACGGGTTCGACGTTGTCGCGCATGGCCGGACGCAGATGTCACTCGCTCCGCTCGTCGCCGAGAAGTTTTCTGTCGTGGCTTGCGATCTTCAATCTCCCGCCGCGGCGACATTGATAAGCCACGCAGGCCCGCTCGACGCGATCGTGCACTGCGGCGGGCTCTCCTCCAACTGGGGGCATCGGTCCGCCTTCCGCTCGGCGAACGTGGATGCGACCCGTAGCTTGGTAACGCAAGCTTCCTCGGCCGGGATCAAACACTTCGTCTATGTGTCGTCATCGAGCGTCTGCTTCGACTTCCGCGACCAGTTTCTCGTACGAGAAGATCAGCCCCTGCCGCCCCCGGTGAACGCCTATGCCTGGAGCAAGCAGGCGGCGGAGGACGTCGTCCGCAACTCCTCGACTCAGGCCACGATCATCCGCCCACGTGGCATCTACGGAAGCGGCGACGCGGCACTTCTACCGAGGCTCCTGCGCGCGGCCAAACGCGGTCCACTACCGTTGTTTCGCGGCGGCCGCTCCGTAATCGATCTGACCCACGTCGAGGACGTGGTTGGTGCGATCGCGTCGATTCTTAAGTCCCGATCCTCCACAATCGGCAATACGTACAACGTTTCGAGTGGCGAGCCGATCGCGGTTCGAGACATCATCGAGCGGACGGCGAGCGAGGCTGGGATCGCTGTTCGATGGCGGCCCGCTCCGTGGCCTCTCGCTCGCATCGCGATACGAGGCCTCGAGCTATTTCATGCCGTGGCACGACCCGCCGTCGAGCCCTTCGTTACCGTCTACTCAGCCGCGCTTCTTGCGTTCAGTCAGACGTTGGACATCTCATCTCTACAAGCCGACACCACTTGGCGCCCCGCAATCTCCTTCTCGGAGGGCCTGAAGCGCACGTTCCGGCACGGAGCGTGAGGCAAAGCCATGAAACTCCTCAATAGTGCACTCGTTACCGTCCCCGGCGGCCTTGTCTGCCGAGGCGAGGGCATCAAGCGGGTGGCAATCACCATTCGTTACGGGCTGATCCACCGCCCGAATGGTCGAGTGTCGCTCGTCGACACCGGCTACGGTCGAGCGGTGACGGAGGGGGCCCGCAGCGGGGCACTCAGGCTCTACGATTTCGTCTTGAGACCACGGCTCATTCCGGCCGCGTTACCGGCCGCGGCCCTCGCTGCGGCCGGGGCCACGCCTGGTGATGTCGAGAGCATCGTCCTTACACACTTTCACGCCGACCACATTGCCGGTCTGCGTGACTTTCCGGACGCGCGGCTTGTCGCCAACGGCCGAGCGGCAGCGTCGATCCTCGGCATGAGTCACAACCGCGCGCTGCACAACGGTGTCTTCAAAGAGCTCCTCCCTGCCGATCTCAGCCACCGCATCGCGCCGGTCGAGCAGTGTGCATCGCGAACGGTCCATCCCGTGCTTGGGTCAGGTCACGACGTGTTCGGAGACGGATCGTACTGGGCGGTGCCCCTGCCAGGTCATGCCTTGGGTCATTTTGGCCTCTATTGGGACGCTCCCGAGGGGCCAACCCTCTATGCGACCGATGCAGCTTGGACCACTCGAGCCCTGCGCGACAACCGTACGCCGATGCTCTCCCGCCGCGTCGTCTTTGATGATTGCGGCGCCGGCACCAGGACCGAAGAGAAGCTGCGCCAATTCATCCGCGAAGGCGGAACGGTCCACCTCTGCCACGATCTGGAGACCGTCTAGTGCGCGCCGGCGTCGCAACGGCAGCGGTAATGGGCGCCGCTTTTCTGCGCACACGGGCTCTCCATCGCTGGCTGACGAGCCGCCAGCGGATAGAGCGTCGGCAAGCATCCCGGCTCGAGCGACTCCGCCTGCACGCGATCTCGCAGACGGCTTACTATAGACGGCTGGGCGACGTCCCATTCACCTCGTTCCCCGTTGTCGACAAAGCAGAGGTTATGCAGGCCTTCGGCGATTTCAACACACTCGCCCTGTCTGCGGCGGACGCTTGGCACAGGCTCGAAAGCGGCCATGCGCCTGCCGGATACGACATCGGATGCAGCACCGGCACGAGCGGAAATCGCGGCCTCTACCTCGTTTCTGACCGTGAGAGATTCCTATGGCTCGGAACAATCCTCGCCAAGGCGGTTCCGGATGCGTTCGTGAGACGGCATCGTGTCGCCGTCATTCTGCCGCGCACCTCGCGCCTCTATGACTCCGCCAACGAGTCCCGTCTGCTCACCTTACGGTTCTTCGATTTGAACCATGGCCTCGAGACGATCGCAGACCACCTCACCTCGTACCGTCCGACGATCGTCGTTGCTCCGCCGAAGGCCTTGCGATGGCTCGCCGAGCAGGCGGTCCCCATCTCGCCGGAGCACTGTTTCACGAGTGCCGAAGTGCTGGACGCACCCGACCGGGCCGTGATCGAGCGCACCTACGCCGTGCGGCTCGGCCAGATCTACATGGCGACCGAAGGCTTGTTCGCCGTCTCATGCCGTCATGGCACACTTCATCTGGCTGAGGACGCGGTTCATTTCGAGTTGGAGCCTGTTCGTAACGGATCATCTCTGGTTACTCCGATTGTCACCGATCTGCAGCGCCGAGCCCAGGTGATGGCTCGCTACCGGATGAACGATCTGCTGCGGCTGAGCTCCGAGCCTTGCCCGTGTGGCTCGGCGTTGCAGGCAGTTGATGAGATCGTCGGCCGACGGGATGACTGTTTCGAGCTCGCCGCGCGGGCCTCATCCGTCACCATCACTCCCGACGTGCTTCGCAACGCTGTGCTGGGCGCACACACCAGCATCGACGATTTCCGCCTGCGTCAGACCGGCCCCAACACGATCGAAATCGTGCTGTCGCCGAGACTTGCAGACGAGATCGCGGAAGCCGCTCGATGTGCTGTGATCGCGTGCTGCACGCGTCTCGGTACTTGCCCGAACGTCACGATGCGGCGAGAGGAGTTGCCGATCGATACGCGTTCAAAGCTGCGGCGGGTCGAGCAGCAGTGGAGGAAAGCTGTCTAGACATTTGGCCGTCGAGGTTTGCGGAAGACCATGTTCTGCAATACCAGGAGATCCAGGTCGGAGGTCATGAAGACGCCGATGGCATCCTCGATGTCATGCACCATTGGACGACCCATGACGTTGAAGCTCGTGTTCAGCAGGATCGGCAGCCCCGTCTTGCGATGGAATGCGGCCAGCACCGCATGGAAGGCTGGATTGACATCCCGGGTCACGCTCTGCAGACGCCCCGTCCCGTCGACGTGACAAACACCCGATGGCGCCTTTCCAGGCCGCCATCGCAACGTGCGCTCCATGTAGGGCGAATAGGTATAGTCCTCGAAGTAGTCGGGACCGTGCTCATGCAGAATGCTGGGTGCGAACGGACGAAACTCTTCGCGACGCTTGATGCTTGCGTTGAGACGGTCGCGAATACCGTGTGGACGCGGATCGGCGAGGATCGACCGCCCCCCGAGCGCACGGGGACCGAACTCGGCCCGCCCCTGCACCCAGCCGGCGACGGCACCCGCGGCGAGCTCGTCGGCAACACGGCTCGCAAGATCCTCTACGTCCCGAGCAACGAAATCAGGCGACACTCCGAAGGCGCTCAACCGCGCCATGGCTTCATCGGCAATCGAGGAGCCGAGATAAGGCGATGAGAACCGGGGAACCCGCTCGATCGGATGTGCTGCCTGCCAATCGAGCAAAGCAGCACCAACCGAGTTTCCGTCGTCGCCGGGTGCCATCGGGACGTGCAGCCGCTTGAACGGGCCCGACGACAGAATCTTGCCGTTCGCACTCGAATTCAGTGCACAGCCCCCTGTGAGGATGAGGTTCTCTGCGCCCCAACGCCGATGTGCTTGCTCGAGAAACTCATACAGCAGCTCCTCGAAGACCTGCTGGGCCGTGAAGGCCAGATCGGCATTCGCCTGGGGTGCACGACCGCGGTAAGCCGCCAGTCGGTCGAGCACGCTGGCATAGGCACGCGTCTGCACGAAACGGAGGTTCTTCACGCGCAGAGCGGACCGCAAGAGCTGGTGAAGCTCACGATCGAGCGTGCCGTAGGCGGCAAGCCCCATCAGCTTCCATTCTTCACCGGCCATAGGATCGAAACCAGCCGCAAAGCAGATCTGGCTGTAGTAGATTCCGAGGCTGGCGAGGCTCGGTAGTCGTGGCGGATCGAGGCGCTTCAGCCGGCCATCCTGGAACGAATAGACCGACGTGCTCGTGCCTTCGCCCATCCCGTCGACCACGACGCAAAGCGCTTCGGCGAACGGACTTGAGTAGCACGCTGTTACGGCGTGACAGAGGTGATGGTTCCAGGCTCGCTTCTTGATGCTGGTGCTGAACCCGCGCACCTCTTTGAGCCGGAGCTCGAGATTGAGAAGCATCTCGTTGGCTGAGGGAGGCGCTCGATAGAGGCCGTGTCGAAACGCCCAACCTCGCGCAAGCTCGGCTTCGAGGTGGCGGGGCCTGAGGAGCTCGACTGCTCGCAAACCCACCCGGCTCAGCGCGGCCAGAGTGCCCGTCGACCGGAGTGCCGGTCGCGACCATGTCAGGCTCGCTGAAACGGGTTGCTCTCCGACATAGGCAGCCAGAATCGGCTCGATCACACCGAACGGATCCGGCGTTGCATGCCAACCGCGCTTGTATTTGAGCGCCCGCTCGTTCGCCTCGGCAAACAGCACCTCACCCGCCTCGCTCACCACAGCGATGGACGGATCATGCTGGGAGCACGAGAAGCCGAGGTAGACCGTCACCGGCCGCTCTCCATGGCGGCGAGAACGATCTCGGCGCCGAAGGCAGCTCCACCCGCCAGCCTGAGCCTTCGCTCGATCGCATCCCATCGATCATCGAGCGACATGGCCTCGTTGATCCCACGCGCGATCGCCTGTGCGTCATGCTCGCATCCGCGCGGCAGGCGTATACCGTAGCCGTGCGCGGCAAGAAGACTGGCGAACACCTTCTGGTCGGCGATCGTCGGAATGAACAACGCCGGCTTGCGATAGCGGACGGTCTCCCACGTCGTGCTCGTTCCGGCATGATGCACGACGACCGCGGCGCCACAGATCCAACGCTCCAACGCCGGGACGCTCTCGATGATGTGCGACGTCAACCCTGGATGTGACCGTTGCAGGGAACGCCCCACCTCCTCAAGCCTCCGGATATCGACCTTACTGCCGCCGCAAACGACCACGGCAGACCGGCCGGCGAGGAAACTCCCACGCAATGCCGCCTCGAAGCGGCCCGTGTCGTTGTTGGACAATGTGCCGAAGGTGATCAGGGCGTAGCCGTGCATGCCGGTCGGCTCATAGTCGCGCGGGTCGTCATAGGAGGGACCGATATAGTGGCGTGCCACGTCTCCGTGCGGAGAGCCTGCCTGGAATTCCTCCAGCGAAAAGACGATCTCGGCGATCGGTGGGCGTAGTCGGCACCAGCACCGTTCCAAGCCGAAGGCCTCCCGCACGGTCACGGCAAATCGCGATCGCACCAACTCGCGGGCCAATGTGGGAGCGCCACGAACGACGTCGCTGACGAGCTTGAAGACACCGTCCTCCTGCCGCATTTGCCGCTCCGCTTCCCGATTGAACACGATCGTAGGGACCGTCTGGATCCTCGGAATGCCCAAGGCGGAGCCGATTCGGCTTGCCCAAAGTGCCATGAAGTCCTGCAGGATCAGCCGGGGCGCCAGCGCCTTGATGCGGGGTTGAAGAGCGGGGACGATCGTCTCCGAAGCGCGGATCAGATCAGCCGCCATCCGAACCAGATTGAAGTCGGGCCGATCGATGTCGTAGGGGACATCCGGATACGGTTCAAAAGTCGCACCAGACGCCCGGATGATTGCTTCGAACTTCCGATGTCCGAAGCATACGACGCGCTCGCTACGGGCGATCAACCCCTTCAACAGAGGCATCATCGGCTTGGTGTGGCCCATGGCAGGAAGCGAGAAAGCAACGATCATCGAGGCGGGTCCATGCACGACTATCGACGCATTCCTAGCATGGGCCGTCCCGACCTTAACAGCGCACGGTACGTATGCGATCTTGCTGCCGGAACGGCATGGATATCCTAGCCCAACTCGAACAGCCGACACGTCGGAGACCCTATGGCCAGATCGAAACCCATCCTGGTCACAGGTGGAGCAGGGTTCATCGGCTCGCATCTATGCGACCAGCTTATCGCTGCAGGCGAGCAGGTCATCTGCCTCGATGACTTCAGCACCGGCGACCGTCGCAACGTCGGCCACCTCTCGAGCCACCGCCGGTTCGCGCTCGTCGTCCACGATGTCACGGATCCTATCTCGATCGAGGTCGGCAGCATCTACCACCTCGCCTGCCCAGCCTCGCCGGCTCAGTATCAAAAGGATCCGATCCGCACGACCAGAACCGCTGTGGTCGGGACACTCAATGTGCTCGACCTCGCCGCGCGTCTCGGCTGCCGCGTTCTTCTCGCTTCCACGAGCGAGGTGTATGGCAACCCGGCGACGAGCCCGCAGCGGGAGGATTATTGGGGCAACGTCAATCCCATCGGTCCTCGCGCCTGCTATGATGAGGGGAAACGGTGTGCAGAGTCGCTCTGTTTCGACTTTCACCGCAAAGCGGGCGTCGAGATCAAGGTGGCGCGGCTCTTCAATACCTACGGTCCCCGCATGCAGCCGGAGGACGGGCGGGTCGTCTCGAATTTCATTGTTCAGGCCCTCGGCGAGAAACCTGTCACGCTCTATGGCGACGGGCTGCAGACCCGATCGTTCTGCTACGTCGACGATATCGTTACGGGATTGATCCGTTTGATGGGGAGCGTCAAAGACTTCGTCGGGCCCGTCAATCTCGGCAGCATCGAGGAAATCTCGATCGTCGATCTCGCCCGCGAAATCATAGCCCTGACCGGGACGACCGCCGGCATCGTCAATCTACCGATGCCCCCCGATGACCCCACTCGCCGCCAACCTGATGTCACATTGGCGCGCAGGGAGCTCGATTGGCGGCCGAATACGCCGCTCTCGGCCGGTCTCGGGTCGACCATTGCTTACTTCCGGGACAGGCTCGGTGTGTCATGAAGCGTGTGCTTGTCACCGGCTCGTCGGGTCTCATCGGCTCGGAGATCGCGACGGCCTTTGCTGCCGCCGGCTGGGCGGTGCACGGTGTCGACAACAACATGCGGGCGGCCTTCTTCGGCGCCCAAGGCGACACACGCTGGAACGAGCAGCGTCTCATCGAAACGCTTTCTGCCTTTCGGCATCACGAGATCGACGTCCGCAACCGGGCGGGCATCGAGGATCTGGTCAAAGCCGTCAAACCCGCTGCAATCGTGCACTGTGCAGCTCAGCCGAGCCACGATCTTGCCGCGAGCCGGCCGTTCGACGATTTCGATATCAATGCCGTTGGAACGCTCAACCTGCTCGAGGCAGCGCGCCGCCATGCACCCGAGGCGCCGTTCGTGCACATGAGCACGAACAAGGTCTACGGCGATGCACCCAATGACATCGCGCTGCGCGAGACCAATTCACGTTGGGACTATGCGGACCCCGCATTCGCGAACGGTATTCCCGAGACGTTTCGCATCGACCAAAGCAAGCATTCCTTGTTCGGAGCATCAAAGGTCGCTGCGGACATCATGGTCCAGGAGTACGGTCGCTATTTCGGCATGCCGACCTGCACCTTGCGAGGGGGCTGCCTCACCGGCCCCAACCACAGTGGCGTCGAGCTGCACGGCTTTCTGAGCTATCTCATGCGATGCAACCTCGAAGGCCGCACGTATCGGATCCTCGGTTACGGGGGCAAGCAGGTCCGCGACAACATTCACAGCACGGATGTTGCCTCATTCATCGCAGCGTTCGTAGCCAGGCCCCGCGTTGCCGAGGTCTACAACATCGGTGGTGGCCGAGAGAACTCGATCTCTATTCTCGAGGCCTTCCAAATTGCTGGTGAGATCACTGGCAAGCCGATGCGCAGCGAATATGTCGACCAGAGCCGCCCCGGCGATCACATCTGCTACTACTCGGACCTGTCCAAGATACGCTCGCACTACCCAGGCTGGCAGATCACGAAGAGCGTCCGCGAGACCATGGCCGAGATCGGCGCAGCATGGGTCCATCGCATGCAGGGATGAGAAGGCGGGCAGTCCGCCTGACACCGTGACGATGCCGGCCAAGATGATGTCGGGCGAGCTGTCGGCGCCGGTCAGATGCGCAATCCGAAGTCGTTCGGAATGGACCCATGGTGCTTTGTCTCATCACCGACTGCAAGCACCAGACCGGCAAGATCAACCTGCCGGTGATCGACGCGAGCGCCAAGCTCGGCGGCAACCAGGCCTTGAAGCTTCCGGGCACGAACTGCGCGGCCTTAACCGGCGCCGCCGGCCAGCTGCACGACACATCGGCTACCGGTCATACCCACCAGGGGCATATCCAGCCCCAATCGCAAGCAATGGCAGCGCTACCGGCAGCCGTTAGCCATAGCATGCGGTCGCCGCCGCGCCAGGCTGCGACGTGATTGCGAACGCTCGATGAACTTTATACAGTATTGGCAACAGTCCGCTCGAGGTTATCGGTAGAACCATAGACCCAGTGATGCGTTTGCTCGTCGTCGAAGACAACGCCGTCCAGAGATGCATCATACAATCGATGCTCTCAGACGGCGAGATTGCGGTCGAAAGCGTTGGTACCGGCAAAGATTTTCGAGCCCGGTATCAGGGCGAAGACTACGACGCGCTCATCATCGACCTGATGTTGCCGGATATCGGTGGCCTGACCCTGATCAATGAGCTGCGCGCCGACTACGACAGCACGCCCATCATCGTCATCAGCGGGTTGTCGAAACTTGCCGACAAGGTGAAGTGCCTCGAGGCCGGCGCCGACGACTATCTTGTCAAGCCGTTCAGCCATGTCGAGCTGCTCGCCCGTATCCGGGCTGTGGCCCGCCGCTCGTTCCGCATTCGTGGAGCCGCCGTCCGGGTCGGTCATATCTCGATCGACGAGCGAACGCGGCGTGCGACGTGCGGTGACGATCTCCTCGACCTGTCGCCGGCCGAATTCAAGTTGCTTGTGCTGATGGCGCGCCGATTGGGCTACGAGGTGACGCGCGACTCGATCTCCGCACACCTCAGAACCAAGCGGGGTGAAAGCTCGGCGAACGCGATCGACAAGCTCGTATCGCGGCTTCGCAACACACTCGCCAAATTCGACTCCGGCGTCTACGTGCGGACAATTCGTGGCGGCGGATATGCACTCGAGCCCGCGAAGTCGCCGCTGAGGCGCGACCTCTGACAGCGTTAGCCGGAACCCTTAAGCGACCGTTCGGAGGCGCGTGGTGATCGATCCCGGCCGTCTCTTGGGTACAGCCGACCCTCAGCGGGATCGGCGCATCCTGGAGATCTTCGTCAGCGAGCTCGACAAGGATCTTGAGCTGCTGCGCGTGGCTCGGGATCGAGATTGCTTCGTGCGCGCGGCGCACGGCTTGAAGAACAGCGGTGCCGGCGTCGGCGCGGAAGAGCTCACGGCCGCGGCCGAAGCGGCCGAGGAAATCAACCTGCCGGAATGGCAAAGCCGCCGCGCGGCGCTCGAGCAGGCTCTGGTGCGTGCTGCGACACAAGCCAGAGACGAGGCGCTAGACATCCTGGCTCGCGCCTTAAGATCGGAAACCTGAGACATGCCCGGGACGCTCAGACCTCGGCATCTGCTCAGCTGGGAGACCGCACTCATCCTGGCGCTTCTCGGAGCTTGGTCGGTCACGCTTCTGCTGATCGAGCGCGACCATGCCGGCGAGCGCAGGGCCCTGCTCGAAGAGTTCAGGCGTGAGGCGGCACTCGAGAACCATGATCAAGCGCGCACGATCGAGCGTGCGCTGACAGAGGTCTATCAGGGCATGCGCACGCTCGCCCGGCTACCGAGCATACGCAACATCGATCCCGATGCCTCGAGCTTGAGCTTCGATGCGCGCACCAGCGCCCAGGAGATCTACAACACGCTCGCCTCCAATGTCGCCGTTTCGGAGGTCTATGTCATTCCTCGTGACTTCGATCCGGACGCCGTCGCTCCCGGCACCCCGTCGCTGCCGATCGTCACCTTCGACGAGCGCATCGTCGGGCGTACCGCTGACGATGTCGTTGCCGGCCCGCGCGATGCGTCGCTCAAATCAGCAGGCGGCATAACCGAGATCGAGATCCACGAGTTCCGGGTCATGCGCGAACAGATCGACCGGCTTATCGCCGCCGGTTTTGGCCGTTCCGATGGTCTCGCCCTCGACTATCCGGCCCTGATCAGCCGTGAGGTCGTGACCTGCGACAATACCCACTACTCACCAACGAGGCCCGATGATCGGGATCGCATGGGTGTCGTCTACTCGCTGCCCTTCTATGGCGACGACGGTGCGCTCAAAGGCATCGTGTCGGCTGTCATGCTGGGCTCGGCGGTCAGCAACCTGATGACAGGGCAAGAGCTTGCTCTGGTCAACACGAGCACTGGCGACGTGTTCGGCACCCTCGGCAGAGATATCCCGGCACGACGGCGGCAGCTCGTGCTCGCCGGTCTGCCCGATCCCGATCTCGCCTTCTCCGAGATCGTGAGGCTGAACCTGCACGACCTCGATGGCCGGTGGCATCTCTGGTCGGGCGCGGCAACCTGGCCCAAAGCCGCGCGATCCGCGCTGTCCTCCGCGCGCCAGAATGCCTGGATCAAGCATGCCGGCGTGACGGCGCTGTTTCTCATCCTGGCGGCGATCGTGCATGCCGTTATCAACCGTCAACGGCTGACCGCCGAGCGCAACCGCAAACTCGAGGCGGAGGTTCTGCACCGCACGCGCGATCTCGAGGCGGCGCGCAAAGACGCCGAGGCCGCAAGCCGGGCGAAATCGGCCTTCCTCGCCAATATCAGCCATGAGATCCGGACGCCGCTCAATGGCATCGTCGGCGTGGTCGAGATGCTGCAGCGCACCAGCGTAGCACCGAGCCTCGCGCGGCAACTGCTGATGCTGCGGGGGCTGTCGGCGACGCTCCTCGACCTGCTGACCGACGTGCTCGATCTGTCGCGCATCGAGGCCGGCAAGCTCACGCTCGTTTCCGCAAACGTATCTCCCGTCGGCCTCTGCCGCGAGATCGTCGCCATGCTGGCGCCGGCGGCACGGGCGAAAGGGCTCTCGCTCGACGCCGAACCGGATCCCGAGCTGCCCGATCGGATCGCTTGCGATGGGGCGCGCCTGCGGCAGGTCATCGTCAATCTCGTCTCCAACGCCATCAAGTTCACCGATCACGGCGGCATCACGCTTCGGATGCGGGCGCGCTCTCAGCCTTTGCCGCACCGTCCCGTGCTCGAGATCGACGTGATCGATACGGGCTGCGGCATTCCGGCGGACGAGACCGAAGCCATTCTCGAGCCGTTCGGGCGGGCGCGGAGCGCGGAGCACGCGGCCATACCCGGCACGGGGCTTGGGCTCTCGATCGTGCGCGGCATCGTCGAGGCGATGTCGGGAGAGCTTACGCTCGAGAGCACCGTCGGGCAGGGAACGAGATTCACCGTGCTGGTCCCGTACGAGCCGGTGGTCACAGATGCGCCACGCGATCCGGCGGGCGTTACACTGGTGAGAGGGCTCAAAGTCCTCTTAGTCGAGGACAACGCCGTCAATCAAGCGGTCGGAACCTTCATGCTCGAGGAGCTCGGCTGCGAGGTGACGCTCGCCGGCTGCGCCCAGGATGCGGTGGCACTGGTGGATCAGGCGCATTTCGATCTGGCGCTGATGGATTGCCGGCTCCCCGACATCAGCGGTCTCGAAGCGACCCGGATCATTCGCGCGCGTGAAGCCGAGGCCGGCCGGCGCCGGCTCGCCATCATCGCCATGACGGCCTCGGCGCTAACCGAGGACCGCGCGCGCTGCATCGAGGCCGGCATGGATGGGTTCATCGCCAAGCCCTACACGAAAGACGTGGTCGCGGCCGCGATTGGTGCGAGCCTTCATGCCTGACAAGGCCGGTGTTGTCTATTCCGTCAGGCGTGCCCGCTCGTCGAAAGGGTAGCCGCCGGATGGGTATCCGGCGGCCTGCGATGTGTCTCAGGCGAGCACGAAGTCCTGCACGGTGACGCTGTGATGATCGGCGACGCCGGCGAGGCGGATCTCCTGGCCATCGATGCGGACAATCGTGTCCCGGCCCGCGTCGACGATGCGGACGTGTTGGGCAAAATCATCGCCCGCGATATCCATGCGCAGCAGGATCTTGTCCTGTCCGCCGGCCGGATTGGCGTCGAAGTCGGTGATGACGTCGTGGCCGAACCCTTCCCTGAACACGAAGAGGTCGCGGCCGGCCCCGCCCGACAAGATATCGTCGCCGAGACCGCCGTTGACGACATCGCGACCGGCGCCTCCCTTCACCGTGTCGTTCCCGAGGCCGCCGAGCAGCCGGTCGTTGCCGGCGAGGCCGAGCACCCAATCGTGCCCGGCGCCGCCATTGAGCCGGTCGGCACCGGTTGTGCCGAGGACAAGATCGTCGAGATCGACGACATCCTGAGGCCGCAGGGTGCCGATCACGGCATCGTTGCCACCGTTCGAGTTGAACACGACGCGGTGGTCGGAGGTGAGCCCAGAAATGTCGACGGTGTCGTTGCCGGCACTGCCGTTGACGGTGATGGTGGAGTAATTGAGGCTGGTGCCGGTGAAGTTGCCGATGACCGAGATCGTATCGCCACCGCTCGACCCACCATCAGGAGCGTTGGGATTGTTCCCGTTGTTGGCTGTCGTATTCAACGCATTGACCGTGATCTCCTCGATATTGTCGAGCTCGGCGAGCACGGTGGCACCAGTCAGGACGCCGGCAGTAAGATTGCCGCCTCGCGTCACAACGATCTCCGTGTTGCCATTGAGGCCCGTGATACCCGCATGAGCGGCGCTGCTTTGGATGCCGTTGGCCGCGTTGTTGTCCCAGTCGTCCGTGTTGGAGAAGATGCGGAAGGTTTCTTGGCCGTTCGTGCCGTTGAGGATGAACCTGTCGCCAACCGGATTTATGACCGCGTTCGCACCGCCGTCGACGATGTCACGGCCACTGGTGACGTTTCCGCCGCCTTGAGTCGTGACCGAGTACACGATCGTATCGTCGCCAATGCCACCGTTCAGCGTGTCGTTTCCACCGTTACCGAAGATGACGTCGTTACCATCGTCGCCGTTCATGACGGTGATGGCATCGGTGCCGATGATGATATCGGCGTTGACGGTACCGTTCAGCGTCGTGCCGGTCCGCTGCGTCACAGTCACAGTGGCCCGTGCCACGTCGTTCTGTCCAACGCTGCCGCCCCAATAGCGGAAGGTGTTGGTTCCAACGGCGCTCGTATCGGTGATCGTGATGCTGCCATTGATGTTATGCGTCGCCGTCAGACTGGAAGCGGCATTCACTCCGCCGATCGTCAGATTGGTGTCGGGATCCGAGTCGTTCGACAGGAATGCGAAGTCCGCAATGGAGAACGGCGTCGTTCCGAAGTTGGTAATCACGGTTTCGTTGGCCAGTACAGAAGGATCGTCGACCGGTGTCACGGTGACCGTCGTCGTGGCGACGGCGCTGTCGCGCAGCCCGTCGTTGACGGTGACGTCGAGGTGACGGGTTGTGTTGCCGCCAATAGTGGGATTGTCGCCCGTGTTGGAGAAGCGCACCGCCTGAAGCGCCGTTTGGAAGTCGGCGAACGTAGAGCCGGCAGCGCTCGTCAGCACGAGGGTCCCTGTGCCCGAGCCGGACACCGTAATGCCAGCGGGGGCGGCGACCGCCATCGTCAGTTGATCCCCCGTGATCGTTTCGCGGACGTGGACGGTGGCGGAGTAGATCTGGTCACCCTGATCAGGATCGCCGATCCGCGGCGCCGTCGTGAGCACGGCCGGCGCCAACTGCTCGGTGTAGCTGGCTGTGTTGCCGGTGCCGTCGGTATCCCGAAGCGCCGTAATCGAGATGTTGTCGATGTAGACGTCATCGGTCGTAGCATTCATGGCAGACGCGACGAAGTATAGGCGCAAGCCGGCCGGGAACGGACCCGTTACGGGGATGTCGTGCACCGTCGTTGCCGTGTCGGCGCTGCTCTGGATCGTGTAGATCGGCGTATCGCTCGCGGTGGGCGTCGTTGACTGCAGATAGACTTTCACCGTCTCACTGCCAGAAATGCCCAACTGGCGAACCGAGAAGCTCAGCTGTGCGGCTTGGTCGTTGGTCAGACCCGTGACGGCGCGAGAGATCGTGGCGCCGTCGAATGAGCCTGCCGGTGTGCCACCGGTGATGTGCAAGCCCGGGTTGTTGTTCTGTCCGGATGCCGCCGTGTCGACGAGGATCTGGCCGGAGCCAGAGTTGTTGTTGTCGCCCGACTCGGTCCAGTTGTTGTTGTTCCCCCACCCTGTACCACGACCATAGGCGTTGCCGTTGCCGTTGAAGTTGTCAGAAACAACGGTTGTACTGGTTGGCGCATAGTTCAGATCCAACGTCGGCGCCTTGTCGAAATAGGCGGCGACCGACGTGGTCTGGTCGGCGAACTTGAGTGTCTCGACGCCGACGATGAGGTCGGTGCCTTCATTACCCAGCGGATTGCCGTTGGCATCCACCAACGGGTCGCCGTTGGCGTCGACGAAGTCGTTCGCCGTGCGGTTGTCGGTGACCCTGATCGCGAAGACTTGAGCCCAGCTCTGGTGCGGGTTCTGGACGACGACACCGTTCGCGTCGAGTGCCGTGATGGCGTAACGGTTCAGGTTGCCGGTGAAGACGGCCGTGTCCGCCGTGCCGTCGGCACCGCCGTCGCCGAGCACCACATCCTTGAACATGCGCGACTGCAGCATGTCGGTGAAGTGCAAGTCGAAGTTGGCTCCGGTATTGGCGGCGTTGTAGCCGGCGAGGAATCCGCCGGACAGCGTGCCCGTTGCCCGGTTGGACGCGCCCGTATAGGCGTTTTCCGAGTCATTGTCGTAGCCGTCGTTCGTGCCGCCGCTCGCGCCCGTGTGCATCGCATCGGCGATCCATTCGGTGCTGCCGAGTGCGAGGTTCCCAAGACCCGAAGCATTCGCGGCGTCCGCATACTTGCCGATCAACGCATCCAACCGGATCGAGCCGCCGATGATGAGGTCGTTGCCGCCGGCACCGGTGAAGGTGTCGTTGCCGGAGCCGCCGATCAGCCAGTTGTTGCCGTGACTGTTGTCCGCCGTCGCATCGCCGTCGCTGTCGCCGATGAAGGTGTCGGCGTTCCGCGTGCCGATGGCGCCTTCGATCTGGAACCAGGCCGGGAAGGTGGTGGTCTGATCGATGTTGACGAGTGGGTTGTTCTGCGTCGCGAAGTCGACGGTGACGCCCGGCGCGCTCCCGGCGTAATCGCTGAAGTCGATCAGGTCGAAGCCGGCATTGGCCTGGCCGTCGTCGCCCAGCACCTCGTCCGGACCGCCGGTGGTGCCGGACGCCTGGGAGGGATTGCCGGGACGGATGATGTCGTCGCCCTGCCCGCCCTGCATGAGGTCCTGGTCGTTGCCGCCGACGATATAGTCGTCACCCTCCTCGCCGAGCAGGATGTCACCGGATGCACCGCCGTCGATATAGTCGTTGCCGTCGCCGCCATGTGTGAAGGGATCGGTGTTGCCCATCTCCGGGTTGGTGAGTCCGTCACCGAAGACGATGTCGTCGCCGGCACCGCTCGAGAGCTTGTCGATGCCTTCGCCGCCGACCACGAGGTCGTTGCCGGAGCCGCCGACGAGCTGGTCGAAGCCGCCGACCTCGGAGCCCGAGCCGCGGCCGTAGATGATGTCCTTGCCGGCGCCGCCGTCGGCGAGATCCGGGCCCTCGCCCGTGTCGATCATGTCGTTGCCGTCGCCGCCGTACATGCGGTCGACGCCGCCGTCGCCGTAGATGAAGTCGTCACCGCCTTCACCGTACACGGTATCGTCGCCGGAGCGCGCGTGGATGAAATCGGCGACGTCGCTGGCGACGATCACCTCGTGGCTGTCGGCGCCGTCCGTCGGCGTGCCCTCGACCGGATGCACGAGGTCGGGGTGCAGGTCGGGACGCACGTCGCGGATGAGATCGAGGGTAACGCTCGCGCGAATGCCGTCGGACGCCATGACGGTGATGCCGCTGCCGTTCGGATCGAGGCTTGCGCCACCGTCCGAGTAGATGCCCTTCGTGTTCCCCTCGACCGACAGCAGCGCGCCATAGCCGTGGCTCGCGTAGTCAGCGTTTACTGCGGTCGTGCTGGCCCCGATGAAGAGCGCGGCATCGGCGGCCGGCAACGGGTTGGACGCGTCGATCTTGTCGGCATAGACGTAAGGGTCGGCCAAGGTGCCGGCACCCGTTCTCGTTTCATAAAGCTGGCCGTACTGGTCCGTGAAATAGGTTTTGGTGTTCGCCAGATTGTGCAGCTCGGCGTTGGCCGGCAGCGCCGTCTTGTTGAAGTCGTAGTACTTGTCGGCGTAGGCGAAGATCGAGCCGTTCAAATGCTCGAGGCCGGTATTGCGCTCGACGATGTCCTTGAACTGGCCGTTGTTGACCTCCTCGTGGATCTGGGTGCCGAACAGGCGATAGAGGTAGTAAAAGCGGTCGCCGTCCATCAGCGCCTGGATCTGGGCGACGAACACGGCGTCGAAGGTTTCGCCGAGCAGGCCGCCCGGAACGTGCGCTTCGGCGAGGCCGCCGATCCAGGAATCGATCTGGTCGAAATTGTCCCGAGCCGCATCGAGCTCGGCATTGCCGGTGACCGGGCTGTTGGTGAGGAACGCGACCGCCTGCTCGTAGGTGACGAGGACGCCGAACGGGTTGGCGGGATCGTTGGCGGCGAGCTCGGGCGCGCCATCAGCGAGGTCGAGCAGGTACTGCGCTTTCGCCTGCGAGACGGCGATGTCCGCGACGCCCGTCGGATCGGCGAACGAATAGGCGGCGATGAAGTTCACGAGGCTCTCGGGATGAATCATGTTCTTCCCGAAATCGTCCCAGCTCGTGTACTCGGACAAGCCGATGCCGGCACGGAAGTCGTTCAGCGTCGGGATGCCGAGATCGCGGCCGCGCGCGATGTTGATCGCGGGCAGATCGAGCGGCTGCCCGAGCAGGCCCTGGCTCAGGGCCGGCGTCACGAACTCGTCGACCTCGTTCATCTGCTGATGCGTCAGGCCGAGCGTGATCGCGGCGACGCCTTCCTCGGCGAAGGTGTGAGGCGCGAGGAACGCCTGCTCAAGCGCGTAGCGCATGACGTGACCGGAGTACCAACCGGAGGGGTCGATCGCGTCGATGGTTTCGCGGATGGTCGAGTGGCCGAAGCGGAAGGCGACCTGCGCGTATTCGAGCGAGATCGTGGAATCGACGCCCGTGGAGTAGCCCACGAACTCCTGGATGCGCGGCGTCACCGTGCGCGCATACTGGTCGACGGCGGCGTGCTGATACTCCATCTCGACGATCAGCTTCGTCGCGTCGAACATCTTGTCGGCGTTCCAGGCGACCTCGCCGTTGGCGTAGACATAGTTTCCCTTGGCATCTTCGTAATGTGTCCCGGCGGCGCCTTTCACACCGGCGCTACCGCTCGCGGTCTTGACAAGAACGCCACTCGCCAGCGTATCCGCCGACCTGGTGACAACGCTGTCCTGCCAATTGTGGAGCTGCTCGTGAAGCGTCGCGGCCGTCGAGCCGGGGTTGTTCGCGTCGTGGGCATAGATCCACGTCTTCAGGTTCTCGACCTGGTAGTTGTGCTCCTCGTGGAACACGTGGTGGATCGAGGTCAGGCCGAAATTCTCGTTCACGCGCCCGTCGCCGGCGATGTAGTGATCGCCGACAGACTGCATGAGGATTTCGCCCACTGCGGCATGCTGTGCCGCGTTGAGCGAGCTTTGGATCGAGAAATCGGGATTGACGTACGGCAGAACCGCCGAAACGCTGAAGTTGTCCGTCGTGTAGGTGGTTCCGAACTGCGCGTTGAACGCAGCAATGGCCTGCTGGGTGATGTGGCCAGCTCCCGCGGAGCCGACGCCGTCGAAATGTGGATTCATGTCGAGGATCAGCGCATGCCCGGAATTGCCTGCGCCAGGACCACTCGTGATGACGTCACCCGTGACGAGGTCGCGGTTGCGGAGATTGGAGACGTCCTCCCACGTGATGTCGTCGCGACCAGTCGCGAGAAGGTGCGCGCGCAGCTCGCTCAGCGTCGGCAGCGTGTTGTGGACTTGCGTCTCGACCGTCTCGAACAGCCCCGTCGTGGCGTTGTAGACGGGAAGCTTGCGGGTCCAGGGGTCCGCGAGCGTCGTGCCGTCGAACAGCTCCATGCCGGCGTGGTAGGTTGTGTTGCCGTCCGTCGAGACCCACTCGCGCAGGATCGACGTGATCTGCTCGTTGGAGCCGTAGGTCTGGCTCTGGTCGATGAAGGGCGAGGTGTGGTTTTTGTAGGCCGCATCGCCGTTGGCGTCGACGCCGCTAGGCGTGGCGCGCGAGATGGTGATCGCGTGGTTCGGGGCCTCATTGTACAGGGGATCGCCAGGGCTCAGCGCGATGGTGATCGTGCCGCTGCCACCCTTGCCGATGAAGTCGAGGCCGTGGTCGAAGAACTGGCCGAAGATGCCGAACCAGCTGTTGACCGGCGCGACGCCGGGGTTCTCCGAGCCGATGAAGTATTCGCCGGACGTCGGGTTCTGGAAATCGATATGGCCGATCTGCTCGAGCAGACCGTAGCCGGAGCTCGTTTGAACGGTGGACAGAATGACGTCAGGATCGACATCGCCGACCGGGCTCGGATTGTAATCGGTGGGAATGTGGATCGTCGCGCCGGGAGCGGCCGTTGTCCGGTTGAAGCCGGTATCGAGCGCATCGAGCGCATCGACGAGAGACTTGTAGACGTAGCTTGCGACATCGAGCTTGAGCTCCACGCCACCGACCGTGAGTGGCAGATAGCTGGTCCCGTCGAAAGTGTAGATGGTCGCGCCGTCCGCCGGTGCGCCGCCGGTCGCAGACCCGTAGATGTGGCCATCTCCCAGGGTCGCCGCCAACGTGTTGATGCCCAATCGGTAGAAATTGCTGGCGCTATAGGCGGTCGGATCCCAGCTGAGCGAGTCGAGAGCCGTTGTGGTCGTCACGGGCGCCACGATCTTCGCCCCTTCGACGAGCTGCGTGATGTCCACACCCGAGCCGTCGATCAGGGCCTTGTAGTCCAATGCAGCTTGTGACGGGCTCGGTCCGCTCGCCGACTCGTAGAGAACATGGTTCCATTCGACGTATTGACCACCGTCCGTCAGCAGATTGACCCCACCCGTCGTGATGGTGCGGCTGATGATGCGCGGCATCAGGTCGACGACGTCAAGACCAGTGATCGAGTCGGGATCGTAGTTGGCGCCCGCCGTCGTCACGTAGTTCGAGTAATCCGCCGGCATCTGCCGCACGAACGGCACATCGACGGCGCCCCAGTCGGCCTGAGTGCCGTAGAGATTGTTGTGGAAGCCGGTGACGTCGCGGATGCCGATCGGGGCGGAGACGTCGGGGAAGCCTGCGACGTAGGCTCCGGTGACGGGATCGATGCGGCCGAACTGCTGGACGAGCAGGGCCTGCTGGGCGGGATTGCTCGAGCCGCTGCTCAGCAGAACGCCATGGGTATCGTAAATCGCCGTCGCGCCGGTCCAATTGACGACCGCATTGCCCTGCGCGTCGAAGAGGGGAACGAAATTCACCTGCTCCAGCAGGAAGGCGAGGTCGTTGAGATTGATGACGAACGGCTTCAAGCTCGACATGGCGGGCTCCCTAGAAGCGTTGACCGGGGCGTGTTGGGGGAAAGCGAAGCGCAACCGGCGCCGAGCGGGGGGGCCGCGGCTCGGATGCGCACGTGAGATGCATCTGATCGGACGAGCAAGGAGCCGTAAAACGCTTCGTGGCCGGCTATCTCATGTGATGCCCAGCAAACGGCAGACGTCGAAAGTCCCGATAGGGTTTTTGCCGGCGAACGCACGTCGACCACCTGCCGCAGCACTTACTCTTTGCTCTGGGCCTGCCGGCCTCCGAAAGCGGACAGACCCAGCTTCCAGCGGTAGTGATCAAACCTGACGGTGTCCTGACATGTTTGCTGCACTCGAAAGCATGAGACACATATAATTCTTTGTTTTATCTTGATAATTTGGCATTTGACGATTTGCTATAGAGTGCGATTTGGCGCGCGTTTCGCCGGCAAACGATTGCCTTTGGGTGTGACGGACGAGACGGCAGTGGACGCCGGCCGTCTTCACCATGGCACTGCCCTCGGCTCGGCGCTCTCGCCACACGCCGGCCAGGAGCTGGGCCAAGACGGAGAGGAGGCAGGACCCGGCCTAAGACCACGCAGGTCTCGCCTTCGCCGGCCGCACCTATCAACGGTCCCGGATATGTGCCAAATGTTCTCGTGACATGACGCCAGATCAGCAATTCATCGCGCGCGCATCGATCCTGCTGCGCAGCATGCCGGACTCTGTCGCCGACAGCTTGTTGGCGAGCGCTCGCATCCGGCATTGGGAGCGTGGATCCACCGTTTTTCTCCAAGGCGAGCGGGCCGACGCCATTTTCATCGTGGCCGACGGTTGGGTGAAGCTCTATCGGATCTCGCCGAACGGCTCCGAGGCCGTGGTTGCGGTGTTTACCAAGGGCGGCAGCTTCGGCGAGGCGATCGCGCTGCAAGGCGGCGTCTACCCGGTCGCCGCCGAGGCCGTCACCGAGGCCACGCTGATCCGGATCGATGCCGATGCCTTGCGAAACGTGCTGAAGAAATCGCCCGAGATCGCCTTGTCGATGCTGTCGGCGACGTATCATCACCTGCATGGGCTCGTGGCCCAGGTGGAGGCGCTCAAGGCGCGTACGGGCGCACAGCGCGTCGCAGCCTTCCTGCTCGATCTCTCGACCGAGACGCAGGGGGCCTGCGAGGTGACGCTCCCCTACGACAAGGTCCTGATTGCCGGCCGCCTCGGCTTGCAGCCCGAGAGCCTGTCGCGTGCGTTCGCCAAGCTCAAGGCCCACGGCGTCACCATCACCTTGAACCGGGCGAGCATCGAGGATGTGGCGGCTCTGCGGGAGCTCGCCGAGGACGAGCGCGCGCACGGTTGGAGCCGCGACTAGATCTAGGGGTAGTGTCTCAGTTTGAATTTCTGCGGCGATGACGGCCCTGTCGATCTCCGCCCCGAACTCCTATATGCTTAGCGGAAAGCATGAGGTGATTCGATGCACGAAGGGCTAATGAGCTTCCTGCGCACCACGATCAAGTGGGACATGCGTTAAATCCGATTCATCACGCGGTACCAAGACCCCGAAAATCAAGAATCAGCACGCCGGGAGCGCGAGCGGCTAAGAGACCGTGTTAAGCGCGACCAGCGCATGCTGGCGAAGTGCAAGGCTGACAATGCCTAAGGGCCCCAAGGGCGAGAAGCGCCCCGCCGATGTCATCCGCAACGCCGTGAAGGTCATGAAGATCGCCACGGGCGAAGAGGAAGACAGCCCGGACGAAGACGGGAAGGACAAGGCCGCGCAGTCGCTTGGTCGGCGCGGTGGGAAGGCACGCGCCGCCGCGTTGAGCAAGAAACGCCGGGTCGAAATTGCCAAGAAGGCTGCGTCAAAACGATGGTCTTAAACCTTTGCGATCGGTTTGGGTGGGTCGTCAAAGGGCAGAAGCAGTGTATCTCCAAACCTCGGGTAAAGCCGATCGAGTTTGACCCGAAAATCATCCCAGTTGTCCGAGAGCTTCATTGCCACAGTGACGCCCTCAAGCAGGCGGCGCATTTCTGGCTTACCTTCTTCTGGCGTTAGCCACTGGGATAGCTTTTGAGTGGGTTTGCCGCTGGCGTTGCGGCGCACTCTGCGGTGCAACTCATCGCGGATTCCGGGTGCCAGTCGATCATAGATGTCATTAGTCCAGTGCCCGATTACACCCGGACGTGAATTGTTCTCTGGGTCGAACTCCCAGCCATTGAGGCGGTAAATCTGCCGGTAGAAATCGATATCGAATAACTTGGCCCAAGCTTGAGCGTCCTTCCTGACGTATCGCTCGATGATGCGGTCGAGTGCTCTGCGCTTCCTCAGGTCTGCGAAACCAGTTGCCTCGTCGATCAAGTCCTCAATGGCGTAGTTCGTCAGCGCTTTGAGGAATGCCTTGCAGGCTTCGCCGATATGCAGCTGATTGGGCAGTAATTTCCCGGCAAGCATAGCATCCTGATAGACCCAGCAGACACCCGGCAAAAGGCTTGCTCGATAGCCATAACCAACACCGCCAGCCCCGGCTGTCGGGTTTCGAGGCAGGTACATAATCGGAGTTGTCGATCGCTCTAACTCATTGGAAATAAAGGATTTCAGGTTCTTAGCCCTGAGAAAAGGGGCCGACTCGTCGATCGCCGATCCGGTTCCTCCGGACGCAAAAGGATGTCGACCAATTGCTTTTAGGAAGGCGTTTTGGGTCAGTACACGGGTGTTTGTCGTGTCGTCCAGAACTGCGCATGAAAGCAAGAGGTCGCCGATTTTGAGGTCCCCTTCTGCGATCGCCTTCGGCATGTCCGCGCGGTGACGCGACAGGGCGGCACGTCTCGCAATTGCCGTGCGCTCTTCCTGAGAAAGGGCCTTTGCTCTTGCGATGCCGCCCGGAACCTTGGTTTCGTCAACCATTCAAAACTCCTGCTTGCGGTTAGTTCTCGCAAGCATATGCTTGCAACCAACGATTCGCAAGCAGGTATTCTTATGACGGCTATCCTTGACGCCAAGCAGAAAAGTTCATATATTATGGGCATGAACAAGCTGCCCATAGCCAAGCGCGTCCAAATCCTCACGCTCCTCTGCGAGGGAACCTCCATGCGGGCGGTCTCCCGCATTTGCGACGTATCGATCAACACGGTTTCCAAGTTGCTCGTCGACGCGGGACGGTTCTGCGCCGGTTTCCATGACGTGAAGGTGCGCGGCGTGAAGTCAAAGCGCGCTCAGGTCGACGAAATCTGGAGCTTCACGTACGCGAAGGCGAAGAACGTGGGGGCCGCCAAGGCCGCCCCGGACGGCGCTGGCGACACTTGGACGTGGACCGGCATCGACGCCGACACGAAGCTGATAATCTCGCACTTCGTGGGCAGCCGTGACGGCTATTGCGCCAAGCTCTTTATCGACGATCTGGCCTCGCGCCTCGCGAACCGCGTGCAGCTCACGAGCGATGGCCACCGCCCCTATCTCGAAGCGATCGAGGGCGCGTTCGGCGCCGACGTGGATTACGCCATGCTCCAGAAGATTTACGGCTCGTCGCCGGAGAGCGCGAAGGGGCGCTACAGCCCGGCCGAGTGCATCGGCATCGAGCGCAAGGTGATCGAAGGCAACCCCGATCCCAAGCATATCTCGGCCAGCTTCGCCGAGCTGCAGAACCTAACGATGCGCATGCAGATGCGCCGCTTCACGCGGCTGACGAACGCCTTCTCGAAGAAATTCGAGAACCACGCACACATGGTCGCGATCTATGCCGTGTTCTACAACTGGCTGCGCATCCACAAGACGCTGCGAGTGACGCCTGCGATGGCGTCCGGCTTCACGGATCGGCTCTGGTCATGGGAGGACATCATCGCCATGATGGATGACGAGGCTCCGAAGCCTGGACGGCCCAAAAAATACAAGAAGGTCATTTATCCCTGAGCTATGCCGATAGCCGCAGGGTCCAGCTTGAAGCCTGCATCCTGCAAGCGCTGGACAAGCTTTGGAACGGCTTCGCGCACGTGCTCGTTGAACGGTATCGTGATGACACCGCCCATGTTGGACGGCATTTCGACAAAACCCTTCTGCAAAATCGCGCAACGACGCCGAGTTAACGACGCCAGCAACATGCCCATCTCCATCACCACGTTCTGACGGGCGCGCGGCTTGGCATCCTCTGGCTTCTCTGTTTTGAGGTACCCCATATCATCTGGAGTTACCAAGACAATGCCGAATGCACTCTGGGCCGATTTGCCGATTTGACGCTCCAGCGCTTCGATTAGAGTGTCTCCTCCACCGCCCGTCACTTGCAGAACAAACGGCTCCAATCCCAGCCGCCTCAATACAAGCTCAAGTTGGTCGCGAGATTCGACATCACGCCCATGAACGACAAAAATAGTGCTAGAGCTGCTCGGTGGTTGGGCAGGGGCGATCCCATCTGCGAGAGCTTCCGCGACCCGATCCGATAGTGCTTTCTTCACGGCTTCCGGCCCGTCGAACCAGATTGTACCTTTAGTTTCAGACCAAAGCAGGCCCGATCTGTCGAGGCACTTGAATTTCCATACCTTATTTGGCTGCTCCGCCCATTCCCCTTGAAGGTCAAGGGGGCGCAACCGCTCTTGCAGTTTCTTTAGATCGCCGTGAAATTTCATCGGGTCACTATGATGAAAGACCACAGCAGAGACAAGGTCGTTCGGGAGAAGCGCTCGCATAGAGCTAGGTCCAAAATTCAAACTGAGACACTACCGATCTAGGCGAACCGGTGTCCACTTCGCCTGAGCGTGCTCTGCTCTAGCCCCCCGCCAGGTACAGCCCGGCGATGCCGAGCAGGAAGAGCGCGATGACCGCAGCGAAGCCGCGCCGCCACACCGCCGATCGGCTGAGCCCGAGATAGGCGCTCAGAATGATGTAGGCCTTGCCGAAGGCGAGTGCGAGCAGAGCTATTCCCGGTGCGATGGCGATGTCCGCGAGCGCACCGGTCGTCAGCGCTGCGGAGGTCGCCGAGAAGGCCAACAGCAGCAGCCACGCCCTGAGCAGCGGCACCTTCGCAATCATAGCGCGTACACCACTGGAAACAGCAAAACCCACACGAGATCCACCATGTGCCAGAAGGCGACGCCCGCTTCCGCGGCCTTGGCGCGGGGCCAAACGGCGAGCAACCCGAGGATCAGCACACCGGCTGAGACGTGAGCGGCGTGGAAACCGGTGAGCAGGAAATAGAACATGAAGAAGGGATGCGTGTCGGGCCCGACGCCGTGCCTGATGTCGGTCGCGTACTCGTCGAGCTTGATGCCGAGGAAGACGATACCGAGCGCTGCGGCGAGCAGGAACAGCCGCCGGGCCTTGGCCGGGGTGCCCGCCTCGATCGCCCTGACGCCCAAGGCCGCGAGGAAGCCCGAGGTCACGAGCACGATCGTGTTGAGACCGGCGAGCGGCCGGTTGAGCAGCGACTGCGCCTCGGCAAAACCTTGGACGTCGGTGAGCCGCACGGCCATGAAGGCCGCGAGCCCGGCACCGAACACCAGCAGCTCCGATACGATCAGAACCCACATCATGAGCTCGCCCGGAAGCTCGTCGAGGAGTGAGCGCTCGCTCATGCGCCGATCAAATGCCGGTAGATCTGCGGTAGCACTTGCGTGAGCGCGTTCGGGTTGGACACGACCGCAAACCCGCCGGCGCCGAAGATGCGCGGGAACCAAGCCTTGCCGTCGCGATCGATGGTGATCCCGAACACGGCATGGCCCAAGCGCCGCGCTTCGCGCACGGCCATCCGGCTGTCCTCGATCCCGTGCCGGCCCTCGTAGTGATCGAGATCGTTGGGCTTGCCGTCGGTGATGACCAAAAGCAGCCGGCGCTTGCGCCCCTGCGCCCCGAGCTCAGCCGAGGCATGGCGAATGGCTGCCCCGAGGCGCGTGTAGAAGCCCGGCTGCAGCCCGGCGATGCGCCGCTCGATGCGTGCGCTCATCGGCTCGCCGAAATCTTTCGCCTTGAGGAAGAAGACGCGATCCCGCTTCAGCGAGGAGAAGGCATTGATGGCGAAGTCATCGCCACAGGCGGATAGTCCCCAGGCGAGTGCGGTGAGCGCCTCCCGCTCGATGTCGATGACGCTGCGGCCGTTGTGGCCGTGTCCCGGGACCTGCGACTCCGTCGAGCGCGAGACATCGAGGAGAATGGAGACGGCGAGGTCCCGCTTCTGCTGACGGAGCTGCCGCCAAACCCGCTCATCCGACCGGCCCGAGACCTTGAGCTCGACGGCGGCGGCGACCGCCCGCTCCATGTCGAGCTCGTCGCCCTCCGCGTGCCCCACGGTCATGAGGCGGCCGGGACGGAAGGCCTCGAACTGTTTGCGGACACGGCGGATGCGGGCTTGCTCCTCAGGCACCTCTGCTTTGACGGCGGCCTCACCGGGCTCGTCCGCATTCGAGGTCAGCACGCGGACGTGATTCTGCAGGTAGCTGTTGGTCCGCGCATCCCACTCGGGGTAGACGAGCGTGCCCGACAAGGCCTCGCGGTCGGCGTCCTCGGGTGCAAGGTCCAGATGGAGCTTCAGCTTCGCGGCTGGTGCTTTCGAGATCTGCCCGAGCCCGATCTCGTCCTGGTCGTCGGCCGCCTTCTGCGCGCTCTCGCTGTCGTCGTCCTCGACCCGGCGATTGAGGTTCATGAACTCGGCCCAGGACAGCAGGGCTTCGAACTTGTGCAGGATGAAGCTGTCTTTCCGCTCGGCGAGATCGGCCTTCCGACGCCGCGCGCGGTGGGCCGTTTCGGAATCGCTGACCTCCGGCGGCTGCCCGGTGCTGCGCGTCTCGACCGCCGACTGCGCGGAGGTCTGCTGCTCACGCACATCCGGCCACACGATCACGGGCCTGAAGGGCCGGTAGCCCGAAGGCGCACGGTCAGGAAGCGCCGGCTGGGCGGCGCTCGAGTCGCCCAGCGCGCGGCGGATGCACGCCTCGATGGCGGCCTCGGCTGGTGGGAGATGCGGGCGCGGCCGCGTGTGCAGCAGCGCGGTGCACAGGCTCTGATAGAGCGGACGAAAGCCTGGCGCGTCGGCGAGGGTCCGGGCAACCATCGCCTCGGCAGCGGCGATGGCCTCGACGTCGGCGCGCAGCGGATCGTCGGTGGGGTTAAGCTCGCCCGCATGCGCCGTGCAGGCCGCCAGCCAGACGTAGAGCGAGACATTCGCGTCGCGCCACGGAAAGACCGAGAGCTCGCCCGGCAGCCTCAGCGTCTCGCCGTCGAAGCTCGCACGCGGCAGCTTTTCCTCAGGCATCCCGAGCTTGCGGAAAAAGCCGAGCCGGTGACGCGAGGTTTCCGTCGCCACGGCCTTGATCTCGACCGCGCTTTTTCCCCCGAGCCCCCGGAAGAGAACCGCCAGCCGCCCCCCGATCTCGGAAAGATCGGCACGTGCTCCATCGTGAATGCGCTCGGCATCAAGACGGCTGGCCAGTGCGTGCCACAGCTTCCCGACAGTCTCCTCGGGTTCCCATGGCGCGATGTCGATCCCGGACACGACGGCCTCACCCGAAGACGGCGGTCACGAGATCGAGGAGCCCGCGTTTCACGTCTGCTTCATCCGTCAGCGGCTCGATCATGGCGACACCCACGGCGCGGTCCACGGGCATGCCTTTGGCAATCAGCGTCGCCGCGTAGACGACGAGCCGCGTCGAGACGCCCTCCTCCAGATCCTGTCCCTTGAGGGCGCGAAGCTTGTTGGCGAGTCTGACGAGACTCTTGACCCGATCTTCGCTAAGGCCGCTCTCGCGCACGACCACCGCCACTTCCTGCTCAGGCGGCGGAAAGCCGAACTCGAGCGCGACGAAGCGCTGGCGCGTCGAGGGCTTCAGCGTCTTCATGACGTTCTGATAGCCAGGGTTGTAGGAGACGACGAGCATGAAGCCGGGCTTGGCATGCAGCTCCTCGCCGGTGCGATCGATCGGCAGCATGCGCCGATCGTCGGTCAAGGGGTGCAGGACGACGGTCACGTCCTTGCGCGCTTCCACCACCTCGTCGAGATAGCAGATGGCGCCTTCGCGGACGGCACGCGTCAGCGGCCCGTCCATCCAGATCGTCTCGCCGCCTTTGAGGAGATAGCGGCCGATGAGGTCGGCGGCCGAGAGGTCGTCGTGGCAGGCGACCGTGTAGAGCGGCCGTCCGAGACGCGCCGCCATATGACTGACGAAGCGCGTCTTGCCGCAGCCGGTCGGTCCTTTCAGCAGGACCGGCAGGCCGTTGGCGTGGGCGGCGGCGAAAATCTCGCATTCGTCGCCCTGGGGCATGTAGAAGGGGGCAGTGGCCCCCTTCTCTTTCATGAGCGCGAGCATGTCCGTCACTCCGCGGGCGCCGCCGCCATCGGATCTTGCGCGAACAGCTCACGCCGCGGCACGAGGATGGCATAGAGGAAGAGCAGCACGCCGAGCAGCACGACCACGCCGGCGCCGAAGCGCATGGCGATGAAGATCCACAGCTGATCCTGCACCTCCATGAAGTTCATGCCCATCACCCGCTGCAGATGGGTTTGCACAGCACCGGCGAAGGTGAGCGTGAAGGTCATGAACACCATGCCGCCGGTCATCAACCAGAACGACGCCATGTTGAGCACCTGGTTGTAGGGATCGCGGCCGCGCAGGATCGGCATCGCATAGCTCATGATCGCGAGATTGAGCGAGGCGTAGGCGCCGAAGAAGGCGAGGTGCCCGTGGGCTGCCGTGATCTGCGTGCCGTGCGAGTAGTAGTTCACACCGTGCAGCGTGTGCATGAAGCCCCACACGCCAGCCCCGAAGAAGGCGAGCGTGGCGCAGCCGAGGCTCCACAGCAGCGCTGCCTTGTTGGGATGATCGCGGCGGCCCTTCCACACCATGACGAAGGCGAACGACATCATCGCGAAGAACGGGATGATCTCGAGCGAGGAGAAGATCGAGCCGATCCACTGCCAGTAGCCCGGCGTGCCGATCCAGTAGTAGTGATGACCGGTGCCGAGGATGCCCGAGAAGAGCGATGTGGCGACGATGACGTAGAGCCATTTCTCGACCACCTCGCGATCGACGCCCGTCAGCTTGAGCATGAGGTAGGCCAAGATCGAAGCCATGATCAGCTCCCAGACGCCCTCGACCCAGAGGTGGACGATGAACCACCAATACTGCTTGTCGACCGAGAGATTCGACGGGTTGTAGAAGGCGAACAGGAAGAGCAGTGCCAAGCCCCACAGGCCGATCAGCAGGATGTTGGTGATCGCGGTTTTGCGGCCCTGCAGCACCGTCATCGTGACGTTGTAGAGGAAGATGAGGGCCGCGACGACGATGCCCACTTTCACCCACTTAGGCTGCTCGATGAACTCGCGGCCTTCCTTGCCGAGCAGGAAGTTGCCCTCGAACAGATTGAACGTGTAGGTGAGGACGACGCCGAGCGTGCCGATCACGAGTATCGCCAGCTGCAGATAGGCGAGCTTGGGCGAATGAATCTCGCGCTCGGACTCTTCGGGAATGAGGAAATAGGCGGCGCCGAAGAAGCCGAGCAACAGCCAGACGATCAGGCTGTTCGTGTGCAGCATCCGGGCGATGTTGAACGGCAAGATCGTGCTCAAGAAGTTGCCGTCGACGTAGATCCAGCCGAGGATGAGCCCGACGAGGATCTGCACCGTGAACAGTGCCAGCGCGACACCGAAATAGGCGAGCGCGATCTTCTGCGATTGGTATTTCATGGGTCAGCTCCCCTCAGCCGGCATCGTTCGGCGGCCAATTCTGCGTGCGGATCTTGTTGGTCCACAGCAGGAAGTCGGCCAGGTTCTTGAACTCCTCGTCCGTCAGTGCGAAGTGCGGCATCTGACGGCGGCCGGGCGTGCCGGTCGGCATCGCGTTCATCCAGGACTTCAAGGTCTCGGTTGCCTGAGTGGGATTGTCCTGCACCCCCCAGCGCTTCATTACGTTGCCGAGCTCCGGCGCGAAGTAGGCGCCTTCACCCAGAATGGTGTGACAATTGATGCATGTGTGCTTTTCCCACACGTGCTTGCCGGCGGCGACGCTGGGCGTCAGCTCGGCGGCCGCCGTCGATGTGTTGACGATGTAGATGTGGCTGTGGATCGCCAGGCCCAGAAAGATGGCTATGAAGAACAATGACCCGCCGTAAAAGATGTTGCGGGCCATGCTCTTCGTCATGATCTCGCGCATTGCGGTCTCCAGAGGATGCATTCGGCCAGACGCACTTGTGTGAGCGGGGCGCCACGATCCCGCCTTAACAAAAGTCAACCAGCGTCAAGCAATCGCGTCGAGCCGCGCGCCGGGAAACCGGGCGAGCGCTTGCGTGATCTGCTCGATGCGCAGGAGGCACGCCGCCGTCGAGAGCGCGTCGGCCACGGCGGCTGACGGCGCGGAGATCGAAACGGTCGACCACTGAGGCGATTGGCCCCGCGGCCCGAGGATATGCGGTGCGCCACCGGCCAGCCGTAGGCTGAACGGCGAGGACGTGGCCACGGCCCAATCGGCCAGCTCCGAGCGTCCGATCGGCTGATCTTGCGGCCCGGCAAGCATGACAGGCCAGGCAGAGCCATCCACCTGCGTCCCGATCGCGGCGACCTCGCCGGTATCGATCAGCACATGGTCGAAGCCTTCGCTGCGAAGATAGGCTGCGACCTGATCGGCACAATAGCCTTGCGCTATGCCGTTGAGGGTCAGCTGAACGCCGGCCGGCAGACCGATGCCGTCCGTGGTGATCGACACCTTGTCCCATCCGACGAGCGCCCGCGCCGCCGTGACGTCCTCGCCCCGTGCCAAAGCGAGCCAGAGCGGCTGCACGGTCGGATCGAACGCGCCATCCGTCGCCGCGTGAACTTGGCCCGCGAGGGCAAGAACCTCGGACATGCCCTTTGTGGGATGCCGCAACACGCCGGTGGCGTTGAGGCGCTCGAGCTCGGACGCCGTGTGCAGCGAAAACTGCCGCTCGACGCCCGCGATGATCGTCTCGATCGCACTGAACACAGGGTAAAGGCTGCGTCCTTGAGGTTGCATGAGCACGATGCGAGCGTCTGCTCCCATCGCCCGCCCGTGCCACACCTCCGCTGCACGGGCGGCCGTGGGTGCCGCGAGGCACCCGGCCATGATCGAAAGGACGCGACGCCGGGTCAGCAGGGTCATGGCGACGTCCCTCCGAGCCGCGCCCGCCGCTTCAGCACCGGGCATTGCGCGTCGTCGTTCATGATGACCTGGCATCTCAGGCACAGCACGCATTCGTTCGGATTGATGCGCCCGAGCGCGTCGATGGCGCCGACGGTGCACTTCGTCTCGCACATCCGGCACTCGCGGCCGCATTGCGGACGGCGCTTCAGCCAATCGAAAATCTTGAGCTTGGCGGGAATCGCGATGCCGGCGCCGAGCGGGCAGACATAGCGGCAGTAGAACCGCTCGATGAACAGTCCTGCGCCGAGCAGCGCCAGGACGAAGACCTCGAACGGCCAGGCCCGCATCATGCGCAGCGAGAACGCCGTCTTGAACGGCTCGACCTCGGCGGCGACCAACGCATCGTGCATCGAATAGAACGACAGCGCGATGATGCCGACGAACGCCGTGTATTTGATCACCCACAACCGCTCGTGAACCGGCTGCGGCACCTCGATCTGACGGACGCCGAACTTTTGCGCCGCCGCATTCAGCAGCTCCTGCAGGGCGCCGAACGGACACAGCCAGCCGCAGTAGACGCCGCGGCCCCAGAACAGCATGCCGAGTGCGACGAACCCCCAAAGAATGAAGATCACGGGCTCGATGAGGAACGTCTCCCAGCGAAAGCCCGTCAGCAGGGCGTGGATGAAAGCCATCACCTGCACGACGGAGAGCTGACCGTTGAGAAGCACGCCGAGCAGCAGAAACGAGGCGCCGAGGTAGCCGAGACGGATGCGGCGCCACAGCATTGGCCGGCGGGTGATCCATTCCTGCGCGAACAGAATCAGCGTCAATCCTGCGAGCAGCGTCAGGACGACGCCCACCTGGACCTTCTTGGCTTGCCAGCTCTCCTGCCACAGCGGCTTCGGTTTCGCAGACGTTGCGCGGAATTGAGCCGGGAGCGTGTAGGCCGCCGCGATCGTCGCAGAGAGCGGCGCACCGCTCGCATCCGCGCGCGCCGCCGAAATCTCGACCGTGAACGGCTGCATGGGATCGATCTCGGCCGGCAGCCGGAAAAGGCTGATCTCCTTGAACGCCGGCGCATCGGCCGCCGCGAAAGTCTTCAGCAGCGAGAAGTCCACGGCCTTCGGGACATATTTCACCGCGCCCTGCACGAGCACGACTCGCTCGAACGTTCCCTTCTGCCGCCAGTCCGTTCCACGGTGCGAATGGAGGCCGGAGGTCGCGATGACCAGTATCGTTTGATCGGTCGCGAGTGACCCCATGAGCTGCGAGTAGTCCTGTTGGCCGAGCAAGCTCCGGCCGACGGAGGGCGGGTCGATCAATCCGGTATAGAGATCGAGAAACGCGCCTGCCCCCGGCTCGACCGGCACGGTGGCCTTCGCAAACAGCTTGCTCGCCTCGTCCATGCCGAGGCGAGCATGCGCCAACGCCCCCGACGCCACGAGCTCGGACCACGTCATCGGCTGAAACCGCACGCGATCAATGCCGCCCGCCGAGAGCAAACCCTGGCCGAGCGCCAGCGCCCGGGCGCTCCGCAAGATGCCGTCCCGAATCACGCCCGACGACACGGTCGCCCGCGAGATCGTGGTAGGGATGTTGCCTTGCTGATCGGCGCGTCCGAGCGCGGCAAGGTCGATACCCCGGAAGTTCTCGACGAACGCGGCAATATCCTGATCCGAGATGCCGAGCGTCAGCACCGGCTCGCTCTGGGTCACGACCCGGGCGCCGCCGATATGCGCGTCCGGCGTGACGGCGAACAGCACGTCGATCGGCCGGCCCGAATAGCCGACGGTCTGCGACAGCTCCCAGGTCGAGCCGATCCACCCGGCCGTCGCACCGTTGCGAGACACCGACCAACCGGGTACCGGCCCCGCGAGCCGTTGGATTGTGACGGGCTCCGATTGCCCGAGCATCGCGGCCGCCATGTCCCCGCTCGGCGGCACCACCTCGGCGGCCTGCGAAGAGAGGCCGCCCGCCGACGCCCCGATCGAGGACATCGTCAGCAGAGCAAACGTTGCGAGGATTTGAATCGACCGGACCACAGCAAATGCGAATAGGCGGCGACGCCGCAGACCGCCTTAACAAAAATCAAGGCCCCTACCCTGGCCGTTCGGCACTGTCACCTTGCCTCACCCGGGCAACGGAGAGACTTTACCATGTTCAAAACACTCCCCGGCAAACGCCTGCTGCTCGCGAGCGCCGCCATTGCGCTGTGCTTCGGCGGACTGCAGGCCCTCGCCGACGAAAAGAAACCGGAAAAGCACGGCGACACTCCGGCGGCTGCCTACGAGCCGTCGATGACGACGCTCGGCCAGATCAAGGTCGAGATTCCGGGACGCAAGGCCGACGACCCCGTGATGACGGCCGAGGAATTCCAAGCTGCCACGACGATCTATTTCGAGCGTTGCGCTGGTTGTCACGGCGTGCTTCGCAAAGGCGCGACCGGCAAAGCGCTGACGCCGGACAAGACGCGCGAGCTCGGCTACGACCACCTCATGAACTTCATCACCTACGGCTCGCCTGCCGGCATGCCCAACTGGGGCACATCGGGCCAGCTGTCGGAGAAGGAAGTCGACATGATGGCCCGGTATGTGCTCCTCGAGCCGCCGGCGCCGCCCGAGTTCGGCATGCCCGAGATGAAGGCGTCCTGGAAGCTTCTCGTGAAGCCCGAGGACCGGCCGACGAAGAAGATGAACGACATCGACATCGACAACCTCATGTCGGTGACGCTGCGCGATGCGGGCCAGGTCGCCCTGATCGACGGCGGCACCTACAAGATCAGAGCGGTGATCGATACCGGCTACGCCGTCCACATCAGCCGCATCTCGGCCTCCGGCCGCTACCTGTTCGTGATCGGCCGCGACGCCAAGGTCGTGATGATCGATCTGTGGATGGAGACGCCCGCCCCCGTCGCCGAGATCAAGGTCGGCTCGGAGGCGCGCTCCATCGAGACCTCGAAATTCGAGGGCTTCGAGGACAAGTACGCCATTGCCGGCAGCTATTGGCCGCCGCAATACGTGATCATGAACGGCGATACGCTGGAGCCGCTCAAGATCGTCTCGACCCGCGGCAACATCTATGACGAGCAGACCTATCACCCCGAGCCGCGCGTCGCCTCCATCGTCGCCTCGCACTTCAAGCCGGAGTTCGTCGTCAACGTGAAGGAGACGGGCAAGATCCTGCTCGTCGACTACTCCGACATCAAGAACCTGAAGACCGTCGAGATCGAGGCCGAGCGCTTCCTGCACGACGGGGGGTTCGACTCGACCAAGCGCTACTTCCTCGTCGCCGCCAACGCACGCGGCAAGGTCGTGGTCGTCGACACGAAGGAGGACAAGCTCACCGCCATCATCGAGACCGGCGGACAGACCCCGCATCCCGGCCGCGGCGCCAACTTCGTGCACCCGGCGTTCGGTCCGGTGTGGGCGACCTCACATCTGGGTGACGACTCGGTGGCGCTGATCGGGACAGATCCCGAGAAGCATCCCGACCAAGCCTGGAAGATCGTCTCGAGCTTCCCGGCACTCGGTGGCGGTGCGCTCTTCATCAAGACGCACCCGACCTCCAAGCATCTGTACGTCGATGCGACGCTCAATCCGGAAGCCTCGCTGTCGGGTGCAGTCGCCGTGTTCGACATCGACAAGATGACGGCCGACGCCAAGCCCGAGTTCAAGACGCTGCCGATCGCCGAGATGGCCGGCATCGCCGAAGGACAGCCGCGCGTCGTGCAGCCCGAGTTCAACAAGGAAGGCACCGAGGTCTGGTTCTCGGTCTGGAACGGCAAGTCCCAGGAGTCCGCCATCGTCGTTCTCGACGACAAGACGCTCGAGGTGAAGAAGGTGATCAAGGACAAGCGTCTCGTGACGCCGACCGGCAAGTTCAACGTCTTCAATACCCGTAGCGACATCTACTGACGAGACGAGGTGTGGGCCTCTCGAGGCCCACACCTGCTTACTCCATGGCCAAGGAAGCTCCATGAAGAACCCACAGATCGGCAGAGTGACGCTCGTCGGCGCCGGGCCTGGCGATCCGGATCTTCTGACGGTGAAAGCCCTCAAGGCGATCGCCGGCGCCGATGTCGTCGTCTACGACCGCCTGGTCTCGCCCGAGGTGCTGGCCCTGGTGCCAGAGCACATCCAGAGGGTCGATGTCGGCAAGCGGCCTGGCGCGCATCGCGCGTCACAGGACGAGATCAACGAGACGCTGATCAGCTTGGCGCTTCAGGGACTGAACGTCACGCGCCTGAAGGGCGGCGATCCGCTCATCTTCGGGCGTGGCGGCGAGGAGCTCCAGGCGCTGCGCGACGCCGGGGTGGTCTGCTCTTGCGTTCCCGGCATCACGGCCGCACAGGGCGCGGCGTCGTCCACCGAAATTCCCCTCACCCATCGCGGTCTCGCAACGGGGCTGCGCTATGTCACCGGCCATCGCGCCGCCGATGCGAGTCTCGATCTCGATTGGGCGAGCCTCGCCGGCGCCGACACGACGCTCGTCGTCTACATGGGCGCCGAGACGATTCCAACCATTGCTCGCCAGCTGATCGCACATGGCCTCGCGGCTTCGACACCCGTTGTCGCAGTGACGGCCGCGACGACCCCGCGGGAGCGCCGCCGGACGACGACGCTTGCGAGCCTCTCGCTCGGATCGAGCCAGCGCGACGCCAACGACCCCGTGCTGTTCATCATCGGCGAGGTCGCGGGTCTCGCCGGCGGAGCAGAGCGGGTGAAAGCCACCATCGAAGACTGGGATGAGACCCATGCGCTGGCGCGAGCTTAGCTCTTTCGCAGCGCTGATCGTGCTCGGTGCGCTCCCCTGCGCACCAGCGACGGCCGCCGGCGAAAAGCCGCTCGAGCGCCTGGTGATCCAGGACTGCGGCTCCTGCCACGGGCTCACCATGAAGGGCGGCATCGGCAGGCCACTGACGGCCGAGGCTCTGGACGGCCAGGATGCAGAAGCCGTCGCCGGCATCATCCTGGATGGCATTCCAGGAACCGCGATGCCGGGCTGGCGGCCACTACTGAGCGAGCAGGATGCGCTCTGGATTGCACGATACCTGAAGGCCCGAAAGCCATGATCTCACGCCGAGCGATTGTCACAGCCGCACCCGCTCTCCTGGTGGCGACCGCCGCCAAGCCCGCGGCGCTGCCGCAAGAGCACCTCGCCACCGGTGGCCTCGGCCTTATCGTCGAGCGCGCGACCGGCTCGCTGCTGCTCGTCGATCGCGTGGGACGCGAGGTCATCACCCGCATCGAGGGTTTGGGCGATCTCTCGCACGCCAGCATGACCTTCTCGCCCGACGAGCGCTTCGCCTACGTCTTCGGCCGCGATGGCGGATTGACGAAGGTCGACCTCACCGCAGCCAGCGTCGCAAAGCGCATCGTCCAGGCCGGCAATTCGATCGGTGGCGCCATCTCCGACGATGGCAAGCTCGTCGCCGTCTCCAACTACGAGCCGGGCGGCATCCGGGTGTTCGATGCGGGCTCGCTCGAGCAGGTGGCCGACATCCCGGCCGGCTCCAAGACGATCGGCATCGCCGACCTGCCCGGCCGCCGCTTCATCTGGTGTCTCTGGGAGAAGGGCGAGGCCTGGATGGCCGATCTCTCTGGCAAGGAGCCGGTCGTCACCAAGGTCGCCGACGTCGGGAAAAATCCGTTCGACGGCGTGCTCACCGACGACGGCAACGTCTATCTCGTCGGTCTGTTCGGCGAGAAGGGCGTGACGGCCATCGACGTGTGGCAGAAGACGCCGACTGCCGTGCGTTTCCTGAAAGACTACGGCAAGACGTCCGACGATCTCCCGGTCTACAAGATGCCGCATCTGCAGGGTTGGGCCTTCACCGGCAACCAGTTCGTGCTGCCCGCCGTCGGCGCCCACGAGCTATTGTGGGTCGATCGGGCGAGCCTGGCCGAGGCCGGCCGGACGAAGACACACGGCCAGGCGGTCTTCATCATCGCCCAGCCGGGGAGCCCATATGTGTGGGTGAACTACGCGCTGCCCGACAACGACACCGTCGAGATCGTCGACAGCCGGACACGCGAGGTCGTCGCCAGTCTCAAGCCCGGTCCGGCGGTGCTGCATATGGAGTTTGCGCCACGCGGCGCCGAGGTGTGGGTGTCGGTGCGCGACGCCGACAAGGTCGTGATCTACGACACGCGGACGCTCGAGCCGGTCAAGGAGCTTACCGCCAAAAGCCCATCGGGCATCTTCTTCACCGCGCGCGCACACCGGATCGGGCTGTGAGATGACGGACGGGACAGACACGCTCCGCTTCCGGCTTCTGGACGAGCATCAGCGCGACTTCCCGCTCGTCGAGCGGCCGTTTGCGCAGATCGCGGACGCGCTCGAAACAACCGAGGCGCGCGTGCTCGGCACGCTCGCAGCCCTTGTCGCCGACGGCGCGATCGCACGCGTCGGCGCGACCGTCCGGCCGAACACCGCCGGGGTCTCGACGCTTGCGGCAATGGCGCTTCCCGAAGGCGAGATCGACGGCGCCGCCGTATGCCTGTCGGCACTACGTGGCATCAATCACAGCTATCTGCGCGAGGACGCGTGGAACCTCTGGTTCGTCGCCACGGCGCCAGACGAGCCCGCCCTCGCCGGCATGCTCGATCACGTCGCGCGGACGACCGGCCGCCGCGTGCTCGATCTCAGGCTCGTCCGCCAGTTCCACATCGATCTGGGCTTCAGCCTCTCCGGCCGCGTCGCGAAGAGCGTTCGCGCGACATCGCCAGACACCTCCCTTCTGCAGAGCCACGATCGGCCATTGTTGCAGGCCCTGAGTGAAGGGCTGGCGCTCGTCGAGCGACCCTATGCCGAGCTGGGGCACCGGCTCGGCCGATCGGCGCCCGAGGTCATGCGGCGGATCGGCGAGCTGACAGCCGCCGGCATCATCTCGCGCCTCGGCGTCATCGTCCGCCACCGCAAGCTCGGCTGGGCGGCGAACGCCATGGTGGTGTGGGACGTACCGGAAGCGAGCGTCGAGGCCATCGGTCACAAGCTCGCCCACTTGCCGGGTGTATCGCTCTGCTATCAGCGCCGGGCCTATCCGGACGTCTGGCCCTATCGCCTCTACATCATGGTGCATGCGCGCACGCCCAGCGAGGCGCAGGGCGTGATCGCCCTAGCAGCGGCCCTCCCCGAGCTCGAGGGCGTTCCGCACAAGTGTCTCTTCTCCACACACTGTTTCAAGCAGTCGGGGGCGTGGTTGCACCGCGAGGAGATCGCCGCATGAGACAGGCTCCACTCGACAGAGGCGCGCTCGACGCCACCGATCGCGCCATCATCAACGCGCTGCAAACCGGCCTGCCGCTCCGGCCCGATCCCTTCGGCGATATCGCAGCCGAGCTCGGCTTGAGCGAGGACGTGCTGCTCGATCGCCTGAAGAACCTGCGCGACATCGGCGCCATCACGCGCTTCGGACCGTTCTTCGACGCCGAGGCCATGGGCGGCAATTTCTGCCTCTGCGCGATGGAGGTGCCCGCCACCGCGTTCGACATCGTCACGGCCTTGGTCAATGCCCACCCCGAGGTCGCGCACAACTACGAGCGCGACCATCGCCTCAATATGTGGTTCGTCGTCGCCAGCGATACGCCGGAGAGGAGCGCCGAGGTGATCGGCGAGATCGAGGCAGAGACCGGCCTTCCTGTTCTGAAGCTTCCCAAGCTCAAGGAGTTCTTCATCGGCTTTAGGGTGCACGCATGAGGCTCGACGACACCGATCGCAAGCTGATCGCCGCGACACAAAGTGGATTGCCGCTGGTTGCGGAGCCGTTCGCCCAGGTTGCGCAATGGCTCGGCCTTGCCGAGGACGAGGTCTTGGAGCGCTTCGCCGCGATGCAGGCGGCCGGTGTCATGCGGCGCGTCGCCATCGCGCCCAACCACTACGCGCTCGGGACCGTCGCCAACGGCATGACGGTGTGGGATGTGGCGGACGATTCTGCGGAAGCGCTCGGACCGCAGGTCGGCGCGCTCGACTGCGTCTCGCACTGCTATCTGAGACCGAGGGTGCCCCCGCAATGGCCCTACAATCTCTTCGCCATGATCCACGGCACCTCGACGGCCGAGGTCGAGGCGCACAGACACCACATCCGGCACCTGCTCGGCAGCGCTTGCCGGGCTGACGACATCCTCTACTCGAAGCGCATCCTCAAGAAGACCGGGCTGCGCATCAAACCGAAGGGCAATTGAGCCATGTTTCGCCTCTCTCAATACATGCGCGAAGCGGTCAGGCCGTCACCCAACGCCGCGTCCCCCTACCGGCGGGACCCGCGCGAGGTGCGCCCGGTCGTCATCTGGAATTTGACGCGCCGCTGCAATCTCAAGTGCCGGCATTGCTACACGACATCGGCCGATGTCGAGTTTCCCGGCGAGCTGACCTCCGCGCAAGCCATGGCGGTGCTGGACGATCTGTCGACGTTCGGCATCCCGGCGTTGATCTTGTCCGGTGGCGAGCCGCTGGTGCGTCACGATTTCTTCGACCTCGCCGCGCGCGCGCGCGAGTTGAAGTTCCGCCATCTGTCGCTGTCGACCAACGGCACGCGGCTCAACGGCGAGACGGCTCGGCACGTCGCCGATTTGGGCTTCGACTATGTCGGCATCTCGCTCGATGGCATCGGTGCGACGAACGACTGGTTCCGCGGCGTCGACGGCGCCTTCGCAGCCGCCATCGGCGGCATTCGCACCTGCAAGGCCTTGGGCGTGAAGACCGGCTTGCGCTTCACGATGACGAACGACAATGCGCATCAGCTCCGCGACATGGTCAAGCTCTGCGAGAGCGAGGGCGTCGACAAATTCTACCTGTCGCATCTCGTCTATGCCGGCCGCGGCGACAAGCATCGGAGGACGACGCGATCCATTCACGCGCCCGCGCCGCCATGGACTTCCTCATCGATCGGGCTTGGATCGCTGCCGCCGAGGGGCAGCCGCTCGAGATCGTCACCGGCAACAACGATGCCGATGCCGTCTATTTCCTGCACTGGATCCAGCGGCATCTCGGGTTGGAGACGGCCCAGCGCATCGCCAAGCATCTGACGGCCTGGGGCGGCAACTCGGCCGGCATCGGCGTCGCCAACATCGATCCGCAGGGCTTCGTCCACCCCGACACCTACTGGTCCGGCTACGCGATCGGCAGCGTCAAGGAAAAGCGCTTCTCCGAGCTTTGGACGGGCGATGATCCGGTGCTCGCGGGCCTGCGGCAAGTGCCGCGGCCGCTGAAGGGCCGCTGCGGCGCCTGCCACTTCAAATCCATCTGCGGCGGCAATACGCGCATCCGCGCCCTGCAGCTCACCGGCGACCCGTGGGAGGAGGATCCGGCCTGCTATTTGACCGGCGCCGAGATCGGCCTCGCGCAGGATGATCGCCGGGTCGCCATGGCTCCCTTCCGCGGAAAGTCTCATGATCCGGCTCCTCGCTACACTTAGCTTGCTGCTCGTCGGGCTCTCGCTCCCGGCTGCCGCCGATCCCGACGCGCGCGCCGTCTACGAGGCGAATTGCGCCGCCTGCCACGGGCCGGGACGGCTCGGCGGCACCGGCCCCGCGCTCATTCCCGAGAGCCTCTCCGCGCTCAAAGGCGACGCAGTCTCCGGCGTCATCCGCAAGGGCCGGGCAGCGACCCAGATGCCGGCCTTCGAGACGCTGCTCCAGGCCGACGAGATCGAGGCGCTCGCGGCCTACATCAAGACGCCGCTGGCCGAGACCCCGCACTGGGACGAGGCCGACATCGCCGCCACGCGTGCCCTGAGCGCCGACTACAAGCCAGCATCGGCACCGACCTTCAAAGCCGATCCGCTCAATATCACGCTCGTGGTCGAGACGGGCGACCACCACGTCTCGGTGCTCGACGGCGACAGCTTCACGGTGCTCGACCGGTTCGCCACGCCCTACGCCGTGCACGGCGGCCCGAAGTTCAGCCCCGACGGCCACTTCGTCTTCATCATGTCGCGCGACGGCTGGGTGCAGAAGTACGATATCTGGGCCTTGAAGGAAGTCGGCCGGGTGCGCGCCGGCCTCAACAGCCGCAACATCGCCATGAGCCACGACGGCAAATGGCTCGCCGTCGCCAACTACCTGCCGCAGACGCTGACGATCCTCGCGACCGAGGATCTCTCGGTCGCGAAGGTGATCGCCGTCAAATCGAAGGATGGTGTGCCGTCGCGCGTCTCGGCCGTCTACCAGGCGCCCGACCGCAAGAGCTTCATCCTGGCCCTCAAGGATGCACCCGAGATCTGGGAGATCGGCACCTCGCCCGACTCCGGACCGTTCTACGATGGCTTCGTGCACAGCCACGATGAGGGCATGGAAGAATCGCTCGCCAGCGAAAAAGGGCTGTTCGCACGCCGCCGGATCGTGATCGGCGCGCCGCTCGACGACTTCTTCTTCACGCCCCGCTATCACAACCTGATCGGCTCCAATCGGGAGGGCGACAAGGGGGTCGTCGTCAATCTGGACGTCGGCCGGGAGATCGCCACACTTCCACTCCCTGGGATGCCGCATCTGGGCTCAGGGATCACATGGGAGTCGGGCGGGCGCCGTGTCATGGCGACGCCGCATCTGAAGGAAGGCGTGCTCTCCGTCATCGACATCGAGAAATGGCAGCTGGTGACGACGATCAAGACCGATGGCCCCGGCTTCTTCCTGCGCAGCCACTCGACCTCGCCCTACGTCTGGGCCGACGTGTTCCTGGGCGACCACAAGGACGAGATCCACATCATCGACAAGGAGACGCTCGAGATCGTCAAGACGCTGAAGCCGGAGCCCGGCAAGACCGTCGCCCACACCGAGTTCACCCGCGACGGACGCTATGCGCTCGTCTCCTTGTGGGAGCAGGACGGCGCGCTCATCGTCTATGATGCCAAGACGCTCCAAGAGGTGAAGCGATTGCCGATGCGTAAGCCATCGGGCAAATACAATGTCTGGAACAAGATCAGCTTCGAGGACGGGACGAGCCACTGACATGACGCCACGCAACGCCATCGTCATCGCGCTTGGACAGCCCTCGGCCCCGCTCGCGCACGATGCCGTCATGCACGCCATGGCGCGCGAGGTCGGAGCGCTGCTGCCGGGCTGGGACGTGCGCGGCGCGACGCTCGAGTCACCGCAAAGCCTCGCGGCGGCAGCCGATGGCCAGGTGCAGCCGCTCGTCTATCCGCTCTTCATGGCACATGGCTTCTTCCTGGAGCAGGTGCTGCCGAAACGGCTGAAGCGCCTCATCCCCGGCGCCGAGATCCTGCCGCCGTTCGGCGACCATCCGAGACTGTCCGATCTGGTGGCGGACATCCTCCTCGAGGCGGCGCAGGCCCATGGCTATGCCGTCGAGGCGACGGCTGTTCTGCTCGCGGCCCACGGCTCCGGGAAATTTCCCGCATCCCGCCAAGCGACCGAGCGCCTCGTCGCGGACTTGGCCAGCCGCACCCGCTTTCGCACGATCGTGGCCGGATATCTCGAGGAAGCGCCTTTCATCCACGAGGCCGCCCGCGATCTCGGCCAGGCGATCTGCCTCCCCGTCTTCGCGCTCGCCGCGAGCCACGTCGTCACGGATGTCCCCGATGGCCTCGGACAGGGCGGGTTCGCCGGTGTCACGCTGCCGCCGCTCGGCTTGCACGCCAAAGTTCCGGCGCTCATTGCTGCGGCCCTCGAATCCCACGTGAGGCGGCAGGCCGCGTGATGGAGCAGCCGGGCCCGAAGCCGCGTTCGCTTTGGAAGCTCGCGGCGCTGCTCGCGCCGTTCGTGTGGGCGGCGGTCGCAAGCAATCTTTTCCTCGTGGGGCTGCTGCTGCCCCATCTCGGCATGCCGGCCCTCTCGCCCATCGCAACCCTCTTATTGTCCTTGCCACTCGCGGTTCCAGCGACTTGGGCTTCGGCACTTTGGGTGCGACGTCTTCTCGGCCGAGCCGAGCAGCGATGAGTGCTCACGTGGATGCGATAGGATGCAACCCTATCTCTTCACGTGATAGCCGAGCACCGCGCCGATGACGGGCCAGGCGAGCTCAGGGAGTTGCGGCACGAGGGAGCGGACCTGCGGCACGAAGAGCAGCGCCGCGCCGATGAGGCCGCCGACGATCGCCGTGAACAGCGCCTGTTGCGGCGGCGGCGAGACGCCCTGGAGGATACGCGCGCCGACGATGCCGGTCAGCCAGGCCAGCAGCGCGAACAGCACCGCGTAGACGAACGTCTTGATGATATCGAAGCTCAGATACTTGATCGCCGCCGTCCCGACGACGAACACGACAATCAGCTGCACGACGAGCAGGACGATCCGCCCCATGTCCGCTTCCCCCGCATGACGCCGCCCCCGCGGCTCGCGACCGGAAAGCTCGCACGTGAGAGGCTCAGCCGGCAAGCTCCTCGGTCTTGCGCGGCGTGATGGCGACGCTCTCTCCACAACCGCAGGCCGAGGTCTGGTTAGGGTTTTCGAAGACGAAACCGGATTTCAGCGTCTCGACCCTAAAATCCATCGTCGTGCCGAGCAGGAACAGCACCGCCTTCTTGTCGATCAAAAGCGTCACGCCCTTGTCCTCGAGCTTTTCGTCGAGGGGATCGGCGGTCTCGGCCCACTCCATCGTATATTCCATACCGGCACAGCCGCCGTTCTTGACGCCGACCCGCAATCCAGCCGTGGTGCCCGGACGCGAGGCGACGATCGCCTTCAAGCGCTCGGCGGCCGCGTCCGTCAGCGTCATCACTTTGGGCTTCGGCCGCGGCTTGCGCGGCTCTGTCGTCGTCGTGGCCATCGTCATGGTCCTTATGTAAGCCGCGTTGAAGCGAACCCAAGACCTCAGTAGAACATGTTGAGCGCGACCCGCGCCTCTTCCGACATCCGGCTCTGGTCCCAGGGCGGATCGAAGACGATCTCGACCTTGACGTCCTTGACGCCCTGAACGCCCGAGATCGCGTTCTGAACCCAGATCGGCATCTCGCCGGCGACCGGACAACCCGGCGCCGTCAGCGTCATCTCGACGGCGATGTTGCGCTCGTCGTCGATGTCGACCTTGTAGATGAGGCCGAGCTCGTAGATGTCCGCCGGAATCTCGGGGTCGTAGACGGTCTTGAGCGCGGCCACGATGTCCGTCGAGAGCCGCTCCAGCTCCTCGGGCGGCAAGGCGGAGCCCGAAATCGCCGCGGCATGCGGATTGTCCGGCGGGCCGCCGTCCACGATCCCTTCTGCAACGTCACTCATGCTCATGCCCTCTAACCAAAGAAGTCGTGCGCTTTTTTCAACGCCTCGATCAATGCATCCACCTCGGCCTCGGTGTTGTACATCGCGAACGAGGCGCGGCAGGTGGCCGTCACGCCGAGCCGCTCCATCAGCGGCTGCGCGCAATGATGTCCGGCACGGATCGCGACGCCCGAGCGATCGATGATGGTCGAGACGTCGTGGGGATGCAGGCCATCCATCGTAAACGAAACGATGGAGCCCTTGCCCGGTGCGCGGCCGTGGATCTTGACGAAGTTGAGCTCGGCCATGCGGGCGTGCGCATACTCGGTCAGCCGGTCCTCGTGCAGGCGGATGGCGTCGCGATTGAGCCCCATGACGTAGGTCAGCGCCGCGCCGAGGCCGATCGCCTCGACGATCGGTGGCGTGCCGGCCTCGAAACGGTGCGGAGGAACGCCGTAGGTGATCTGCTCGCGGCCGACATGCTCGATCATCTCGCCGCCGCCGAGAAACGGCGGTAACGCGTCCAGCGTCCCCTTCTTGGCGTAGAGCACGCCGATGCCGGTCGGACCATAGAGCTTGTGGCCGGTGCAGACGTAGAAGTCGCAGCCGAGATCCTGCACGTCGACCTTCAAATGCACCGCGCCCTGGCTGCCGTCGACGAGCACCGGGATGTTGCGCTCGTGCGCGATGCGGATGATCTCCTTGAGCGGCGTGACGGTGCCAAGCACGTTCGACATCTGCGTGACGGCGACCATGCGCGTCTTGGGGCCGAGCAGCTTCTGGAAGCCGGCGAGATCGAAGGAGCCGTCATCCTTGATGTCGGCCCACTTGAGGACCGCGCCGCGCCGCTCGCGATGGAAGTGCCAGGGCACGATGTTGGAATGGTGCTCCATGATCGAGAGCACGATCTCGTCACCCTCGCGGAAGTTCTCGGCGCCGAACGAATAGGCGACGAGGTTGATCGCCTCGGTCGCGTTCTTCGTGAAGATGATCTGCTCGTCCGTCGGCGCATTGAGATAGCGCGCCACCGTCGCGCGGGCTTTCTCGTAGGCCGCCGTCGATTGGTTCGAGAGATAGTGGAGCCCGCGATGCACGTTCGCATAGTCGAGCGTCATCGCCGCTTCCATGGCCTCGATGACGGCGCGGGGCTTCTGGGCCGAGGCGCCGTTATCGAGATAGACGAGCGGCTTGCCGTAGACCTCGCGAAAGAGGATCGGAAAATCCGCCCTCACCCGCTCGACATCGAAGCCCCTGGTGGCGGACCTCTCCGCCTTCAAAGCTGCGTCAGACATTAGGTTCCCGCCTTTCCGCTGCCGAGCCAGGCGACGACGCGGGCGCGGAGCGCCTCGCGTAAGCCCTCGCCCTCTACGCCCATGATGGGCTCGGCGATGAATGCTTCCGTCAGCAGCCGCTGCGCTTGCGGCTTCGGCACGCCGCGCGCCTGCAGGTAGAACAGGTGCTCCTCGTTGAGCTCGGTCGACGTCGAGCCATGACCGCAGGCGACATCGTCGGCGTAGATCTCGAGCTCGGGCTTACTGTCGAACTCGGCCGTCTCGGAGAGCATCAGCGCCTGCGCCATCTGCTTGCCGTCGGTCTTCTGCGCGCCCGGCTGCACGATGACCTTGCCCTGGAACACGGCATGCGCCTCGCCGTCGAGCACGGTCTTGAAGTGCTCGCGCGAGGTGCAGCGCGGCACCTTGTGATCGATGACGAGCGTCGTGTCGGCGTGCTCGTGGCCGCGCACGAGCGAGGCGGCCTTGAAGTCGAACGTCGCGCCCTCGCCCTCGAAGGCGACGAAGCTCTGGTTGCGCGCGAGCCCCGGGCTCTCGGTGAGTTGTACCGGACGATAGATGCAGTCGCGGCCGAGCGCGACGATCGATGTGCCGAGATGCGTGGAGGCCGGCCCTTCGGCCAACAGCTTCACGTGCACCGCATCGGCCTTGTCGCTGATCGTGACCTCGGAGACGGCGTTCGTTTGCCGCTCGCCGGCGCCGAGCGCCACATGGCTCTCGATGATCGTGCAGCGCGCGCCGCGGCCGATCTCGATCCGGTTGCGGACGGCGATGGAGGCCGGCTCGGAGAGGTCGCTCACGAACACGAGGTGCACGGGCACGTCGAGCTTGGCACCCTCGGTGATCCGCACGACCGCGCCGTCGGTGGCGAAAGCGGTATTGAGAGTGACGGCCACATCGTCGGATGCGTTGGCGAGCGAGGCTTTGCCATCGGCCAACGCCTTGTGCAGGGCCATGATCTCGACGCGGGGATCATCGCCGATGAGGGGGCCGTTGTCCCAGCTTTGCAGGCGGCCGTTGACGAAAACGTAGGTGACGGCGGGCAGCCGCGCGAGCGCCGGTCCGAGCAATCTGGCGAGATCGGGCGCGGGCTTGGACGCGGATTTGGCGACGGGCGGTAGCGCCGACCTGATCTTGGCCTTGAGGTCCGTATAGCGCCACTCCTCGATGCGACGGCTCGGGAGCCCTGTCGTCGCGAAGCGGCCGATGGCGTGGCGACGCGCCTTGCGTGCGCTGTCGTCGCCCGGCAACGCGCCGGCCGCCTTGTCGAAGGCCTCGACGATCGCCTGCTCGACTTTGCCCATGGGAGACACGACGTTCATTGCGAATGCCTCACGCCGCCCGCCCGGTGAACTCGGCATAGCCCGATTGCTCAAGCTCGACGGCGAGCTCCTTGCCGCCCGAGCGCTGGATCTTACCCATCGCGAGCACGTGCACCATGTCCGGCACGATGTAGTCGAGCAGCCGCTGATAGTGCGTGATGACGAGCATCGTGCGGTCGGGGCCGCGCAGCGCATTGACGCCCTCCGCGACGATCCGCATGGCATCGATGTCGAGGCCGGAGTCGGTCTCGTCCAGCACGCAGAGAGTCGGCTCGAGCAGCGCCATCTGGAGGATCTCCATGCGCTTCTTCTCGCCGCCCGAGAAGCCGACGTTGAGCGCGCGCTTGAGCATCTCATCCTTGACGCCGAGCGCTTTCGCCTTCGCCTTCACGACCTTCATGAAGGCCGGCGTCGACAGCTCGTCCTCGCCGCGCTGCTTGCGGACGGAGTTCAAAGCCGTGCGCAGGAACGTCATGGTGGCGACGCCCGGGATCTCCATCGGATACTGAAACGCGAGGAAAACACCGGCGGCGGCGCGCTCTTCCGGCGCCATGTCGAGCAAATTCTCGCCGTTCCAGAGGACCTCGCCCTCGGTGACCTCGTAGCCGTCGCGACCGGCGAGCGCATAGCCGAGCGTCGATTTCCCCGACCCGTTCGGCCCCATGATCGCATGCACCTGCCCCTTGGGCACGGAGAGCGACAAGCCTTTCAAGATCGGCTTCTCGCCGACGCTGACGTGGAGGTTCTTGATTTCAAGCATGATGTACTTGCTTCCTATAAGCAGGGCTGGCGCTGAGTGGTGCGCTCAACCTCTCGAGTGTCCTTTGGATCCTGTGGGCTCGTGCTCCCAGAGCCGGTCGGTTCGCGTCCGCGCGATCAGGTGAAAGCCGATCATCAGTCCGATCACGGCGAGCCACCACAGGCCCAAGAGCCAAAGGTTCAGCGGATCGAACGGTTGCAGCGACAGAACCAGCGCCGCAATTGCGAAGAACGCCACGACGAACACGAGCCCGGCCAGCGCGCCCTTCCAACTCGCGATGAGGGGACGCTGCCAACGCCTTCGCTGCACGAACCACGCCTTCGACGGATCCATGATCGAGCCTCCGCTCGTTGCGCTCAACCAGCGGCGCGCGCTCCGTGCGGCAAAGCGGGGCAATCATTTGCTCGCTGTCATCGGCTCCAAATTCACCCCCCGCCCTAACCCTCCCCCTCAAGGGGGGAGGGAATAGTGCCTTGATCTCAGAACTACGGTTTTGGCAAGCGAACATCGACACGTAGCCATCGTCTGTCGCCCAAGCAGTGAATGTGCGTTGCCGGCGCTGTACCCCCTCCCCCCTTGAGGGGGAGGGCAGGGGTGGGGGGTTCAGCGAAAACAACTCATTCCGTCGGCGCCGGCCGGTACTCGCCAAGAGCTTCCAGGATCGCGAGACCGACCATGTCGATGCTCTCGTAAATCTCAACATTGCCGATGCGCATGACGCGGTAGCCACGCTCCACGAGCCATGCCGTTCGCTCACCGTCGAGCGCCAGCTCGGCGGCCTTACCGTGCGTCGCGCCATCGACCTCGATGACGAGCATCTGCTCGAGACAAACGAAATCGACGATGTAAGGTCCAAGCGGGTGTTGGCGGCGAAAGCGGTGGCCTTCGAGTTGGCGATCTTTGAGGTAGCGCCAGAGTTTTCGCTCCGCATTCGTCGCCTCGCGACGAAGACGGCGCGCACGCTCGTTGGCCATGGCGAGCTCCCTCGACCGCTCTTTTGCTCGCGCCCCCCCACCCTAACCCTCCCCCTCAAGGGGGGAGGGGATGGTACCCTCATCAGGCAGCCGGGGTTTGAGCGGCGATCCACTTCGGCGACAGGCGCCGCGACGATGTCACCGACATCCCTGCAACATTGTGCTGTGCCCTCGATCGTCGCTTGTTCGCACCGCGAAACTTGAATCCGCACGGCGGAATCGCACACGTACGCGCAATCCCCCTCCCCCCTCGAGGGGGAGGGCCGGGGTGGGGGGGTGAGCGAAAGCGACGCCATCACCCCACGCTCCCTTCGAGCGAGATGCCGATGAGCTTTTGCGTTTCGGCGAGGAACTCCATCGGCAGCTTCTGCAGCACGTCGCGGACGAAGCCGTTGACGACGAGCGCCACCGCCTCCTCGGCCGACAGACCGCGCTGGCGGCAGTAGAACAGCATGTCCTCGGAAATCTTCGAGGTCGTCGCCTCGTGCTCGAAATGGGCGCTCGAATTCTTCGCCTCGATGTAGGGCACCGTATGCGCACCGCACTTGTCGCCGATCAGCAGCGAGTCGCAGTTCGTGAAATTGCGTGCGCCCGTCGCCTTGCGATGCGCGGAGACGAGGCCACGATAGGTGTTCTGCGAATGCCCGGCGGCGATGCCCTTCGAGATGATCCGGCTCGACGTGTTCTTGCCCAGATGAATCATCTTCGTGCCGCTGTCGACCTGCTGATAGCCGTTCGACACCGCGATCGAATAGAACTCGCCCTGGCTGTTGTCGCCGCGCAGAATGCAGCTCGGATACTTCCAGGTGATGGCCGAGCCCGTCTCGACCTGCGTCCAGGAGATCTTCGCATTGCGGCCGCGACAATCGCCGCGCTTCGTCACGAAGTTATAGATGCCGCCCTTGCCCTGCTTGTCGCCCGGATACCAGTTCTGCACCGTCGAATACTTGATCTCGGCGTCGTCCAGCGCCACCAGCTCGACGACGGCCGCGTGCAGCTGGTTCTCGTCCCGCATCGGCGCCGTGCAGCCTTCCAGATACGAGACGTAGGCGCCCTTCTCCGCGATGATGAGGGTCCGCTCGAACTGGCCCGTCTTCTTCTCGTTGATGCGGAAATAGGTCGAGAGCTCCATCGGGCAACGCACGCCCTCGGGCACGTAGACGAAGGAGCCGTCCGAGAACACGGCCGAGTTCAGCGCCGCATAGTAGTTGTCCGACTGCGGCACGACGGACCCCAGATACTTCCGCACGAGCTCGGGATGCTCGCGCATCGCCTCCGAGATCGAGCAGAAGATGACGCCGGCCTTCGCAAGCTGCGCCTTGAAGGTCGTGACGACCGAGACGCTGTCGAACACCGCATCGACGGCAACCGCCGGGGCGCCCTTCTTCACGCCCGCGAGGATCTCCTGCTCCTTCAGCGGAATGCCGAGCCGCGCATAGGTCTTGAGCAACTCCGGATCGACCTCATCCAGCGACTTCGGGCCTTCGGTCGAGCGCGGTGCCGCGTAGTAGTGCAGATCCTGGAAATCGATCTTGGGGTAGTGAACCTTCGCCCAGGTCGGCTCCGTCATCGCCATCCAGCGGCGATAGGCGTCGAGCCGCCATTCGAGCATCCAGGCGGGCTCGCCCTTCTTCTCCGAGATGAAGCGGACGATGTCCTCGTTCAAACCCTTCGGTGCGAGCACCGACTCGATGGCGGTCTCGAAACCGTATTTGTACTGGTCGACGTCGATCGTCTTGACCGTCTCGACCGTCTCGCGAACTGCGGGCATGACCCACTCTTTCCAAATCTGAGGCGCCGGCGATCACGCCACGCGCCGCTTCTCCAATCGCTCGCTCACGCGCGCCCAGGCGGCGAGAAAGCGTTCGATATCTTCCTCCGTCGTCGACCATCCGAGGCTTACGCGGATGGCGCTGTCGCGGATCGACGGGGCCAGTCCCATCGCCTCGAGCGTCGCGCTCCGACCGACCTTGCCCGACGAGCAGGCGGCGCCCGCGCTCACCGCAATGCCTTCGAGATCGAGCGCCATGACGAGCGTCTCGGCCTTGGCCTGAGGCCAAGCGACCAGCGCCGTGTTGGGGAGGCGTGCGGCGCCTTCCCCGATCAAGCAAACGTGCGGCGTCAACGCGCGAACGCCCTCGACGACGCGGTCGCGCATCTGCGCGAGGCCAGTCGAGCAACCAACCTCGTCCAGCGCTGCTTTCGCTGCCGCGCCAAAGCCCGCAATGCCCGCGACATTCTCGGTGCCGGCGCGCCGTCCCTGCTCCTGACCTCCGCCATGCAGCAAACGCTCGAGGGCGATGCCCTCGCGCAGGACGATGGCGCCGACACCCTTCGGGCCGCCGAGCTTGTGCGCCGACAGCGCGATCACGTCCGGGCCTGGACCTGTCATGTCGATGGCGACCTTGCCGGCCGCTTGCACGGCATCGCTGAACACAAGTGCATCCGTCGCGTGCGCCACCTCGGCGAGTGTCGTCAGATCCTGACGCACACCCGTCTCGTTGTTGGCGGCCTGGATGCAGACGAGCGCCATCCCGCTGCTTTCGGCGAGGATCCGCGCGATCTCTTTGGGTGCGATCACTCCATCGAGATCGACCGGAACGTCCTCGATCAAAGCGCGTGACGCATCTGCCGCCCGGCGAACACACTCATGCTCGATGCCGGCAACGGCGATGCAATCATGACCACCCGCCACGATCGTGTTGACCGCCTCCGTGCCGCCGCTCGTGAACACGACATTCTTGGGCTGCGCCCCGACCAGCGCCGCGACCTGCTCCCGCGCCGCCTCGATGATCGCCCGCGCCCGCCGGCCCTCGGCGTGCACGGAGGATGGATTGCCCACCACATCGAGCGCCGCCACCATCGCCGCCCGCGCCTCGGGCCTGAGCGGCGACGACGCGTTGTGATCGAGGTATGTGCGGGACACGCTCATTCGGCCGCGGCCTCCACGGACTTGAGCGCCGGACGCACGGCCAGCCGCCCCTCGACGATGTCCTCGAGCGAGACACGCCCGAGAAACTCCTCGATATGGGTGCTGAGAGCGTCCCACAGAAAATGCGTCTTGCAGCGGTCGCCGGCCACGCATCCATGCGCGGTCTGGCGATGGCAGCGGGTCATATCCACGGGCTCCTCGACGGCCGCCATGATCTCGCCGACGAAGATTGCTTCGGTGCCGCGCGCCAGCCGATACCCACCGAGCCGCCCACGGGCGCTCTCGACGACGCCGGCCCGGCGCAGCTTCTGGAAAATCTGCTCGAGGTAGGCGAGCGAGATTTGCTGGCGGTCGGCAATCTCGGTCAGCGGCACCGAGCCGCTCGCCCCATGCTGGGCGAGATCGACCATCGCCATCACGGCATACCGGCCCTTCGTGTTCAGATCCATGGCAGCGCTCGTCCCGTGGCAATCGGCCCGCTTGCCGTGCTTGCAATCGCCCCCCTTCGTCGTGCTAAGACGACGCCGCTTCCTGGGCGCGCGAGGCGACACGGGCTCCGATTGGAAGTGTTCTAACGAGATATATAAATCCTGACTTGCGTAGTCAAGTATCCGGCAGCCCGCCCGGCCCTTTCGTCGCGGCCTCAAACGTATGCCCCGATCGCCTGAACCCCAGCCAGGGATGACCGCCCCCCATGCCTGAAGTGACGATCAACGGACCGGCCGGACGCATCGAGGCGCGCTATCATCACGATCCGCGCCCGACCTCGCCGATCGCCATCATCCTGCACCCCCACCCGCAGTTCGGGGGCACGATGAACAATCAGATCGTCTACCACCTCTATTATGCCTTCGTAGACCGCGGCTTCTCGGTGCTGCGCTTCAATTTCCGCGGCGTCGGCCGCAGCCAGGGCATCTTCGACAACGGTCCCGGCGAGCTTGCGGACGCAGCCTCGGCGCTCGACTGGGTGCAGACGGTGAAGCCCGAGGCGCGCAACTGCTGGATCGCCGGCGTCTCGTTCGGCGCCTGGATCGCCATGCAGCTCCTGATGCGCCGCCCCGAGATCGAGGGCTTCGTGTCGGTGGCCCCGCCCGCCAACCTCTACGACTTCTCGTTCCTCGCGCCCTGCCCGTCCTCCGGCCTCTTCATCAACGGCGAGAAGGACCGCGTCGTCCCCTCCCATTCGGTCGGCGATCTCGCCCAGCGGCTCAAAACCCAGCGCGGCATCGTCGTCGAGCATCAGGTGGTGCCGCAGGCCAACCACTTCTTCGAGGACAAGATCGATCCCCTCATCACGGCCGTCGGGGCCTATGTCGACAAGCGGCTCGCCGCCAAGAAGGCGGCCGAGCGCGAGGCACCGCCCCCGCCGCCGCCAACAGTCGAGACGGACGACGAGGACGAGAGCTGAGGGGCGAGAGGCGAGCCCCTCTCAGACGATCTCGTACTCGTCGACGCTGAACAGCGCGCCGCCGTGCGTCAAGGTCGTCTGCGTCCCAGAAATGATCATGACCGCCGTGGGATTGGCAGCAGCTCCTGTGCCGTCGCTGTCGAAGTAGAGAGTGTAGGACCATTGATCGTAGATGAACTGTGGCGAGGCCCGGTTCGCAGCAATCGGGTCACCCGCACCGATATTGCGAACGGCGGTGCTCGCGCCGTTGACGTCGGGCTCGTAGGCGATGTTGTTGAACTCGGATGCGATGATCCTCAACTTATCTCCAGCCGGCCCAAGGGCGACACCTGGAATGAAGTCCGAAATGTAGTCGGCGCCGGTCCCCCGATGGACGAGGAAGGTATCCGCCCCTGAGCCGCCGGTGAGACGCTCAGTCGTCAGCCCATAACCAACGTTTGCGAAGCCACTGTTGCCGGACAAGAGGTCGTCGCCATTGCCACCCGAAGCATGGCCGCCATTGTCGACCGTCAGCTCGTCGTCAAAATTGCTGCCGAAGATGGTCTCGATCGAGATCAGGACGTCGTTGGCGGCGCCGCCCCCCATGGTCACGCCCGATCCAAACGACAGGGCCACCACGACGCCGATACCTGATGACGTGTAGACGACCGTGTCGATGCCGTCGCCGCCGTTGATCGTGTCGGCGAGTGCGTCGAGCCCGGGTCCGAGCAAATCATCGCCAGCGCCGCCGAGCAGAGTATCGGCTCCAGACGAGCCGTAGAGATTGTCCGACGAGTCTCCGCCTATGAGAATATCATCGCCACTCGTGCCCTGCATCGTGTCCTGGTAGGCCGTCCCGATCGCGCGCTCGAAACCGCTCAGCGTATCTCCCGAGGCCGCACCTGCCGAAGCGGCGACACCATCCAAGAAGATCGTCACGCCGGTCCCACCCGTCACCCCGGAATAGTCGATCGTATCGATGCCGGCCCCACCCGCTTGCTTGTCGGCGCCCAGGCCGCCGATCACCGTGTCGTTGCCGGCGCCGCCCGTGAGCGTGTCGTCTCCCGTACCGCCGTCCAGCCGGTCGTTGCCGTTGCCGCCCAGAAGCGTGTCCTTGCCGGCTTCGCCGCTGAGCTTGTCGCTCCCATCACCGCCGACCAATTTGTCGTTGCCGGCACCACCCTTCAACGTGTCGTTGCCCTTGAGCCCGAAGAGGTCATCATTGCCAAGGTCACCTAGGATCGTGTCGCTGCCGATCGTCCCCGTCAGAACGTCGCGCTTCTTCGTACCCTTGATCGTCGCCATGGGTGCTCCGTTCATCTCGATGCCCTCGACTCGGGGCGCTCACCTTCTTGCCTGACGCTGGCGAACGCCGTCTTGCCGTAGGAGGCCCATCGTTTTGCCGGACGGGAACAATCGTTTGGCACGGAGGGAACTCCACCGGATTTCGGCCCCTGACGCAGGACTTCTGCCCGATTGGCGAGCTCTGGCTGTTGTACGAATTGAGCGAACACGATTTGATCCGCGGACATACCCTCGACACGTCCTTTTCCGCCAACTCTCTGAAGCGCCATGCCGGCCGACGACAAATCCGGGAAGCCAATGACGCCGTCTCCGCCGGGTGAGCCGGCCGGGCCGCCAGCGTTATTGAAATTTTCGACCGACTGGCTCGCCCCGAAGGACCGCTTCGAGGCTTTCCGCGAGGAGTTCGCACTCAAATACATGAAGCTCGACATCAGCTCGGCGGAGCGGGACGGCTTCTCGGCGGAGATGGAGACGTGCCGGGCCGGGCCCGTCGTCATCAGCACCGGCCACAGCTCGCCGCTCAAGGGGCAGCGCACCCCTCGCCTCGCGTCTCTGTCCGAGGATGGCGTCGCCGTGCTCATCTCTCTGCGCGGCAGGCACCATTGTGATCAGGCTGGCATCGAGACCGATCTCGCCATCGGCGATACGATGGTCTTCGACGTCGAGCAGACGGGCTTTGCCCAGCACGACGCAGGTGCCGGACGCGAGCAGGGCAATGTCAGCCTGCGCATTCTCAGAGAGGACATGGCACGGGTGCTGCCCGGTCCGGTTCCGCGCTATCCGTGCGTGCTGCGCGCGACCGATCCTGTGGTCCGGCTGATGCGGCGCTACATCGAGCGAAACTGGCCGTCTCTGCCGGCGCTCGCGCCGGACGCGGCCGAGCGCATCGGCGTCCACATCATCGATCTCCTGGCGGCGGCGATGGGCGGTTCGCGGGAGGTCGCCGAGCTGGCAGGGCTCCGAGGCGTCAAGGCGGCGCGGATCGAGGCGATCCTCGGCGAGATCGCGGCCGGCGCGCACCGGCCGGATATCGACGCCGGGCTCGTCGCCGCGCGCCTGGCGATCACGCCCCGCTACGTCAACAAGCTCCTCGAGGCGACCGGACGCACCTTCTCGGAGCACGTTCTCGAGCGGCGCCTGCAGCTCGCGCTCTCCCGCCTGAAAGATCCGACGCTCACGACCGAGAAGATCATCGCGATCGCCTATACTTGCGGCTTCGTCGATCTGTCGAGCTTCAATCGCGCCTTCAAGCGCCGCTTCGGCGATACGCCGTCGGCCTTCCGGCCGCAAGGGCCGTGACGAAGCAAACCCGGCTACAACAGGAAATCACCCTTCGTCAGCCCGATGAGCCCCTTGAGCTCGATCTGGAAATCTGCGCGGCCGTCGCCGTTGACGTCGCCTTCGACGACGGTCTTGTCGTTGGCGGTGCCGGATGGGTTGATCTTCAAGACGTGCAACTCGCCCTTCACGTCGTGAAAGCCTTGAGTGCCGATGAACTTGAAGGCTTGATTGCCGGAAACGCCGCTCTTGGCATCGATATCGCGGAGGTCGATGTCGTCCTCGAGGTGCTTGAAGTCGAGGATTCGATCGCGCGTCGAGCCGGTTTTTCCGGTTTCCGAAATGGCGTTGAAATCGAAGTCGTCGAGGCCGACGCCGCCGGTCATCACGTCGCGGCCGGTGCCGCCGATGAGGATGTCGATCCCCTCATCGCCGCTCAGCGTATCCGCACCGCCGAGGCCCCGGAGGGTATTTGCCGAGGCGTCGCCAAAAATTACGTTGGCGCCAGAGTTGCCCGTGCCGAAGCTGCCATTCAAGCCACTCAAGACAAGATTCTCCACCCCCTGGGCCAGTGTGAAGCTCTGCAGGCTGACGACGAGGTCGATGCCGCCTCCTGTATCCGCGACAATGGTCCCCAAGGCCGCAACGTTGAAGGTATCATTGCCGGCGCCGCCATCCATGAAGGCGACACCACCGCCGTCACTGAGTGTATCGGCGCCATCTCCACCATAGAGCCGGTCATTGCCGCCACCGCCGTTGATCGTGTCGTCGCCCGACGTGCCGGCATACTGCTCGTTGCCACTGGTACCGGTGAAATTCACAACGCCTTCGCGCGGGTCGACGATCTGTGAGTAGACGTCGAGGCCGTTGGACTGGGGCCCGGCGGCCTCCCAAGTCACGAGGATGCGGCCATCGAGCATGATGGTGGCGTCAAGGGTGTTGAGGGCGTTGTTGGTGAGAGATGCGGACGTGATAACAAGTGGGCCGCCGACCAGGTTGCCGCTGGAATCGACGACTTGACCGACGACGTCGTTATCCGCGCCACCGCTCGTCGAGCTGCCCGCTCCGTCGGACCAGAACACCATATAGCTGCTCGATCCCTTGAGCCCAACGACGGTCGGCGTCATGTTGGAATGCGACGGGTCGAGACTGGCCGGCGAGCTGATCAGGAAGCTCGCCGACGCGCCGGTGCCGAGCTTGCCGCGAACCTCATAGCCTGAGCCATTGTAGTGCGACCAGACCGTCAAGAAGTTGTAGTTGGCGCCGTCGTAGGCCACGTCGGGATCGGTGTGGAATTCCTGGGTCGTCGCAAGGTTCTGGCTATCAGCCCGAAACAGCACGCTGCCGTTGCTGTAGCTGCCGTAAATGCCATCATTGCTTCCTGCGTTGTTGCCGAGGTCATCATCCCAGACAACCGTCAGCCCGTTGCTTGGGCGGAACGCAGCGCTGGCGGCAAAATCACCGCCGTACGCATCGCTGACGCGGGTCGAGGCTCCAAGCGATGCGCCGGCGTTGTCGTAGAGATGCTTCATGACGCCACTGCTGCTCGTGGTGCCAGCCGTGGCCAAATCGGTGTCTGTGTAGACGATGGCAAAACCGCCGGCCGTCGCCACGATGTCGGGATTGAGTTGGTTCAAGCCGCTCGCCGCGTTGACCTGGGTCGTGTCATGCACGACCGTATTGTTGGCGCCGATCACCTTGTAAAAGACGTTCTCATCCGACGGATTGCGGTACTCCCAGGCGACGGCGAAACCGCCGTTGTCCAGGCCGGCGACGGAAAGGCAGTCGCCATCGATCGGGTAGCCAACGCTGCCACTGCTCGTTTGGGTCGGATTGAGCACGGTATCGCCCACCGACACGCTCCCGTCGATGTTCAGCACCTTGTAAACGATGGTGCTGTTCGAGGCCCCGCCGTCACGCCAGACATAGACCATGCGCCCGTCTGATAAAGTTGTGGTATGCGGGGTGTTTTGCGCTCCCCCCGTGGCACCCGCGTTAACTTGAAACTGAGTGCCGGATAGTGTGGCCACGCTCGTTCTCCCTTACGTGTCATAATCGACCGATCGACTTGGCTCGCGGCAGTGGGTAAGCACCCATCGGGCCAATTGTCAGCTCTCGGACGGTAGGGCACTCCGAAAGCGGCGCATCATCAATGTTGATGAAGCGCCGGCACGATTTTGCACGGCGTCGACAGACGGGGCGTAACTTGGATGCGGCGGCTTGCTCGCTGAGCCCCACGACGCCACACAGATCAAGACATTGAATTCAATAGGCTAATTCGTCTTTCCGACAGGATGACGGCGCCCGGCCGGCGGCGAGGTTGACGGGCACTTTCGTCAATTGGGTTGGGGACGGCCGTTGCGCCGGATTGCCCAGGGGCGGCCTTTCGGCTACCGGGTTGCGCATGGCACCCAAGAGCAAACCCTCGGCTTCCCCCGCCCCCGATCGCAAGTCGATCACCATCCGCGGCGCCCGCGAGCACAATCTCAAGGGCATTGATCTCACGATCCCGCGCGACGCGCTGATCGTGTTCACGGGGCTGTCGGGCTCCGGCAAATCCTCGCTCGCCTTCGACACGATCTACGCCGAAGGTCAGCGCCGCTACGTCGAGAGCTTGTCGGCCTACGCCCGCCAGTTCCTCGAGATGATGCAGAAGCCCGATGTCGACCACATCGAAGGCCTGTCGCCGGCGATCTCGATCGAGCAGAAGACGACCTCGAAGAACCCGCGCTCGACGGTCGGCACGGTCACCGAGATCTACGACTACATGCGCTTGCTGTTCGCGCGCGTCGGCGTCCCCCATTCGCCGGCGACCGGCCTGCCGATCGAGAGCCAGACCGTCACGCAAATGGTGGACAAGGTGCTGGCGCTGCCCGAGGGCACGCGGCTCTACCTGCTCGCGCCCGTCGTGCGCGGCCGCAAGGGCGAGTACCGCAAGGAGCTCGCCGAGTGGATGAAGAAGGGCTACCAGCGCGTCAAGATCAACGGCACCTTCTACGAGATCGCGGAAGCGCCCAAGCTCGACAAGAAGTTCAAGCACGACATCGACGTCGTCGTCGATCGCATCGTCGTGCGCGGCGACATCGCAAGCCGGCTCGCGGACTCCTTCGAGCAGGCGCTTGGGCTGACGGACGGTCTGGCGGTGGCGGAGCTTGCGGATAAGCCGCTCGGGAACGGGGCGAGTGGCGAATGGCGAATGGCGAATGGGGGGGAACCTGCCCGAGCGGTGGCAGCTGCGCAGACCAAGAAGAGGGCAAGCAGATCTAAACCAGCGAGCAGCGACGAGGCCGAGGCGCCCGGCGCCGATCCACTCGCCACTCGCCATTCGCCACTCGCCTCTTCCGACTCCTCCGTGCTCCGCAACAAGAACGAAACCCACGAGCGCATCGTCTTCTCCTCGCGCTTCGCCTGCCCCGTCTCGGGCTTCACGATCGACGAGGTCGAGCCGCGGCTGTTCTCCTTCAACGCCCCGGCCGGCGCCTGCCCGACCTGCGACGGCCTCGGCACCGAGCTGCAGTTCGAGCCCGACCTCGTCGTCCCCGACGGCACGGTGTCGCTGGAGGACGGCGCGGTCGTGCCGTGGGCGCGCACCGGCGCCTCCTCGCCCTATTACGCGCAGACGCTGGAAGCCATCGCCCGCCGGTACAAAGTCTCGATGCGCACGCCTTTCAACGACCTGCCGAAGCACGTGCAGGACGTCGTGCTCTACGGCTCCGGGGACGAGGAGATCGAATTCCTCTACGAGGACGGCGTCCGCGCCTACAAGACGGAGAAAGTCTTCGAAGGCGTCATCAACAACATCGAGCGCCGCTGGCGGGAGACGGACTCAGCCTGGGTGCGCGAGGAGCTCTCGCGCTATCAGGGCGATCACCCGTGCGAGGCCTGCCACGGTTTCCGCCTGAAGCCGCAGGCGCTCGCCGTCAAGATCGACGGCCTCCATATCGGCGAGGTTGGCTTGAAGTCGATCCGCGCGGCCGGCGACTGGTTCGAGGCGCTGCCGAAGAAGCTCGGCAAGCAGCAGAACGAGATCGCGGTTCGCATCCTGAAGGAGATCCGAGAGCGCCTGCAGTTCCTCGTCGACGTCGGCCTCGACTATCTGACACTGTCGCGCAACTCCGGCACCTTGTCGGGCGGCGAGAGCCAGCGCATCCGGCTCGCCTCGCAGATCGGCTCGGGCCTCACGGGTGTGTTGTATGTGCTGGACGAGCCCTCGATCGGCCTGCACCAGCGCGACAACGCGCGGCTGCTCGAAACGCTTCGGCGGCTCCGCGACATCGGCAACACCGTGATCGTCGTCGAGCACGACGAGGACGCGATCCTCACCGCCGACTACGTCGTCGACATCGGCCCGGGCGCCGGCGTCCACGGCGGCCAGATCATCGCCGAGGGCACGCCGCAGGAGATCATGGACAACCCGGCCTCGTTGACCGGCAAATACCTCTCGGGCGAGCTGCAAATCCCGATGCCGAAGGCGCGCCGCAAGGCCGACAAGCGCCGCATCCGCGTGACGGGAGCGACCGGCAACAATTTGAAGAACGTCACCGCCGAGATTCCGATCGGGCTCTTGACCTGCATCACCGGCGTCTCTGGCGGCGGCAAGTCGACCTTGCTCATCGACACGATCTACAAGGCGGCCTCGCGCAAGCTCAATGGCGCGCGCGTCAACCCGGCCCCGCACGAGAAGATCGAGGGCCTCGAGCAGCTCGACAAGATTATCGACATCGACCAGTCGCCGATCGGCCGCACGCCGCGCTCCAACCCCGCGACCTACACCGGCGCCTTCACACCGATCCGTGAGTGGTTCGCTGGACTGCCCGAAGCGAAAGCGCGCGGCTACCAGCCGGGCCGCTTCTCCTTCAACGTCAAGGGCGGCCGCTGCGAGAAATGCCAGGGCGACGGCGTCATCAAGATCGAGATGCACTTCCTGCCCGACGTCTACGTCACCTGCGAGGAGTGCAAGGGCAAGCGCTACAATCGCGAGACGCTCGACGTCCATTTCAAGGGCAAGTCGATCGCCGACGTGCTCGACATGACGGTCGAGGAAGCGGCGCAATTCTTCAAGGCGGTGCCCTCCATCCGCGAAAAAATGACGACGCTGGAGCGCGTGGGGCTCGGCTACATCAAGGTCGGCCAGCAGGCGACGACGCTCTCGGGCGGCGAGGCGCAGCGCATCAAGCTCGCGAAAGAGCTGTCGAAGCGCGCGACGGGCCGCACGATCTACATTTTGGATGAGCCGACCACGGGCCTGCATTTCCACGACGTGGCGAAGCTCTTGGATGTGCTGCACGAGCTGGCGGACAGCGGCAATACGGTGGTCGTCATCGAGCACAATCTCGAGGTCATCAAGACCGCCGACTGGATCGTCGACTTAGGCCCCGAAGGCGGCGACGGCGGCGGCCGGATCGTGGCCGCCGGCACGCCCGAGGACGTGGCGCGGGTGAAGGAGAGCTACACGGGGCAGTTCCTGAAGGAGCTGCTTGGCCGGCGCGCGAAGGCCGGGGGGCGGAAGGCGGCGGAGTGAGGGGGAATGAGCCTGACGATCGAGATGATCCGCGCCCTTGTATCGACCCGTCAGGTGGTAGTTTCCGATCACGCATATGAGCGGATGGAGGAAACGGGTATAGATCCTCTCGAGGTGTTGAAGAGTATCGATGCTGGGGTGGTCATTGAGGACTACCCTGACGCCCACAAAGGACCGAGTGCGCTCGTCCTTCAGATCGATGCCAATGGCGAGCCGATCCACAGTGTCTGGGGCGTCCAAGGCGGCACCACATTGCCTGTCGTCCTGGTGACCGCCTACAGGCCGGACCCCACTCTGTGGAGCGCTGATTTCAGGAGACGCAAATGAGAGTGCGAAAAACTTCGAAGTTCATCCACGAAGGCAGATACGCCGCCGAGGTCGCCGTCGACCTGATCGAGACCGATCATGAATGGGCGCCCTACCTGTCCCTCGACGACGTCGAGAAACTGGAAGCGGTGCGCAAGGCGCTGCGCAGCGGCGACATTGCGAGCGCAGCCAAGTTGTCGAAAGTCTACGAGATGACGCCGGTCGCCGCGGAATGACCGCTGCCAGCTAACCGCTTTGGTCGTTGGAACGCCCGCGGACGTGGCGCGGGTCAAGGAGAGAGACGCGCGGCATTTTTTTGAAGGAGCTGCTCGGCCGGCGCGCGAATGCCGGGGGGCGGAAGGCGGCGAAGTGAGTTTCCTAGACGCCTGGTGTTCTGTTACAAGCAACCGGCAGAGCTGTAAATGGAATTTCGTCTTACATACAAGGGCCCGCTCAACACGCAAGCTACGTCCACCAAGGAGGGCAAGCAGAAGCTTCGTCGAAGCTTCCATCCACAAATCGCAGACCTCTGGCAGAGCATCATGGAGTCTCGCGGCTCGACATGGAACCCGCTAAAGTTCGCTGAGAACGAAGGTGATGTTGGACTGCTGGAGCAGTGTGGGCCTTTCGTGTTCGCTCCACTTGTCAGCCAACGATACGGTTGGCACGCCGTCGCTGAGCTTGACATCCTGTTTCTCAGACCGTCACGCCCTGGCGCATTGATCAGACATGGCGGTGACCTGGATAACAGAGTCAAGGTGCTACTCGATGGTCTACGACAACCGCGCAATGCTGATGAGCTTCCAGCCGGTGACACTCCGAGCGCGGGGGAAGAACCCTTTCACTGTCTTTTGCAAGATGATGCTCTGGTCACGTCCCTACGGGTCGTTGCTGACCAGCTTCTCAATCCGCCCAATCCGCACTGGGTTGAAATTGTCATCGCGGCGAAGGTTCGAACAACACGACGATCAATGTACAACGATGTTATCTGGTGACTTTCACGCCCCCCACGGTCACGGCCGCGCAGGCGGCCGCCTAGCCATCCAAGACTGGGTGCAATCGCGCGGGCAGTGCGCCATGCTCGATCAGGAGACCATTCTCGCCGGATCGTCCGAGCCGAGTTGAGCGGTCTTTCGAACGCGCCGGTTCGTTTGAGCGGTCGGCCGCTTTGGCAACGACGTCCCTTGTGGCTGCCCCTCACCCTCCCCTCTCCCCGCGAGCCGGGAGAGGAGGATACAGGGTGCGTCCCTGACGTGTGAGGAGGGCACGGTGTTTGCCGCCTCTCCCCGTAGCGAAGCGTACGGGGAGCATCTGTGATGGATGTCAAGGCTGAAGAGGCTTTGCAGTGGCTGGTTTTGGCGACCACATGCGGTCCTCTTTGAGCAGCGTATTTGCGAGCGTGACGAGTTTGCGCATGACGGCGGTGAGTGCGACTTTGGTCTCCTTTCCGGCGGCGATCAGGCGTTCGTAGAAGCGGCCGAGATCGGGGTTGTGCCGGGCTGCGGAGAGGGCTGGCATGTAGAGCCTCGATCGGACCTTGCCACGTCCGCCGCGGATATGCCTGGCGCCTTTCTTCTCGCCGCTCTCCGAGGCGATCGGGGCGAGACCTGCGAGCATGCCAGCCTGTTTGGCATCGATGCTGCCGAGCTCCGGCATATTGGCGATGAGGGTGATCGCCGTCGCATCGCCGATGCCGGGGATGGACACCAGGACGAGACGCCGGCGGTTGAGCGCCGGGTCGGCCTTGACGTGATCGAGAGCGGCCTTCCCGAGGGTGTCCTCGGCTTGCATGACGCTTCTGATCTGCCGTCTCAACTCGCGCTCGACGCAATCGAGCGTGGCGGTCTCGAGCTGGTTCTCGAGCGCCACGCGGGCTCTGATCATCGCCTCGCGCGAACGCACGATTTCCTTGAGGTTTTCGAGCGACTCGGGCTGCGGCGGCGTTGCCTTGAGGCGCGCCATCTGACCGAACCTGGCGAGCATGAACGCATCGACCTTGTCGGTCTTGGCGAGCATGCCGAGAGCTTCGGCGAACTTGCGGGCGCGAGCGGGATGCACGATGGCGACGGGCAAGCCAAACTCGAACAGCCCGCGATGCACGCCGCGGTGATACTTGCCCGTCGCCTCGATGACGATCACGCTCACAGTGAGGCCCTTCAGCGCCGCGATGAGCTGCCGTGAGCCCTTCTGGGTATTGGCGACCCGCAGACTGCGGCCGGAGGGCTGGACGTGGACATCGAGCCAGGCTTTACAAACATCGATTCCCACGACTACGTCAGGCATCGCGCTTGCTTCGGACACGACCTTCTCTTGCATTCGGGACTTGCTCCCAATCATCTGTTCAGGACGAGCGCGAAGGATCGACGGACCTGGCTCCCCGACGGTGCTTGCCACCTAGAGGGCAACGGTCCCGCCAATCCAACCCTCGGGACGGCGGCCACCGTCCCGAGGGCCACTCGAACCGATGACAGATTCGAGCCGGCCCATCATGCAAGAGGGAAGGGTGAGGGGCAGCGGCGTACACCATGCCCGCAAGATGATCGTTTCCATTCACCATATCTGACATTAATCCGAGAAAGTTATCCCCGGCCCCAAAACCTGCCGGATACTGATCCCGTCACCCGGCGAGGGGCGCTGCTCGAGAGGCGTTTCGTCAGTGCGGAGTGACCGGCGGCTGCCGGAGGGCCTACGCGGGCCTGACGGCAGGGTATGCACTTTGTCCCGGGCAGGGTGAGACTCCTGCCCCCGAAGCAGCTCGGCTTGTAAGGTGGGCAAAGCCAGCTTCGAAAACGCCGGCGGGGCGATCGCAAGGTCGCTTAAAAATGAAATAGGACGCGGCTTTCGATCGCCCCGCGCCCCTCAATCGCTTCAGCCTGGCGGAGAGCCCGCCGGAGGACGGCGGAGCTGTGTCTGAAGGCAGCAAATAGCGAGTGGCGAATAGCGAATAGAAGGGTGCACGTCCCTATTCGCTACTCGCCATTCGCTACTCCCTCACGTCCGCTCTTTGACAATCGAATATGAGAGACGGCGCCGGCGCAGAGCCGCAGAAACCTCTTGCCCGGATGGGCGCCTGACTGCGTAGGCATGAAGGAGCCACGGGTCTGGCGAAAGCCTACTGCCTACTGCCTACTGCCTACTGCCTACTGCCTACTGCCTACTGCCTCACCCCGCCACCGGTAACACCGGCGGGAACAGCTCGGGAAGCGTCGGGCTCCCGGGCGCACGGGCGACGTGGTGGGCCATGAGCTTGGCCATCAGCCGATCGGCCTCCTCCCCAAGCGCGCGTTCGTCCACGCCGAGCACCTTCCCCTCCGCCATCACCATCCTCCCGGCGATGAAGCTCGCGACGAAATCGCGGCCGGTGCCGGCGAGCAGCATCGTCTTCACCGGATCGACGATCGGGCCCAGATGAAAGGCCGAGAGATCGAACACGGTGAGGTCGGCCTGGGCGCCGGGGGACAAGCGTCCGAGATCGTCGCGCCCGAGCGCACGCGCACCGCCGAGCGTCGCGGCGTTGTAGAATTCCGCAGCACGCGCGGCATCGCGCCGGCCCTCGACGATGCGGGCGATCGACACCCCCTGGCGCATGGTGTCGACGAGATCGGGCGGGTGCGTGTCGGTGCCGAGCGCCAGATTGATGCCGAGCATTTGGTAGCGGCCGAAGGAGACGAGCGCCTCGCCGTCGCGGGCAAAGACGACGGGGCAGTGCACGACCGTCGCGCCGCTCGCCGCGAGGCGCGCGATATCCTCGTCGCCCTGGCGCGAGACGAGCGGATGGCCGCTCAGATAGATCCCGTGCGGCAGCACCGCCTTCGGCCCAAGCAGGCCGTGCCGCTCGAGAAGCCCGAGCGACGTCACGCCCCGCTCGGCGAGCACGGTCTCGACCTCGTAGACCGACTGGCAACAATGAATGCGCAACGGCACGCCGGTCTCGCGCTGGATCGCCGCGAGACCATCGAGCAGATCGTCGGTGCAGGTCTCGATGCGATCGGGCAGCAGCGCGCCGCGGACGAGACCACCTGCGGCTCCGTCGTGATCGGCGATGAAGCGGCGGGCGCCGGCGAGGCCACGGGCAGCGCGCTCCGGATCCGTGTGGCGGGCGAGCGATCCATCGGCCTGCTGGTAGGTGAGCCCGCTCATCACACACGGCCCGAGATAGCACCGCAGTCCGAGCTCCGCGGCGATCGCGGCGACTCCCGCCATCTCGTCAGGGCTCTCGGCCCAGGCGCGGTACGTCATCGAGGTGATCGGCATCGCCGTCGTGATGCCGTTGCGGATGAGGCCGGCGAAGGCGTGACGGAATTTGCCGATGTTCTCCGCGCGCGTGAAGGCGTCCGTCGGGCCGGCACGCAGATAGGCTTCCGTCCAGACGCGCCCCTGTGCGCGCTCGTCGCCCGCCTCGAAGGTCAGAACAGTGGAATCGATATCGCCGAGCGCATCGAGATCGATGAAGCCCGGACCGATGAGCGCACGGCCGAAGGAGAATGTGCGATCGGCCTCGCCGGCGAACGCCCCACCCGCGTGCACGATGCGGGTCCCCTCGATGACGACCTCGCCGTTGCGGAAGAGCACGTGGCCGCGGCCGTCGAAGCCGAGGACGAAGTCAGCGGTGAGGCGCGTGCGCATGTGAGAGGCTCGGATCTGTTGGCAACGAAGCCGCCAGACTCTCCCGGATGGGCCGCCGAGGCAACCGCATGGCCGCCCCGGCCCTCGATGCGCTCAGTTGAGCGGCACTCTCAGATACATCTGGCCGCCATAGGAGGCGAAGTCCTCGTCGCCGATGCCGTCGTAGGAGAACGTCAGGCCGAGCGAGGGGCCGTAGGCGGTATCGGCCACGAACCCGCCTTCGATTTTGCCACGGAGCTCCTCGTGACCGGCGGCGACGCCGGCGACGGCCGTGTCGAGCTCGCCGCCGACATCCCAGAGGCCCTTGATCGAGATGTGCGGCTCGAACGTCGTGCCGTCAGGCATCACCCAGCGGGTGCCGAACTCGGGTCCGAATTCCAGGCGGTTGACGGTGAGGGTCTGGCCGGGGATCAGCACGCCGTTGGAGTCGGTGTAGGCCTTCTGCTCCTCGTCGAAGTAGGTGTAGCCGACGCCGGGCGTGATGCGGATCGAGTTGTAAACCCAGTTGCCCTTGAGGTTGAGGTTGGCGAGCCAGCGCTCCGTCTCGAAGCTATCCTTGTAGACGCCACCGAACGGATCGACGCCGTTGTCCGACTGCCCCCAAGCCAGACGCCCGTCGAGGAACACGTTCGGTGTCAGGCGGAGACTCGCATAGGGTCCGGCCATCCAGCCGGTGCCGTCGACCGTGCTGCCGGTGACGCGCGAGCGCTCCTCGGTCCAGTCGAACTGCACAAGGGCGCCGATCAGGAACGCATCGGACACAAGGTAGTCACCGCCGAGATAGACGACGCCGAAGTGACCGAAGGTGTCGGCATTGCCCGCGTCGTCCTCGAAGTGATGGTAGTGCCCCTCGGTCCAGATATCGAAGCTCTGGCGCTTGGGCCGGCCGTCGAGAGCGGGGGCGTCTGGCGTGTCGACCGCGGCCGTCACCGGGTTGGCGATCCCGAAGCCGGCATCCGGCGATTGCGTCAGACCCATGACCTTCTTCTGGTTCTGCGCGGCGCTGAATTGCAGCAGCTGGCTCATGCTCGTCGAGAAGTCCAGCGTGTAGTCGCTGTCATCGCCGGTGGCCGTGACGTCGAACGGCGTGTCGGCAAAGCCCGCCGAGCCACCCGCGCCAGCACCGCCCCACAGCGAGCCGGGCAGACGGCGGTTGAGCCGCGCGGAGTCCGGTTGCTCGTCGATCAGGCCGTTGGCGCGATGCTTCATGAAGTTGAGCACGACTTCCTGCGTGCGCTGCCGGACGAGCTCCTCGTCGAAGAAGAAGCCGAACGTGCACGTCACCGTCTCGCCTGCGGCAAGCGGCACGCGGGCCTTGGCGGCGGCCACGTTCACCGTGCTGTTGCCACTTGGGTCGCGACAGGTGAGGCTCTTGAGACGCCAACCGGGCGCCAAATCAGGCACGCGGATGTCGTAGGTGCCCGCCGCGATATTGGCGAAGCTCCGCGTCGTGGAGCCGCCCGAGGTCCGGGCGTTGAAGGTCGAGCCGCCGGGCAAGGTCGAGACGAAGCCGAAGCGCGCGTCGCGGCTCCCCGAGTTGACGACGACGTTCACTCCGGACGTGCCGGTCTGCTTGCGATTGGCGAAGGTGCAGACGACGTTGTCGCCAGTCGAGAACGTGACGGTTGCCTCGCGTTTCACCTTGTCGACGACGGTCGAGCCGCCGCTGCAGGCGAGCGAGGTGAGCGACCAGCCAGCTTTTGCCTGCTCGCGGATGAGATAAGTGCCGGGTGCGGGGCCGACGAATTGTTTCTGCGCGTTGTCGTTGACGGGCGGCTTCAGAGTGAAGCTGCCGAGGCTTCCCGCCGTAAACGCGAAGCTCGCAGTGCCGTCGCCGCCGATCGCCTCCTTGACGATCGTGATCGATCCGGCGGCCTCCTCGGCGAAGCTGTTCACGAAGGTACAGCGGATGTCGGAGCCGGGTGGCACATCGAGCGTGGCGGTCCCTTCCGCGAGGGAGGCCTCATAGCCGAAGCTCGGATTTTCGACCGGCTCGCCCTTCTCGGTCGGCGTGCAGGTCACATTGCTCAGCGACCATCCAGGAACCGCGGTCTCGCTGATGATCAACTCGCCCGCCCGGATGGGCATCGTCTCGGACGTGGCCTGCCCTTCGATACCGTTGGCGCTCGGCGCCAGGCTCACCGTGGTTTCGCTACTGCTGACGAAGAGCTCGAACGGAACCTCACCGGGGCCGTTCTCGGTCTGCTTGACCAGCGTCAGGGTCGAGGCAAGGTCGGTGTTGGTGAACGTGCAGGTCACATCCTCGGCATTGCCGATCGTGATCTGATTGCCGTCCTTTGTGCCGCCCTCGCACTCCAGTTTTGTTTGAACATAGCCGGCCGGGCCGTCCTCGGTCAGCACATAGGTGCCAGCGGCGACGGAGGACGTGGTGCCGCTGGATACGGTCGTCGGCTCGCCCTCACCCTTCGCGAAGCTCAGCGACCATTGCTCGGGTGTCGCGGTGCCACCATGTGTATTCTGGACGGTTTTGATGAGCGTGAGCGACCCTGGCTCGGCCGTATTGGTGATGCTGCACGTCGCCGACTGGCCGCTCGCCAGCGTGACAGTGCTGCCTTCGAGCGCGCCCGCGTCGCACGACCATGCGCCTGCCGTGTATCCCTTCGGACCGCCGGATTCGCTCAAGACATACGCGCCAGCGGCGAGGCCCTTCTGCGAGATGCTCCCAGCCCCCGAGCCATCGCTATTCCCCGGGCCATTGAAGGAAACCGTGAAGTCGGTCGGAGCCGCGGCACCGACGACGTTCTTCTCGAGTGTGAGTGATACGGACTTTGTCACATCGACCGAAGCACTGGCCTCGACCGCATCAGACTCGGTCGAATCCGCCGTCGCCGTGTTCGTGATCGGAGTGCCGTTGTCGATGTCGGTCTGCGTCGCCGTGTACGTCGCCGTGCAGGTCGCCGTCGCCTCGGGCGCCAAGGACGACACCGGACAGCCCGCAATCGAAGACAACCCGTTCATGGAGTCCGTGACCGACACGTTCGTCAGCGTCGCGTTGCCGGTATTCGTCAGCTTGAACGCGTAGTGAATCACCGCGCCCGCCGCGTCGATGGAGGCAACATCGGCAGACTTCTCGAACGTCAGCGCGGGCGATCGGTTGACCGTCACCGAGGCATTCGCCGTCACAGGGTCTGTCTGGTCGGAGCTCGCCGTCGCCGTGTTGGCGATCGGACCGCCGTTGTCGATATCGGTCTGCGTCACCGTATAGGTCGCCGTGCAGGTCGCCGTCGCCTCGGGCGCCAAGGACGACACCGGACAGCCCGCAATCGAAGACAACCCGTTCATGGGGTCCGTGACCGACACGTTCGTCAGCGTCGCATTGCCGGTGTTCGTCAGCGTCAAGGAATACTGGACCACCGTGCCCGCTGCATCGACGGACGCGACATCGGCAGACTTTGCGAGCGTGAGCGCGGGTGTCCGCGACAGCAGTACGGCCGCGCTCGCCGTTTGCGGAGCGGTTTGATCCGTGGTCACAGTCGCTGTGTTGTCGAGATCGCCGTCGCCGCCGCCGTTGCTGTCGAGGTCCGACTGCAGCAGCGTGTAGCTGCCGGTGTAGGTCGCCGACGCGGCGGGAACCAGTGTCGCCGAACCCGCGAGTGCACCCCCCAGCATCGGGTCGCTCACGGCCACGCCTGTCAGCGTCATATTACCCGTGTTCGTTACCGTGATGGTGTAGTCGACGACGTCGCCGTCCGCATCCGCCGTACCGTCGGCGACGACGCCCGCCTTCGTGATCGTCAATGCCGGCGACTGCGAGACGCTTACGGACGCATTCGCCGCGACGGGCGCCGTCTCGGCCGAATCCGCAGTCGCCGTGTTGGCGATGGCCGTGCCGGCGTTGATCTCGTCCTGCGTCACGGCATGCGAGGCCGAGCAGGTAATCGTGCCACCGGGCGCGAGCGAGGTGACGAGGACGGCTGGGCCGGCGTCGTTGTCCGGCGTGCAAGCGAGATTGGTGACGAAGGGATCGGCGACGCTGACGCCGGTCAGGGTCGTGTTGCCACCGTTCGTGACGGTGATCGTGTAGCCGATGACGTCGTCAGCGGCATCGACCGCCTCGACGCTCGCCGTCTTCGTAATGCCGAGCGCACGGTTCTGGGTCGCAGGGATGGAGACGGTGTTGGTGTTCTGAGCCGGCGTCTGCGCCGTGTCGATCGACGCGGTGTTGGCAACGGAGCCGGTATCGATGTCTGCCTGCGTGACCGCGTAGCTCGCGGTGCAGGACATGGCATCGCCCGGCGCCAACGTGGTGGCAGGGCAAGTCTCGTTCGGCGTCCGGGCGTCGGTGATCGTGATGCCGGTCAACACGACGTTGCCGGTATTGGTGACGAGCACCTCATAGGGCAGCACAGCACCTGGCGTGCCAAAGGTCGTCGCGGTCGAGCTCTTGACGGCGGTGAAGGTCGCCGCCGTCGACGCGGTCGCCGTGTCGGTGCGCGTGGCGCCACCTGTAGGGCTCGTCAAGGTATCGCTATAGCTGACTGTCAGCACGTAGCCGCCAAGCACGTTCATGGAGCCAGTGTTATTCGTCCCCGCCCCGACGGCGATCGCCGTCGACAAAGTGCCTGAAAATACGCCCGTGTTGAGCCCCGTCTCCGTCAGGGTGCGGGTTTCCGATTCGCTCGTCGCGCCGTTGGTGACGGTGACGGAGACGGTCTGGGCGCTGCCCGCCGCCGTATTGCGATCGGCATCCGTCACCGTGAGGGTGACGGCGTTGCCCGGCGCGAACGGATCGGGAGTGATCGTCACGGTGCCGTTGGTACCGCCGGCGGCCGTGGTCGTAGCGGTGGCCGTCGCCGCATTGCCGGAGGCGTTGGCCGCGTCGCTGTAGGTCGCCGTCAGCACCTGCCCGGCTTGGGCTTTCATCGAGTTGTTGTTGCCGTCGGACGCATTCCCGAAGGCCGTCGCGAGCGTGGCCGAGAAGATGCCGGTGTTGTTGCCCGTCTCGGTCAACAGCACGGATTCGGATTCCCCCGTCGTGCCGTTGACGACGGAGACGGTCACGGACTGGGCCGAGCCCGTATTCGTATTGAGGTCGGCGTCGGTGACCTGAACCGTCACCGGCGATCCGACGGTGAAGGGATTGGGTGTGATGGTGATGCTGCCGGTGACGGTCGCCCGCGCACAAGTCGCCGTGTAGATGGCACGACGACCAGAATCGGTGTTGTCGTTTCCAGTTGCGTCGACGGCGATGCTGCCTAGAGCCGTTCCCGCGGAGTTCGAATTGGCTGTAAACGTTCGCTGCCGCGTGCTGTTGCCCGAAGTCAGAGTGAAGGAGCTTGACGCACCGGCGGTCAAGCTGCTGCTCGGATCGAGGTTGATTTGAATCGGCGAATTTGCTCCGCCCGCCCAATTGAACGTCAGCGTAACGACATCCCCAGTGCGCATGCTGGACACGTTGAGCGTATCGGTTCCAGGAAACGGTGGAGTGGCGTTTCCATCGTCTCGTAGCTCGGGGCTCGTCGCGGTGCCGGGGCAGGTCAAGCTCGTGGCGAAGGCAGGGACGCTCGTGAGGATCAGGAAGGCCAGGAGCGACGCTGCAGTGCCCCTTAGCCTGCGGAACGCCCTCGCTGCTCGACCGAGAGATCGTGCCCCGATTGCAGACAGGCCCATTCCTTGAGCAGCGCCGCGCAGCCCGAGCATGCGAATCTCCCCCGCAACAATGCTCAACGAGGGAAAAACAATTTATTCCGTGCGGTCCATCATTCTTCGTGGTCGATCGAGCGAGTAATTCGCTTGCGTGGCCGCGGAATCACTCCGTGCACATTGATTCGCCCGGGACCCCGGAGTTGCATGAGGCGCCGATCGATGCGCGGCCACTGCTGTCGCTCACGACAGATCCAGCCAATTGACGGGCCTGCGTTGACGCTCTGAAAACCATAGCGGCTAGGAAGGAGGCGCTTCGGTTCAATTTTAGGTTTTCACGGAAAGGCGTGGATACCACGCGCGCCTAGAGTCTCCTCAACAGGCCGGAAAGGCCGAAATCTCTCTGAGACGAGTCCGACTTGGCAGCCGCCGGGCACCGTCCCGCGGAAGGCTGGTGCTCGCGCGCCCGCCACCAAGAGGGCTGCGCAGAGCCGGCGGTTGGGGTTGTGTCATGGGTATCGCGAAGCCCGTTATCGGGCTCGCAGAGATTATTGGACGTCTCGACTCGGGTGACCGTTGGGCCCCGGGCGCGCTCGACCTTTCCGTCGACACGGCCGGCGCCTTCGCCGATCCCGCCTCCGAAGCCGCCGCAGTCGCCGCCGCCAACCGCGCGGTCGCACTTTGGAACGACCTAATCGCCATCGATCTGACGATCGGTCCCGATGCGCGCATCGGGCTCAGCTTCGCAACGCAAACGACGTTCGGCACCACGCATATGTCGGCGACTTATAGCGGCATCGAGGACGGCCATCCGCTCTTCGATACGGCCGCTATCGCCATCAACACGAGCTGGTCGAGCCAGGACGATGCGGCCGATTTTGCCCTCGGCGGTCGCGGCGCGATGGTCGTTCTGCACGAGATCGGGCATGCGCTCGGCCTCGACCACCCCGGAAGCTACAACGGCTCGGCCGAATACGGCCGCGATGCCGCGTACGCCCAGGACACGATGCAGTATACCGTCATGTCCTATTTCAATGCGGGCAGCGACAGCTCGGGCGCGGACCACCTCTCCGGCTCGGGCTTTCGCTACGCGTCGACCCCCCTCCTCCACGACATCGCCGCCATTCAGGCCATCTTCGGCGCCGACGTGACGACCCGCACGGGCGACACGGTCTACGGCTTCGGCGCCACTGCCGGCGACGTGTTCGATTTCTCCGTCAACGACCGCCCTGTCCTCGCCATCTGGGACGCCGGCGGAACGGATATGCTGGACGCCTCGCGCTACCGGCAGAGCCAGGTCATCGACCTGCGATCGGGTGCCTATTCCTCCATCGGAGCGCTCGAGAAGAATGTCGCCATCGCCTACGGCGCATCCATCGAGCGGGCGGCGGGCGGCAGCGCAGCTGACACCATTTTCGGCAATGCGGTCGCCAACACTCTCTACGGCAATGCCGGCGGCGACCGCATCACGGGCCTTGCGGGCAACGATCGTCTCTACGGTGGCACTGGCGACGACCGGCTGTGCGGCGGGACCGGCAATGATCGCCTCTGGGGCGGCGGCGGCGCCGATATCCTCATCGGGGATGGCGGCGACGATATCTTGTACGGTCAGGGCGGACGCGACACGGCAAGATATGCGGGCACGGTCGAAGACTACAGGATTTCCGTCACGAGCAGTGGCGTCAAGGTCCTCGACCGTGACACCGGCGACGTCGATCTGCTGGTCGGCATCGAGCGCGTTGCCTTCCGTGGCGACATCATCGAGTTGTAGCCGGCATCCTCAAGCCAGCGCCGCAAGATCGAGCCGTCCCGTCACGCCGGCGACCTCGGCTTGCATCAGCAGGCGTGGCTTGCGTCGTGGCTGGTACCCCTGCGTGAAGGCCCGCTCGAGCGTCGACCGGTCGGCGAGCGCCCGCGACCCCACGACCTTGTTGTGCTTCTCGAGCTTGGCGGCGAGGTTCACGGCCTCGCCGATCACGGTGTATTCGAGCCGCTCGTCGTTGCCGAGTGTCGCGAATACCACCGAGCCCGAGGCGCACGCCGCGTTCACGTGCAACCCGTTCGCATCCGCAACCTCAGAAGCCCAAAGCTCGGCTGCATCCATGACCAGGTCGAGCGTCCTGAGCGCATCTGCCGCCGCCGTCTCGGTCACCGTCACGGCGCCGAACGTCACCATGATCCCGTCGCCGAGGAATTTGTCGATGACACCGCCGTTGGCGCGCACGATCGGCACGACGCGCTCGTGGAAGCTCGTCAGCAACGTCACGACTTGCGCGGGCGGCATCGTCGTCGATAAGCGTGTGAAGCCGCGGATGTCGAGCATCACGATCGCCGCCTGCCGCTCGACGGCTGTTCCCGCCGTCACCAGCTCCTCGGCGCCTGCGATAGCCTCGGCGACTCCCGCCGACAGGAAGCGTTTGACCTCGCGCCCGGCGGCTTCCTCGCGGATGGCGGTGAGCAGCGTGCGGCGCGCCCGATAGACGGCCGCGGTCAGGATCAGGCTGACGAGCAGGATCGTGACGATCTTGTCGAACTCGGCGCCGATCAGGATCGTGTTTGAGGTGAGGTAGGTGACGAAATTGCGGGTGATGGCCCCCGATCCGCTTGAGCCGATGGTGAGGACGACCAGTACGCCCCACCCGATCGCGGAGAAGAGACCGGCGGCGAGCACGTATCGCGGATCGAAGCGAAGCGCACGAAGCGCCACGAAGACGAAGATGTAGATGAACGTCGGCACCTTGAGCGAGAAGGCGGCCGTCTGGCCGTACTCGAGATGGAACGTCCAGATCAGACCGAGAAGGAGGGCGATGTCGGCGACGATCGAGAGGATGACGAACCCGCCCGGCAAGCGCTGACGATAGGAGAGGGCCAGTCGGCCGATCGTGAACAGGGCGTAGGCTGCGAGCGCCAACGGCACGGGTTGATACGACATGCCGGCATCGGCCGGACGCGGCGCGATCAGATAGAGCGCGGCAAAGGTGACGACGATGCCGAGCTGCACCCAGCCGATGAGCCGCTCGCTTTCCCGCTCTTGGCGGGCGACGAGATGGCGGACGCGCTCAGGCAACCGGGGGGCGGCCTCTTGGGCCCGAACGCGGGCGAGCCAGCTCACCGCCGGGGTTGTGTCTGGAGTGCTGGCCACGATGATTGCCCGCGATATGCCGCTCACGCCGGCATGATGAGTCACCCGGCAGATTGGTATAGGGCCAATCGCGACGCTGCGCGACCGCTCTCACGCGCTCGTGTCGAAACGTGAAACGACGGCGTCAGCTCGTCGACTTGGGCAGGCTGTTCAAGTCGTTGATGTACCACTTCTCAGTCTCGACCACCGCCGGGTTCTCGCCGTTGGGATAGATCCACGAGTCGACGGCCCAATGCTGACCGCTTCCCTGCTCGATGAGAACGGCCGTCCAATGCGGCCACCCGGCGACGCCTCTGAGCAGGTTCTCCTTCGAGAACGGCGCACCGACCTTGTGGTACTTGAGCAGGCCGTTCTGCTCGAGAACCATCATGTAGCTGGTCGTATTCGTCGCCTCGTCGACGCAGTCCTGCTGCGTCGGATCGCCGGGACCTTCGTACTCCATGCCGGCCCGGTCGGCGGACGTGCCGATCTTGTTGCCGACATAGGTCTCGAACCAGGCGATGGCGTAGGCGACGGCGCGCCGCTCCTCGAACGGCGTATCCTCCGTCTTCGTCTCCTCCATGAGCTTTTTGAGCTCGGCCATGGCGGAGGGCGGGAAGTTCACGCGGGTCTGCTGGCGGCAGGTGTACGCGTGGCAGACGGTGACGGTGTTGCCGTCGGGCGGCGTCGCCTTGAACTGGGCGAAATGCATGACCGGCGGGCCGTCACGATCGTAGGTGCAGGCGGCGAGCGCCGGCGCGAGCCAAGCCAACAGAGCGACGAGGAGGATGCGGGGCATGCGTGTTCCAAGCTTGCGATAGAGGCACCGAACGCCACAACGCCACGCAACACCCACGAAGCGCCCGGTGTACCGCATCGGCTATGGCCCGAAAAGACAGCCGATTGAGGCCCGCCGGGATTTCCACTACCTTGTCGCCCCATGGCCACAGATCGTTCTCTTCATATCGTCGGCGGGGGACTCGCCGGCTCCGAGGCAGCGTTCCAGATCGCCCGGCGGGGCGTACCCGTGACCCTGCACGAGATGCGCCCGTCCCGCATGACGGAAGCGCACAAGACGGAATCGCTCGCCGAGCTCGTTTGCTCGAACTCGTTCCGCTCGGACGATTGGGAGACGAACGCGGTCGGCCTCTTGCACGAGGAGATGCGGCGGGCAGGGTCGCTTGTGATGGCGGCCGCCGATCGTCACAAGCTCCCAGCGGGCGGCGCCCTCGCCGTCGACCGTGAAGGGTTCGCCGCCGAGATCACGGCGCGGATCGCATCCGAGCCGCTCATCACCCTCGCGCGTGACGAGGTGACCGAGCTGCCCGCCGATTGGACGAGCGTCGTCATCGCCACCGGTCCCTTGACCTCGCCGGCCCTCAGCGACGCGATCTTGAGGCGAACCGGCAAGGACTCGCTCGCCTTCTTCGACGCCATCGCGCCGATCGTGCACCGCGAGTCGATCGACATGGGCGTCGCCTGGATGCAGTCGCGCTACGACAAGGCAGGCCCGGGCGGCACCGGCGCCGACTACATCAATTGCCCACTCGATCGCGCACAATACGACTCCTTCGTTGCCGCCCTCCTCGCCGGCGAGAAGACCGATTTCAAGGCCTGGGAGGGAACGCCCTACTTCGACGGCTGCCTGCCCATCGAGGTGATGGCCGAGCGCGGCCCCGAGACCTTGCGGCACGGCCCCATGAAGCCGGTTGGCCTCACGAACCGGCATCGCCCGGATGTCA
>JAXMDB010000007.1:0-358412 GCA_046348995.1 Hyphomicrobiaceae bacterium
GTCGGAGCTGATGCAGCGCATCGCCGTGCCGATGATCGGCGGAATGGTCTCCTCGACCATTCTCACGCTTATCGTCATCCCCGCACTCTATGCGGTGGTGAAGAGTTGGGAGGCCGCCCCTTCGAAATTCGCGCAGGAGGCGCACTTGACGCAAGCCTGATCTGAATTCGCCGTCGATTATCCGGCCTCTTAGCCAACTTAGCTGCTGAAGAGCTGACGTCCGCGATGATTGGCAAAGCGGACATTGTGCACGCCGACTGACTACGTCTGAAAAGTCCGCAAAGCCGCCGTCGACCGCCGCGAACCGGGAAACAGGTCTGGATTTCGTCGCTCTGAGCGGATAGCAGACGTAATAAGCCGGCTGAGGCAGTGACCGCATTCAGCGGCAAGCTGACATCGTGTTAGGCTCAGCTTGAATCAGAACTGCTCTATTCATTGCTGGTTATTCGCCACAGCCCTCTGCGCTCACTTTGAATGCCCAAGGGTGTGCATCAACCGATTGGCCCAGCCGAAGATAGCGGCTGCGTGCGCGAGATCGATGATATCGGTGTCCGAAAGTCCGACACGCCTGAGGGCTTGCACGTGTTTTGGATCGTTGGTCGGCGGAGTGGTCGAGAGAGCCTGGCAGAAGTCGATGATGGCACGTAACCGATCGTCCTCCGGCTGGTGCAGTCCGAAGCGGTAGATACGCTCGACGACGTCTGCCCGTCCTGACAGCTCGACATAGCGACGAGCGTGCGTCGAGGCGCAGAAAGCGCATCCATTCACGCATGATGCGACGAGGGAGCCCATCTCGCGCTCGTCACGCCCCAAGCCATCCTTCAGGTACATGATGGCGTTGAATAGATCCGTCCTCGTCTCGTAAGACTCAGGATCATGGGCGAGGGTCAAAACATACGATGAAACTTTGGTGTTGGAGGGCGTCACCTTGATGGCGGACAATTGCTCAGCCGTCGCCTTCTCCAGGTCGACCGGGGGCAGATAGGGCGACCACGTCAATGTTTTCACTTTGAAGTTGGACATTGTCACTCAGTCTCCTTAAGCAAGCCGAGTGTGGCAACGATCCGAACCTCGAAGTTGAGAAAGCCAATGAGCTCCGACAGCGCGACAACCTCGGGCACCGACAGACCCTGCGCAACCAGTCCCTCGGTGTCGGCCTGGGTGCATGCGCGGGGTACCAGGGTGATCAGGTCGACGTGGCGCAAGATGGCTCGCAACCGGCGATCCGCTGATGGCGGATAGCCGCCGTGTGCAATCCCTTCCAGATCTGAATTCAGGCCGAGTGCGGCCAGCTTTTCTCGATAGTCCGCTGCAAGCGCGTGGCTCGCATTCATGCGAGCCATTCTAGCTGCCAGCGCCGCTCGCAACTCACGCCCTAAGCCCACATCAGAAGCAGGCTCCAGAACCGCACGGCGGCATCGCTCGGCTCCCTCGACAAACTCGGGCCGGAAGCGACGTGCACTATAGAGTGCGGTGTCACTCGCAATGCCGGCAACCCGATCGATCGTATCGTTGTCCAAGATCAGCCCCCACGTCTTGGCCACTCCTAAGATGAGGCACCATAGCTTATGAACTTCCGCACGAGGAAGGCATCGATCCCCTCGGCGCCCCCTTCGTAGCCGTAGCCACTTTCCTTCACGCCACCGATCGGCGTCTCAGGAAGTGAAACGGCGAAGTGGTTCACACCGACAATGCCGGCCTCGATCCGATCGGCAACGTCGTCGATGAAGCTATGCTGGTTGCCGAATACGTAGGAGGCGAGCCCGTAAGGCAGGCGGTTGGCGCTCTTCACGACCTCGTCGGTTGTCTGGAAAGAGTTGACGACGGCAACCGGACCGAAAGGCTCCTCGTTCATGATCCTCGCGTCATTGCTGACATCCGTGAGCACGGATGGCTCGAAGAAGAAGCCCTTGTTGCCGATGCGCTTGCCGCCGAAGGCGAGTCTGGCTCCGTTAGCGACCGCGTCCTTGATGAGCGCTTCGGTTGACTCGACACCGCTTGGCGTTGCGAGCGGTCCCATTGATACGCCGGGCTCAAAGCCATTCCCGATCTTCACTTCCTTTGCGGCAGCGACGAACGCATCGACAAATTGCCGCTTGATTGACTCGTGGACGTAGAAACGGGCGGGAGCGATGCAGACTTGACCCGCGTTGCGGAAACGCGCGCCAGCTCCGAGCTTTGCTGCGCGAACCACGTCGGCATCGGCACCGACGATCACAGGTGCATGGCCGCCCAGCTCCATCACGGCGGGCTTGGGTCCTTGTGCGGCGAGCATTGAGAGTTTGCGGCCGACGACCGTCGAGCCCGTCAATGTGATCTTGCGGACTATGGGCGACAGGATCAAGGCTCGAGAAATCGCTTCAGGGTCGCCGTAGACGACGTTAAGAGCTCCGGCCGGAAGTCCCGCTTCTTGGAGCGCTGCTGCGATCATAAGGGGAGAGGCGGGCGTATTCTCCGGCGGTTTGATGATGCAGGTGCAGCCGGCAGCGAGGCAGGTGGCGATCTTTCGTCCAGCGGTGACGACCGGAAAGTTCCACGGAGAGAAAGCGGCAACGGGGCCAATCGGCTCGGGGCTGACGATTTGCCGGTTCGACTTGAAGCGCGGCGCGATTGTACGTCCATAGATGCGACGGGCTTCGCCTGCATACCATTCGAAGAGATCGGCCAAGCCGCCGGCTTCCCCCATGGCTTCGGCCAGGGGCTTACCCTGCTCCATCACGATCGTGCGGGCGATTTCCGCCTGCTGTTGCCGCAAGCGGAGGGCCGCCGCGTTGAGGATGCGGCTGCGGTCCAAAGCTGGTGTGTTCCGCCAGATCTCAAAAGCGCGTTGCGAGGATTGCAGCGCCCTTTCGAGATCGTCCGAATTTGCGCAGGGCAGCTCCGCAATCTTCTCACCTGTCGAAGGGTCGACAACCGGCCGCGTTGCCCGCCCGTCCAAGATTCGCTCGCCATCGATCCAGAGATAGGGCGCGCTATAGGTTGACACGGTGATTGCCTCGTCAGCTGGGTGATCTAGGGATGCGTTTGAGCGAGCGCTGTTGGGCGACCTCGCACACTCAAGAGGCTGTGGCCTCGGTGCGCCGGAAGTCCAACGGGCCCACGAGCTCGAGATCGGAATGCGCGGTCAGGCCCTTGAACTGGTCGGCAGCGCTCTCGATAAAGAGGTCTCTCGTGATCCCTGAGACTAGGCGCGGCACTGAAATCCGGAGGCCACTCAGAGCGGAGCCCGACAAGCCCATGCTCACCATGGCGCCATACGTGAAGTTGCGAATTCTTCTGAGGTAAGGTGCGGTACCAGGTATTTTCTCCTCAAGCTCGAAGGTCGGGCCAAGATGAGGATAGGTGCCCACCACCGCTGGCACCGACTTCGGCAGCGTGATCCGGTCGTTCCAGAGCGCGATCTTGTCGGAGAATTTGGCCAGCTCAGGCCGCAGCCCGAAGTCGATTTTGAATCCGACAGCCGCGATCAGAAAATCGACCCGGATATGGTCACCGGCCTCCATCGTGATCTCGACTTCGTCGCCCTTTTCGCCCTTGACCAGCCGAACCGATTTCCAACCTGCGTTGGCGCGAATTGCGGCACCGGGCAATTTCGAGAAGCGATCGTAGGCGCTTTGGGGAGCGGGGATGTTCATGCTGAAGAGGTATTCCATGAACCGGCACTTCCACTCATCGCTGAGATCGCCGAAATGGCGCAAAAAACCCGCCTTCGCCATCCAGACCTGCGGGTTGATCCGCTGGATTTCCTTGCGGCGGATGCACACGACTGTTTGACTGGCGCCGTGCTCGAGCGCTGTCGATGCATTGTCGAATGCGGAGGCGCCGGCGCCGAGAACCGCGACGCGTTTCCCCTTGAGCTTCGAGAACGAGAAGACATCGCCTGTCGTGGCGTAATAATGCTTCGGTAGCGCCTCGGTGATGAACTTGGGCACCTCCCAGTCGCCGCTGCCCTCAGCGCCCGTCGCGAGAACGACATGTCGAGCAAGCACGTATTGAGGTGGTACGTCGCTGTTTTGCAGCGAGCAATCGCGGATAGCGACGCGGAACACGTCGCCTTCTGGAACGATCGATGTGACGTCAATTAGATTCCTGATCGGCAGATCGAGTGTGTCGCGGCACCAGAGGAGATATTCCTGCCAGTCCTCCTTCGAGATCTTGTCGAGGGAGTCCCAGGCGGTCGCACTGTATTTGGCTGTGAACCAGGCGCGTGGTGTCAGACTCGGAATGCCGAGATCCACACCGGGCAAGTGCTTTGGCGTGCGCAACGTCAGCATCCTGGCCGTCGTATTCCATGGCCCCTCGAAGCCGCGTGGGCGACGATCATAGACAACGATGTTGTCGACCCTGTCGCGCAACAGCGCGAAGGCGATAGCCATCCCGCTCTGACCACCACCGACAATAGCGACATCGTAGACGTGCTGGCCTGTTGGGTGTCTGGCCGGCACCACCCACTTGTCTATTGGATACTTGATATAATCGAGATCCCTGGCAACTTGGGTCGAGAGTAACTCGAGGGCCTTGGTGCTGGTCATCGTGCATTGCCTTTTCGGCGAAACCGATACGAAAGCTACGGTAGTCGATCTGACTACGAGATTCCTCACCCTAAATTTGCTCGAACGGGTGTGTGCCTCTATCAGACGACCCAATCATTCTGCAAAACCGAGGGTCTTGACCCACGAGCAACCGATTGTGGTAGCGGCGCCCTTCTGAGCGACGCTCACTTCAGCCGCGTCAGATCTGCGACCCGTTCTTCGATGATCCCTTCCATCGAGAAGATGCCAGTGACCGTAGCAAGGTCGAAGCCGGTGATTAGCTTTTGATAGAACGCGTCGTAGCCGCTCATGCCTCGCGTCACAACTTTGATCATGTAGTCCCATTCGCCGCCGATGCGATGGAAGTCCATCACCTCTGGAATTCGCTCGACGTGCTTCCGGAACTTCTCGGACCAGTCCTTCGAATGGTGGCGCGTTTTGATCATCACAAAGACGGTGAGATCGAAACCGAGTGCCTTCGTATCGACGAGGGTTCGCGTACCTCTTATGAAGCCGTCAGCGGCGAGCCTCTGCAGGCGCCGCCAGCAGGCGTTCTGAGAAATGCCCACCCGCTCCGCGATCTCGCGCTGCGTAAGGCTGGCGTCGTTCTGCAGCACAGCGAGCAGTCTTAGATCAATCGCATCGAATTTCTGTGGCATGGCGATCACCTGATCCGATATAGGCGTCGCGTCGCAGATATTCGGAGAAGAGTCAATCGTTGGTCCGGCGTATGATTCCTCGAGCGTGACGGAAAGGGAACAACGAGATGCAGCGTGCGAGATTGAGCACAGCCCCGCCGGTTGATTTGATCGAGGAGTTCAGCGAGATGCTTTGCGGCCCTCGTCTCGTCGAGCGACTGCAATGCGGCCTCATCGGCAAGGCTGCCGAAATCGAAGGACCGTTTGGGACAAAGCGGCTCGTCTACGCCGACTATGTCGCGTCGGGTCGCGCTCTGCTTCAGATCGAGGAATTCATTCTCGAGCTCGTGCTGCCCTATTACGCCAACAGTCATACGGAGGCGTCGTTCTGCGGCGCCTTCATGACCAAGCTCCGCGCGGCAGCGCGTGGCCGTATCGGGGAGTGGTGCGGCGCGACGGATGACCACGCAGTCATCTTTGCGGGCTCAGGAGCGACGGCGGGGCTCAACCGGCTTGTCTGCCTGCTTGGGCTCTCGAGTGCTATCGCGGCGGGGCGGAGAGCCCGCGTCATTATCGGACCCTACGAACATCACTCAAACATCCTGCCCTGGCGTGAGAGTGGAGCAGAGATCATTGAGATCGCAGAGGCCAAGACGGGTGGTCCCGATCTCGATGCGTTGGCGTCAGCTCTGCAGACTTCGTCGGAGTTCGATCTGACCATCGCAGCTTTTTCCGCCGCGTCCAACGTGACCGGTGTGCTGACGGATGTTCCGACGGTGACGCGGATGGTCCGTTCTGCCGGTGGGCGGATGGTCTGGGATTATGCAGGCGCAGGGCCCTACTTACCGATCTCGATGTGTCCTGAGTCCGACGCGGAAATCGATGCAATAGTAGTCTCTCCGCACAAGTTCATCGGTGGGCCGGGAGCATCGGGCATTCTAGTCGTGCGACGGGACGCCGTATCGAGTCGCGTGCCGTCCTTGGCAGGGGGTGGGACGGTCCGGTTCGTCAATAGAAAGGGGCATGACTACAGCACCAAGCTCGAGTCACGAGAGGAAGCAGGCACGCCCAACGTCATTGGCGACGTCCGCGCGGCGCTCGCTTTCGCTGTCAAGGATGTCCTCGGTACCACGTTCATCGAGCGGCGCAATCAGGAGCTAAAGCAGAAGGCGCTCGCGGCCTGGTCCAATGTTCCGGCGCTCGATCTCCTCGGTACCCTTGATGCGCCGCGACTGCCGATCTTCTCGTTTCGGGTGCGGGACAGCTCGGGGGGCTACATACACCAACAGCTCGTAACCCGGCTTCTGAGCGACCTCTATGGCATCCAGGCCCGGGGCGGCTGCGCCTGCGCTGGTCCTTACGTGCATCGGTTGCTCGGCATCGATGACGAAACGTCCGAGCGGCTCCGACAAGACATCATGGCAGGCAACGAGATCAGCAAGCCAGGCTTCACGCGTCTGAACCTCAGTTTCCTGCTTCCCGACGAGACGGTCGACTTCATCCTGCATTCCGTCGTCGAGCTAGCGCAATGCGCCGAGTCCTATGTGCCTCTCTATACGTTTGATCGAACTCATGCTGTCTTCGCGCCTTCTCGAGACGCAGTGGCAATCGCCAAGCGCGCGGGGCAAGAAAAGGAGTGGACGGATGGCTAGGGGAGATCGGCCGTACCTCGTCGGCGAAGAGCCGACGATGTCGGACTGCATGTGGTCGGCTACAGGCGGGCCGAGGCCGGAGAGCGTCCAGCTCGATCGCTCAGAGACTTGCGATGTCTTGATTATCGGCGGTGGGTTCAATGGAGTGACGGCCGGACTTGCCTGCGCAGAAAAGGGTGCCCGAGTTCTCCTTGTCGAGGCGCAAGAGATCGGCTCGGGCGCAAGCGGTCGCAATGCAGGCCAGGTCAACGCGGGGCTCTTCATGAGCCCCGGCGAGATACGCAAACGACTTGGAAGCGATTTCGATGCCGATCTCTTTATCAAGGAGCTCGGCAATGCGCCCAATCTCGTAAGAGGCTTGATCGACAAGCACCGTATCGCTTGCTTCACGGACGATCGCCCGATCATTCGCTGCGCGACCACCTCTGAGAAGACACGCCAATTCGAGGCACAGGCTGCTGACTGGCAGGGAATGGGCGCCAATGTCCAGATGATCTATGGCTCGAACCTGCAGGTCTTAAACGGATCACCACGATACAAGGCTGCATTCATCGATTATCGCAGCTTCACGATACAGCCCCTTGCGTATATTCGAGGTTTGGCGCGGGCGGCCGTTTCTGTTGGTCTTCGCATCGCCACCGGCATGCGGGTCGCTCAATTGGAGCCGCACAACGGCGGCTGGAAGGCAATCGCGGGGTCATCGACGATCTTCGCCGGCAAGGTGATCCTGTCGACGAATGCCTACAGCGACTCGCTCGTTCCGGGCGTCAAAGAGGAGATTATGCCGCTGGGAGCGTTCGGCATCGCGACTGCCGATCCACTGCCAGAGGACTGGCGACGGCGTATTCTGCCGGGGTCTGGAGCGATGTGGGACACGCATAAGATTCCGCTCTGGTTCCGCTATGACCCCGAGGGCAGGCTGCACGTCGGGTCGATCGGGTTCCTTCCCGTCCACGCAAAGAGCGACCGGTGGGTTTCACGGGCGCTCAAATACGCCTACCCATTCGCACCGAGATTCGAATGGGGCTACCGCTGGTCAGGTTTCATCGGTCAGACGATCGATCAACTGCCTCACCTGGTCGAGCCCCGGCCAGGTATTTTTGCGACCATCGGCTGCAATGGGCGGGGGATCGCTCCGAACGCCTATTTCGGAAAACTGCTTGCACAGCTTGCTCTCGGCGAAAGCGTTTCGCCAGCGATACCCAAGCGAAGGCTTGTCAGCTACCCGAGGCGCCGGCTCGCTCTCGAAGCCTACGACCTTGGCACACGGCTCTACAGAAACACGTTTCTCTTCAGATGAGATGAAGATGTCTGCAGTAAGCAAAATGGAAGAGCACGACACGATCATCGTTGGTGGTGGTCAGGCGGGCCTGGCCATGAGCTACCAGCTGAAGCAACGAGGCCGCGAGCACATCGTACTCGAGCGCGGCCGCATCGCCGAGCGGTGGCTGAGCGAGCGATGGGACACGCTTCACTTCCAATTCCCGAACTGGATGGTGCAGCTTCCAGGAAAGTCGCTGACGGGCTGCGATCCCGACGCCTTCTCGAATCGTGACGAAATTGCCCGGTTCATTCGTGACTATGCAATCTCAATCGACGCCCCCGTGAGGACAGGCGTTGAAGTGACCTCACTCACTCAGGAGGGCTCGCGCTTCGTCGTGCAAACGCGCAACGAGTCGTTGATCGCCAATCGAGTTGTTATCGCCACTGGCCCGTTTCAACGACCAAGCATACCCGATTTTTCAAAGAGGCTCGGCAGCGGAACCACTCAAATCCACGCAAACGACTACAAGAATCCGCAGCAATTGCCCGATGGGGCAGTGCTGATCGTGGGCAGCGGTGCATCAGGCTACCAGATCGCCGAGGATCTGCTTCACGATGGTAGAAAGATCTACCTGTGTGTCGGTCCACATCGGCGGGTACCCCGTCGCTACCGGGGACACGATATGGCCTGGTGGTTCCAAGAGATGGGACGGTTCGATGTCACCCTCGACAGCTTCCCGAGCCGCGTGTTTCCACCGTCGGTCGTCGTGACCGCCGTCGATGGTGGCCACGACGCGAACGTTCGCGACCTCGCGGCGAAGGGTGTGGTGGTTCTTGGAAACTTGAATGCCATCGACAACGGGAGGCTCGCGCTCTCTGACAATGCTGAGTCCGTTTTGTCAGACGCTGATCGCGCTTACTGGGATTTCCGCCGGCAGGTCGATGAGTTTGCCGCCAAGAGCGGGCTCGACGTTCCCATCGAGCGTGGTGAGCGAGTGTCGTCGGATCCAATACCGTCTCGGCCGTCTCTGGATCTGGCGGGTGAGGGCATCTCTTCGGTCGTTTGGTGCACCGGTTACGCGTATGATCTGAGTTGGATCAGGCTTCCCGTATTCGACAAGTCCGGTGCGCCGATTCAAAGCCGCGGCGTGTCAACCTGTCCCGGGCTGACCTTTCTCGGGTTGCACTGGATGCACACGTTCAAATCCGGGTTGTTATTCGGCGTCGGTGACGACGCCGCCTATCTCGCTGATCAGATCTCGCCGATACCGGCTTCATCAAGAAAGCAGACGCTGGAGGGCTAGGAGCCGGATCGTCGGTAAGTCCGCATAGCCGACATATCAGATCATCGCGGTCCGACGCAGCCGTTCACTCTTTCCTACGGACGTTCTTGGTTCGGCCCCATGCGGAGCGTTCTTCGTCCCGGCCGCCTTCGCTTGTTCCGCCGTGCGCAGGCGCGGTCAAGGCCGGGTGCTTCGCGCGGAGTTGCGGCCCTCAATTTCGAGGCCGCGCCTTGATGGCGCCGAGCACGGTGGTAACCTAGGAGTTTTCCGAGATGTGTCGTCCGTGGGGGCATCAAGAGAATGTGTCGGTGATGCTGCGCAGGATCGCTGCCTCGACGATGGCCCTCGGTCGCGTATGGATGGCATTGCTCTGGCGCTTTACCGCGTGCGAACGACCTCGTGTCGGCGGCTCAGCTTCGTCCATTTCGACGAGCAAGGCATCGGAAGGCAAGCCGTTCCTCAAGAGCTTGCACCAAGCGTAGTGATTTGATGTTCCGGCAAGCATCGACAGATTGTCGATATCGAGATCATGCGCGAGGCGACGTGCGTCGTCACTCGAGATCCGAAAGACGAACTTCGATCCGGCGTTGGCAATGAGGGAGTTCTGCACATTCTCGGGGAGCTGGGCGAGATATTGGTGAGCCCCGACAAAGGACAGTGCGAGCTGGCGCGCTTCGGAGAGTGTTGTGGCAAAGCTTGGCGTGACGAAGTTTTGTAGCTCGTCGGTGTACATGGTGAAGGGCCGGCGTTGATGGGGGGGAACCGTCGTGCGTTCCTCGGCCACTTGCGCGATCGCCGTTGCGACCAACGCGCCCAGAAGTTTCGAGCCGGTCTGCCCAAGCACACCCTTCGCAAAATTGCAGATGATCGAGCCGCCCCCGTTCATGAGCCGCCGAAGGTCGAGCGTTGGCCGATGCATGCCAAGGATGTTGCGAAGGGTTGGGGGACTGAGCAGAAGACCCACCTTGTTCTGGATCGGTGAGACGACGACGGCCCGGAATCGTTCATCCATGCCCGCATATTCATTCATCCAGATCGACTTCACCATCGGGTCGCGGCACTGCTTCAGCAAGAACTCGCGATAGCTCTCGTTCACGAGCAATTTCGGCAACCCCAGCAGCGTCGGCCCTTCGCGCTCGTCATCGAGAAGGAGCCGGAGCGCATTGTAGAGCCAGTAGGTGAGACGTGGCGTTTCCTCGAGGCTCGCGTTCCAGATGTGCATGAAGGCCGCGACGACTCCATCTGCCACCAAATGCCGGCGATCGACCGGGACCTGGAAGAGGGGATTGAAGTTGATGCAACGATCGAGTTCTGCCCCCGGGTCCCAATAGACCACACGTTCTGTTCGCTCGACCGGGACCGCGTCGACGATCGCTTCGGCGAGACCTCCAAGCGGGTCCAGAACCGCGAAGTCTCGTCCGTGCGAGAGATCGGCATAGATAAGGGTACGCAGCAAGTTGGTCTTGCCGACTCCGGTTCCGCCAATCATATGAAGGTGCGAGGCGAGATCCGCGCGCGTGAGCGCGACGGGGGCTGCGAGCTGATAGCCGCGTGTCGTCGTGCCAATGCGAACATCATTCACGTTCATAGGGCAGCGCCCATCCGCAGAGCACATCGCAGTGATGAGCTCGGACATGCCGTTCATTTGGGGGTGACAGCATGGCGGGCACAGACGCCGCCCGCTGAGCGCGGGCTTCTCGATTACTTCATCATTGTAGACGGCGGTTGGACGTATGTCTTTCGGTGGGCTGGGGAGAGTGCTGTCGATGGGGCCGTCCGGTTGCGGGTTCGCCTTGGGCGCTTATCGGGATTTCTTTGTGGGTTTGGTCTTGGTTCCGGCCTGACCCTCGATTTTGAAGCCTGCCCCGTCGGTAGACCGGAGCGAAGCGAAGCCCGTAGGGCGAGGGCCATGCCTATCGTGACGCCGGTGTTCGAAAAGCGAAGCGATTTCGGACGCCGGTGTTCGATAGCGTTGAAGGCCCGAGGTCGCCTGCAAAGCAGGCCGACCAAATGCGGCGCAATCGCCGAAATCAAGGGAGTGCCTCGATTGGCCGGGCGACGCGCTCAAGCGGAGCCTGGCCTTTCGTGCACGGCATCGCCAACATCAATCCTTCCGACCAGCCGTTCCATTCCTTTACCACCGCGCGCCGCATTTGGTCGGGCTGCGCACGCAGACCGACGGGGCAGGCTTCACGTTGTTTTTCAAGCATTTTCGAAGGTCAGGCCGTATAAGCTGGGGTCCTGTGGATACGTGTCATAGGTACCCAGGGCTTTTATCGGACGCGGGGCAAAAGCATCGCGACTTGCGCCGTGTACGATAGAAGCGTGTCGCTGAAATCGAACCACACTATGAAAATGGGCGTCGTCAAGATCGACGTCTTCAGGGTGAACTTGTCGGAGCAGGTAAGCGCTTCAGCGCCGAATTTGACAAACGAAAATCATGTCGCACAATATCTGTTTTGCGACACGGATTTGGATGTCTGTCAATGCGTTCTGATTAAATGAAAATGCATCGCATTCTGAGTATTATTAAATCTTAGTATTCTTATATTGTATGAGTGGCCGAATTTGCCGTTCAGGACCGGCCAGGCTTGCCGCTCCAGACCGGCAGAATTTGCCGGTCTGTTCCGGTAGGTTCAGGAGCGTCGCTTTACCGTGAGATGAAGGCGGTAGAGATTGGTCTTGCCTAATCCCCTTTGCTTCACCTCGAGGAAGCCTACGGATTCGAGCTCTTTCAAGTAGGTTCGGATGCTTCGCTCCCCCGCTCCCATGTCGTCCGCGAGCTTCTGTTGGCCTGGAAAACAGCCATCAACTCCCCAGGCGTATTTGAGGAGCATGGCGTAGACGAGCTTGGCGCCGACGGAAAGCCGTTTGTCTATCAAGACGGCATTGGGGACTTGTGTAAAGCCGTGCCGGGTGACAGGATCGGCGCCGACGATCTCGATGTTTCGATGGATGATAGCAAGACGGTTTGAAACATGCTCCATACGTCAGTTTATTTCATTATAGCGCCTGCCATCGATGCCGGAGCCGTTATCAACATAGTTTAATAGCGAGGTTGTTCCGGTTCCTGCGGTGGCCTTGGCTGCGAGTTACTGAGGAGCGGCGTCAGCATCTGCTGCAGTCCGCGCACCAGGAAGTTCGTTTCCTTGTCGCGCTCGAGCAGCGAGGCGATTTGATCGTCCTTGGTGGTGATCTGCTGCCGTAAGAACGTGATGTCGTCCTTCAGTCGATCGACTTCGGCCTCCAGCCGTATCGTCACCTTTGCGCTGTCTCCTGTCGCGGCTTGTCGCGACGGGTCGAGCCGAGGCGTCGAGGCGTGATTGCCGGTTTGAGGCGCATTGCGATCGGCTCTCTCGCTATCTGTGTTTGACATGTCGCGGATGACCGCGGCCTGTCGCTCACTGTCGCTGGGAAACGGAATAGGGTGCGTGTGGGCGTCCTGACGCGGCCTGTCGCGACTGATCGCGCTCACCCCAAGGGCCGCGAGCTCAGCGACCTGAGCAATGTGACGAGCGACCGACTGCGGCGTGATGAAGTACTTGTCGCCGAGAGCGGTCGCCGCCTTGCGGCAATCAAGATGTCCCGAAGCGCAGTAGCGCTGCAGTGTGCGGAGCGTTCTTGGGTGGCCGGCGGCGGAATAGCGACCAGCGACCTCTTCGATCGAAAGGGTGAAATCGGTGTCGTCGTTGGTCGCGGCCGGTCCCGGTGTGTCGGGCATGGTCGCAGTTTAGCAAGCTGGTGGGATCGTTCTGCGAGTTATCCACAGGTCCCCCGGACTGGGCGCAGACCGAGCCCAAAGGAACTCAACGGGACCTGAAAGCGCGATAGATTCTGCTACCCATGTGCTACCCAAAGGGCTTGGGTTGGAGTGCCGAAGTGGGCTAACTTATTGATTTTATTGGTACCGCCTCCCCGGATCGAACGGGGGACCCCCAGATCCACAATCTGGTGCTCTAACCAGCTGAGCTAAGGCGGCAACCGATCGGTGCCTCGAAAACGGGGCGCTCCGAGCCCTCTAGATAGCGGCGCACCCCGGGCTTGGCAAGACGACTGCGCCAAGCCGGTCGATCGGGCTTGCGAAAGGCGGGCTCGACCGGAATTCCGGGGGGGAGGAGGGCATGAGGGCAGCCTAAATTCACAAACGAAGTGCAACACCTTGCCCGTGAGGTGCTGCAATGGAACGAACCTGCGCCCGGTTGCCATTGGAGGGCCAGTGCGAGATTTCCAGCCGTCACCAAGCCGGCCAGTCGATCCGAAAAATCGCGGCAAGTCTGGATCGCGCGCCATCGACGATCGCTCGCAAGTTGAAGCGCAACGCCGGCCGCAAGGTCGGCCACAACCCGGCCTATGCGCAGGAGCAGACCAGAGCGCCTCGCCGGCTGGCGCAACCCAACTTCGCAAGCTCATGCAAACCGCGGACTGCGCATGAGGGGGGCCGGTCTGGCCTGCACGTCGCTGGCGATCCGATCGACGCCGCTTTCGCGCTTCGGAGAGGGGCCGGCCCGCGACGCGGCGGCCCGCTCGAGCGCGTCCGGGAGCCCCGTTTAGGGCGGTAGGACCGCTAACCACCTTGCTCGTCGGGCCCGCCGCTCGGCTGCCGACGCAAGACCGACCGCCGTCTACGGCGTATGCGCGCTCGGATCCTCGCCGCTGGATGCGATGTCCACGGGGCCTAAGAACTTGCCGCGGTAGAAGACGTGGATGCCGATGCGCGTCGTCCGAGTCATCATGCGCGTCCAGGACGGTGACACATAGGTCGCGTGGTAGTGGCTCGCGGTGCCGACCTCGGGCAGCCAGATCTTGCCGTCGACCGTGTCTTGCGCCACCTCGTTGGCGATCTCCCACTCGCGCTTCTCTTTGGGCACGTCGGCGCGGCGGTCGCAGGCGAAGGAGAACTGGCAGCTGTTCAGCCGGTCGGCGCCCTCGTAGACGACGCCGCAGATGGTGTTGGGATAATAGTTCAAGCGCACGCGGTTCATGATGACCTGCGCCACCGCCTGCTGGCCGCGAATGGATTCGCCGCGCGCCTCGAAGTAGATCGCGGTGGCGAGGCACCGTTTCTCCTTGGCGCGGAACTCGGCCTCCGACAGGCCGCCGAAAAAGATCTTCCGGCCATTGGCTTCGCCGACGACCGAGCCCTCGACGACGAGCGCGCGATTGACCGGTCGCAAATCCTCGCCGTCGCCGCCCGAGGCATCGACACCTGCGAAGGGCGCGGAGGCGAGGAAGTAGCCGGCGCTCGAGAAGCCGTCGGAGGCCGACAGGCTCGGCACGGCGACGCCGCCGCTGGCGAGCGTCACGGGAAGCTGGAGATAGCCGTGCCCGAGCGGATCGGCGAGATCGGTGCGGGCGGTCCGGGCGATGGCGCCGGTCCAGGCGAGGCGCGGGGCGGGGATCTCAGCTGTGGTCGCGGCCGGGTCGAGAGCGCCGACGCGGTCGGCGCGTGGCCCCTTGCCGTCGGCGGAGAACGGCGGCGCCGCGGTGATGTCGATGGGCGAGAAGGCGGAGGCGGCGAGGCTCGTGCGCGCCAGTGCGACGCCCGCCTCGGGCGCAAGTGGCTCGGGCGAGGCGACGGCCAGCACCGAGACCGATGCGCCGATCGCGATGCCAACAAGGCTCACGGCGACGAGCAGCCGGTGATGCGATCCTGTGGTGCGGCTTCGACTCATGACAACCCAGCACGCGTCCCGGACATCCGGGCCCTTAACGGAGGCAGTCTGCGCCAAAACTGGCTAATCCGGCGTTAAGCGGTGCTCCGCTTTCTGCGGATTTCGCATGAGACGCTGCGAGCATGGCCCGAGCGTGACCGTAGGATGGCTAAGCCGTGTAGGCCTTGATCTCGTCACGCGGAGCGCCTAGGGCTGCATCCGAATCAAGCAAACGCCAACGAGCGCCGCATGACACCGTTCATCATCACGTTCTGGGGATTGGCCGCGATCGCGGCTGCCGCGGTCGCGCTCTACAAGGCGCCGCGTACGGGGCGAAATGGCCAGAGCTGGGCGTTCTGGAGCTTTATCTTCCCGCCGGCCGTCGGGCTTTTGTTCGTGTTGCCGGCGAGCACGCTGCGCCCGCAGCACTTGCGAAACCGGCCGCCGATCGATTTCGACGACTGAAGCTGAGCCCAGTCGATCACCGCGCGGCCGTAGGGCGCAATAGGCCCCACCTTCGGGGCCGTATTGCGCCGCCACGAGGGAGGCCATCGTTGGGGGAGGTCGCGTGAGCGTGTGAGCCGTTGCCCGCGGGTGGCGCAATACGGCCTGAAGAGGCCTATTGCGCCCTACGGGTCACGTCGCATCCGGTCAGCCGGAGTTTGGGCGGCATGACCGTCACCGAGGCGCTTCGAGCCGCACCTCGAGCCGCGCGAGCAACGTTTGCTGCAGGCCAAACGGCGCGCTCTCGCAACCGTCGAGCGCGTCTTGCACGAGGGCCACGCCGCGTGCGCCGGCGTCCGCTTTCACGGCGCTCTCGATCCACGCCCGGGCCTGTGCCCCGCGCCCCGCGACCAGCGCGCCGGTTTTCGCCAGGAACGCGGCATGGCGATCGAGCGCGGCGTCGAGATCCTCGATACCCTGACCGCTCGTCGCCGCCAACGCCAGCACCGGAATGTCCCACGCGGCGGGCGCCGAGAGCATCATTGCGCTCTTCAAGTCGGCGACCGCGCGATCGGCGGCGGCGCCCATGTCGGCCTTGGTGACGACGGCGATGGCCGGGATCTCCATGATGCCGGATTTCATGAATTGCAGGGCGTCACCCGAGCCCGGCTGGATGCAGAGCACCACGGTGTCCGCCACCGCCACGATCTCGGCCTCCGACTGGCCGACGCCGACGCTTTCGACCAGCACGCGGTCGAAGACAGCGCGCATCAGCACGATGCTCGCGAAGGCGATGTCGGCGAGGCCGCCGAGCCGGCCGCGGGCCGCGAGCGAGCGGATGAAGATGCCAGAGTCGGCTGGATCGCTCGTCATGCGGGCGCGGTCGCCGAGCAGCGCGCCGCCGGAGATCTTGGAGGAGGGGTCGACGGCGATGACGCCGACGGTCAATCCGGCGCGCCGCCAGTGGCCGATGAGCGCGCTGATCAAGGTCGACTTGCCGACGCCGGGCGGTCCGGTGATGCCGATGACGGTGCCTTTGGGCTGAGCGTAAGCCTCGTCCAGTAGTGCCACGACCTCGGGCTCGCCTGCGCGGCGCTCGATGTCGCCGAGCGCTTCGGCGAGCTTGCGTTTGTTGCCCGAGGCCAAGTCTTGGAGCGCGATCATGCTCCGATTGCTATCAGCAGGCGGGGAGGCGCTCAACGTGCAGGCAGCGGCGTCGCTGCAACTCAGATGATTGGGAGCCGCATGCGACGCGGCCTTATGTCCTCACGTCGCCTCGTCCGGGGCATGACATAAGCGGCGCCGATCGAAGACGGAGAACAGAGCCATGCGTGCCGAGCGCGAGCGGGCATTGACCCGCCTCATCTGGAAAGAGCGGATCAAGCGCTCGGTGATCGCCGTGCTCGTGCTCGGCGTCGTTTTCGGCGCCTACGTGTTTCTCACCTACGAGCGCACGACACTGATCGACAAGACGGTCGAGACGGCGACGCTCGATGGCACGGTGGTGAGCTCGGAGCGCAGCTTCTCGCGCAAGGGCGGCTTCACGGTGCACGTCAAGCTCGACGACGGCAAGGAGATCGACGCCGTGAGCCTGCTCGCCTTCATGCCACCCCCCGGCGCCCACGCCGAGGTGAGGATGGCGCGGCACGAGTCGGGGCTGGTATCGTATAATGTGGATCGGGTCGATCAGTAGGCGAAGCCTGGTCGAGGGCCGTGGGGCGGGTTGAGCCCGCCGAATGAAACAAAGGCGTGCCGGAGCCCTGCCTCCCCCTTTCTATGGGGAGGACGGATCACCTTGGGTTTAGCGGTCAGCTAAACCCTTGGGTTGTTGGATTGTCGTGCTTCTCATCGGAAAACCGCTTCGCACTTTTCCGGAAGCACTCTAGGCGATCCCAGGTGGGGTGCTCGTTCGGCACTCGCCACCGCCGTGATTGCGGCACGACCACCCCCACCTAGGCGCGCCTAAGGACCTGACGGCTGCGCCCTCAAGTTCAAGGCGCGCGGTCCTCCCCCATAGAAAGGGGTCGGACGCTCAATGCCCCTCGAACGCGACCAGTGCGTGGCAGGCGATGCCGAGCTCGCCTAAGCGGATCATGCCGCCGAGGTCCGGCAGGTCGATGATGAAGGCGGCGCCGATCAGCGTGCCGCCGGAGCGCTGGATGAGCTTGGCGGCGGCTTCGGCCGTGCCGCCGGTGGCGATCAGGTCATCGACGAGCAGCACGCGGCGGCCCGGCGTAATCGCGTCCTCGTGCATCTCGATGACGTCGACGCCGTATTCGAGCGTGTAGTCCTGCCCGATCGTGCGCCAGGGCAGCTTGCCCTTCTTGCGGATCGGCACGAAGCCGGTGCCGAGCACGTGCGCGACCGCGCCGCCCAAAATGAAGCCGCGCGCCTCGATGCCGGCGACCGCCTCGACGCCTTGGGCCTTGAACGGTGCGGCGAGGCTCTCGACGCTCTCGCGGAAGCCCGCCGGGTCGCCGAGCAGGGTGGTGATGTCGCGGAAGATGATGCCGGGCTTGGGATAGTCCGGAATGCTGCGGATGAGATCGCGTAGGGCCGCCACGCTCGCCTCCCGGGATGTTTCGAGCCTCACCCCTGATAGGCGCTGGGTGAGGGCGAGGCAAGCAAGCCGATTGTCCCGCCCGTTCCGACCCATGCGCCGCCCGCAACCGCCCGAGGCGCTGGGGCCCCTATCCGACGCCTACGCCCTCGTCTAGGTTTCCGCCGCAATCAAGGGGACGCCATGACCACACTAAAATCCGATGGCCGGCTGGAGGCCAAGCTCCGCGCTGGGACGTTCGTTCTGACCGCCGAGATGACGCCACCGGATGCCGCGAGCGCCGACGCCGTTCTGGCGAAGGCCGGCGCGCTCAAGGGCCTGGTGGACGCCTGCAACGTGACCGACGGCGCCGGCGCCAAAGCGCACATGGCGCCGATGGCAGCGGCCGCCATCCTCGCCCGCCACGGCATCGAGCCGATCCTGCAGTTCACGGTGCGCGATCGCAATCGCCTGGCGATCCAGGCCGACTACATCGGCGCCCCCGCGCTCGGCATTCCCAACATCCTCTGCCTGCACGGCGACAGCATCGACAAGGGCGATCAGCCGGAGGCGAAACCGGTCGTCGATCTGGACAGCCGCGGGCTGCTGTCCACCGCGCGGGCCTTGCGCGACACCGGTGCGTTTCCGTCGGGCCGCAAGATCGATCCCGCCCCGCGACTGTTTCTCGGGGCGGCGGATTCGCCTCAGGATCCGAAACCCGATTTCGAGCCCAAGGGCATCCTCGGCAAGATCGAGGCCGGGGCCGATTTCTTCCAGACTCAGTTCGTCTATGACCTCGACATGGTGAAGCGCTACATGACGCGGCTCGCCGATTTCGGCGTCACCGAGAAAGCGTTCTTCATCATGGGCGTCGGACCGTTGGGCTCGGTGAAATCCGCGCGCTGGATGAACGCCAACCTGTTCGGCGTGAACGTGCCGGAGCCGATCATCGCGCGGATGGAAGGCGCGGCGGACCAAGCCAAGGAAGGCCGCAAGATCTGCGCCGAGATCATCCAAGGATTGCGCGAGATCAAGGGCGTCGGCGGCGCGCACATTATGGCTCCACAGGGCGAGAAGGCGATCGTGGCGCTGTTCGCCGAGCACAAGATCGCCGCGTGAGGCTCACATGATCCGCGGCCGGCCCACCTACACGCACACGCCCGTCGAGGCGGAGAACGGCGTCGTCGCGGGCGGGCATCCCTTGTCGGCGGAGGCGGGCGTCAGGATCCTGCAGGAGGGCGGCAACGCCATCGACGCGCTGGTGGCGGCAGCCTTCACGTCCTTCGTCGTCGAGCCGGCCTCCTGCGGGATCGGCGGCTACGGCCACATCTCGATCTGGCTGCAAAAGGAGCAGCGCCACGTCACCATCGACGCCTACTGCCGGGCGCCGTTGAAGGCCCGGCCCGATCTCTTCGAGGTCGAGGGCGGCGGCGCGCCGACCTACTATGGCCACCCCTTCACGAAGGGCAACAAGGCGATGGACGGCGTGCTGGCGCCGGCCGTCCCCGGCGCCATCAAAGGCTTCGGCGAGGCGCACGCGCGCTATGGCCGGCTGCCGTTCGCGCAGGTGCTGCAACCGGCGATCGAGGCAGCCGAGGCGGGCGTCGCCTTCTCCTTCGCCGACAAGCTGACGATCGCGGCGCGGGCTCCCGGCATCGGTTTGCCAGCCGATTCCGAAGCGGCGCTGATGCCCGAAGGCCGCCCGCCTCGCAAGGATTTCGCAACCGGCGCCGAGCCCAAGCTCGATACGTCGGCCCTCGCCCGCACGCTCCGCCACGTCGCGGCCAACGGGCCCGAGAGCTTCTATCGTGGCCCCCTCGCCGACACCTTCGGCCGCTACATGCGCGCGATCGGCGCCATCCTCGACGATGCCGACCTCGCCGCCTACAAGACGCGCCCGCTGCTCGAGACGCCCTCGACCTATCGCGGCATCGCCTACACCTCCTGCTTCGATCAGGTGGTGTATGAGGCGCTCAACATCCTCGAGCGCTACGTTTTGGCCGCTGCCGGCCCCGACAGCCTGCTCTATCGGCATTGGGTGGCGGAAGCCCTCGCCGTCGCCTTTACCGACTCCATGCGCCACTACGGCGACCCCGATTTCGTGCCGAGCCCGATCAACGGCCTGACGAACAAGGCCTTCGCCGATTTGCGCGCCAAGCTCGTGCGCGATGATCGCGCGCTGCCGCGGCCTGTCGAGGCGGGCGACCCCTGGCCGTTCAATGGCAACGAGCCGGTCGCGAAACCGCTGACCGATTCCGTTCCGCTCGCCAAACGCGACGGCACGAGCCAGGTCGCCACGGTCGACCGCGACGGCAACATGACCTCGACCTGCATGTCGCTCGGCTCCGGCTTCGGCTCGATGGTGTTCGTGCCCGAGCTCGGCTTCTTCCTGAACAACGCCATGCAGAACTATGATCCGCGCCCCGGGCTGCCGAACTCGCTCGCGCCCGGCAAGATGCCGATCTTCGCCGCGCCCGCGATGGTTGCGGCGCGCGAGGGCAAGGCGCTGTTCGCGGGCTCGGGCTCCGGCGGCTATCGCATCGAGACGGGCGTGCTGCACACGTTCCTGAACTTCGTCGATCACGGCATGGCGTTGCAGCAGGCGGTCGATCAGCCGCGCGTACATTGCCAAGGTGGAGCGACGAGCGTCGATGAGCGCATCGATGAGCCGGTCCGGCAGGCGCTCGCCGGCATGGGCCACGCCGTCGTCGTCGAGAAAGAGGAGCCCGGCGGCTGGGCGTTCGGGCGGGTATCCGCCGTCGCCTACGACGCCAAGCGGAAATGCTTCACGGGCGGCGCGGGGCCGAGCTGGCAGACCGGCGTCGCCGGATATTGAGAGGTTGGGAAGCGATCATGGAACAGTTCGACATCGTCGTCGTCGGCGCTGGCGTCTCGGGCCTCTACCTGCTGCACCGTCTGCGCAAGGACGGCTGGCGCGTGCGCGTTCTCGAGGCCGGCAGCGACATCGGCGGCACCTGGTATTGGAACCGCTATCCAGGCCTCAGGTGTGACATCGAGAGCCACCAGTACAGCTATTCCTTCGACGAGGCCCTGTCTCGCGAGTGGACATGGAGCGAGCGCTACGCCGATCGCGAGGAGATCCAACGCTATCTCGCCCACGTCGCCGAGCGCTACGACCTCAGGCGCGACATCACCTTCAATACGCGGGTGACGAAAGCCTCGTGGGACGATGCGAAGGGCGAGTGGACGCTCGAGCGCACGCCCGGTGACAAGATCGTCGCCAAGACCGTCATCATGGCGACGGGGGCGCTGTCGCAGCCGAACCTCCCCGACATCGCCGGCATCCGCGACTACAAGGGCCCGATCTATCACACGGCGGTGTGGCCCAAGGATGCGATCGATTTCACCGGACTCGATGTCGGCGTCATCGGCACGGGCTCTTCGGCCATCGGCGCGATTCCGTTGATCGCGAAGAAGGCCAAATCGCTCACCGTCTTTCAGCGCACGGCCAATTTCGTCATCCCCTCCTTCAACAAGCCGATGACGGCCGAGACCGATGCGGCGTTCAAGGCACGTCAGGATGCGCTGCGCGAGGAGATGCGCTCCAACATGGGTGGCTATCTCGTCACGCCCGAGAGCGAGCCGCTCATGAGTCAGTCGCGTGAGAAAGTGCTCGAGACGCTCGAGCGGCACTATGCGGTCGGCGGCCTCGCCTTTTCCTACAACTATCCGGACGTGAAGCTCGACCGTCGCGCCAACGACATCGTCGCCGACTTCATGCGCGACAAGATGCGGGCGCGCGTCAAGAACAAGGCGGTGGCGGAGAAGCTCATTCCGAAGGGCTTCCTGTTCGGGACGAAGCGGCTGTGCGTCGACAACGGGTATCTCGAAACCTTCGACCGCGAAAACGTGCATCTCGTCGACGTCAACGAGACGCCGATCGAGCGGTTCGATGCCACGGGCGCGACGGTTGCAGGGCGGCATCTCAAGCTCGACGCGCTCGTCTGCGCGACGGGCTTCGATGCGGTGACGGGCGCGCTCAACCACATCGATGTGCGCGGACGTGGTGGAGACTCCTTGAAGGCGCGCTGGGCGGACGGCCCCTCGACCTATCTCGGCCTGTCGGTCGCGGGCTTCCCCAACATGTTCACGATCATCGGACCGCAGAGTCCGACGATCCTCTCCAACGTCATCGTCTCGATCGAGCAGCACGTCGAGTGGGTGACGGATATGCTGAAGGCAGCCCGCGCGAAGGGCGTCACCCGCATCGAGGCGACGCCGGACGCCGAGGAGGCCTGGAACGCCAAGTGCGCCGAGCTCGTGGCGCAAACGTTCTACCCGGAAGCGAAATCCTGGTACATGGGCGCTAACGTGCCGGGCAAGCCGCGTAAGATGCTCGCCTTCGTCGGTGGCGTCGGACCGTACCGCGAGATCTGCCGCGAGGTTGCGGCGAAGGGGTACGAGGGGTTCAAGTTGTCGGCGTGAGGGGGGCCGGAGCGATTGACGGTAGCTTCTTCGACGTCTCCGCTGTGACGCAAGTCGGTTTGGCAACGATCTCCCTTGTGGCTGCCCCTCACCCTGCCCTCTCCCCGCAAGCGGGGAGAGGCGGAGAGAGTACGCCCTCCCAACGCGTTAGGGACGCGCCGCTCTGTCCACCTCTCCCCGTAGCGAAGCGTACGGGGAGAGGGCAGGGTGAGGGGCAGCGATACCCACAAGCGATTCATTCCCATTCACCATATCCAAGACATTCGCGCGCAAATTTATCCCCGGCCCCAAAGGCTCGCGGATACTCGATCCCGTCACCCGGCGAGGGGCGCTTCTGCAGAGGCGTCTGACGAAGCGCGGGAGGACACGGCTTCCGCCGGGATCGGATACGCATCCGGTTGCGGCGGGGAGAACCTTGGTCCGGTAAGGGTGAGACGCCTTGCCCCGAAGCAGCTCGGCTTTTGAGGTGACCAAGACAATCTTCGAAAACGCCGTCGCGGGGCGGTCAGAAGCCGCCCATTGTTATTCGGTCGCGGCTTTCGATCGCCCCGCGCCCCTCAACTGCCTCTCAGCCTGGCGGTGTGCCCGCCGGAGGACGGCGGAGCTATGCCTGTTCGCCGAGCGAATAGCGAGTTGCGAATAGAGAATAGAAAGGGCCTCCTTGACTACTCGCTACTCGCTCACTGCCGCTCTTTGACAATCGAACAACCACACCGGCATGCGCCCGCCGAGCGCCAGCTCCACGGTGGCGTTACCGCGCTTGCCTTGAGCCCCCGTCATCCCCCACCCTCGCCACACCCACCACCTCACCCCGAGCCGTCCATGACCTTCACCGTCGCCGACCTCATCGCCGAGTTTCTCGACCGGATGGATATCGAGACCGCCTTCGGCATCGTCTCGGTGCACAACATCCCGATGCTCGATGCCATCTCGCGGCGCAATCGGATGCGGGTCGTGACGCCGCGCGGCGAGGCAGGAGCGGCGCATATGGCGGACGGCTACGCACGGGCGACGGGCAAGCTCGGGCTCCTTATCACCTCGACGGGGCCAGGCGCCGCCAATGCTGTCGGCGGCCTGGTCGAGGCGCAGTTCGCGTCGACCCCCGTGCTGCATCTGACCGGCCAGACGCTGACGAAATTCGTCGATCGCGGCATGGGCACGATCCACGACATTCCCGATCAGCTCGGCCTCATGCGCGCTGCCGGCAAAGCGTCGTTCCGCATCCGCAACGCTCAGGATGCGCTCGGCGTGCTGAGGCAAGCGGTGGCGGCGGCGTGGTCGCATCCGCGCGGACCCGTGACGGTCGAGGTGCCGCTCGACATCCAGCGCGAGGCGATCGAGCGGCCGCAGGCGCTCGATACGGTGGGCCTGCCGCACTTGCGTCCGCCCGAGCCGTCGGAGGCCGAGATGGCGGCGCTCACCGATCTCCTGCTGTCGGCGCGCCGGCCGATGCTATGGCTCGGTCGCGGTGCTTCGCAGGCGGGCGACGCCGCCCGCGCCCTTCTCGACATGGGCCTCGGCATGGTGACGAGCATCGCGGGACGTGGCGTCGTCTCCGAGGATCATCCGATGTCGCTCGGGCCGCTGACAGGCTCGGGGCTGCCGATGGTCGAGGCCTTCTACGAGACCGTCGATCTGATGATCGTCGCCGGCGGCCGGGTGCGCGGGCACGAGACGGTCGACTTCTCTGTGAGCCTACCCAAGCGCCTCGTGCGCATCGACATCAACCCGCGCGCCGACGGGCGCACCTATCCCAATATCGGCTTCGTGCTCGGCGATGCGGCGGAGGTGCTGGGTGGATTGGCTGAGCGTGTGCGCGGGCGCTTGTCGATCGATCCGGCGTTCGCAGGCGAGCTTGCGGCGCTGAAGACACAAGCCCGTGCGGCGCTCGCCGCCACGATGGGGCCGTATGCCAGCTTCGCCGATCAACTCCGCGCGGTGACGCCCAACGACGCCATCTGGGCCCGCGATATCACGATCAACAACTCGACCTGGGGCAACAAGCTGTTCAAGCTCGACGATCCCTCGGCGAACATCTATCCGATCGGTGCCGGCATCGGGCAGGGGTTTCCGCTGGGCATCGGCGCGGCGCTGTCGCCGGGACGGCGCAAGACCGTCGTCATGACAGGCGACGGTGGGTTCTATCTGAGCCTGGCGGAGCTTTGGACGGCCATCCAGGAAAACCTCGATATGACGATACTGGTCATGAACGACCAGGGTTACGGCGTCATCCGTCACATTCAAGACAAGGCGGTGGGCGGCCGGCGCCGCTTCGACCGGATCAGCGGTCCGGATCTCGAGGGTTTGGCGAAGCTCGCGGGCATGCCCTATTGGCGGGTGTCGGCGCCTCACGAGTTCGGGCCGAAGGCTCAGGAGGCCATCGCGGTCAGAGGCCTCGCGCTCGTCGAGGTCGATATGACCGCCATTGGCGATCATCCGCCCTACTATCCCTACGGACCGAAGGCGGAGGTCGTGAAGGTTTGAGCCGCTATCCCCGCCTCCGGATGCGCTCGGGCGGCCGCTGCTCGCGGCGCGCGCGATGATCGACGCACAGCGGCCAGTGCCGCACCTCGTTGAGCGCCGAGAGCATCGGCAGATGCGTGATGCGGCCATTGTGCGGCGCAGTGCGGTCGGCCGGCTCCCAGAGGCCGAGCGGCGGCCAGACATCGGGCGCGTGCCATTCGGGCATGCCCTGGATCGGATAGAGACAGACGCCCTTGAGCGGCACGCCCTCGCCGACGAGCGTCGTCGCGGCGCGCGCCACCTCGTAGATCCAGGGGGCGCGGCGGTCGCCGATGTGGCTCGTCTCGGAGACGATGATCTCATGGCCATAGCGCTCGAAAACGGAGCGGATGAGGTCGGTCAGCGGCAGACGGCGCGGATCGTCGTCGGCAAGCGGCGGGATGATGCCGTCGGCGTTGGGCGGCGCGGCCCATTCCCACTGGTTGGTCCAGTAATAGTTGATGCCGACGACGTCGAGATGCCGAGGGCTGCCGCCGAGCTCGGGCAGCAGGTGACCGCACAGCATGTCCCACGACTGGAAGACGAGCCGCTCGTTGAAGTCGCGGACCTCGTGCTCGAGATCCGGCCGATCATCGGGTGTCGCGACCCGGCACAGCGGATCGACGTTGACGATGCGGGCGTGTGGACACGCCGATCGGATTGCATCGATCCCCTTGATGGCAGCACGGGCAAGCGCCACCTTGAGCTCCCAGCCGCGACCGGTGAGCCAGGGCGCGAACAGTCCCGCCTCACCTGCGGCGTAAGCGAGGAAGGATGGCTCGTTGACCGGGGTGAACCAACAGGGACCATCCGTGCGGCGGCCGATCGTGCGGGCAGTGGCGTCGCAGTAGTCGGCGAAGCGATCGGGGAAATCGGGGCCGAGCAGGTCGACGCCCTCGGGGTAGCCGTAGTGGAAGAGGTCCCAGATGACCTCGACGCCATGCCGCTGCGCGGCATCGAGGAAAGGTACGACAGTCGAGAAATCGTAGCGTCCCCGGCCGAGATCGACCAACGGCCAGCGCACCGTCTCACGGGCTCCGTGAATGCCAAGGCGGGCAAGCTCGCGATAGTCGTCCTCGACGGTGCGGTCGTGCCCGGTATCGGCGACATGGTCGAACCATCGCCGGTTCTTGTCGTAGCCGGTCGAGCCATCGAAGCCGGCCAGGAAAAAGCTCTCGAACAAAGGACAGGCTCCTCAAACGTGGACTGCAGCGTTTTGCTAGGAAATCTTGGCTGCAGGCCGGCCGGCGTGAGCGGCCGGTTGCCGCGTCAGGGCGGCGAACCGATCGGCGACGGGCGTGCGGCGGCGGGTGAGATCGGCCGGATCGAGGTCGTAGAGGCCCATGGGCAGCAGATGACTCTCGATCGGGGCCGAGCCTTGGCGCCAGGCCCAGGCGACGAGCGAGAACAGCGGCCACCAGGTGTAGCCGGTTATCGGGATGCCCTCGGCCCGCAAGCGCTCGCAGGCGGCGACGGAGTCCTCGAGCCAGGCGATGCGCCGCGCCACCGCGCCCTTGGTCGCGGTTTCCGAGATCGCGAGCGGAACGCCGTAGCGCGCATAGTACATGCGGCTGAGATCCTCGATGAGGGAGGCTTGAGCGTACGGCATGCGCGTACGCAACCGGCCGCTGCGATCGCGCGCAAGCTCCTTGCGCGTGAAGATCGGATAGAGGTTGAGACCGATGACCGCCGGGCTTGCCGGCGCTTCGCGGATGGCCTCGAGCTCGGCGGGGCGAGCGCCGTTCGCCATGAGCCAGGCCTGCAACGGATGAGCCTCGTCCACTTGGCCCGTCACGAGATCAAGAGCGAGGAAGACGAGGCTCTGCCGCAGCGCGACCTCCTGAGTGAGCGTCGGATCGCTGCTCGTGTAGAGATCGGTGGCATCGACGTGATAGTCGACAATGGCGGGATCGACCGCGTGCAGCGCCTGCACCGTCGCCTGGATGCCACGGCAGATCGCGAGCATCACGCGCACGAACCCGGCCCAACTCCGCTCGTGTGGCGGCCACCAGCCGAGCCGGCCGCAATACCAAGCCGTGATGCGCGGCTCGTTCAGCGGCGTATACCAGTAGATGCGACCGCGGTAGCGCTCGGCGACGCGAGCGGCATAGTCCGCGACGTATCGGGGATAGTCGGGATTGAGGAAACCGCCCTCGATCCAGGGCGGCAAGCCGTAGTGCACGAGATCGACTTGCGGCGTGATGCCGTGGCCGAGCAGGCGCTCGAGTGGTCCGTCGGCCGTCGTCCAGTCCCAGCTGTCGGCGCTCGGCTGCACCTTGTGCCAGGGAATGCCATAGCGGGCCGCGCCAATGCCGAGCTCCGCCATCAGGTCGATGTCGGCGGCCCAACGCTCGTAGTGCTGGGTCAGTGCGTATTCGTCGAGCGTGCGTCCCGTTGCCGGGTGCGGCGCCGTGATGAAGGTATCCTCGATGCCGGCGGCCCACCAGAAGGGACCCCCGATCGCGGGCACGGCTGCGCCCCTTCGCTGTTCCTCGCCGGTATCGCGCATCGGGGCCGCAACGTGCGGACCCGAGCCAAGGTTCCCGCGTCAGAGCAGGATGTCGGTGACCTTCAACGAAATCAGGCCGGTGAGCTTGATTTGGAACTCAGCTGCGGTGTCGGCGTCGGTATCGCCATAGAGGATCGTGTAGTCGTTCGCGGTTCCGGCGTTGTTGACCTGGACGAAGCTCAGCTCGCCCGCCGCCGATCCCGTGATCGCACCCGTGCCCCGGAAGACGAAGGCGTTGTTTCCGGCAAGACCGCTGCTCGCGTCGATGTCGCGGAGGTCGATGACGTCGGCGCGGCTTTGGAAGTCCGTGATGAGGTCACGATTGGACGCGCTGTTGCCGATCTGCGACACGGCATCGAAGTCGAACCGGTCGCGGCCCGTGCCGCCGGCCAAGGTGTCGTGGCCGGCGCCGCCGCTGAGCACATCGTCGCCCGCGCGGCCGTCGAGACGGTCGTTGCCGAGAGAGCCCGACAGCGTGTTAGCAGAGCCGCTACCGGTGAAGATGTCCGCGTACGACGAGCCGGCGAGCCCTTCGATGGCGATGAGCGAGTCGGTGCCGGCACCGCCTCGGGCCATGCCGGATGTGAGGTCGGCACGAATTCCGGTAGTGGCATTTGCGTACGTGGCAACATCGATACCGGTTCCGCCATCGAGCCAATCGTTGCCGAGACCGCCTCGGAGCGTATCGTTGCCAGCCTCGCCGAAGAGGTCGTCACTCCCGCCCGCACCGAGCAGCGTGTCACCGCCACTGCCCCCGAAGAGGACGTCGCGTCCGGAGGTTCCATTGACTGTGTCGTTGCCGCCCAGCGCATGCCAGCCGTAGCCGGATGCCGCGATCTGGACATCGTCGGCGCCGGCCGTGAACGGATCGTCACCTGGCGCCGGCAGGGCTGCGGAAGCCGGGTCGATCACCATCGTGTAGTTGGGATTGGTCGCGCCGTCGAAGCCGAAGGCACGCACAAAGTAGTAGGACCCGGCGGTCGCCTCGATGAGCACGTGCTCGCGGTCGCCGGCCGTCGCCGATTGGCCGATCACATTGCCCGAGGCATCGAAAACCTCGAGGTCGACGTCGCCGTCGGCATCGTGAAAGGCGAGGTCGACCGAGAGATATCCGGTCAGCGCCGCCGTGATCCGGAAATAGTCGTCGTTCAGCGAGGCGTGGATCGACAGGTTGTTGTAGGTGTGCAGCTCGGGCGGCGCCAGAATGCGCGCCGTGGCGAGGCTGTCGTTGTGCTCGAACGTATCCGGGGCGATCGGGTTGTTGTCGACCGGGCGGACGAGGTTGATCTTGATCTGGGTGACGTTGTTCGTCTCGTCGGATTCCATGATGTGATTGAGCGGATCGGCGACGACCTCGAGCCAGTATTCGCCGTCCGGCACGTTCGTGATTTCGATCGATTGGCCTGGCAGGCCGCGGTCGTAGACATCCGCCCAGCCGACCGAGATGCCCTGGATCTGACCGCAGCTCAGATAGTGAGGCACGTCGGTGCCTTGCGCGCCGTAGCGCTCGACGTCGAGCAGGCAGAAGCTCACCTTGTCGCCGGCAGCAACGATGTCGCCGATGCCGCCGTCTGCCGTCACGGCGCGCAGGCGGAACTCGGCGAACTCCTCGAAATGGATGTGATCGTGCTCGATATGGTAGATGAACGTGCCGGCGAGAACGTCTGTGTAACTGCCGTCGGTGTCGAAGATCCGCTGATAGACCTCTTGCACCGTGCCGACGGTCGCACCGCCGCGCAGCTCGAGCGCGCCTTCGCCGATGTTGGCGACAGCCGAGGTCAATCTCAGGTCGTTACCCTGGACGGTCCAATCGTAGAGGAAGCCCAGGCTTTGATTGGCCCAGGGTTTGAGGTCCGGCAGCAGCATGACCGATGTGTTCCGCAATGATGGTGGGCTGCCCGGTCGAGCCGGGCTTTCGCCAGTCGCTTGCGAAAATCCTGCCGTGCCGGGGCGGCGGCAATGGCAAGGTTCGGGTAAGCTTAACGTGGAAAATAGTCAGGCGGATGCGGCGAGGGCCTAGGCGGCCCGAACCAGCCCTAGCCGACCCACATTGTGACCCAGCCGTCGACCGGCCAGCTCTGGCGGAGCGCGTGCCCCTGGCGCTCGTAGGCGGCGAGAACGGCGGCCTGCTGCTCGGCGAGCAGCCCGGACAGCACGATGGCTCCACCGGGGGCGAGTGCCCGGCCGAGGCCCGGCGCGAGGGCAATGAGGGGCTCGGCGAGGATGTTGGCGAGAATGACGTCGAAGCGGGCCGCGTTGAGCTCGGGATGCTCCAGGCCGTCGGCGGCGATGGCTCGAATACGTTCAGCCACTCCGTTGATCGCCGCATTCTCGGTAGCGATGTGGACGGCTTCCGGGTCGATGTCGGTGGCGATGATCTTAAGGCTTGGCATGAGCTTGGCGGCAGCGATCGCCAGGATTCCAGAGCCGGTGCCCAGATCGAGCAGGCGAGCTGGCTTCACCGCGCCGATGACGGTCTCGAGAGCAGCGAGACAGCCCTGCGTTGTCGCGTGATGCGCCGTGCCGAAGGCGCCGCCGGCCTCGATCTCGATGGCCAACGGATAGCTTTGGGCGGCCGCCCGATCGTGGGGCCCGTGCACGAGAAACGGTCCCGCCGCGATCGGCTTCAGTGTCGCCTCGACATGGGCGACCCAGTTCGTTTCAGCGACCGCCGCAACCTCGGCAGGGATCGCGAGGGCCACGCCATCGAGCAGCGCGCCGAGACGCGCCCGGTCGAACGGCGCCTCGAACAGGGCGTCGACCTGCCAGCCGTCGGCTGCGAGGAACCGGCTGACGGCGAGCGGCGGATCGATCTCGTCGGCTTCGAGCCGCACGACGAGACGGGCTGCTCCGGCAGCGCCGGTCAACACGGTCAATCTCTCGATGGCCAAGCTCTAGCGCCCTTCCTCGATCAGCGAGCGGTCGTCGCCTTTGGGGTTGAGATAGCCGTCCCATGCTTCATCGAGATGCGCGCAACCGCGCGCCGGGGGAAGGGCGGCGAGGCGCCCGGACGACTCGCGGTGGACGACGCCGTCCGCCATCAGACGCGAGAGTGCGTCCTCGACATCGAAGTCGACGCTGACACCGAACTCGTCGGCGAGGAACTGCTCGATCGCCTGCTTCACGTCGCCGATCTCGCTTTCGTGCACGGTCTCCCGGCAGAGCAAGGTGTAGAGCAGCATCTCCTCCTTGAGATCCTCCTCCTCCGCGCGATTGGCGAGCAGCGCGATGGCGCCACGGTTGTCGGCGAGCGTATGGAAATAGAGGTTTTGTGCGAGAATCATCAGGTAGGCACGGCGTTGGTTGAGCACGTTCGAGGCCTGCCGGAAGGCGAAGCCGCCCATGGTGAGCGCCGCCATGCCGAGCGTGATCGGGTTGGTCGCGACGAGGATTTTCGTGGCGACGCCCGCGATCGTCGCGACCGTGCCGCCGCCCGCGGTGAAGCCGAGCGTCAGCTTGTCCTTCAGGCGGAATTTGACGCGCGTCGTCGGAAACAGCATCTCCAGATCGTCACGCGGGATCGACTTGAACAGCTTGATGTGGATCTGCTCGCTCGTGAGCTCGGCCGGCAGCATTCCGCGCTTCTTCTTGAAGAGCGCGCGCGCCTGCTTGGGGTCCAGCCCGTGCGTCGCCATGAGCTCGCGGACACGCTCCTCCTCGGGCTTGAGCTTCAAGAGCACGAACAGGCGCTGATAGATCGGGAACTCGATCTCGACGTGGCCCATGAAGGCCTTGTTGATCGTGCGACGCTTCCGCTTCTTCGTCGTCGCACCGCGCCAGAAGACGATACACTCCTCGTACTCGTCGAAATCGACGTCGAGGTCGAGCTGGTAGACGGATTCCTTCGTCAGCAGCTCGCGCAGCCGCTCGCGAGGGACCTCGGTGTAGTTGGCCTGGACGAGGAGGCGTTTGACGAGCTCGAGCAGCCGCGCCTTCATGGCGAGCTTCTCGGAGATCGAGAAGTCGTTGCGCTCGACGACATCGGTCTCGGGGCTGAAGGGCTGGTAGGCGTTCTCGATCGCCTCGAGCCTTTCCTTGTAGGTGATGTGCCGCCACGCGCTCAGATAGCGGAAGAACCTCTCGGCAAGTGCGCCGTCCCGGCCGGACCACAGACCCGGCCTTGTCATCCGCTTCAGGATCTCCTGGCGGGAAACCGGGATGAACCGCTCTTTCGGGGCCGGGTGGGCGGCCGCAGCCGCCATCGACCGTGCGGCGGCCTCCGCCTCCTGCTGCTCGAGCTCGGCCTGGAGAGCCGCGACCGTGTCGATGACAGGCGCATCCTCCCGGTCGAGGTCGTCCGGCGCCGCAGCCTGACCGGCGAGCGGCAAGCGGCTTTGCTCTCGGCCCGGCAACGACATCTGGCGTTCCCCCTCCTGCGTACCTGGCACGCGCGGCCTGGGTTTCTCCCCATGTATCCGCAAGTCTTCTGCCGGCCCCCCTTTTACGGCTCCGAGCCGGGGCCTGTCGAGCAGCAGCACGGGGTAACGGCGAATTCATGGCCGCGCCTGTTCCCCGTGGTGCTTGTGCCGGGTATGGAGCATACTATGTGACCCCCATCAGTCGAGGCTTTCGGGGAAGGAGGCGGTCATGCGCACGAGGATTTTAACCGCAGTTGCTGCGCTCGTTACCACCGCTCTCCTGACCTGTGGCCCTGCCGTCGCCGCCAAGCGCGTCGCGCTCGTCGTCGGCAACGACGACTACGAGAACCTCAACAAGCTCGGCAAAGCCGTCAACGATTCCCGGGCCATCTCCCAGGCATTGCAGGAGATCGGATTTACCGTCATCTCGGCCGAGAATGCGTCGCGGCGCGACATGAACAAGCGGATGTCCGAGCTCGATGCCTCGATTGCGCCGGGCGATACGGTGTTCTTTTTCTTTGCCGGCCATGGCGTGGCGCTCGGCTCAGACAACTATCTGTTACCGACAGATATTCCCAAGCCCCGGGAAGGTGAGGAAGGCCTCGTGCGCGACGAGGCGCACAGCGTCGAGAGCATCATCTCCCGCATTCAGGGACGCGGCGCGGCCGTCTCGATGATCGTGCTCGATGCTTGCCGCGACAACCCGTTTGCCGCGTCCGGCACCCGCAACCTCGGCGGGCAGAGGGGCTTGACCCGCATCGACACGCCCGACGGGGTCTTCGTGCTGTACTCGGCCGGCATCGGCCAGACGGCGCTCGATTCACTCGGACCCGGCGATCCCGACCAGAATTCCGTTTTCACGCGTAAGCTCGTGCCGCTGCTGCGGACGGCTGGGATGACGCACGTGGCGCTCGCCAAGACCGTGCAGCAAGAGGTCGACGAGCTCGCCAACACCGTCCACCATCCCCAACAGCCGGCCTACTACGACCAGATCATCGGCGAGATCGTGCTGAAGCCGAAGCAGACAGAGGCGCCGGTCGAGAGTGCAAAGACGCCGGTGTCGGAAGCCGCCGAGACGTGGGTGACCGTCAACAACTCGACGAGCATCGCCGTGCTCGAGGCCTACATCGCCCGCTACAAGGGCACCGTGTTCGCCGACTTGGCGCAGGCGCGGCTGGATGAGGTCAAGAAGGCGCAAGTCGCGGGGCTTGCCGATCGCACGATCACGGTCGAGCCGAAGGCCGAGGCAGTAGCCCCGGAAGCATCTGGGACCACGCTGGATACGCCGGAGACAGCACCTGCGGCAGATGCGAGCGCCGCCGCGGCGACGTCCGAGCCGGCCGCCGAGGCAACCGTCGTCGCCAGCGCCGAGCCTACGAAAGAGACGGAGAGTGCAACGGCGGTGGCGCCCGAGACGGCGCCGTCGGCCGAGGCCGCGACCGATCCCGCGCTGCTCGCCAAGCAACTGCAGACCGAGCTTAAGCGCGTCGGCTGCTACACGGGCGAGACCGACGGCGACTGGGGCCGCGGCAGCGTCGCTGCGCTGCAGCGCTTTGCCGATGCAACCAGTGTGGACTTCGCTTCCGATCAGCCGACGGGCGAGGCGCTCGATACCGTCTCCGCCAAGCAGGACACGGTCTGCGAGGCGGTGGCTGAGCCCGAGCCGCAGAAGACGATCAAGCGCAAGACGAAGCGGGTCGAGCCGCAAGAGCCCAAGCCGGCGAAACGGGTGCGGGTGAAGGCCGAGCCTAAGTCCGAACCTAAGGCGGTTATCAAGAAGGCCGAGCCGAAGCCCGCCAAGAGGATCGTCACGAAGCGGACGAAGACCGTGACCTCGGAGCCCAAGCGCAAGACCTTCCTGAAGAAGCCCGGCGTGTTCGACTGCTCGATCTATGGGACGAATACGGCGCTTCAGGAGATCCACCGCCGCCAGGGGCATTGCGAGTGAGAGGGGCCTGCGAAGCTACGGGCGCCAGCCGCCCGTCAGCCGGAACACGTTGTCGGTGTAGTCGCTCTCGGGCTCGCTCGACTCGAACTGTGTATGCTGGTAGCCGCCGCCGATGACCCAGCCGCGGCCGACGAGATACTCGAGGCCGAGATTGCCGGTGACCTCATCCTCGCCGATGTCGGTACCCGCATAATCCCGGGACGTGTAGCCGAGGCCGGCGATGGCGGCGAGATAGCGGCGGAACTCGTGACGGACCCCGACATCCGCCGATCGCTCCAACGCCCCGGCAGAGCCCGCGACCGAGGTCGGTGCGATCGTGCTGTGCGCGGCGAACGTCACGGTCGTCAGCGCCGAGGGCGTCCAGGTGAGCGCGCCGTCCGCGACGAGGCCTTCGATTGAGGCCAGCGCATCGGCGTCCGGCTGCTCGACGAGCTTGCCGATCGACAGCTCACCCGTGATCTTGGCGGTGAGCTCGGCGGCGGCACCAATGCGGGTAACGCGACCATCGGCGTCGCGTAGGAGCCCGTCGGCAGCGGGTGCCTCGTAATCGCGCCGGGACCAGTCTTGCTCGGCGAAGAGCTGAAGACCCGGCGAGACCTCGTAGCCGACGCGCAGACCGATTCCGCGCTCCAGGTAATCCTCGGACGCGTCGATGCCCAACCCCTCGCGGGCGCTGTCCGACACCGCACCCCGCAGGCGGGCGGTCAGCCGGTTGAAGCGCTGGGTCAGCGCGAGGCTCGCGGAGCGGTCGGTGACGTCGGGCCGCTCGGTCGCTCCGGTGGGGAAGTCGATCGTGCCGCGGCTCTCCTGCGCGAGGGCATAGCCGAGCGTGCCGTCGAGGATGGTATCGGCGGTGATATCGACGCGGCCTCTCAGCGCGGCATCGATGGTCCGGTCGTTCTCGCTCGAATAGTCTTGGTAGAAGCTCTGGTAGGCGGCGACATCGGCCTCGAGCGCATGCCGGCTCCAGTCGGAGGTCACGCGCAAGCCTTCGCGCAGACCGAGCGCCCGGTCGGAGATGCGGTTGCTCCCCGACCTGAACAGGTTGTCGTCGAACAGCACCTCGCTGCCGATTTCGGGGAACAGCACGAAGCTGCCCAAGCGGTAGCCGATGGGTGCATAGGGATTGTCGGCGTTCTCGGGGTAGGCCGGGCGGAGCGCCGGGTCGACCGATGGCGGTGACGGTTCCTCGGCGACGGCCGACTGAGCCTGAGGCGGAGGGTCATTTCCTTCACCGGCATCGCTCGCCTCGACGCCGGCGACCGGCTCGGCGGGTATAGCGCCATCCTCTGCCAGGTCGGCCTCGCTCGCCTCGACGATCGCGTCGGCCTGGCCATCGGCCGCGAGCGTGCCGTCGGGATTGGCTTGCGCATCGGCATTCGTCGCCTCATCGGCTGGCGGCGCAGGTTCGAGGGCGACCGGGATGTCGCCGTCGCGGAGGCTTTCGGCCTGCGGGGCCGAAGGCTCCGTCTCTGCGTCGGCTGGCACGTCTACGGCATCGACGCTGCCGCGTAAGTCTGCTGGCGTGCTCGGGGCTGTCTGGGCCCAGACGGCAGAGTGACCGAGAGCAAGCACAAGCAGGCTCGTGCCGGAGAGGAGCCGGAGCTGGGAGGCGAAGCGGGTCACACGCGATCTCGGTCGGCCGGCGGCAACAGTGTCTCGCGCCACACTGCGCGCGTTCCGTTAACGACCCGTTGCCGGATGCGTGCAATCGGGACGATGTGGGGTACCAACGCATCGGCCTCCCCGGCCATTCGGTCGGGGAGGCTTTGATCAACCGCCGCTCGGCAGCCGATCCAGGCTCACGCGATGTCGCCTTCGCCGGGCGCCCGCTTGCGGCCGGTGACCATCGCCTTGATGAGGCTCTCGCGATGCCTGACGCTCTCCAAGACAACTCCGGCGATGTGAAGGGCAACGAGGACGAGCATGCCGTTCGCCAGAAGCTCGTGGGCTTCCTCCATCGGCTCCGAGCCCCAGAACTGGTCCGTCGTCATGAGGTAGCCCGTGAGGCTGAGGCCGAGCATGGCGAGGAGCAAGGCGACGACCATGGCGCCGCCGGCGGGATTGTGGCCGATGTGACGTGCCTCCTGTCCCCTGGCGACCTCGACGGCATAGCCGAGGACCCTTCGAGGTCCATGCACGAACTGGCTGAAGCGCGCGTAGCGCGTGCCCAACAGGCCCCAGACGATGCGAAGGGTGACCAACGCTGCCGCCGCATAGCCGGCCCACAGATGGAGTGTCCGCAGGTCGCGCTCCTCGCTGACGAGAAAGGCGACCGCGAAGCTTGCAACCAAGCTCCAATGAAAGACACGGACGAAAGGATCCCAAACTTTCACGGTCGCCATGGGTGTCAGCTCTCCTGACCGGCGACCGGCTCGAGCGTCTTGGGATCGAAGTAGACCTCGACCTTCTGGCCCTTGTCGTCGGTGCCGTAGACCTCGAAGCAGCCGTTGTCGATCTTGACGTTGTTGATCGTCCACTTCTGCGCGGCGAGCTTGTCCTTGAGCGCCTGCTCCGTCTGCCACTCGGCCTTGTCGACATTGCAGGCGGGCTCCGCATGCGCGACGGCTGTGCCGGCCCATGCTGCGACTGCGGCCGTCGCGAGGAAAAGCTTTCTCATGATGATCTCCTTGATGTTGTGTCATCGACGAGAGGGACCGTAGACTCGCAACCTGACGGGGGACTGAAGGTGAGACGCTCCTTCGTTCAGGTGGGTGTCAGGTTCGACCTGCTTGTTGAGAGATTCTAGGAGCACGCTCGCCATGCGCATTCTGGTTGTCGAGGACGAGCCGTTGCTGGCCGATGCCATATGCGTGCATTTGAAGAAGGCAGGGCATGCCGTCGATTGGATGGATCGGCTCGGCGACGCGGCGGCGGCACTCGACACGACCGACTACGGGCTCGTGCTGCTCGACCTGCATCTCCCGGACGGCCGAGGATTGGATCTTCTGAAGCAACGCCGCGCCAAGGGTGATAAGCGCCCCGTCATCATCTGTACCGCACGTGATCAGATCCGCGATCGGATCGAGGGGCTCAATGCCGGTGCGGACGACTATCTTGTGAAGCCTTTCGATCTCGACGAGCTGATCGCCCGCGTCCTGGCAGTTCAGCGGCGCTACGATGCGCAGCCCAACCCGCTCGTGACCATCGGGCCGCTGAAATTCGATACCTCCAGCCGCCAGCTGTGGAAGGGTGAGGAGAGCATCGATGTGACCGCGCGGGAGTGGGCCCTGATCGAGTGCCTGATCCGCCGCCCCGGTGCCATCGTCTCGAAAGCCCAGGTCGAGGAGGCGCTGTACGCCATGGGTTCCGAGGTCGAGAGCAACACCGTCGAAGTCTACGTGAGCCGGTTGCGCAAGAAGCTCGGTGCCGATGCGATCGAGACGGTCCGCGGCCTCGGCTACAGGCTCGGAGGCTGATCCTCATGCGATCCTGGAGCATGCACAGGCGGCTTCTGCTCACGCTGACCGGCCTGATCGGCGCGCTCTGGGTCGCCGGCGTCACGACATCGGCCTTCGTCATGCGCCACGAGATCGACGAGGTGTTCGACAGCGCGCTGCAGGAGACGGCCCAGCGCATCCTGCCGCTCGCCTACAGAGACCTCAGAGAGCGACGGGATCGCGACAGGGACGAAGACGAGGAAGATGGAGACGAGCACCGCGCCGAGACGTCCACGAGCGACGATCACAAAGAGTATATTCTCTATCAGGTTCGCAACGCGTCAGGCGCGGTTCTTCTCAGGTCGCACAACGCGCCCGCCGTGGCCTTTGGGGCGCCATTGACGCGGGGACACTTCGACGACGGCGCCAGGCGCTACTTCACGGAATGGTCGAGCGATCGGTCGATCGCGATCCAGGTCGCGGAGCTGCCGGAAGAGCGCGCGCGGGCGATCCAGACATTGTGGCTCGGACATCTCGTGCCGCTCGGCATCGTATTGCCGTTGGCGGCCCTCATCATCGGGCTGACCGTGCGCCGGGCGATGCGGCCCGTTCGTCGATTGCGGGAGGAGCTGAAGGCGCGCGACGGCTCGAACTTGGCGGCGATTTCCGGCGATGGACTGCCGGTCGAGCTGACACCGGTCGTCAGCGATGTGAACCGGCTTCTCGTCCGGTTGAGCGCGGCCTTGGAAGCCGAGCGCGCCTTTGCCTCCAACAGCGCACACGAGCTGCGAAACCCGATCGCGGCCGCTCAGGCACAGGCGACACTCTTGGTCGACGGGGCTGCGACCGACGACCAGCGGCAACGCGGACACCATCTGCTGACGAGCCTGACGACTCTCGGCCGGCGCATTGAGACTCTTCTGCAATTGGCGCGCGCCGAGTCAGGCATGGCCCTCGCGAAGTCGAGCTTCGCCCTCGACGATCTCGTGCGCTTGCTGGTGACGGATTGGTCGAGAAAGCCGAACGCAAGAGGCCGGCTCGTCTTCCTGGACGAGGCCGTACAGCGCCCCTTGGTCGTTACGGCCAACGAGGATGCGATCGGCATCGCCATCCAGAATCTGATCGACAATGCCGCCAAGCACAGCCCCAGCGGCTCCGAGGTGGTGGTGCGTCTCGGGCCAGGCCCGGAAGTGTCCATCCGGAACGCCGGACCGGTCGTTCCAGCCGAGGAGCTCCGCCGGCTGAAGGATCGCTTTCAGCGTGCGAGCACGGGAGCGCGCGAGGGCAGTGGGTTGGGTCTCTACATCGCTGATACGATCGCACGGCAATCCGGCGCCGAGCTCACGCTCTACTCACCCGCCAGAGGGACCAACGAGGGCTTCGAGGCCGTGTTGAAATGGTAGTCTACGCAGCAATTCGAGGCACGGTGTTGCGGCCTGTGATCGAGTTGGCTGCGCCCCTGGGCTCGACGGGCGTCGCCCAACCCTGATATCGAGGTCGCGTTGGCTCGCGGGTCGCGCAAGGGCCTGCAGAGGAGTCGTCCGCATGAGCATTCCAACCCGCGCTGAGGTGGTCGTCATCGGCGGCGGCGTCGCCGGCTGCTCGGTTGCCTACCACCTGACTAAGATCGGCATCACGGACGTCGTGCTTTGCGAGCGCAAGCAGCTGACCTCGGGCACCACCTGGCACGCCGCCGGCCTCGTCACGCAGCTGCGCGCCACACGGCAGATGACGGAGCTCGCCAAGTACACCGGCGAGTTGTTCATGAACCTCGAGGGCGAGACCGGACAGGCGACCGGCTATCGCCGCACCGGATCGCTGCGGGTGGCGACCAACGCGGCGCGCTACGAGGAGCTCGCGCGCGGGGCGTGCATGGGCCGGAATTTCGGCTTGCCGGTCGAGCCGGTCAGCGCCGGGCAAATCAAGGAGCGCTGGGCCCCGATCAGCACCGAGGGCATCGTCGGCGGCTTCTGGTTTCCCCATGATGGTCAGGTCAACCCCGCCGACGTCACCATGGCCTATGCCAATGGCGCGCGCATGGGCGGCGCCAAGATCATCGAGAATTGCGCGGTGACGCGCATCCTCGTCGAGGGTGGGAAGGCCGTCGGCGTCATGACCGAGCAAGGTGAGATCCGCGCCAACACCGTCGTGCTCTGCGGCGGCATGTGGTCCCGTGATCTCGCCGCCACCGCTGGCGTCGCGATCCCGCTGCATGCCGCGGAACACTTCTACTGCGTCACCGAGCCGATCGCCGAGCTGCCGCGCAACTTGCCCGTGCTCTTCCTCTCCGACGAGTGGACCTACTACAAGGAGGATGCCGGCAAGCTGCTCGTCGGCTTCTTCGAGCCGAAGGCGAAGCCGTGGGGGCAGGGCGGCATCCGGCCGGATTTCTGCTTCGACACGCTGCCCGAGGACGTCGACCATATCGCGCCGCATCTGGAGGCGGCCTCAAAGCGTGTGCCGCTCTTGCAGAAAGCCGGCATGCAGCTGTTCTTCAACGGTCCGGAGAGCTTCACGCCGGACAATCGCTTCCTGCTCGGCGAGACGGCAGAGGTGCCAGGACTGTTCTGCGCCACCGGATTCAATTCCATCGGTATTCTTTCATCGGGCGGCGTCGGTAAGGCGCTGGCCGACTGGATCCGCGACCGGCGTCCGCCCGTCGAGCTCATCGACGTCGATGTCCGGCGCACCGCGAGCTTCCAGGTCAACCGCCGCTATCTGGAAGAGCGGACCTCGGAAAGCCTCGGCTTGAACTTCGACATGCACTGGCCGGCCCGCCAGCTCGTGACGGCGCGCGGCGTCCGCCGATCGCCCTTCCACGACCGGCTCGTCGCGGCCGGCGCCGTGATGACCGAGAACACGGGTTGGGAGCGGCCCGGATACTTCGGCCCGGCCGATCACCTGACCTATTCCTACCATCGGCCCGGCTGGTTCGAGGACACGGCGGCCGAATGCCGGAACACGGCATCCAACGTCACGCTGTTCGATCATTCGAGCTTCATCAAATACGCCGTCGAAGGCGCCGACGCCTGTGCGTTCCTCAACCGGCTCTGCGCCAACAACATCGACGTGGCCGTAGGCAGGGTCATCTACACGCAGTGGCTCAACGCGCATGGCGGCATCGAGGCCGATGTCACCATCACGCGCACGGGCGAGACCTCGTTCCTGGTCGTCACCATCGCGGTGTCGCAGAGGCGCGATCTCGCGTGGATGCAGCGGCATATCCCTGAGGGCGCGCGCGTGCATGTCTTCGACGTGACGTCGGGCCTGCCGATGCTCGCCGTGATGGGTCCGAAGTCACGCGAGTTGCTCGAACGTGTGAGCAGCGACAAGCTCGACGAGAAGAGCTTTCCGTTCGGCACGAGCCGCGAGATCGATGTCGGCTATGCGCGCGTCCGGGCCAATCGCCTGACCTTCGTCGGCGAGCTCGGCTTCGAGCTGCTGATGCCGGCCGAGGTCTCGGCCCATGTCTTCGACGCGCTGGCCGAGGCCGGGCGTGATCTCGGTTTGAAGCATGGCGGATTCTTCGCCATCAACTCACTTCGTATGGAGAAAGGCTACCGGCACTGGGGCCACGACATCGGCGAGGAGGATACGCCCCTCCAGGCCGGGCTTGGCTTCGCGGTCGCCTGGGACAAGCCCCAAGGGTTCATCGGCCGCGAGGCACTGCTGAAGCAGAAGGCGGCAGGACCGCTGACGCGCCGCATGGTGCAGGTGCGGCTTCCGGCCGATCCGCAGATGCCGATGTTGTTCCATCACGAGCCGCTGCTCAAAGACGGAAATATCGTCGGCTCGGTGACGTCGGGGGCCTACGGTCATCGGCTGCAGCGCTCGCTCGGCATGGCCTACGTCAGCCATCCGGAGGGTGTCCGCGCCGACTGGCTCGGCGATACGGGCTGGGAGATCGAGGTGGCGCTGAAGCGCTTTCCCGTCGAGCTACAACTCAAGCCTTGGTACGATCCGCAGGGCAGCAAGCTCAGATAGCGGACCCGCGCAGGCGCTCAGGCGTCGTCGATCACCGGCAGCACCATCGGCGCGAGAGCGTCGGTGGTCCGTCCAGCCCAATCGAGCTTGGGCACCTCCCGCATCGAACGCTTCTGCGCGTCCTCGAGCGCTTCGGATGCCGCCGCATAGTCGATCTTGACCGCACGCCCGTCCGCCACGACCCGCTCACCGTCGACATAGACGTCGCGGACCGCCCGCTCGGCGGCGACATAGAGCAGACTGCGGATCGGCTCGCGCATCGGCCGCATGGACGGGTGCTTGATATCGACGAGCACGAGGTCGGCCTTGGCGCCGACCTGCAAGCGGCCGATATCGTCGCGCATCAGCGCGCGCGCCCCGCCGATGGTCGCGGCATTGAAGACGTCGAGTGTCGTCACGTCGTCGACCGTGCCGGCGACGGCGCGCGAGATCGTGAAGGCGCTGCGCATCTCCTCGAGGAAATTGTGCGGATAGGTGTCCGTGCCGATGCCGAGATTGATGCCGGCGCGGGCGTAGGAGCCGAACGTGTTGAGCGCGATACCGCGCCGCATGAACACGGTCGGGCAGTGCGCGACGGTCGCGCCGGTGTCGCGGATGAGCCCCATGTCACCATGCGTCGGCCAATGCAACCAGGGATGGTGATCGAGGAAGATACCGTGACCGATGATCGTGTTGCGGCTCAAGGCGCCGAGCGAATGCAGCCATTGGATCGGCGTCTTGCCGTGGCGGCGGATCATCTCGTGGAACTCGTTGACGCTTTGGGCGGCGTGAATCTGTAGCGGCAGGCGACGCTCGACCGCGTAGTCGTGCGCGTCGCGGATGAGCTCGGGCGTGCAGGTGTCGATCTGCGACGGCATCATCATGCCGCTCAAACGGCCGGAAGGATGCTGATCGGCAAGATCGATCAACCGGCGGGCCTGCTCGAACGCCTCGCGCCCCTGTTTCACGTCCCAGGCATATTCGAGCAGATGCCCGTTCTTGGTGAACCAGCGGGCATCGCGAAACATCGGCGCCGCGACGGCGCGGATGCCGGATTCGGCCAGCGTATCGAGCCACCCTTCGAACGGTGGCGAGATGTCGACGACGGTCGTGACACCGCTCATCAAGAGCTCGGCGAGTGCCACCCGCATCGCCGCGATCGAGCCTTCGTCGTCGTTGTTGAAGACGGTCAGGTACTCGTAGAGCGAGCTGTGCCAGAAACCCGGACTGCGCGTTTCGTCGGTGATCCCTTTGCGCAGCGGCTCGCTGCTCGGATGCGTATGGATGTTGACGAGGCCTGGGAGCACGAGCCGATCCGAGCAGTCGATGACCGTATCGGCGGCCTCCGGGCAGTTCTTGCCGATGAAGGCGATCTCCCGCCCGCGGACGAGCAGATCGAGATTGCGGCGGTAGACATGCCGGTCTTGCGCCGCGTCCCAGGCCACGGCCCACTGCGCATTCCGAAGGAGGGTGGTGTGAACCATCGCTGCCGTTGCCGTTCCGCTCGATCTGTCGCTCCTGAACTTCCTTCTGAACCACAATGGATGGCGCGTCGATAGCCAAGCCGCTGATCGCACCGCTGGCCGGTGGGGGCAAAGCCTCGAATCGGAGCGAAATCGCAATTGGCAAGCCGTTGCAACTGGGTCACTATGGCAGCGAACCCTTCCGGTGCCGAGGACGGCACATCGAAGAAGGGGCACACCACGAAAGGGTAGGAAACAAACCAATGATAAAGAAGCTGGCGACGATCGCGTTGGCTGCATTGGCGCTCGGTATGACCCCGGCCGCCAGCGCCGAGTTGGGGGCCAAGGACGATCCGATCAAGATTCCGATCAACGAATGGACCGGTCAGCACTTGTCCGCCCATATCCTTGGCCAGCTTCTCGAGAAGGTCGGCTACAAGGTCGAATACGTGACGGCTGGCGCCGTGCCGCAGTTCGCGGCCATGCAGACAGGCGACCTGCACGTTCAGCCCGAGACCTGGGAGAACAACGTCGGCGACATCTATCCGAAGGCCGTCGAGGCGGGAGAGATCGTCATCGTCGGCTCGGAGGGTCTTTCCGCGCGGGAAGGTTGGATCTATCCGCCCTACATGAAAGAGAAGTGCCCGGGGCTGCCTGATTGGAAGGCCCTCTACGACTGTGCGCAAGCCTTCGGCACGGCCGAGACGTTCCCCAACGGCCGCCTCGTGACCTATCCGGCGGATTGGGGCACGCGCGAGAAGGATCTGATCGACAAGATCAAGCTGCCCTTCACCCCGGTTGCGGGTGGCAGCGAGGGGGCGATGGTCGCCGAGCTCAAGGCCGCCTACGACGCCAAAGAGCCGATCATCATGATGTTCTGGGAGCCGCATTGGATCCACGCCCAGTACAAGTTCGACTGGGTGAACTGGCCGACCGATCCCAAGGAGTGCGAGGAGAAGGCCGGGCTTCCCGCGGGCTCGATGGATGTCTGCGGCTTCCACCAGGCCAAGGTGCTCAAGACGGTCTGGAAGGGCTTCAAGGACAAGTGGCCGGCCGGCTACAAGCTCATCGAGCAGTTCCAGATGTCGAACGATCAGCAGAATCCGCTTATCCTCGAGGTCGACAGCAAGGGCCGCAAGCTCGAGGATGTCGCCGCCGAGTGGATCAAGGCCAACGAGGCGATCTGGAAGCCGTGGGTCGACGCCGCCGCGAACTGAGGTCCGCGAGACGGCTGGTGGCTCTTCGCCAGCCGTCTCTCCAACTACTCTCCTCGTCGCGCGCCTCGCCAAACGACGGCGAGTGGAGCCGCAACTTAGTTGAATCCCATATCGTCCGAGAAGCGAGTTGACGCCGATGACGTCAGGTCGAGAGGTCAAGCTGTCCTGTCGCAACCTGTGGAAGGTCTACGGCGAGCGTCCGGCATACTATTTCGACGCCGCGGGCTACAAGATCGAGCCTCGCGCGCTTGCCGATCGGATGCGCAGCGAGAATCACATTCCTGCCTGCGCCGACGTCTCGTTCGACGTTCACGTCGGCGAGATCTTCGTCATCATGGGCCTGTCGGGATCAGGCAAGTCGACGGTGGTGCGCTGCCTGTCGCGATTGGTCGAGCCCTCGCACGGCGAGGTGCTGCTCGACGGGCGCGATCTCCTCGCGCTCAACGCTCGCGAGCTCATCGAGGTGCGGCGCCATAAAGTCGGCATGGTGTTTCAGAGCTTCGGGCTCATGCCGCATCTCAACGTGGTAGACAACGTCGCGTTTCCCCTGAAGCTCCAGGGCCTCAAGCCCGCCGAGCGCCGCGAGCGCGCGCTCCGCGTCATCGAGCTCGTCGGTCTCAAGGGGCGCGAGCAGCATTTCCCTCGCCAGCTCTCGGGCGGTCAGCAGCAGCGGGTGGGCATCGCGCGCTCGCTCGCCGTCGAGCCCGAGCTGTGGCTTCTGGATGAGCCGTTCTCGGCGCTCGACCCCTTGATCCGCCGGCAGATGCAGGACGAGTTCCTGCGCATCCAGCAGATGCTGCGCAAGTCCATCGTCTTCATTACGCACGACTTTCTGGAGGCGCTGCGGATCGCCGACCGTATGGCCATCATGCGCGACGGTCTTATCGTGCAGGTCGGAACGCCATCCGAGCTCGTTATGAACCCAGCCGACGACTACGTCGCCGAGTTCACGCGCGACGTGCCGCTGGCGCGCGTGTTGAAGGCGCGCGACGTGGCGAGGGGTCAAGGCGGAGAGGCGGCGGCAATGGATCGCGTTCCAGCCGAGACGACGATCGAGGACCTGTTGCCGATGCTCGCTGGCAGAACGTCAGGACTGGCCGTGACCGATCGGTCCGGCGCCGTCCTCGGTGTCGCGACCGCCGAGAGCGTCGTCGAGACGCTCGGCCGGGAGGGGCGCGGCAAGGTCGCGGGACAGCATCAGAAGAGCGCCGACCATGCTCGTGCTTGATCGCCCAGCTCTGCAATGGCTGGCGGTGATCGGCGTGACGCTCATCTGCCTCGCGCTGAAAGATCAGGCCCCATTTCTGCACGTCTATCCACCCGCCTGGCAGGTGCCGCTGGCCGATATCTTGAACGCCGGAATGACCTGGTTCATCGCCCACTTCGGACCAGCATTTCGAGACATCGCCTGGTTGCTCGACTTCCCCGTCCGGGGCGTCCGAGATCTCTTGAATTGGATTCCGTGGCCGGTGCTGATGGCCTTGGTGGTCCTGGCCGCTCATCGCGCGGCAGGCGTGCCGCTAGCGATCTTTGCGGCGGTCTCGATGATCTACACGGTTGCGCTCGGCTATTGGGACGAAGCGATGAACTCGCTCGCTCTCGTGGCGCTCAGCGTGCCGCTGGCGATGGTGCTCGGCTTCCTCATCGGAGCGATCGGCTTCTTCTCCAAGCGCGCCGAGCGCGTCATCGCGCCTGCGCTCGATCTCATGCAGACCGTCCCCGCCTTCGCGTATCTGATCCCGATCCTACTGCTGTTCGGCTTCGGTCCGGTCGTGGGGCTGATCGCGAGCCTTCTGTTCGCGACGCCGCCCATGGTGCGCAATACGATCGTCGGCTTGCGAGCCGTGCCGGCCGATGTCATCGAATCCGGCCTGATGTCGGGGGCGACGCCGCTTCAGCTGTTTTTCCAGGTTCGGGTGCCGACGGCGCTGAAGCAGATCCTGCTCGGCGTCAATCAGACGACCATGGCGGCGTTGTCGATGGTCATTATCGCCTCCATCATCGGCGGCACCAACGACATCGGCTGGGAGGTTCTGTCGACGATCCGCAAGGCGCTGTTCGGCGAGAGCCTGCTCGTCGGTATCGTCATCGCACTCATGGCCATGATCATGGATCAGATCACGGCGGGTCTCGCGCAGCGGTCGGGCGACGTTCACGAGCAAAGGCTGCTGCCGTTTCATCGGCGTCATCCACACCTGACGCTCGCGCTGGCGATCGGTCTGATCCTGTGGATCGCGTCATTGTTTCTGCCGCCGCTCTCGGCCTGGCCCGATGCGTGGATCGTGAAACCGGCCCAGCCGCTGAACGATCTCGTCTCCTACGTCACGCTCAACTTCAAGAAGTCCATCGAGGCGATCAAGACGGTCGCATTCTTCTACTTCATGCTGCCGGTGCGCAGTGGACTGGCGCTGACCGTGACGCCCTTCACTTGGGGGTTCGAGCTCACGGCCGTGCACGTGACGCTCTACGCCGTCGTCGTGACGCTGGCCGCGTTCTCGGCCTGGCGCTGGTGGTCGCAGGCAGCGGCGGTCGTCATTGCCATCTTCGGGATCGTGTTTTATTTCGGCGTCACCAACCTGCCGTGGCCGGCCGTGCTCACCATCGTCGGGATGACAGCCTACCAGGTCGGAGGATGGCGCCTCGCAGCTGGCGCGGTGGCGGGCTTGGCGTTCCTGCTCGTCAACGGCATCTGGCCCGAGGCGATGATGTCGGTCTATCTCTGCGGGCTCGCGGTGCTGATCTGCCTCGTCGCCGGTGGCCTTCTCGGCCTCGTCGCGGCCTCGAGCGATCGCTTCTCGGCCTTTATCCGGCCGATCAACGATACCTTGCAGACCATGCCGCTCTTCGTGCTCCTGATCCCCGTCGTCATGATCTTCAAGCTCGGCGATTTCACGGCCCTGCTCGCCATCGTCATGTACGCCATCGTGCCGATGATCCGCTACACCGAGCACGGGCTTCGCAATCTGCCCAAGGATGTCATCGAGGCGGCTCAGTCGATGGGCATGACGCCGTTGCAAATGCTGGCTCAGGTCAAGCTGCCGCTGGCGCTGCCGGTTATCATGCTGGGTCTCAATCAGACGGTGCTGTACGGCATCTCGATGCTCGTTATCACCGCGCTCGTCGGCACCAACGATCTCGGCCAGCGCGTCTACATCGGCCTCGGCGACGGCGATTTCGGCAAGGGCATCATTGCGGGCGCCGGCATGGCGATTCTCGCCATGATCGCCGACCGCATCATCCAGGCCGCCGTGCACCGCCGCCAGAGCGAGCTCGGCCTCGCGCTATAGCCGCCATCACTCTGGCAGGTCGCCCAACGCATCGAGCACCAGCGAGTGGAAATGGTGCAGCCCGTGCTCGCTGATGAAGGTGCGCTCTTTGTCGACGATGAAGCGGCCCTGGGTGTAGGCCTTCGAGTGGAGGCCGCGCTGAACGCTTTCGACGAGACCGATGTCCTCGGGCTGCAGCGTCTTGTCGAGATAGTCGATTGCATCGCGGATGGTCGCCTCGGGCACGTCTTCGCCGAAAAAGAAGTCGAAATGTTCGAGCGTCGTTTCCGGCCCCGTCGGCATGATGTGGAGGATGCCGATGTTGGGGCAGCCGGGGAAGCTGTTGAAGGTCATGTTCGGCCAGACCCAGAAGCCCGCGAAGTTTCCCTCCTGGCCGGGGATCAGGCAGTAGGCTGTGTTGTCCGCGCGACCAGGTGGGGAGATGTGGCTCGAGTAAATCTTGTGGGTGATGGTGCGGTAGTTCTTGATATCGACGAGGTCGACGAAGGCCGGATGGGCCGGCGTGCAGTGATAGCATTCCAGATAGTTGTCGACGACGTTCTTCCAATTGGCTTTGAGCGTGTAGCTGATCCGCTTGGCGAGCTTCAAATCCTCGATCTCGGGACAGAACTTCCTGAGCTCGCCTTCGAGTCCTTCGCTCTGTGATTTGAGCGAAGCCGCATCCGGGTCGAGATTGACGTAGACGAAACCGGCCAGTACCTCGACGCGAACCGGTTTCAGCGCGAACTCCTTCGCCTCGAAATTGGCGACCTTCTTTTGGCCGACCGCTGAGCGAAGCTTACCGTCGGTGTGGTAGGTCCAGGCGTGGTAGGGGCAGGTGATGAGCTTGGCCTTGCCGCAGCCCTTGAGCAGCTCGTGTGCGCGGTGCGAGCAGACGTTGTGGAACGCGCGGAGCTCCGTGTCCTGGCCGCGGATCACGAGAATGTTCTGATTGCCGACCTGGGTCGTGACGTAGCTGCCGGGCTCCGCGAGCTGGCTGACGTGTCCGGCATAGTTCCAATTGCTGAAGAAGATCGCCTCGAGCTCGCGCTTGTAGATGGCCTCGTCGAAGTAGTAGTGCGCCGGCAGCGTAAACGACGTCTCGGCATTGCGCGTGAACCGGCCGGCGGGCGAGGTGAGCTTGCGATCGACGATAGTCATGGCCAACTCCGAGGATGTTCGACGGCATCGCTGATACAGGGTAGCGGAACGAAATGCTCGTCCGCAATCGCCCCTCGCGCTCAGCTGATCCGCAGCACGAACCTGATGGCGACGGGCCGGGAGGGGCTTGCGCGACCCTCGTCAGCGTCGCAGCAAAAAATGCCTTCTCCGCACAAGAATGCACGTTAGGCTATGCCGGTGAGGCGTTGAGAAGGGCGTGCAGCATGCCGGAGCGGACTCGCTATTCACTGGACGAGATCGTCGAGAACGGACTGTGCATGGGATGCGGCATTTGCCGATCGGTGCTCGGAGCGGCCAAGGTCACGACAACGCTCGAGGCCGATGGGCTGGAGCGGCCGCGCGCCCTGAAGCCATTCGATGACGACGACATCGAGCGCCTGAACGCGATCTGCCCCGGTGTGCACGTCAGCTTTCCCGATGTCGCCGACGGCATCGATCGTGATCCGATGTGGGGCCCGATTGCCCGCATCTCCCGCGGCTATGCCAGCGATCCCGCGATCCGCTATCGCGCGGCTTCGGGTGGGGCGCTCACCGGCCTCGGTATTCACCTCATCGAGACCCGCAAAGTCGACTACATCATGCACCTCAAGGCTGATCCCGATCGGCCGCTGCTGTCGAAGGCGCACCGCTCCTACACGCGCGACGACGTGATCTCGGCGTCGGGCTCGCGCTACACGGCCTCGGCGCCGCTCGCCTCGATCACGGAGGGCCTGGACGAAGGGCGTCCCTTTGCCTTCATCGGCAAGCCCTGTGACGTCACCGCGCTCGCCAATCTGGCGCGACAGGATACTCGCGTGGGCCAGCTGTGCCGCTACACGCTGACGATCGTGTGCGGCGGCTTTTCGGAGTTGTCGAAGTTTCGCGACCTCCTCGCCGCGTGGGACATGGACGAGCGAGACGTCACCCGCTTTTCGTTTCGCGGCAACGGCTGCCCTGGTCCGACCGCCGCTACGACCAAGGACGGCCGGCATCGCGAAACGGCCTACTGGGAGCTTTGGGCCGCCGAGGAGACGTGGCGGAATTTCTACCGCTGCAAGATTTGTCCGGATGCGATCGGGCTGTCCGCCGACCTCGCCGCCCTTGACGTCTGGGACGGCTGCAATCCGACCCGCGAGGACGCCGGCTGGAACGCCTTCCTCTGCCGGACCGGGAAGGGCCGGGCGCTGCTCGAGGACGCGGTGCGGACTGGCCATGTGACGCTCGATGCCGAATGGACGACCGCCGATCTCGACCGCGCGCAGCCTCACCAGACGCGCAAACGGCGTGCGGTGCGGGCACGATACGAGGCCATGCGGCTGGCCGGCGCGCCGTATCCGGTAACGGAAGATCCCGGGCTCGACCTCGTCTCGCTCGCACAGGGTAGCGAGGACTACGGCTCCGAGCTCGCCGGCACGGCCGAGAGGTTGCGGCGCGACGCACACCGGCGGGGTTGAGCAGGTCTGCACCGGCTGGAACCTCGCAGAGCTTGCCTGTAGCCTCATTCGATGACTGAGAAACTGCGCCTTCCCTCCCGCAAACCCGGCCGACCCATCGACATCGCCGTCGTCTGCCTGCCCGCTTTCAACGCCTTCGCGACGATGGCCTTTCTCGATCCTCTGCGCGCCGCCAACTACCTGAGCGGCCAGCAGCTGTTCCGCTGGAAGCTCCTGTCCGCATCGCCCTCGCCGCGGGCGAGCAACACGATTGCCTTCGACGGCGAGCCTCTCGACAAGCGTGCGCTCGCGGCCGCGGACTGGATCGTCGTATCGGCGAGCTGGACACCCGAGCAATTCCGCAATGCCGCTCTCCTGCGCATGCTGAAAAGCGCAGCTGCGCGCGGCGCTTTCCTCGCCGGCATAGATACCGGCGCCTTCGTGCTTGCGGAGGCCGGGTTGACCCGCGGCCGCCGCGCGACGGTCCACTACGAGCACATCGACGCTTTTCAGGAGCAGTATCCCGAGACGACGGTCGTCGAGGACATCTTCGCCGTCGATGGCGGGATCGGCACCTGTTGCGGCGGCAGCGCGTCGATCGATTTCGCCCTTGCGCTGCTCGCGGCAACGACAGAGGCCTCGCTCGCCAACGCGGCGGCCCGCTACATCTTCCACGATCGCATTCGTTCACCGGAGACGCGTCAGAAGCCTGCGCATGGCGAGCCCGCCGGCTTGGCGTTGCCGGCCGATCTCACCCGCGCCATCGATCTCATGGAGCGCAATCTCGAGACCCCGTTGCCGATCCCAGAGATCGCCGGGCGTCTCGGGGTCTCGCAGCGGACGCTCGAGCGCCTGTTCCGCGCGTATACGCGCCACTCGGCCGTCCGATACTACGCCGATGCGCGGCTCGATCGGGCGCGGGGGCTCGTGACGCAGACCTGTTTGACGATGACCGAGATTGCGATGGCCTGCGGGTTTCCGTCGCCGGAGCATTTCGCGCGCGCCTACCGCAGACGCTTCGGCCTCGCTCCCAGGCAGGATCGCGTCAGCGGACGCGTGCCATTCGAGTACCGGGCCTGGCCGATGCATTCGATCCGGCCAGCAGATTGATCAAGGCAATGTCGAAAAAGATCAAACCACGAAGCCGGCACGCGATCATGATCGGCAGCGTCTTTCACGTCACCCGGGGCATCACGCCATGACACAGCTGCTGACGAAATCCGACCTCGAGGCGATCAGGCGGGGCTACGACGAGAACCCGGCGCGCTCGCAGTCCCTCCTGGCCGAAGCCTATGTCGATCCGAAGTGGCTCAAGGTCGAGCGCGAGGCGATCTTCTTCCGCACCTGGCAATGGTGCTGTCACGTCGAGAAGCTGCGCCGGCCGGGCGACTACATCGTCGTCGACGTCCAGGGCCGCTCGATCTGCATCGTGCGCGACGACGAGGGCCGGCTCAGGGCGTTCTACAACGTCTGCAAGCACCGGGCGCACGAGTTGCTCAAGGGCGCAGGTCAGGTCAAGCGCATCATGTGCCCCTACCATGCCTGGATCTACGATTTGACCGGACAGCTCCGCCGCGCCCCGCACACCGAGGCGCTGCTCGAATTCTCGACGCGCGATATCTGTCTTGATGCCGTGCGGGTCGAGGAGTTCTGCGGCTTCGTCTACGTGAACCTCGATCCGGCGGCCAAATCGCTCAAGGAGCATTCGGCGCCGCTCGCCGCCGAGATCATGCAATTTGCCCCCGACGTGAACGATCTGACCTTCGCGCACCGGCTGGAGTTCATGATCCGCTCGAATTGGAAGAACGTCGTCGACAATTTCCTCGAGTGTTATCACTGCCCGACGGCGCACAAGGACTTCTGCTCGATGCTCCAGATGGACACCTACAAGGTGAAGACCCACGGTATCTATTCGAGCCATATGGCCAAAGCCGCCAAGGGGCCGAACACGGCCTACACCGTCGAGGGTGCGACGGTTGATGATCACGCCGTCTGGTATCTCTGGCCGACGACGTGTCTGCTGCGCTACCCCGGCCGTGGCAATTTCCTCGTCATGAACATCGTGCCCGTCGACGAGACGACGACCCGCGAGACTTATGATTTCTACTTCGAGACGGCGGAGCCGATCCCTTCCGAATGGGAGGCGATCGCCTACATCCGCGATGTTCTGCAACGCGAGGATATCGACATCGTCGAGAGCGTGCAGAGAGGCATGGCGACGCCCGCCTTCAGCCAGGGCCGCATCGTGCACGATCCGGACTCGGGCCAGAGCGAGCATGCCGTGCATCACTTCCACGGCCTCGTCCTCGACGCCTACGCACAGGCGGCGCGGTAGCCGCCAAAAGACATACTCATCCCATCGAGTGAGCAATGAGATGAACGAACCGATCCGAACCGTCGGCATCATCGGTGCCGGCACCATCGGCGCCAGCTGGGCGGCGCTGTTTCTCGCCTGCGGCTACGACGTCGCCGTGCATGACGCGACGCCCGATGCGGGCGAGGCCTTCGTCCGCGGCTACGTAGAGACGGCATGGCCCGCGTTGTCGGAGCTCGGGCTCGTCAAGGGCGGCACAGAGCGGATCAGCTTTCACAAGCAGCCGGAGGCGGTGGCGGAGTGCTGCGACTTCATCCAGGAGAGCGTGCCTGAGCGTCTCGATATCAAGCACGCGCTGTTTGCGCGCATCGAGCCGCATCTGAAGCCGAAAGCCATTCTCGCCTCGAGCGCCTCCGGACTGATGGTCAAGGAGATGCAGGAGGGCTTCAAGAACCCGGCGCGCTTCATCCTCGCGCACCCGTTCAATCCGCCGCATCTCATTCCGCTGGTCGAGTTGCTCGCCAACGAGCGGACGGCGCCGGACGTTCTCGAGCAGGCCGAGGCCTTCTATGCATCGGCCGGGCGGGTGACGATCCGCGTTCGCAAGGAAGTTCCGGGCCACATCGCCAACCGTCTGCAGGCCGCGCTCTGGCGCGAGGCCATTCATCTGGTGAAGGAGGGTGTCGGCACCGTCGAGGATGTCGACAAAGCGGTCTCGGCGGGGCCTGGCCTGCGCTGGGCGGTCTTCGGGCCGAACATGATCTTCAACCTGGCCGCTGCCGGCCACGGCCTCGACATGTATTGCGAGCGCTTCGCGGACAGCTACCATCGCTGGTGGGACGACATGGGCGCGCCGCGCTTCACACCGGAGGTGCGGGCCGCGCTCACAAGCGGCGTCGCCGAGGAGATGCATGGCCGGTCGGTCGCCGAGGTCGCCAAGGAACGAGATCAGATTATCGTCGGCATTCTCAAGGCGGCCCGTGCGGTCAGGGAGGCGAAACGATGACGGGGCCGCTGGCGGGAAAGATCGCGCTGGTGACGGGCGGGCGCGGCGGCATCGGACGCGCGATCTGCGCCCGGTTCGCGAAGGAAGGTGCGGACGTCTACGCGGCCGATCTGTCGGACGCGGGCTCCGGTGGCAAAGAGCCCGCAGGCGGCGCGGCGTCGTTTCTCCAGATCGATGTCACGAACGAGGAGAGCGTCGTGGCGGCGATGGGCGAGGTCGGTCGGCGCCACGGCCGGCTCGACATGCTCGTCAACGCGGCCGGTATCGAGATCGAGAAGACCATCGAGCACACCAGTCTCGCCGAGTGGAACCGCATCTTCGCGGTCAACGTGACGGGCACCTTCCTCGTGTCGAAGCATGCGCTGCCGCTGCTGCGGGCAGCCGGCGGTGGCTCGATCGTCAATTTCGGCTCCTACGACGGCTTCATCGCCGATCCTGGCCTCGCCGCCTATTGCGCCACCAAGGGCGCCGTTCACGCGCTCACCCGTGCCATGGCCTGCGATCACGGCCCCGAAGGCATCCGCGTCAACGCCGTGTGCCCGGGCTATGTCGACACACCGATGCTCAAGAGCTTCTTTGGCGGCGAGGGCTCGGGCGGGGGCGGCGGGACCATCGACACGCTCCAGCAAGCGGTCCGTGACATCCATCCGACGCGCCGCTATGGGACGCCCGAGGATATCGCCAATCTCGTCAACTGGCTCTCCGGCCCCGAGGCGCGCTATGCGTCGGGCCAGCTCTGGGTCATCGACGGTGGTTTGACGGCGCAGGTCCAGCAGATGCGACGCGTAGGTTGAACGGCCATGGGTAAGCTCGACGGCAAGCGTGCCATCGTCACGGGCGGCAGTCGCGGCATCGGCCGGGCCATCGCCGAGGCGCTCGTCCGCGAGGGGGCGTCCGTCGTCGCCTGCGGACGAAGCGGGCGACCTGCAGACCTCCCCGAGACGATCGCCTGGCACACCCTCGACGTCGCCGACGTCAATGACATCGAGCGTCTGCGCAACGCCGTTCCCGCACTCGACATCCTCGTCAACAACGCCGGTGTGCAGGTCGAGCGCACGGTGGCCGACAGCACGGACGCCGATTGGGACGCGGTCGTCGGCACGAATGCGAAGGGCGTATTCCTAATGTGCCGCGCCTTCATCCCGGTCATGGCGGCCGGCGGCGGTGGCGCCATCATCAACATCGGCTCCATCTCGGGTCACGTCGCCGATCCCGGGATGGCGCTTTACAATGCCTCGAAGGCTTTCGTGCACGGTTTGACACGATCGATCGCGGTCGATCACGGTGCCGACGGCATCCGCTGCAACGCCATCTGCCCCGGCTGGATCATGACCGGCATGGTCGACGCGGCATTTGCGGTGGCGCGCGACCCCGAGAAGGCGAAACAGGACGCTCTCGCCCGTCATGCCGCAGGCCGTTTCGGCACACCCGACGATATCGCGCGGGCGGCTGTGTGGCTCGCCTCCGACGATGCGGCCTTCGCCACGGGACAGACCTTCACGATCGACGGCGGCCTCACCGCCGCGTCACCGCTGCGGCCCGCGCTGTTCTAGCCGAGGTCCGGTGACATTTTCGCGCGCTCCGGCGAGCGCGGACGGATTCGCTTGATTTGAGTGGCCTTGACCCACATACCCGACGACAGCGCCAGCTCAGCGTGGCGAGCAGGGCCTGTTGAGACAGCTCTCTATCGCTGGACAAGGGACGCCAATTTCGAGAAAGCTGAGATGGGGGCGCTGACCGGCGCCGGAATTTGGAACGACGGGGCAGGGGATGAGAGGTCGGGGGCGAGCAGCACCGCCTACAGGGCGACGACGTCGGATTGCGCCGACGGCCGGGCGACCCCTGCGGGCCTCGCCGCTCCTGAAGCACTCGGCGCCCACCAAAGGGTCCGAGCCTAAATCGAAACGGCGTCCGGCCAAGAAGGCCCTCGTCGCCTCCGCCCTGCGGACCGTCAAGCTCGAGACGCAAGGTCTGCTCGCCCTCGATCAATTGCTCAAAGGAGATCTCGCCGACCCCTTCTTCGCCGCCGTCGAGCGCATCTCGACTGCGCCGGGCCGGGTCATCGTCTCGGGCATGGGCAAGAGCGGCCACGTCGCACGCAAGATCGCCGCGACGCTCGCTTCGACGGGCACGCCGGCCTATTTCGTCCATCCCTCCGAGGCGAGCCACGGCGACCTCGGCATGGTGACGACGGCGGATGTCATTCTTGCGCTCTCCTGGTCCGGCGAGACGGTCGAGCTCAAGAGCCTCATCACCTATTCGGGGCGGTTCAAGGTGCCGCTCATTGCCGTCACGAGCAAAGCCGACAGTGCGCTCGCGAAGGCCGCCGAGATCGCGCTCGTGCTGCCGAAGACGGCGGAGGCCTGCCCGCACGGGCTCGCGCCGACGACCTCGACGACCATGCAGCTCGTGCTCGGCGATGCGCTCGCCGTAGCCCTGCTCGAAGGCAAGCGGTTCACGGCGGCGGACTTCAAGATTTATCATCCTGGCGGCCAGCTCGGCGCTAATCTCAAATTCGTGTCCGATCTCATGCACAAGGGCGAGCGCGTGCCGCTCGCCGGCGAAGGCGTTGCGATGAGCGAGGCGCTCGTCACCATGACGGAGAAGAGCTTCGGCTGCTTGGGTGTCGTCGACCGGCGCGGCCGGCTCGCGGGCATCATCACCGACGGCGATTTGCGGCGGCACATGAGCCGTGGCTTGCTCAAGCTCAAGACCGCCGACATCATGACCCGAGGGCCGAAGGCCGTTCCGCCCGATATGCTGGCGTCTGCTGTGCTCGAGGTGCTCAACACCTCCAAGATCACGTCGGTGTTCGTGGTGGATAAAGGCAAGCCGGTCGGCATCGTCCACGTGCACGACCTGCTTCGAGCGGGCGTCGTTTGATCGCGGAGACGCGTGTGACGGTTGAAAGCTCGACGCCCGCCGCGCTGCAGGGCTTCCGCGTCCTGGACCTCACCCGGCACGCGCCGGGTCCCTTCGCCGCCATGATTCTCGGTGACTACGGCGCCGACGTCATTCAGATCGCCGACCCGACGTTCCATGGCGAGCACGGCACCTCGACCAACGCCTACATGAAGCTTCGGGGCAGTCCCGCCGACCAGCTCTCGCGCAACAAGCGCAGCATCGGCCTCAATCTCAAATCGCCGGACGGTCTCGCGATCTTCCACAAGCTCGCTCGCACGGCCGACGCCGTGATCGTCGAGTGGCGTCCGGGAACCGCGGAGCGGCTCAAGGCGGACTATGCGACGCTCTCCGCTCTCAATCCGCAGCTCGTCTACTGCGCCATCAGCGGCTACGGGCAAACCGGCCCGCACGCGCGCGACGCCGGGCACGACCTCAACTACGTGGCGCGCTCGGGCGTCCTCTCGCTCATGGCGGATCGCGCCGGACGGCCGATCGTGCCAGCCAATATCATTGCCGATTTCGGAGGAGGCGCAATGGCGGTGGTGGCGATCCTGGCCGCGCTCCAGGCCCGGACGCATACCGGGCGCGGCCAATTCGTCGACTGCTCGCTGACCGATGCCGCGCGCTATCTCGCAACCGACTTCGCCGCACTGTCGGCATCAGGGCGCGATCAGCCGCGCGGCGGCGCCTTCGTCACGGCGGGCGGCGTGCCCTTTTATGACGTCTACGAAACCCGTGACGGCCGCTATGTCGCCGTTGCGGCGCTCGAGGAGCGCTTCTTCCGGCAATTGTGCACACGGCTCGGCTGTCCCGAGCTGGGCGATGCGCAATGGCAAAGCGAGCGGCACGGCGAGATGCGTGCGACGTTCGCGCGGATCATTTTCACGCGCACGCAGGCCGAGTGGATGGCCGACCTCGGCGGCGCCGATGTCTGCGTCACCGCCGTTCCGGAGTTCGGGGACGCCGTTGCTGCGGCAGGCAGCGATACGGGGGCGCCACGCCTGTCGGAAACGCCGGCACGCGTCGCTCGGCCCCCCGTCGCCCCGGCCGCCGATACCGCGAGCATCCTCGCCGAGCTCGGCATCGCGGGGCCTGATGTCGAACGCCTCGAGCGCGACGGCAGTGTGCGGTAGCGTTCAGTTCTTCAATCTGTAGCCCGTCTTGAATATCCACCAGACGATACCGAGACAAAGCGCGAGGAACGCGGTCGCGATCGCCGCGCTCACGCCCACGTGCACATCGGCGATCTCGTAGAAGCTCCAGCGGAAGCCGCTGACGAGATAGACGAGGGGGTTGAAGAGCGAAATCTTCTGCCAGATCGGCGGCAGCATGCTGATCGAGTAGAACGTGCCGCCGAGAAAGGTGAGCGGCGTCACCACGAGCAACGGGATCATCTGCAGCTTCTCGAAGTTGTCCGCCCAGATGCCGATGACGAAGCCGAACAGGCTGAAGGTGACCGCGATCAGCACCAGGAAGGCGAGCATCAAGACCGGATGCGCGATGTGGAGCGGCACGAAGAAGCCCGCTGTTGCGAGGATGATCAGGCCGATGATCGCCGATTTTGTCGCCGCCGCCCCGACATAGCCGAGAACGATCTCGAAGGCGGAGACCGGCGCCGATAGAAGCTCGTAGATCGTGCCGATGAAGCGCGGGAAGTAGATCGCGAACGACGCGTTCGAAATGCTCTGCGTCAGCATCGTCATCAGGATCAGCCCCGGCACGATGAACGAGCCGTAGCTGACGCCCTCGACCGTCGCGATGCGCGAGCCGATCGCGCCGCCGAAGACGATGAAGTAGAGCGCCGTCGACAGCACCGGTGAAAGGATGCTCTGCAGCGGTGTGCGCCAGGTGCGCGACATCTCGAAACGGTAGATGGCCGATACCGCGTGGAGGTTCATCTTGCGCCCCTGACCAGCTCGACGAAAATGTCCTCGAGCGAGCTTTGCGTCGTCTGCAAGTCGGTGAAGCGGATGCCGGCGTCGCTCAGCTCTTGCAGCAGCGCCGTGATGCCGGTTCGATCGCTGCGCGCATCGTAGGTGAAGACGAGATCGCGCTTGTCGGGCGATAGCGCGAGGCCATGGCGTGCGAGCCGGTCCGGCACTGCGTCGAGGCTCGTCTGCAGATGCAGCGTGAGCCTCTTCTGGCCGAGCTTGCGCATGAGCTCGGCCTTCTCCTCGACGAGCAGCAGCTCTCCCTTGGTGATGATGCCGATTCGATCGGCCATCTCCTCGGCTTCCTCGATGTAGTGCGTGGTGAGGATGATCGTCACGCCCGAGGCCCTGAGCGTGCGCACGACGTGCCACATGTCCTTGCGCAGCTCGACGTCGACGCCGGCCGTCGGCTCGTCGAGGAACAGGATGCTCGGCTCGTGCGAGAGCGCTTTGGCGATCATCACGCGCCGTTTCATGCCGCCCGAGAGCGTCATGATCTTGCTGTCTTTCTTGTCCCACAGGGATAAGTCCTTGAGGATTTTCTCGAGCAGCGCGGGATTGGCCGGCTTGCCGAACAGGCCCCGGCTGAAGCGCACGGTCCCCCAGACGCTCGCGAATGCATCCGTGTGAAGCTCCTGCGGCACGAGGCCGATCTCGGAGCGGACACGGCGATAGTCGTGCTCGATGTCGTGGCCGTCGACCGTGATCGATCCCGCGCTACGCTTGACGATGCCACAGACGATGTTGATGAGGGTCGTCTTGCCCGCGCCGTTCGGGCCGAGCAGCGCAAATATCTCGCCACGCCGCACGTCGAGATCGATGCTCTTGAGGGCCTGAAAACCCGTCGCATAGGTTTTCGAGACGCCAGCGATCGAGATGATGGCCGAGGTGTCCATTGTCACCGGTGTGTTTCCTGCCCGGCAGCTCTAGGGCCCGGCAGCTGTAGCGCAACGTAGCGCGGCGGAAGTCGTTTCCCGGGCGAGGCATCGAGACACCCTCGTCGAGACAGGTCCGGCAAAAGGCAATTGGCTGGGGGACTAGGATTCGAACCTAGACAGGCAGAGTCAGAGTCTGCAGTCCTACCATTAGACGATCCCCCAAGGCCGGGCCGTCGTGGGCGCGGCGGGTTTGTAGCAGCCCCGGAAGTCGTCAGCAAGCCGGATGCGGTGCCGGCAGCCCTCGGGGCATGCCGGAGCCGATCGAGCCACTCCGTGCGTTAGCCACGTTAGCCGGGGCCGAGCCGGGCTCGGCGGCGGCTTCTCTCAGGGCCGCGACGCATGCTAGACACGATTGCAGCCCGAGGTCCCAATCCATGCCCAACACATCTGCGTCCGAGCGCAAGGCCCTGATCCTGACCGGCGCCTCCCGGGGCATCGGGCACGCGACCGTCAAGCGCTTCTCGTCGGCCGGTTGGCGGGTCATCTCCTGCTCCCGGCAGCCCTTTCCCGAGAATTGCCCCTGGGAGATGGGGCCCGAGGACCATATCCAAGTGGATCTCGCCGATCCGCGCGAGACCGAGGATGCGGTCCGGCTGATGAAATCCCGGCTCGAGGCGCAAGGCTCGCGGCTGCATGCGCTGGTCAACAATGCCGCCATCTCGCCCAAAGGGCCGGGGGGGAGCCGGCTCGGCACGATCGAGACGACGCATGCCGACTGGCTGCGGGTGTTCCAGGTCAATTTCTTCGCACCCGTGATGTTGGCGCGCGGGCTGCTCGACGAGCTCGAGCGGGCCAAAGGCGCTGTCGTCAACGTGACGTCGATCGCCGGTAGCCGCGTGCATCCGTTCGCCGGCGCCGCCTATGCAACCTCGAAAGCCGCCCTGGCGAGCCTCACGCGCGAGATGGCGCACGATTTCGGCCGTCGCGGCATTCGCGTCAACGCCATCTCGCCGGGAGAGATCGATACCTCGATCCTGTCGCCGGGTACCGAGCGCATCGTCGAGGAGCAAATCCCTATGCGCCGCTTGGGCGAGCCCGAGGAGGTCGCCAAGGCGATCTATTTCCTGTGTACGGACGCCTCGAGCTACGTCAACGGCGCCGAAATCCACATCAACGGTGGACAGCACGTTTGATGCGCTGGGCTGGCCTCGCGATCGCACTCGCGCTGGTGGCCGCTGCCAGCGCCTTGGCCGAGGCGGCCGATGACGCAGCGGAGCCCGGCCCGATCGAGCTGCAGACCGTGACGTTGCCGTTCGAGCCCGTCGAGGTGAGGTTCGGCGATGCCCCCCTCGAATTGCGCAACCTTCGCATTCGCTCAGCCGATGATCGTTGGCTTCGGTTGCGCGAGTGCGACGGTGGCCTGTGTGCCGCGGAGATGGCACGCGGGCCGATGCCCGAGCGTCTCCCGGCCAACGCCGTGCCCGGTACACGCCTCGTCACGTCGCGCGCGCCCTTCCTCGAGGCTTGGCTTGCCGACCCGGCCGCGCGTGAGGGCACGGGCGTGCTGCCGGGGCCGCTCGCCGGCGCAGTCGTCGGGCGGGATCGCAAGGGGCGCGACCATCGCTTCGATCTTCCCCTCGATCGCGGCATCGAGGCGCTTGCACCGAGGCTTGTCGACCTCGACGGCGACGGGATAGACGAAATCATCACGACGACCGTAGGCGCTGGCGGCGGCTCCGTGCTGACGGTGCTCACCTACCGCGACAGTGGCTTGGCGATCGCCTGGGAGAGCGACGCGGCATCCCCTGGCGTCTGGCGCGATGTCGTCGCCGCAGCCGACCTCGACGGCGACGGAGTGCCCGAGATCGCGACTGTCACCGCGGGCGATGACCAGGGCCGTCTCGAGCTGTGGAAGCGAAGCGGCGAGGCCTACGTTCAAGCGGTGGTGCTCAAAGGCTTCGCCAGTCTCGTTCCCGGCACGCGAACGGCCGGCATCGCTGCCGTCGCCGACATGGATGGCGATGGCATCGAGGACATCGTGTTGCCTTCGCTGGATCGGATGAGCTTGCGGGTCATCTCGTATGCTGCGGGGCAGATCGCGGAACCCTATCGCATCGCGATGCCCGGCGCGGTCGTGACTGAGATCGCGGCCTACGCAATGAAAGATCGAAAGCGTCCGGTCGTCGTCGCCGGGGTGTCGGGCGGCTACATCGTTCTTGCGCGTTGAATAAAAACGAAAAAGCCGGACCGCATGGGTCCGGCTGAGAGTCGTTTCAGCACCCGTTGGGGGCAGGTGCGCGTCTCGATGCGAGCATCGAGACTGGAAGGCGCAAAGGGAGGGTACGAGCCTTCACCGCTCCTCAAGAGCGGCGGGAGAACTATGCGGCGGACGGATTGCCCCGGCAACCCGGAGAGCCGCATGCCCGTTATGCGACTTCGCGCGATCGGGACAGGGAACCTTTCGCGGGTTTGTTACAAAACGCAGACGTCGGAGTGCCCTAACCCTTCCACTCGCGCGCCTTGGCGACGAGATAATCGCGGAAAACCTGCACGCGCTTGGAGTTCCTGAGCTCCTCGGGATAGACGAAATAGCTTTGAAATTCAGGCAGCTCGACGCCCTGCAGGATCTGCACGAGATCGGCATCGTCGCTGACGAGATAGTCCGGCAAAACGGCGATGCCGATGCCACGCCGCGCCGCATGTTTCAGGCCGTAGATATTGTCGATCCGCATGACGGGCCTGCGCGCCGGCTGACCGTCGCGGCCCACCGTCTCCATCCAGTTCATCTCGCGCGCCGAGGCCGGCGTCGAGCCGCCGAAGCCGAGCAGCCGATGCTTGTCGAGATCCTCGATCCCGCGCGGCTGACCATAGCGTTTGATGTACCCGGTCGAGGCATAAGCATACAGATGCACGGCGAACAGCGGCCGGCGAATGAGATCGCTGCGCGAGGGCTCCTTCAGCCAGATCGCGACATCCGCCTCGCGCATCGACAGATCGAGCTCCTGATCCGTCAGCACGAAGTGAAGCTGGATCTCGGGATACAGCTCGATGAAATCGCCGATGCGGGGCGTGAGCCACGCCGAGCCGAGGCCGACCGGCGTCGTCACGCGCAGCTCGCCCGAGGGCTTGGCTTTCGTGTCGGCGAGCTGCGTCGCCGCCGTCTGCAATTTCGTGAACACGTCATGGGCGGCGCGGAAGAGAAGCTCGCCCTGCTCGGTCAGCACGAGGCCGCGCGCGTGGCGATGAAACAGCGAGACCTTGAGGTCCTTCTCGAGCGCGCTCACTTGGCGGCTCACCGCCGACTGACTCATGTTGAGCTGGTCGCCCGCATGCGTGAACGAGCCGGCCTCGGCGGCGGCGTGGAAGATCCTCAGCTTATCCCAATCCATGCCCGTGGGGCTGGCGCTTTCTCTCATAACGTCTTGGACCCTTCGGCTCCCTGAAACATACCGTTTCCAGCGTATTTCTCGCTATTCGGCGGCCTTTGCGGTGGCGGCCATATCGGCCAGATACCGCTCGGCCTCGAGCGCCGCCATGCAGCCCATGCCGGCTGCCGTGATCGCCTGGCGATAGGTTTCGTCCGTGACGTCGCCGGCGGCGAACACGCCGGACACGCTCGTCACCGTCGAGTCGGGCGCCGTGATGATGTAGCCGTTGGCCCGCATCTCGACCTGGCCCTTGAACAGCTCGGTCGACGGCGCATGACCGATGGCGATGAACACGCCGTCCATCGCGCGCTCGGATGTGGCGCCCGTCTGCACATTGCGCAACTTGACGCCCGTCACCTTCTTGGGATCGGCCGAGCCCACGACTTGATCGAGCGTCGTGTTCCAGAGCACCTCGACCTTGTCGTTCTTGAACAGGCGGTCCTGCAGGATGCGCTCGGCGCGGAAGCTGTCGCGGCGATGTACGACGGTCACCTTTTTGGCGAAGCGCGTGAGGAACAGCGCTTCCTCGACCGCCGTGTTGCCGCCGCCGACGACGAGCACTTGTCTGTCTCGGAAGAAGAAGCCGTCGCAGGTGGCGCAGGCCGAGACGCCCGCGCCCTGGAACTCCTGCTCGGAGGGGAGGCCGAGCCAGCGCGCCTGGGCGCCGGTCGCGATGATGAGGGCGTCACAGGTGTAGAGCCGGCCCGAGTCGCCCTTGAGCTGATACGGCCGCCGCTTCAGCGACACCTCGACGATGGTATCTGAGACGATGTCGGTGCCGACGTGGCGCGCCTGCGCCTCCATCTGCTCCATGAGCCAGGGGCCCTGGATGACGTCGGCGAAGCCCGGATAGTTCTCGACGTCGGTGGTGATCATGAGCTGGCCGCCGGGCTGAATGCCCTGGATCATCAGCGGCTTCAAGAGCGCGCGGGAGGCGTAGATGGCCGCCGTGTAGCCGGCCGGCCCCGAGCCGATGATGATGACCTTGGCGTGCGTCTTCCCCGGCATGTCCGCTGCTCCCTTTCCGACCGGCGCGGACTATAGGGGAGAGCGAGCTATGCAGTCAATGCATGGGTCGTCGCGGGACGGAGGGATGGGGAAAAGCGGTGAATCGGGGGTGCCAGGGGTGGGTTTGGAGGGTGTTGGCGGCGGGTTTCGAGCGGCATGGAGGTGGGAAAAAAGCGGGAAAGAACCGGCATGGAAGGTGGGAAAAGGTGGGAAATAATGAGAGTCGGATGAGGTATAAGGATACCGGTCGTCGCCCTGTCTCCGGCCGGCGTTTGCTCTACCTCTCGCCCCGTCATGGCCGCGCAAGCGGCCACCTCGGCAAGTCCGTAGTCCAAGACGATGCCACCCGGCGCGGCCCTCGCCCTCACCACGGCCTCCCGTGGATGCTGGCGTTCGCCAGAATGACGGCGCGGAGGGATTGGCGCGGCGCACTCTCGTCGCCGGCCGGAGCGCGACCCGTTCTCCCAGCGTCATGGTCGCGGACGCGACCATCCACGGGAAGCCTGTTGTGATCCGCGACCGCGCCACCCGGCGCGGCCGTTGCGCTCACCACAGCCACCCGTGGATGCTGGCGTTCGCGAGCATAACGGGTGTGGTGCGATTGGTGCGGAGCACTCTTGCCCACGGCCGGAGAGCGAACCGCCCTCACCGCCGTCATGGTTGCGGACGCGACCATCCACGGGAGGCCTGTTGTGATCCGCGACCGGGCCAACCGGCGCTGCCCTCGCCCGTATCACAGCCACCCGTGGATGCTGGCGTTCGCCAGCATGACGGTGTGGTGAGTTTGACGCTGGGCACTCTTGCCCCCGGCCGGAGAGCGAACCGCCCTCACCGCCGTCATGGTCGCGGACGCGACCATCCACGGGAAGCCTGTTGTGATCCGCGGCCGGGCCACCCGGCGCTGCCGTCGCGCTCACCCACCCGTGGATGCTGGCGTTCGCCAGCATGACGGTGTGGTGAGTTTGACGCTGGGCACTCTTGCCCCCGGCCGGAGAGCGAACCGCCCTCACCGCCGTCATGGTCGCGGACGCGACCATCCACGGGAAGCCTGTTGTGATCCGCGGCCGGGCCACCCGGCGCTGCCGTCGCGCTCACCGCAGCCTCACGTGGATTCTGGCGTTCGCCAGCACGACGGTGTGAAGGGAGGGCTGGCAGCCAATTGACGGGCCGCCCTTGTGGGGGCACAGCCACATTCGCCGATTTCTGTGGACGGTCGCTGGACAGTCCCCCCCCGCCGCGCCGATGGTGACGCGCCGGACGGCCATCGCGCGTGAGGAGCCATGTTCCCACTCTCCAAGCTCTTGTCCCACCTGATCCGCGTGGGCACGCTCACCGTGACCGATGCGACCGGCGGCACGCACGTCTTCGGCGGCAGCGCGCCGGGGCCGTCGGTTGCCATGAAGCTGTCGGACGCCCGGCTCTACCGGTCGCTGTTCTTCAATCCGGAGCTTGCCGCCGGCGAAGCCTACATGGACGGCACGCTGACGTTTCCGGGCTCCTCGTTGCGCGCGTTCCTGAGTCTCGTGTCGCTCAATCAGAACCGGCCGGCGGGCGCGCCGAAGGGCGTTCAGAAGGCGCTCGGCGCGGTCTCGCGCAAGCTCAAGCGCTTCCAGCAATCGAACCCGATCGGCAAGGCTCAAGCGAACATCGCCCACCACTACGACATCGGCAACGCGCTCTACCGCTTGTTCCTCGACGAAGGCCTCTTCTACTCCTGCGCCTATTTCGAGCACGACGACGACACGCTCGAGGCGGCGCAGCGCGCGAAGTGCCGGCTGATCGCGGCGAAGCTCGACTTGCGGCCGGGGCAAAAGGTCCTCGACATCGGCTCGGGCTGGGGCGGGCTCGCAATCTATCTGGCGCAGATGGAGGACGTGCGCGTCCACGGCGTCACACTGTCGAAGGAGCAGCATGCGCTCAGTGTCGAGCGCGCGAAGGCTGCGGGTGTCGGCGATCGCGTGACCTTCGAGCTACGCGACTATCGCGAGCTCGATGACCGCTTCGATCGCATCGTGTCCGTCGGCATGTTCGAGCATGTCGGCGTGCCGCGCTACGACGAGTTCTTCGCCAAGGTCAACCAGCTGATGCCGGACGACGGCGTCATGCTTTTGCACTCGATCGGCCATATGAGTCCGCCGAGCACGGCGAGCCCGTGGCTGCGCAAGTACATCTTTCCTGGCGCCTATTCGCCGTCGCTGTCGGAGGTGTTCCCGGTGGTGGAGCGCAATCGGCTGTGGGTGACGGACTGCGAGTTCCTGCGCCTGCACTACGCGATGACGCTCGAGCATTGGCACCGGCGCTTCGAAGAGAACCGCGCGCGCATTGCGCAAATGTACGACGAGCGCTTCTGCCGGATGTGGGAGTTCTATCTCATCAGCGCCGAGATGATGTTCCGCACCGGCGCGCAGGAGGTCTTCCACATGCAGCTCTCCCGCCGCCGCGACGCGTCGTCGATCAGGCGCGAGTACATCTTCGACGCCATGCGGCGGTTGAAGGCGCGGGAGGTGGAAATTCTGTAGGTTGGGTTAGCACGGGCACGATCTCCTTGAGGGAGTCGACTGTTGCTCCGTGCGTAACCCAACGTGGAGCCGCGCCTGCCTCTGTTGGGTTACGCGCGGGTCGAGGACTGCGCTTGGATGGATAGCGATCGGCCGCGCTAACCCAACCTACGAAGATGGATATGAAAGCGCGGAAGGCAGAAATTCTGTAGGTTGGGTTAGCACGGGCACGATTTCATTGCGGGAGTCGACTGTTGCTCCGTGCGTAACCCAACGTGGTACCGCACATACCTCTGTTGGGTTACGCGCGGGTCGAGGGCTGCGCATAGATGGATAGCGATCGGCCGCGCTAACTGTGGAGTTGCAAGAGGTTGTCCTGGGTCAGTCGGATTCGGCTGATGGGTGGTTTTTTGTCGAGGCTGGCATGTGGTCTGTGCCAGTTGTAGCGATGCAGCCATTCCGGCAGTGCGGCCTTGCGCTCGTCTGAGGTTTCGAAAGCGGTAGCGTAGGCCCATTCGCGCAGCGCGGTTTGGATGAAGCGCTCGGCTTTGCCGTTGGTTTGCGGCGTATAGGGCTTTGTCATGATGTGCCGGATGCCGAGTGCGCGGCAGGCATTGGCGAAGGCTCTCGACCGGTAGCACGAGCCGTTGTCGGTCATGACACGTTCGACGCGGATGCCGAGGCGCTCGAAATAGGCGACGGTTCTTTCGAGGCAGAGGACGGCGCTTTCCTTTCGCTCGTCGGGTAGCAGATCGATGCGTGCGATGCGCGAGTGATCGTCGATGGCGACGTGAGCGAACTCGTAGCCGGCGCCGTCGCTGCGCTTGTGACCGGTCTTGCGGCCGGTGATACGGAAGCCGGTTTTCCAGAATTTACCGAGCTTTTTGATATCGATGTGAATGAGCTCGCCGGGCGTTTCGCGCTCGTAGCGAGGTCGGGGTTCAGTCGGCTCGATCGCGGCGAGCCGGCCGAGGCCGCGTGCTGCCATGAGACGAGAGACGGTCGCCAGCGACAGACCGAGCGCGGAGGCGATATGGCATTGCGTGTGGCGCTGCCGACGTAGGGTTTCGGCGGCCTGGCATATGGCGGCCGGGGTCCGGCGCGGCGACGAGTGGGGTCTGCTGGATCGGTCGCGGAGGCCGGTGACGCCCTGCTTGCGATAGCGATCCACCCACGTCCTGACGGTCTTGGCGGTGGTCATGAAGCGGCGCGCGGCCTGGGCTGGGGTCAATCCCTGCTCCACGACGGCGCGCACCATCTCCTCTCGACCTCGCGGCGTCAGGCGGGCATTCTTGTGGACGTCCATTCGGCTCTCCCCGGTGATCGCTGAAGTCTCGCAACCTCAGTCTCTCCGGACCGAACCGAATGGACAACCTCCTGTAACATCACAGCTAACCCAGCCTACGATTCCACTGCTCGTCATGGTCACGCTCTCCCGTGGATGCTGGCGTTCGCCAGCATGACGGTGAGGAGGGATTGGCGTGCCGCCGCCCTACCGCCGCCCCCGCGGCAGGTCGATCGGCAGATATTCCACCGCCGACGACTGCACCGGCTGCGGGTAGAGCTTCATCAGATCGAGCACCTCGGCCGGCATCGCGACGCGGACGGGGAGCCCCAGCGACTGCGCTTCCGTCGCCGTCAGCGCGTAGTCGTGCGTCCAGTAGCCGCCGGCGAGCTTCTCGGCGAGCGCCTCGGCCGCGGCCTCGTCCATGCGCGGCGTCATGATCTCGACCGCGCCGCGCTTCACCTGCGCCAGTGCCTTCTCGCTGACGTCGGCCAGGATATAGGTCAGGTCCCAGATGTGCTCGATGGGCTTGGCGTCGCGCGTGCGCACGATGGAGGCCGCCGGCAGGCCCATGATCTGCGGATCGATCGGCCCGAGCACCGAGAACTCGCCCATGGCGATCTCGTCGGCGGCAAGCGCGATCAGCGTGCCGCCCGACATCGCGTAGACCGGCACGTATACGGTGACTTTCGCCGGATGCGCCTCGACCGCGCGGGCGATCTGCATGGCGGCGAGCACGAGGCCGCCCGGCGTGTGCAGGATCAAATCGATCGGCGTCTCGGGAGGAGTCTCCTTGATGGCGGCGATGATCGTCTGCGCGTCCTCCAGATCGATGTGGCGCGAGACGCCGACGCCGAACAGGCTGCGCTTCTCCTGCCGGTGGATCATCGTGATGACGCGCGTGCCGTGGGCGAGCTCGACCTGCCGTATCGCCTGCGCGCGCTTCATCGCCATCCAGCGGCCCATGAGCAGCGGCTGCAGCGACATGGCGAGGAAGAGCAGGAAGATGATGGTGGTGAGGTCGAAGCTCATCGAGGTGTCCTCCGCGGTGCCGCGCCCGCCCGAGTGGGCGACAGGCCGCCCGGACTGTCAACGCGAAGCTTGGCCGTATGGTTCATTCACGGGCACAAGGCCGGGCAGGAAACACGAGCGGCACCCGTCCCGCATCCGGGAGGGCGCCGCGCAGCGATCACATCTCGATCGGGTGTCAGGCGGGGTATTGCTCGGGCGTCACGCCGGCCTGCTCGAGGAATTTCTTGACCTGCACGACCTCGTCCTTGGAGAGCGCGTGGTGGGCGTGCTGGAAAGCGTGGGCGTGGCCGTTCAGCTTCACGCCGATGCGGTTGCCATGCTTGTTCTCGATCTCGGCGCCGAGCTCCTTGAGCACACCCTCGACGTCCTTGAAGTCGATATTGGCGCTGATCGGATGCGCGAACAGGGCGGCCAGGACCTTGCGGTGACGATGATTCATGAGGTTTTTCCTTGGGCTAACGTTCAAGAGCAAAACTAGCGGACACCACCGGGGCGCCGCCTTGCGCAAGATCAAGCGGGCAAGGACGGCCTCGCGGCCGGAGTCTCCCCTGGATCCCCGGCCGTCGTTCGCGGGCGCTCACTCGGCCGAGGATGACGGATTGAAAGCCGAAATCCCGCATTTCCGTCATCCTCGAGCGGCGCGGACCGAAGGTCCGTCGCCAGCTCGGGGATCCAGGGGAGACTCCGGCCGAAGGCCGCCCTGAGGCTCCTACACCTTGCGCGCGATCGTCAGGCCGTCGCCGATCGGAACGGTCGCGGCCGAGACGCGGGTATCCGTCAGCACGTGTCTGTTGATCGCCCGGATCGCCTCGGTGTCGGCCGACTGGTCCTTCGGATCGGCGACGCTGCCGTCCCAGAAGACGTTGTCGATGAGGATGAGGCCGCCTTTGCGCAGGAGTGCGAGGCAATGCTCGTAGTAGACGCCGTAGTTCGACTTGTCGGCATCGATGAAGGCCATGTCGTAGAGACCGTCCTCGCCGGCCTTGCGCATGGCCTCGAGCGAGTCGGCCGCCGGCGCGATCCTCAAATCGATGCGGTCCTCGACGTGCGCCTGCCGCCAGAACGGCCGCCCGATCTCGGCAAAGCGCGGCTCGATGTCGAGGGCGACGATGCGGCCGTCCTTGGGCAGCGCTTCCGCCATCCACAGCGTGCCGTAGCCGACGAAGGTGCCGACCTCGATCACGTGCTTGGCGCCGATGAGCCCGATCAGGAACGCCATGAACCGGCCCTGCTCGGTCGCCATCCGCATGTTGCGCTCAGGGATTTGATCGGCCGCCGCGGCGAGCCCTTCGGCAGCCGGTGAGGCTTTCACGAAATGATCGAGCACGTAGGCGTGGAAGGCTTCACTCAAACCGTGCGAGCGGGCGGACATGGGGACGCTCCTGAATTGATTTCTCTACATTCAACCGAACTCACCCACTCTTGTCCCGGAACTTGTTCGTGATCGGGTAGCGGCGGTCGCGGCCGAAGTGCTTGGTCGAGATCTTGACGCCCGGCGCCGCTTGACGTCGCTTGTACTCGGCCAAGTTCAGCATCCGCTCGACGCGGCGCACCGTCTCGATCGGATGCCCGCGCGCGGCGATGCCGGCGAGCGGCATCTCGTGCTCGACGAGACATTCGAGGATGTCGTCGAGCACCTCGTAGGGCGGTAGCGTGTCCTGGTCTTTCTGGTTGGGCTTGAGCTCCGCCGTCGGCGCCTTCGTCAGGATGCGGTCGGGGATGACCTCGCCGGCGGGGCCGCGGCAGCCCTTCGGCACGCCCTCGTTGCGCAGACGCGAGAGCCGGTAGACCTCCATCTTGTAGAGATCCTTGATCGGATTGAAGCCGCCGTTCATGTCGCCGTAGAGCGTCGCGTAGCCGACGGACACCTCGCTCTTGTTGCCGGTCGTCACCAGCATCGCGCCGAACTTGTTCGACACCGCCATCAACAGCGTGCCGCGGACGCGCGACTGCACGTTCTCCTCCGCCACCCCAGAGGTCGAGCCCGAAAACAGCGGCGATAGCGACTCCATGAAGCCGTCGACCGGCGCGTGGATCGGCACGATGTCGTAGCGGATGCCGAGCGCCTTCGCACACTGCGCCGCATCGTCGAGACTGTCGCTCGAGGTGTAGCGGTAGGGCAGCATGATCGCGTGCACCTTGTCCGGCCCGAGCGCATCGGCGGCAAGCGCGGCGACGAGGGCTGAATCGATGCCGCCCGAGAGCCCCAGCACCACGCCCGGAAAGCCGTTCTTCCGGACGTAGTCGCGCAGGCCCATGACGCAGCCGAGATAGGCCGAGAGATCGCCTTCCTCGACAAGCGCGCGGTTGCCCATCTCGCAGCGCCAGCTTTCACCCTCGCGCCGCCACTCGGTGAGGACGATCGCCTCCTCCCAGGCCGGCATCTGCACGGCGAGCGAGCGATCTCTATTCAGCACGAAGGAGGCGCCTTCGAACACGAGCTCGTCCTGGCCGCCGACCTGATTGACGTAGGCGAGCGGCAGCCCCGACTCGGTGACGCGCGCCACCGCGATCTGCATGCGGGTGTCGTGCTTGCCGTCGGAGAACGGCGAGCCGTTCGGCACGATCAGGAATTCGGCGCCCGTCTCCTCCAGGCACTCGACGACGTCGGGCGTCCAGATGTCCTCGCAGATCGGCACGCCGATGCGCACGCCCTTGAAGCTGATCGGTCCTGGCATCGGCCCCGAGGCGAACACGCGCTTCTCGTCGAACACGCCGTAGTTGGGGAGATCGGCCTTGAAGCGCTCGGCGGCGATCTTCCCGTGCTCGAGCAGCAGCACGGCGTTGTAGGCCTTGCCCTCGGCCTCCCAGACGGTGCCGAGCAAAACGGCCGGGCCGCCGTCGGCCGTCTCGACCGCCAAGGCTTCGGCGATCCGTCGCGCCTCGGCACGAAACGCCGGCTTCAGCACCAGATCCTCCGGCGGATAGCCGGTCAGGAACAGCTCGGAGAGCACGAGCAGATCGGCGCCGAGGTCGCGCGCCTTGGCCCGCGCCGCGCGCGCCATCTGGGCATTGCCCTCGAGGTCGCCGACGGTCGGGTTCAGCTGCGCGAGCGCGATTTTGAGGTGCGAGACAGGTGTCTTGGTCATGGGCGCGAGACTACCGGGCACGAGCATAGAGGAGCAAGGCCGGGCGATGCGCAGACACCAGATAGCGAAAATTCTCACCCGCCGAACTTGCGATCTAGCCGGCCCTCTCCCTTGGGGAGAGGGTGGCGCGGTCCATGCGGAGCATGGCTCCGCGATGACTGCGCCGGGAGAGGGGTTGAGTGAGCCAGCGACCTCTCCTCATCGTGCGGAGAGGTCCGTCGAGGATCAACCCCTCACCCGGCTTCGCCACCCTCTCCCCATGGGAGAGGGCCGACGGACCAGGACACCGAGCAAGGCCTTGGCACGCGTACGAGCTATCTCGCCAATGCCGCGACGCCCGGCAGCTCGCGGCCTTCGAGCCATTCGAGGAAGGCACCGCCGGCCGTCGACACGTAGGTGAGATCGTCGGCGACCTTGGCCGTATTCAGCGCGGCCACCGTATCGCCGCCACCCGCGACCGAGACGAGCTTGCCCGCTTTCGTAAGCCGGGCGGCCTCGCGCGCGATCGCGAAGGTCGCGTCGCCGAAGGGCGAAATCTCGAAGGCGCCGACGGGACCGTTCCAGAGCAGCGTCCGGCACGTGCCCAGGGCTGCCGTTACAGCCGCCACCGACTTCGGTCCGATGTCGAGGATCATCTCGTCGGCGGCGATGCCGTCGAGACCCGCCACGCGCGAGCCCACACCCGCCTCGAGCTTCTTCGCCAGTACGGCATCCGAGGGGAGATGGATCGTGCAGCCCGCCGATTTCGCTGCCGCCTTGATCTCGGCCACCGTCGCGAGGAAATCGGGCTCAGCGAGCGACTTGCCGATCTTCACACCATCGGCGAGCAGGAAGGTGTTCGCCATGCCGCCGCCGATGACGAGGTGCTGCACCTTCTTCGCAAGATTGCTCAGCACCGGAATTTTCGTCGACACCTTCGAGCCGCCGACGATCGCCATGACGGGGCGCTCGGGCTTCTCGAGCGCGGTCCGGAGCGCCGTGATCTCGGCCATCATCTGCGCGCCGGCGAATGCGGGAAGCACATGCGCCAAGCCTTCGGTCGAGGCGTGCGCGCGATGGGCGCAGGAGAAAGCATCGTTGACGTAGAGATCGCCGTTGGCAGCGAGGGCCGAGGTAAAGGCCTTGTCGTTCGCCTCCTCGCCGGCATGGAAGCGCGTGTTCTCGAGCACGACGGCATCGCCGTCGCGCATCGCGCCGACCGCTTTCGCCGCCGCGTCACCGATGCAGTCCTCGGCGAACCCGACCGGCTTCTTCAGCATCGCCGCCATCGCCTCCGCGATCGGCTTCAGCGACATCTTGGCGACGCGCTGTCCATCGGGGCGGCCGAAATGCGAGAGCACGATCACCTTGGCGCCGCGCGAGGCCAGGTCCTCGACCGTCGGCAGGAAGCGCTCGATCCGCGTCGCGTCCGTCACCGTCCCGTCCTTGACCGGTACGTTCAAGTCGGCGCGGACGAGAACGCGCTTGCCGCGAACATCGGCCTTGGCGGCGGGCTTCATCCTATCGAGATCGATCGTGCTCATGAGTGAGATTCCGTTGGTCCAAAGAGGTTCGCGGCACCATAGAGCCTCGGCGGCCGCAAGCAAACTGGACGCATCGTAGGGGCGACCGGCGGTCGCCCGGCTAACCGCGAGCCATGATGAGTGGTGAGGCGGGCGGCCGGCCGGTCGCCCCTACCCGCGCTCAGCCCAGAACGCGACATGCGACAGGCGGCGCTCGGTGGCGAGGGTCTCGGCCATGCGGCGATAGGCGGTGAGCTGGTCGAAGCGCGCTTGCCCTTCCAGCGCGATCAGGGCATCGCGGTGCCGCTCGCGGGCTTGCCAGTGGCGGCAGGCAAGACCGGCGATGGTCTCCGTCAAATCCTCGCGGCGCTTCAGGTGGAACCCGGCCAAAGCGAGCTGCGCCTCGTTGTAGCCCGGCATGGTGATGAGAAACGGGAAGTCCGGCGAGCGGATGGCGAGCTCGGTGTTCATGATCGGCGCGGTGACGATCTGATCGGTGAAGGCCAGGCGCCCGCCGCGTTTCACCACGCGCGCCCATTCCGCCAGCACCGCCGGGCGGTTCGGCAAATGGATCAGGCCATCGACCGAGATCACCGCATCGACGTGCCCGTCGTCGAACGGAAGCCGCGCAGTTGCGTCGGCGGCCTTGAACGTCACGCGCTCCGAGAGCCCACGCTCCCCCGCGCGCCGCGTCGCGGTCGCGACCGCGTCATCACTACGGTCGATGCCGACGACCCGGCACCGGCGCCGCTCGGCCAATCTCAGTGCCGGCGCGCCACCACCCGACGCGATGTCGAGCACGACATGCTCTGGCCCTACCTCGAGCCCATCGAACAGCCGGTCGTAGTCGGCCGTCGAGGTCCAACTGCCCTGCCCGAAATACCCCGGATCGACCTCGGCGAAGATGCGATCCTGCAAGGTCGCGGCCTCGGCCGAATACCTGAGCTTGTAGAAATCTTTCTCCCCCGTCACGGTCTCCCCCACGGTGCTCAACGCTCCTTCTGACCCCAATAGACCCCCGCCCGCCGGCGCTGCTGCTCGACCTCCTCGATGCGCGCGAGCACGGCGCGATCCCCGGACGAGACGAGCAGCGCAATGAGTGTTTCGAGCAGCGCCACCGTCGCCGCCTGCGAGGGAAAGAACTGCGGCGTCGCCGTCGGCACGAGCAGCAGCGTATCGGCGAGCGGCGCGATCGGCGAGGCGCGGCTGTCGGTAACGGCAATCACATGCGCGCCGGCGGTCCTCGCCACACGCGCGGTCGCGACCGACTGCGCTGCATAGGGCGCGACCGAGAGCACGAGCAGCACGTCGGCCGCGCCGATGCCGGCGAGCTCGTCGACCATGCTCGCCATCTTCGGCTCGGCGAGGTGGACATTGGGTCGCGTCATGCGGGCGACGTAGTGAAAGTAGGCGGCCGGCGCATGCATGCCGCCGATGCCGACGACGTAGGCCGCGCGAGCCGACCGCAGGCGCTCCGCAGCGTGAGCAAGCGTTACCGGCTCGTTGCCGCGGAAGCCCGCCTCGACGTTGGAGAGGATCGCCTCCGCCATGCCGCCGACGACGCCGCTCGCCCGCCCACCCTCTGGCAGTTTCTGCAGCCACTCGGCCCGCGCCACGAAGTCGGTGCTGCCGGTGCGCAGCGCCTCCTGGAAAATGCGTCTAAACGACTCGTAGCTCGGCTCGCCCAGCGCCCGGGCGAGCCGCACCATGGTCGACGGCGGCACGCCCGCATCGCCCGCCAGCGCCCGCATCGAGCGCAGCGCAACATCCTCCGGCCGCTCCAGCACGATCTTGGCCGCCTGCCGCAGCTGCGGCGGCAGCTCCGGATAGCGCTGCGTCAGCTCGGCCATCAGGCCTTTGAGGTCGTTGACCGGGCCGGCCTCGGCGGCTGGGGTTGGCTGCTGTTCCATGCGCGCTATGATAATGGAACAGATGCGCCGTGACGACCGCGGACGGTCAACTTCGAGGAACAATCGCATGACACAGTTGAGAGACGGCCATGGGCTCGTCGATCGCAGCCAATCCGTGCTCGTCGTCATCGACATCCAGAGCTATTTCCTGACCAAGCTGCCGCTCGACGTGCGCGGGCCGCTGGTTGCCCGCATGGCCTGGATCATCCGGGTGGCGCGGGCGCTCGACATCCCCATCGTGGCGACGGCCGAGGACATCGCCCGCAACGGGCCGCTGGTGCCCGAGCTCACGCAGGCGCTGGCCCCGGGGCACAAGGTGCACGACAAGCTGGTGTTCGGGCTCTCAGGGCAGGCGGAAATCCTCGCGGACGTCCGCGCGAAGGACCGCAACACGGCCGTGCTCATCGGCCTCGAGACGGATGTCTGCATCGCGCAGTCGGCGCTCGGGATGGGAGCGCTCGGCATCCGCCCGGTGATCGTCGAGGATGCGACCCACTCGCCGCCGCCGCACCATGACTATGGTATCGCGCGGCTGAGGCAAGCCGGCGCCGTCATCCAATCGACGAAGGGCCTCTACTACGAGTGGATCCGAGATCTCGCCACCCACGCTCGACTCTCCAACATACGCGAGCCGCTGCCGCCGGGGCTGACGCTCTGATGACAAGGTCGCGGCGAGCGCTGGCACTTATCTTTGCAGCGCTCGCTCTTCTCGCAACGCCCGCCATGGCCGACTGTGACGTCCGCAAGCAGACGAAGCGCGCCGTGGTCGCGGTCATCGACGGCGAGACGATCAAGCTCGATGATGGCCGCGAGGTGCGGCTGCTCGGCATTATCGCACCGAGGCCGCCGCCAGCCCTGGCCGCTGATGCGTCCTGGCCACCCGCCGACGCCGCGTTCGCCGCGTTGAGCAAGCTGCTCACTGGCCGCTCCGTTCGCATCGCCGCCAAGGGGCGGCATACGGATCGCTATGGCCGGACGTTGGCGCATGTCTTCCTCGTCGACGGCAAAGCTGAAACCTGGGTCGAGGAGCGCTTGGTCGGCGACGGCCACGCCCGTGTCGCCTCGACGGCGGACGCCCCGGCCTGCATCGCCGAGCTGCTGAAAGTCGAGGACCGCGCACGCCGGGCCAAGCGTGGACTTTGGGCCCACGCCGCCTACCAGATCCGCGAGGCCGCGAAGGCCCACGAGCTCGCCGATTTCGTGCAGAGCTATCAGATCGTCGAGGGCCGGGTGCGCGAGGTGCAGGAGCGCAAGCGCCGCCTCTATCTCGACTTCGGCGACGCTTGGTCGAAGGATCTGACGGCGATCGTCTCGGGGCGCGACCGCAAGCGCTTCGAGACCGCCAAGATCGATCTCAAGGCACTCAAGGGCGTGAAGGTGCGTCTGCGCGGCTGGGTCGAGCGCTGGAACGGCCCGCTCATCAACCTGACGAGCCCTGAGCAGATCGAGGTGCTTGAGGCGCTACCGGCCACGGACAGTGTGGCGCCGGACGCTGTGCCGGCGGCGCCGGTAACACCAGCCGCTCCCGATGTGGTCACGCAGCTCCCGCCGAGCGCCGACTGAGATCGCGCATCCGTCGCAATCACTCGGGTTTCAGAATCCCGTCCGCCACCTCTCCCGTGCCCGTGAAATCAGTGTCGGGATCACCGGTATGGCCGTAGCTCGACCAGGTCTTGAAGCCGAGCCGCACCCGGATCGCCGGGTCCAGCGCCTGCAATACCTCCGGCCGCATGCCGCGCGTATAGTTTTCGAGCTGGCGGCATTGCGGGGCACAATAGTTCGTCGTCAGGCCGAAGCGCGGCGCATTGCTCGTGTTGGCGCTCGCGCCGTGCCACAGGCGCCCGTCGAAGGCGAAGGCGGTTCCGGCCGGCCCGACGACTTTGAGCGTCGGCACCGGATGTGGCACCGCCGGGTCCGGATCGCGGCCCGAGAGATGGCTTTTGGGAACGATCACCGTTGCCCCGTTGTCGGACGTGAAGTCCGACACCATCCACATGACGTTGGCGACCATCGCCGCACTGATCGGGCCCTGCGACGGCGACGGGTCGCGTGACGCGCCGGTCCCGCGCCTACGATCGCCGGCCGGCTGGTGAGCGGCACCTGGAAGCACCGGCGGCGGCATCCACCATTGATCGGTATGCAGAGGCATGTCGCCCGAGCCTGGATGCTGGATTTGCGCATCGACGCACGAGATCAGATAGTCGCGCCCGAGCAGAGCGGCGACGAGCTCGGTGCCGAGTGGGTGCCGCACAAGATCTTGGAACACCGCCCCCTTGTTGAGCAGCATGCCGACCCATTGGTTCTTGGGCTGCGGATTGGCCGGGTTCTTCCGGCTGTGCCGGCCCCGCTCGGCCGCCGCCTGATCGGAGAGGCGGTCTTGGAGGGTCTTGAGCGCGTCGCCTTCGATCGCCCGCTCGATCAGGCAATAGCCGAACGCAAACAGATCTCGCTTGAGGCGCGCGATATCGCGTGTCGGCTGCGGAAGCGAAAGAGCGGTTGCAACGTCTTGCATGAACGGGGTCTCCAATTGATCTGGTGCCATTCTAGAAGACGACGAAAAATCATGATAACGATACGATCTCATCCATATGATGAACAATAATCACTATGCGACCACCGCTCGAGCTGCTGCAAACCTTCGAGATCGCGGCGAGGCACGGCTCCTTTGCGGAAGCCGCGCGTCAGCTCAATCTCACGCCCAGCGCCGTCAGCCATCAGATCCGCAAGCTCGAGGAGCGTCTGGGCGTAAGCCTCTTCGATCGGAACGGGCCGGTGGTGAGACCGAGCGCCGCCGGCACGAGCCTCCTCAGCCGCTTGCAGCCGACCTTGCGATCGATCGATCAGGCCGTGGCGGCCCTGACGGGCGGGGACGCGACCTCGGGCTCTCTGGCGATTGCCTGCTCATCCATGTTCGCCAATCGCGTTCTCAGCCATCGCCTGCCCGCCTACATGGCAGCGTATCCCCTGATCGCCTGCCAGATCAGCTCGGTGCAGAACGACGCCGTGCTCGACGAGCGAGGCTTCGACGTCGCCATTCTCTTCGGCCGGGGACCGTGGCCGTCGTACTGGACGATGAGCCTCGGGCCGATGAGCTACGCGCCCGTCTGCAGCCCGTCATTGGACATCGCACCGCAGGACGTTCGCGAGCCTCGCGACCTTCTCCGGCACGCCAACATACATCTGGATGACGGACAGGAATGGTCGCGATGGTATCGGGCAGCAGGCGTCGCCCAGGCTGCACCGGCGCGACAGATGTTCTGTAACGATGCGGGCTTTGCCATGGAGGTGGCCGCGAGCGGTGGCGGTGTGGTGCTCGCCAGCGACATGATGGTCGAGAGCTACCTCAAATCGGGCCTCCTCATCCGGCCGTTCCGCCTCGCAACACCCTTCGAGGGTACCTGGCACATCGTCGTGCCGGCGGAGAGGGCGGCCATTCCCCGGATTCACCTCTTCGTCAGCTGGCTCACCGAGCATCTCGGCGGGAACGCGCTATCCGCCGATTGAAGCGCTCGCCGAAGCTCAGGACTCAGGCATCTCCACGCCGCACCCGTACGGGAAACGTGCTCAGCTGGCACATCTTGTGCGCGGGGATCCACTGCGCGCGTCCCGCGACGGGCTCCAGTGCCATACCGCTCTCGGCGAGCCCTTCGAGCAGCACACGCGTCAGCATCACGGCGATGAAGCGTCCGGGACAAATCTGGAGGCCGCCGCCGAAGGTGGTGAGACCCTGGTGGCCACGGGTGAGGTCGAACTCGAAGGGAGCTTGAAATGCGTTCGGGTCGAAGTTGCCCGCGCCCCACATCATGACGATGGTCGAGCCCTTGGGGATCTTGAAGCCACCGAAGACGACATCCTCGAGCACATGCCGGTCGAGCATGATGACCGGCGGCTCGAGACGCAGCGCCTCGGTGATGGCGCCTGCGAGCATCGCCGGAGTGGCGCGGACTTGCGCCATGATTTCGGGGCGCGACGAGAGGGCGAAAACCGTGTTCGCGGCGGCGAGGGCGGCGGTATGGAAGCCGTCGAAGACGTTGCCGGCGATCAGCAGGCCGACATTCGGCGGCACGATGCCCGCGTGTTCGGGATCATCCTCGAGATGGATCCCGGCCAGCTCGGCGGCGAGCGCCTCGACGAAGGGATGACCGCCCGCCTTCAGGCTGCGCAGCGCGGCCTGCTCGATGATGTCGCCATAGAGCGCGAACGTCTCGTTCAAGCGGACCGACTGCTCGCGCGTGCGCTCCATGAAGAGCAGTGGCGTCAGCGCGCGGACGCAGGGCGTGAGCGCGGTCATCTCCGCGTCCGTCAGGCCTATCAGCGCCCCCCAGAAGCGGACCGTGAGTGGCTCGGCGATGTCGGTCACGAGATCGATCTCGTCACTTTCTCCAAGCTCCGACAGCAGTGCAGTCACGACTTGGCGCGCCAGCGGCTCGAGCGCGGCCGTGGGCTTCGGGCCCATCTGATTGAGCAGCGCCCGGCGGATCGGCGCGTGGATCGGATCGTTGGTGAAGAACACCTGACTCGACAGAACGCGGACGATCGCGTCCCGGGGCGGCGCCTCGGCGGCGCTACCGCCTTGGGGCTTGCCGCGCGCCGCGAGCGCCGATGGGGTCGCGTTGCCGAACTTGGCGCTCGCCCCGATGGCGCGCAGATCGGCATGCCGGAAGACGACGAGCGAGCCGTCCGCGGCGCGCAGGAAACGCGGCTCGTCGGACGCGAAGACCGCGGCGCACAGCGCCTGGAAGCTGTCGCGACCGCCGGTGAAGCCCAAGTCGGTGAGGGCGGGGAACACGCTAGTGTCGAGGCGGGGTGCGGAACCGGCGGCGGCGCCGGTGTTGGTCATTTGCTCGTGCACGCTGCGTCCTCACCGTGTCTTGCCGAAGGACGTTCGCGCCATCGGCCGCGAAACGCAAGAAGCCCCGGCTTGTGACCGGGGCTTCTGATATCGCTTCGACTGAGGGCGCGTCGCTTACGCCGCGCGCTCGGCGTCACCGGCTTCGACCGCGGGCTCGGCCGACGCCTCGACGGGCTTGCGGCCCTTGGCGCTCTTGGCCAGCACGTCGACGACCTTCTGCGTCGCGCCACGGTCATCGAGGTTCTCGATGGCCGCGATCTCGCGCGACATGCGATCGAGCGCCGCCTCGAAGAGCTGACGCTCCGAGTAGGACTGCTCGGGCTGCGTCTCGGCGCGGTAGAGGTCGCGCACGACCTCGGCGATCGCGACGAGGTCGCCCGAGTTGATCTTCGCCTCGTACTCCTGCGCACGCCTGCTCCACATCGTCCGCTTGATGCGGGCGCGGCCCTTCAGCGTCTCCATCGCCCGGTCGACGATGCCGGTCTCGGAGAGCTTGCGCATGCCGACGCTGGCGAGCTTCGCCGTCGGCACGCGGAGCGTCATCTTCTCCTGCTCGAAGTGGATGACGAACAGCTCGAGGCTGTAGCCGGCCACCACCTGCTCCTCGATGCGCACGATCTTGCCGACGCCGTGCGAGGGGTAGACGATGAACTCGTTGGTCTTGAAGCCGTGACGCTGGTTGGCGGGCTTGGCCGCGACCTTCTTGGGATCGACGGCCGGAGCCGCGGCCTTGGGCGCCGCGACGGGGGCCTTCGGCGCAGCCACGGGCGCCTTCGACGCAACCGGACGCGCCTCGCCCACCGGCTTTGCCACCGGCGCGGCAGGCCGCACCGCAGCCGCCTCGGGCTTGCCGTTGATCGGCAGCTTGTTGAGCGCGACGACGATCGCCGGCCCCGCGCCCTTCTCGGACGCCACGGGCTTGGCCACCGGTTTTGCCGCCGCCGGCACGGGCTTGGCCGCAGGCGCGGGCTTCAGCGCCACCTTCTCGACCTTCGCCGGGGCCTTCGGGGCCTTGGCGGCGGTCTTGGCGGCAACAGCTGCCTTCGGCTCGTTCACGACCTTCTTGACTGCTACGCTCACGATGCTCTTCTTACCGTTGGTTGCTTTCGAGGGTCTCTCCGGCTGAGCCGCCTTCACGGCTTTGCCAGGTTTGGCAGTGGCCAGGGCATGCGCCTTGGTCTCGGACTTCGGGACAACTTTCGATTTCACGGCAGCCGCCTTGGCGGTCGCCTTGGCTTTCGCGACCACCTTCTTGGGCGGCGCCACGGCCTTCGCTGGGGCTGTCTTGGCCTTTGCCTTGGCAACAGGCTTCGTCGTTTTCTTCGCAGCCATACTCGCTCTCACTCACCTATCCGCACGCGTGGAACCGGCCCGAAGGCCAGCCCGACAGTCGATACCCCTTGTCCCGAAGTTCAAAGCCGATCGAGGTCTTATTGGTCGCTCTGATCGGCGGTACGCCATCCCTTGCATGCTGCAGTCAGCTCGCAGGACAGGCTTCAATCGCCAAGCCGGTCCCCAAGGACGAGCGGCGGCAGCATCCACGACCTCAGACCGCAGAACAGCGCCCGATCAGAATGCTCGATCGGGTGGCTCGACGGTCGTATTCAGAGTATTGCCTCCACCTCTTTTAGGGCGTGAGGCCGTCTTCCGGGTTGTGGCAACTAACGCAACTCGACACGCGGACAATAACACGAATCCTCACGAAAATGAAGGGCTTCGCGTGGTGGCGGGTTGCATAGTCTCCCGCAGGGGGTTAATTCCCTTATTTTTCAGCCAGAAGCGACTCGCAGAACAAGCGATGTCGCATTCGGATTAACGTTTCCGACGCCAAGGGCGCCGTGTCAATCGCCTTCGCCGGGCTCTGCCGAGAAATGCTTGGCGAATTTGTCGGCCACGCCCTCGAACTCCTTGGCCTCCGGAAGGGCGTCCTTCTTGGACGTGATGTTGGGCCAGCTCTCCGAATAGGTGCGGTTGATCTCGAGCCACTTCTCGAGACCAGGCTCGGTATCGGGCTTGATGGCGTCGACGGGACATTCCGGCTCGCAAACCCCGCAATCGATGCACTCGTCGGGGTGGATCACCAGCATGTTGGCGCCCTCGTAGAAGCAGTCGACGGGGCAGACCTCGACGCAATCGGTGTATTTGCACTTGATGCAGTTTTCGTTGACGATGTAGGTCATGCCAAGCTCCGTGGCCGCCCGGGCGGGTCGGCGGGCCATGTTATGTCGGCGATTTGCCTAGCCGAAGCCGCAGAGACGAGCAAGAGGCGGACCAATCGACTGCGGCCGCCCGCCATGCGGCAGATTTCACGGCGGCCGCGACCCGGCATCCCTCGATCGCTCGAGAGGCGCGCGAGCGGCAATGCCAACCCGCCGTTCGGCGCAGCCCGAGAATGGGATTGCTTATTCAGGCCGGTTTCGTCTGGACAGCGCGGCTGGACCCGTAGGGGCATTTTGACCATGGTCTTTGACTATGGTACGATTGCACATGGAAACGATCTCGATCTCCAAGTTCAAGGCCACCTGCCTCGCCGTGCTCGAGCGCGTCCGCAAAACCGGCGAGCCGATCCAAGTGACGAAGTTCGGCAAGCCGGTGGCTGAGGTCGTGGCTGTCCCGGAATCCAGGAAGCGGGTCTTGGGTGCCATGCGTGGCACATTAGTCGGCCCCGAGGACACGCTCGCTGATCTCGCATCCACCGATAGTGGATGGGATGAGGCCGAGACCGTTCGAGAGTGGGACGAGTTGAACGCGAAAACGTCGAGCCGGTCTAAGCCCGGACGCAAGACGTGAGGCTGCTCCTGGACACCCATATCTGGCTCTGGTCAGTCCACCAGCCGGAAAGTTTGGGCTCGCGCACGACGATGCTACTGACGGATACGGAGACGGACATCTGGCTCTCACCCGTCAGCATCTGGGAATTCTTGCAACTCGTCGGCAAGCGAAGATTTCCGGTGCTCCGCGATCCTTCGGCCTGGATCAGTGAGGCGCTCGAGCGATTTCCTCATAGCGATGCTCCTCTGACGCGTGACGTCGCGCTCGAAATTCAGCACTTTAGACTACCCCATCGCGACCCCGCGGATATGCTTCTCGTCGCCACCGCCCGCGCTCTCGGCCTGACGCTCGTCACCGCCGATCGCAACATCATCGAAAGCGGTGCTGTCGCTGTCGTGCCGAACGATTGACCTGCCAATCAGCGACGGCCGGCGGTTGCAATGATCGCCGGGGCGCAAAGCATGATCGCAAGCCCCACCGGGAACAGGGATCCCTCGGTCACGTCGTAGCCTGCGACGTAGTCCGAAAGCGGCACGCGGAGGATGAGAAGGGCCAGAGCGCTTTCCAGCGCGAGCAGTGTCGCCACGCCGGCCAGGCCGATCGCCAGCCAGACGCGCCGCGCACGATGCGGCCTCAGCCGCACCATCCCCCACGCAAGGGTCACGGCCGCCAGCGTCACGAGCGGGAGCTCGATCAGCCGGCCAGGACCAGACCCGAACGCCGGAATCAGCACCGTCTCGCGGAGGACGCCGAAGACGAAACCCGCCACAAAGCAGAGCAGGCCGTAGACGAAACCGTCTTGGCCCGCCCCGCTCATTGCGGTCTAGAAGAACGCCTGCAGACCCGTCTGTGCGCGGCCCAGGATCAGCGCGTGCACGTCGTGCGTGCCCTCGTAGGTGTTCACCGTCTCGAGGTTGATCATGTGGCGCATCACGGGGAAGCTATCCGAGATGCCGTTGCCGCCGTGGATGTCGCGGGCCTGCCGGCAGATGTCGAGCGCCTTGCCGGCGTTGTTGCGCTTGATGAGGCTGATCGCCTCCGGCATCACCTTGCCCTCGTCCATCAGGCGGCCGACGCGCAGCGCCGCCTGCAGGCCGAGCGTGATCTCGGTCTGCATGTCGGCGAGCTTCTTCTGCACGAGCTGGGTCTGGGCGAGCGGCTTGCCGAACTGCTTGCGGTCGAGCGCGTACTGGCGCGCCGCATGCCAGCAGGCTTCGGCGGCGCCCATCGTGCCCCAGGCGATGCCGTAGCGGGCGCGATTCAAGCAGCCGAACGGGCCTTTGAGGCCTGAAACGTTCGGCAGCAACGCGCTCTCCGGCACCTCGACGCCATCCATCACCACCTCACCGGTGATCGACGCGCGCAAGGACAGCTTGCCTTCGATCTTAGGCGCCGAAAGCCCCTTCATGCCCTTTTCGAGAACGAAGCCGCGGATCTCGTTGCCGTGGGACTCGCTCTTGGCCCAGATGACGAAGACATCGGCCGCCGGCGCATTCGAGATCCACATCTTGGAGCCGGTCAGGCGATAGCCCTTCGCGGTCTTCTGGACCTTCGTCTTCATGCCGCCCGGATCGGAGCCGGCATCGGGCTCGGTCAGGCCGAAGCAGCCGATGAGCTCACCCGTCGCGAGCTTGGGCAGGTAGGTCTTGCGATGGTTCTCGTCGCCGTAGGCGTAGATCGGATACATGACCAGCGAGGATTGCACGCTCATCATCGAACGGTAGCCGGAATCGACCCGCTCGACCTCGCGCTTGACGAGACCGTCAGCGACGTAGTTGGCGCCGACGCCGCCGTACTGCTCGGGGAGCGTGACGCCGAGCAGCCCCAGCGCGCCCATCTCTTTGAGGACCGCCGGATCGAAGCTCTCGTCGCGGTAGGCCTGCTTGATGCGGGGGCTAAGCTTCTCCTGCGCATAGGCGCGCGCGGAGTCGCGGATCATCCGCTCCTCGTCCGTCAGCTGCTCCTCGATGAGGAACGGGTCCTCCCACTGGAAGGCCGCTTTTGCCCGCGATGCCGTCGTATCCTGCGCCATTGTCTTGCTCCCATACCGGGCCCGAAACGGTACTTAGCACCGCCGGCCCGTCAAAATCTGCCCAAACCTACACGCTCGTCTTGGCCGTGAGAACTCTGCTGCCGCTGGGCAGCCTTGCCATGCCCCGTGACACAACGGCGTCGAAGCGGGCCGACGGATTCGTAGGCCTACGTCCGTTCAACCGCTGATCGAACCGTCGTCTCAGAGGGAAATTGCTCCATGTCTGCCGCACTTCAGCGCTACGCCACGCCGCTCACCACCGGCCTGTTTCTCGTCTCGCTCGTCTCGGGCCTCGCCCTGTTCTTCCACCTTGGCCAGCAGTACTTCCACGGCATGCACGAGTGGCTGAGCATCGTGCTGATCGTGCCCTTCGTGCTGCATCTGTGGCGCAACTGGCGCTCGTTCCTCAGCTACTTCAAGCATGCCCCGATGGGCATCGCCATGGCCGTCTCGGTCGTCGCCGCGCTTGTCTTCGCGCTTCCTGCCGCGATGGGCACTGGCCGGGCCGGTGGCCCACCGCAAATGGCGCTCGCCCGCCTGATGCTCGATGCGACACCGGAGAAAGTGGCGCCGCTGATGGGCGTTCCGGCGGACCAGCTCGTCGCAAAGCTCAAATCGGCGGGCTTTGCTCAGGCGGCCAGCACGAGCACGCTGTCCGAAATCGCCAAGGCTTCCGGCCAAGACGACCACTCGCTCATCGCCGCGCTCGTCGAGGCCAAGTAGCAATCCAGCAGCAGTGGGCTCGATGAGGAGCCCACCGTCGCGTTTGCCTCACGCCGCGCCGACGGCCTCGCGCATCGCCTGCTCGAACACGTCCATGCCGGACTTGGCGAGGTCGGTCGGGCAGGTCAGCGGCGGCAGAAAGCGGACGACGTTCGCGTTCGGACCGCAGGTGAGGATCAACAGACCCTTCTCCTGGCACTTGGCGACGATGCGGTTCGTGAGATCGGCATCCGGCGCCTTCGAGACGCGGTCCTTGACGACCTCGACCGCAACCATCGCGCCCATGCCGCGCACATCGCCGATGCAGGAGAACTCGTTCTTCTTCTGCATGTCCTCGAGCCGGCCCTTGATGAGCTTGCCGAGCGCGACGGCCTTGTCGCAGAGCTTCTCCTCGTCGATCACCTCGAGCACGGCTTGCGCCGCCGCGAGACCGACGGGCGAGCCCGCATAGGTGCCGCCGAGACCGCCGGGAAGCGCTGCATCCATCAGCTCGGCGCGGCCGGTGACGGCGGCGAGCGGGAAGCCGCCGCCGAGGCCCTTCGCCATCGTGATCAAGTCCGGCACCACGCCCGCATGCTCGATGGCGAACATCTTGCCGGTGCGGGCCATGCCGGTCTGGATCTCGTCGGCGATGAACAGCATGCCGTGCTCGTCGCAGAGCTTGCGAAGCGCCTGCAGGAAGGCGACAGGCGCGACGTAGAACCCGCCCTCGCCCTGCACCGGCTCGACGATGATGGCGGCAACCCGCGCCGGATCGACGTCTCCGGCGAAGATGTCCTTCAAACCCGCCAGCGCCTGCTCGACGGTCAGGTCATGATAGACCTTTGGGAACGGGGCGTGGAACACCTCGGCCGGGAACGGACCGAAGCCCTTCTTGTAAGGCACGACCTTGCCCGTCAGCGCCATGCCCATCATCGTGCGGCCGTGGAAGGCGCCGGTGAAGGAGACGATGGCGGTGCGGCCGGTCGCTACGCGCGCGATTTTGACGGCGTTCTCGACGGCCTCGGCGCCGGTGGTGACGAACATCGTCTTCTTCGTGAAGCTGCCGGGAGCCGCCTTATTCAGGCGCTCGGCGACCGCAATGTACTCCTCGTAGGGAGCCACGTTGAAGCAGGTGTGGGTGAAGTCGGCGATCTGGGACGCCACCGCCTTCATGACTTTCGGATGCCGGTGGCCGGTGTTGACCACCGCGATGCCCGCCGCGAAGTCGATGTAGCGCTTGCCGTCGACATCCCAGACCTCGGCATTCTCGGCCTTGGCGGCGTAGACGGACTTGGTGGCGATGCCGCGCGGAACGGCGGCTGTGTGCCGGGCCTTCAGCGCTTCGGACTTCGTGGCCATGGGTGATCCTTTCGGGGGTGCGATGGCCCGCATCCTACGCCGGTGCGTGCCGCTTGTCTTTTCGAAGGCGCCGCTATAGCACTGCTCAATATATTGAGCAAGGCGGAGCGTTCAGCTTGGCACCGTTCACTTCTTCCCCCCGTGAGGGGGAAGGCCAAGCGCCTTGGACTTAGGAGCGAAGCGAGTAAGTCCTTAGGCGCTTGGGATGGGGGGAGTGACACAAACGGAGTCCTTTGCTTTCGCCCCCCCACCCTACCCTCCCCCTCAAGGGGGGAGGCGATGAAACACTGACCGGACTGCTCTTGGAGAGCGCTGGAAAACCGAGTGAAAAAGCGATCAGCCTCCCCAGACTTCGACGTCGGCCAGCGGCTTCGGCAGGTGCGCACGCGCGCTGGGCTCACCCAGCGCCAGCTCGCCGAGCGCGCCGGCGTGACGCATGGGCTGATCTCGATGCTCGAAGCCAACAAGAACTCGCCCTCCGTCGCGAGCCTGCGCAAGATCCTCGGCGGCATCCCGATGACGATGGTCGAGTTCTTCGAGCCCGAGCGGCCGGCGAGCGCCCAGGTGTTCTTCCGTCCGGAGGACTTGGCCGACCTCACGGGCCGCGTCGGCCACGCGCACGGCAACGGCGCGTCGGGCACCATGTCCTTCCGCCAGGTCGGCGACCCCCGCGCGCACAATCTGCAAATCCTGCACGAGCGCTACGCGCCCGGCGCCGATACCGGCGAGACGATGCTCGAGCATCAAAGCCACGAAGGCGGCGTCGTCATCTCAGGCGAGCTTGAGGTGACGGTGGGCGACGAGGTCCGCGTACTCAAGGCCGGCGACGCCTATCTCTTCGACAGCCGCGTCCAACACCGGTTTCGCAACATCTCGGATCAGCCCTGCGAGGTCGTCAGCGCGTGCACGCCGCCGTGGTTGTGAGCTCACCCTCCGCGACAGGCACTCAGGCCTATCCGAAAGAGACCGCGACCGGCATTGCGCGCCGGCGGAGGCTGAAGGAGGCCGAAGCGCCCTCGACGCGGCGCTCCGGCTCGATGCGGTGGGCGAGCGCGATCAGCACGGCGGACATCGCGATCGCGCAGCAGAGCCAAAGCTGCCACAGGCTCCAGCTGAACGCGATCATGGTCGCCGTCGCGGTGAAGGTCGCGAGCGCGTAGGGCTGCAGCCTGTCCGACGTCCTCCCGATCAGCCTCAGAACGGCAAGCCCGAGCCCGGCGAAAATCAGCATGCCCACCACGCCGAGCTCGTACCAGACCTGCAGGTAGACGTTGTGCGGGTGGCGGCCGGTCTTGCACGTCGGCCGCTCGTCCGTGCAGGCGGTCTGCTGACGCGCCGTGTCGTAGGCGGAGCGCATGCCGTCGGCTCCCAGCCCCATGAGCGGAGCGTCCGCGATCCGGTGCACGATCTCGTTCCAGCGCACCAGCCGTCCCTGTGCCGACTTCGTCAGGTAGGGGCTTTCCTCGAGCTTCAGATGCGCAGCGAACTGCACCGCCGGAATGACGAGCACGCACGCACAGACCCAGCCGGTCGCGGCAAGCCGCAGCCCGTGCCGGGACCACGCCGCCACCCCGAACACGAGCAGCGACACGGCGAGAGCGGCCTTCGAGGATTCGTGCTCCGAGGTGAACGTCGCCAGCGCGACGATCGGCAGAAGGATCCACTGGCCGAAGCGATGGAAGCGGCTATCGCGCGCCCACGCCGCCGTGATCGCGAACAACGCGGCCGTCGGCCAGACGACGAGGTTCAGCGCGCCGACGTTGCGATTGAGCACGTAGCGGTAGACGCCGACGATGCTGCCGTCCGCCACCTGAACGTGACGCAACGAGTCGCCGGCAAGCATCGGCATGATGCGCAGACCCGCCGCCGTCAGCGCCTGCTGCGACAAGAGATCAACCGCCACGAACAGCGCGCCCGCCAAGACGCCCCGGGCGCAAGCAAATCCCAGCGTGACCAGTGTGTCACGGTCCGCCGATGCGAGCCCCCATTGGGCGACGACCGTCGCGACGACGGCCGCGGCCCCGACCCCGAGCGCTTCCCGCATGCCGATGGCGGGTCCGGACGCCATCGCACTGGCAATCAGAAGATAGCCGGTCACCGCCAGCGCGACGACGATCGGCATAGCCCCGACGGTAAGCCTCGCGCGGGTGAACCGTCCGGCGAGCGGCCACGTCAGAGCGAGCCCCAGGAGCGGAAGATAGGTGTGCGCGCCACGCGGGGCCAAGAGCAGCAAGACCAGCAGCGCCGTCGCCGCGCCCGATGCCAACGCAAGCGGTTGCGCCAGCGCGCGCTGGCCACCTGCAGCAAACACATAAGCACCGGAGTATGTCAGCGACGCCATGCCCGCACTCTCTGGAATCGAAGGTTCGAATCTGACTGGCACGCATGACTGACGGGGGACCGTACATGGGTTGTAGAGCCGGTACAGACCGATCGATGGGGTTTTCCCCGGAGAAAACGCCCACGATCGGGTTGTCCACGGCTTCGCGATGGCGCAGCGGCCTTGGCGCTAGAACGACACGCAATCCGCCCCGTCGACGCGCATGACGCTCTGCTGCTGGAACGCGGACTTGTAGGCCGAGCGGATGGACTCGACCTTCGCCTCGTCGCCGAAGCCCACCGGGTGCCAGATGACCAGCATGATCGACCGCTCGGATTTGACGGTATTGCCATCGCGCCACTGCCCGTAGCCGTCGATCACCGTCAGGCCGTCGGGGAACAATGGCGTCACCTGAGCGTCGAGGAACGACTTCCGCTCGGCATCCGTCACCGATGTGCCGTCCGGTTTTCCGCGCCCGAACAACAGCTCGAGCCGCGTCATGGCCGTCGCCGAGGTCGGGCACGTGGCGCCGCCGGCCGGCGGCGAGGTGAAGCCGGCGAAGGCCAGACCCGACACGAGCCCAATCGACAGCGTGGCAAGCGACACGAGTTGCACTGTTTTCATAGGCCTCTGTCCCCTTGCTGGGCGCCGCGGCCCACAGCACATGGGGCACCCGGCTTTCGTTGACGAATGAAACTCTTTCAAAGGTGAGATGAAGACCGCTCATCCACCCGTGGAAAACCGTCCGCCGTCGGATCGCCAAGCTCCGAATCGGCCTAACGTCGGCCGGACACCGGGAGGCTTCCATGCGAATGATTTCGACGGCGCTGATTTCGACACTGCTCCTCGCGGGCTGCGCCTCGAAGTCGAGCGACGTGACCGCGTCCTACGTGACGCCGCTGCAGTATCAGAGCTTCACCTGCGAGCAGATCGGCAGCGAGGCGACGCGGGTGTCATCGCGGGTGGCCGAGCTCTCGGGCGTCCAGGACAACAAGGCGACGAACGATGCGATCGTGACGGGGGTCGCCATCGTCGTGTTCTGGCCGGCGGCCTTCCTCGTCAACGGCGACGGCCAGACGGCGGCCGAGCTCGGACGCCTCAAGGGCGAATTCCAGGCGCTGGAGCAAGCCTCCGTCCAGAAGAGCTGCGGGTTCCAATTCCAGCAGCAGCAACCGCCGCCGCAACAGAAACCGGCGCCGCAGCAAGCCGAGACGCGAAGCTGAGGTGAACTGGGACGGGCTGTCGACGGCCCATTTGGTTCATCCACAGGGCCACTTGAACTGTTTGTTTCATTCGGGGTAGGTTGCTGGGCAAAGTCGCCGCTTCAAAGGCTCCTGCCCATGACGACCTATTCCGTCTTTTCGATCCTGAAGAACGGGCTGACCGGCAATCGCGGCTGGACGCGCGCTTGGCGCGATCCCGAGCCGAAGAAAGACTACGACGTCATCATCATCGGCTCGGGCCACGGCCTCGCCACAGCCTACTATCTCGCCAAGGAGCACGGCATCCGCAACGTCGCGGTGCTCGACAAGGGCTGGCTCGGCGGCGGCAATATCGGCCGCAACACGACGATCGTGCGCTCGAACTACGCGCTCGACGGCAACACGCAGTTCTACGAGTGCGCGATGAAACTGTGGGAGGGCCTCTCCCACGACCTCAACTACAACGTGATGATGTCGCATCGCGGCGTATTCAATCTCGCTCACACGCCGGCGCAGTACGACGCCATGGCGCGGCGCGGCAACTGGATGCGGCTCAACGGCATCGACGCCGAGCTCTACGATCGCGACGAGACGCTGAAGCTCCTCCCCTACATCAACCCCAGCAAGGACTTTCGCTTCCCCGTCTACGGCTCGCTCTGCCAGTGGCGCGGCGGCACGGCGCGGCATGACGCGGTCGCCTGGGGCTACGCACGCGCGGCGGATCGCCTCGGCGTCGACATCATCCAGAACTGCGAGGTGACGGATTTCCTGCGCGACGTCTCGGGTGCCGTCGTCGGCGTGCAGACCTCACGCGGCCCCATTCGCGCCAAGAAGGTCGGCATGGCGATCGCCGGCAACTCGACCTTGCTCGCGGAGAAGGCGGGCATCCGGCTTCCCATTGAGAGCCACGTGCTGCAGGCTTTCGTCTCCGAGCCGATCAAGCCGCTTGTCGATCATGTCGTGACCTTCGGCGCTGGGCACTTCTACATCTCGCAGTCGGACAAGGGCGGCCTCGTCTTCGGCGGCGATCCCGACGGCTACAATTCCTATGCGCAGCGCGGCAATCTGCCGACCGTCGAGCACGTCGTGACCGAGGGCAAGGCGCTGGTACCCTCGATCGCGCGCGTCCGCCTCGTCCGGCAGTGGGGCGGCATCATGGACATGTCGATGGACGGCACGCCGATCATCTGCAAATCGCCGGTCGACGGCCTCTACATCAACGCCGGCTGGTGCTACGGCGGCTTCAAGGCGACGCCGGGCTCCGGCTGGTGCTTCGCCTGGACGATCGCGAAAGACGAGCCGCACGAGTTCAACAAGAAGTTCACGCTCTCCCGCTTCCGCGAGGGCCGCCCGATCGACGAGAAGGGCCAAGGCCCAACGCCGTATTGGCATTGATGTTGGCGAATGGGGAGTGGCGAATGGCGAGTGGGGAAGAAAGGGCCGAGCTCATGATTGTGAACGCTCGAATTTCCCCATTCGCCACTCACCATTCGCCACTCGCCCCTGCACGTTCTAACCCCGAGCACTGAGCAAGCTGCCATGCGCATCCCCTGCCCCTACTGCGGTCCCCGCGACTCCTCCGAGTTCACCTACGGTGGCGATGCGGCGCGCGTGCGACCCGCGATCGACAATGCCGATCCCGAGACCTGGCTCAAATACGTCTACGAGCGCGACAACCCGAAGGGTCCCCACAAGGAGTTCTGGCACCACGTCACCGGCTGCCGGCAATGGCTCGTCGTCACCCGCGATACCGCGACCCACGAGGTGAGCGGCGCGGAGCTGGCGAAGGCTCGGGTGGCATCATGATGGCAGCGACCGAAGGTGCGACCGGCGGGTCGCCCGGCAATACGGCACGGCGTCTCCTCACCTCTCCCCGTCGCAGCCATTGCTGCGAACGGGGAGAGGGCAGGGTGAGGGGCGGCCACGAGTCCCAGGGCTCGCCGGACGCTCCCGTGCGAAACGACCAAAAGGAGATGGGTGTGTCGAGCACTTCGAATGCCGCTGCCCCTCACCCTCCCCTCTCCCCATGGGCACTTCATACCCATGGGGAGAGGCAGGAGAGACTGCGCCAAACTCTCGCCTTCGTAGGATTAGCCCCATGACCTCCCAACCCAATCGCCTCGCGTCCGGCGGCCGGATCGATCGCGGGCGGCAGGTGAGCTTCCGCTTCGATGGCAAGAGCTATCGGGGCTTCGCCGGCGACACGCTCGCGTCCGCGCTCATCGCCAACGGCGTCAAGCTCATCGGCCGCAGCTTCAAATACCACCGCCCGCGCGGCATTCTCTCGGCCGGCGTCGAGGAGCCGATCGGGCTCGTGACGCTGCGCACCGGCGGCCGCAAGGAGCCGAACGTGCCGGCGCCGATGGCCGAGCTCTACGACGGCCTCGAGAGCCGCAGCCAGAATGCCTGGCCCTCGCCGTCGTTCGACGTCATGGCGGTCAACAATCTGTTCAAGAATTTCCTGTCGGCCGGCTTCTACTACAAGACCTTCATGGGGCCGACGAAGAAGAGCTGGATGCTGTTCGAGCCGATCATCCGCAAGGCCGCGGGTCTCGGCGCCGTCTCGGGCGTCGCCGATCCCGATCGCTACGAAAAGGTCAACGCGTTCACCGACGTGCTCGTCGTCGGCAGCGGACCGGCCGGACTCTCGGCAGCGCTCGCAGCAGGGCGGGCCGGAGCACGTGTGACGCTCTGCGAGCAGATGGCTGACCTCGGTGGCGCGCTGTTGAGCGAGCCCGTCGGCAGTGCGGGTGACACGTGGCTGCAGGCGATGCTGGCCGAGATCCGCAAGCTGCCGAATGTTCGCCTGATGCCGCGCACGACCGTGTTCGGTCAGTTCGACGGCGGCACGTTCGGGCTTGCCGAGCGGGTCGCCGATCATAAGGCCGAGCCCGACGCCTTCGAGCCGCGTCAGCGCTACATCGTGCTGCGCGCCGCCCGCGTCGTGCTCGCAACCGGCGCCATCGAGCGTCCCATCCCCTTCGGCAACAACGACAAGCCCGGCGTGATGCTGGCAGGCGCCGTCCGCAGCTACCTCAACCACTACGGCGTGCGCGCCGGCCGCCGCGCCGTCGTGTTCACGACCAACGACAGCGCCGTCCAAACGGCGCTCGATTTGAAGGCCGCGGGCGCCGCCGTGACGCTCGTCGATGCACGTCCTCTCACCGACGCCACCGTCGCCAAGCTCAGAGGCGCCGGCCTCACGGTCTTCGCCGGCCATGCCGTCGCCGAGGCAACCGGCGGCAAGACGGTGAGCGGCGCCGTCATCGCACCGTTCGACGTCGCGACGGGCAAGTGCACGGGCGGCTTCACCCGCGTCGCCTGCGATCTCATCGCGGTCTCCGGCGGCTGGGATCCGCAGCTGCATCTGTCGACGCACAAAGGCGGCGCGAAGCCCGTTTGGAGCGCGACGCTCCATTGCCTGCTCCCCGCTGGCGAAGGCGCGAATGAGCATCATGCAGGCGCAATGAAGGGCTCGTTCGCGGCAGCCACCGCCATCGCCGAAGGCTTCGCGGCTGGAGCCAAAGCGGCCGAGCTCGCGGGCGCGAAAGGCAGCGCGGGCGCTGCTCCGAAGTCCGATGGCCTGCCGTCCGCCGACACCGCACCGAGCGCCGCCGTCTTCGACGTGCCGCCCCCGCATGGCTTACGCGAGAAGAAGCGCTTCATCGATCTGCAAAACGACGTCTCGGCCTCCGACGTCAAGCTCGCGCATCTGGAAGGCTACGTCTCGGTCGAGCATCTGAAACGCTATACGACGCTCGGCATGGCGACCGAGCAGGGCAAAACGTCGAACGTCATCGCGCTGGCGCAGATGGCGAAGCTGCGCGGCCTCGACATTCCCCAGGTCGGCACGACCGGCTGGCGCCCGCCGTATACGCCGGTGGCGCTCGCGACCCTCGCCGGTCACGAGACCGACGATCACGTGAAGCCGGTGCGCCGCACGCCCTTCCACGCCTGGAACGAGAAAGTCGGCTGCGTCTTCCTCGATACCGGCTTGTGGAAGCGCGCGTGGTACTACCCCCAGAACGGCGAGGACGTGAACGGCGCCTACCGCCGCGAGACCAAGGCCGTGCGCGAGACCGTCGGCATCGTCGACGTCTCCACGCTCGGCAAGATCGACGTGCAGGGCCCGGACGCGGCGGAGTTCCTCAACCGCGTCTATGTCAACGGCTGGAAGAATCTCGAGGTCGGCAAGGCGCGCTACGGCATCATGCTGCGCGAGGACGGCTTCATCTTCGACGACGGCACGACGTCGCGTTTCGCCGAGGATCACTACTTCCTGACGACGACGACCGCCGAAGCCGCCAAGGTCATGTCGCATCTCGAGTGGCTGCTGCAGACGGCCTGGCCGGACTTGAAGGTGCACGTCACCTCCGTCACCGACCAGTGGGGTGGCGTGGCGGTGGCAGGTCCGAATGCGCGAAAGCTGCTCGCCGATTGCGTCACCGACATCGATATGGGCAACGAGGCGTTCCCGTTCATGGGCGTGCGCGTCGGCACCGGCCACGGTGGCGTGCCCTTGCGCATCCACCGCATCTCGTTCTCGGGCGAGCTCGCCTACGAGGTGTTCACGCCTTCGGGCTACGGCTCGGCGCTGATGGACTTGCTGATGGCCAAGGGCAAGGCGCACGGTGTCGTGCTCTACGGCGTCGAGGCGCTCGGCGCGCTCCGCATCGAGAAGGGCCACGTCGCCGGCAACGAGATCGACGGGCGTACGACGCTCGAGGATCTGGGTCTGCACAAGATGGCCTCGACCAAGAAACCCTACATCGGCAGCGTGCTGCGTCATCGCCCGGCGATGCAGAGCGAGGAGCGGCAGCGGCTCGTCGGCTTGAAGCCGGTCGATCGCTCGAAGCGCATCCGGCCCGGCATGATCCTGCAGCCGCACAACGGCCCGCATCAGGGCCATGGGCTCGGCCACGTCACCTCGACGACCTACAGCCCGCAGATGGGGCACTCGATCGCGCTCGGCCTCGTCCAAGGCGGCATGAAGCGCGAGGGACAGGTGATCGACGCGGTCTACCCGCTCAAGGGCGACATCGTGGCGGTCGAGATCGTATCGCAGCATTTCTTCGACCATGAAGGGAAGCGACTCCATGGCTGAGATCCTATCCGCACTCGCCGGCGGACACTTCGAGGCCGGCCGTCACGGCTCGGCCAAGGGCGCTGCTGGCGTGACGATGGCCGAAGTGGCGGGCCGCGATCTCGTGCAGGTCGGCGCCTGGCCGGAGACGGTCACGGCGGTGGCCGGCGAGCTAGCCGGCATGCTCGGGTTCCCGGCGCCTGCGCCGCGCGGGCCGGCGGTCAGGGCGGGCGACCGCACGGCTTTCTTCGTCGGTCCAGACAAGATCTGGGTGACGGCATCCTACGCGGACACGCTCGGGGCGAAGCTCGGCAAGCTGTGGCCGACGTCCAAAGCGGTCATCACCGAGCTCGGCCATAGCCGCACCATCATCCGCGTGAGCGGCCCCTGTGCGCGCGACCTCATCGCTCGCTTTCTCGCGGTCGACCTGGACCCGGCCGTGTTCCCCGCGGGACGCGTCACCGCCGCCGGCCTGCACGGCCTCGGCGTCACGCTGCACCACGTTTCCGACGGCACCTACGACCTCTACCTGCCCCGCACCTTCGCGCTGTCGCTGTTCGAGGGCATCGTCGAGGTCGCCGAGCAATGGGGCGTCGAGGTGAAGGGGTAGCGTACCGATCTTCAGCTAAGCGGTGCGTTCGTACGGCCAAGCTGCCAGAATGTATCCAGCAATCATCATATTGTGAACTCATTTTACTGGACTAATCCGCACCGCCGGAGGGCGGATCGTCGGTACATATAGGACTTGCTCAGCTCGTCCACCGTTGAAACCGCCTTGTCAGGCCTGCCTTCCCGCGCGATGCGGTAGAGGGGCGCCATCCGCGCTCCGAGCACGGCCGGCCTTGTGCATTTGGCAGCTCCGATCGGAGCTTCGCCACCGGTGACCCTCGCGGCGGGGGGCAAAATCAACAAAATTTGGCAGCGGCGCGATGGATGCCCGCAAGCATTCGATCGCGAGGAGGAAGCGCGCGTGCCTCTGCTTGGGAGGTGGCCGAGGGCAACGCTCGATGTGATCCGTGTAGTGTAAACTGGAGACGAAAAAATGGGACTCAAGACCGCTTTGATCATTGCCCACCTCATCGGATTGGCGATCGGTGTCGGAGGCGCCACCTTGCTGGACCTGATCATCATGAGGTTCATGGTGCGCGGCAGGATCTCACGCGAACAGGCGAGCATCGTGCAGTTGGCATCGACCCTCGTGACGGCCGGCCTGGTAATGCTGTGGCTGAGCGGCCTAGGTTTCCTCGTCTACTACTATGCGTTCACGCCGGAGAGCCTCGCCAATCCCAAAGTGCACGCCAAGATCGCCATTGTCGCCGCGCTGACGCTGAACGGAGTCTTGATCCACCATTACATACTGCCGGTGATCCGCAAAAACGTCGGCCGCCAGTTGTTCGATGGAGTTTCGGTGGCACGAAAACGCGGCATGCTGGCGTTGGGGGCCGTTTCCGCCACGTCGTGGTACGTGCCGCTCGCGCTCGGGGCACTGCGCGAGCTCAACTTCGCGGTGCCGGCAACCCAGATTCTCGCGGCCTATGTGTGCCTACTTCTAACCGCCATACTCTTCGCCCAGATCATGGGCGCGATGCTTGATCGGCAGGGCCACCGGCAGGCCGGCCACCGGCGGCCGAAGCACCCGCGAGAAGCGCCAGCATACAGCTATGCATCGGCTGAACATCGCACTCCTGCGCGAATCCGGCGGTGACGTGACGCCAGACGATCGGCAGACGCCCCGCGCGACTGCCGATCGTTCGCTGACCGAGTGTCGGCGGAGCGGCGCCCAACGGCTCGTACCCAGGGACGCCAATCCGTCGCTCCTTCTATCCCAAATGCGACACGTCGGTTTTTGTCGCGTCGCATGTCGCAGACGGGCCGTCTCGGCACGGTTGCACCCGCCAAGAGTGGCGGCGTCGGGAACCTCTGAGGGAGCAAGGTCGCCATGTATGCCGTCCGGCGCTTCGCCGTTCGCCATGCCCGCTTCTTCGAGGGCTTCTACCAGCGGTTCGAGCGTCTGATGGTGGCGCTCGATCCCGTGTTCGCGGGCATCGGCTACAACCGCGTCGAACGCCCGGTCGCCTTCCTCGAGCGGACCACCAAGGGCCTCCTCTTCGACTGCAAGATGTGCGGCCAGTGCGTCTTGTCCTCGACGGGAATGTCCTGCCCGATGAACTGCCCGAAGAACCTGCGCAACGGCCCGTGTGGCGGCGTCCGTCCGGGCGGCTTCTGCGAGGTGAAGCCGCAGATGCGCTGCGTCTGGGTCGAGGGATGGGAGGGCGCGCGCCGCATGCGCCAGGGGCTCGAGCGCATTGCCGTCGTGCAGCCGCCCGTCGATCGCACGCTCGAAGGCTCGTCCAGCTGGCTGCGCGTCGCCCGCGAGAAGGCCGCGATGAAGCGCGCCTCGGGCGCCGCTGTCGATCCCGGCAAATCGACGATCGCCAGCGCCTTCAAGCGCGCCCGCATCTTCGAGCCGGCCTCCGCGCCGCTCGCCAAAGAGCCGGCCAAGGCGCTGGCCGACCAAGCTGTAGGTGAACGCACGAGCGTGCTGAAGCCGCGCAAACCCGACGGAGGCGCGTCATGACAACCACCCGCCTCCACGCCCCCGAGCCCTACGATCCGGTACGCGATCCGCCGCTGGTGCCATTGCCCGGCCACAAGTCGGGCTCGATGCTCGAGCGCACGCTGCGCAAGGGGCTTTTTGCCGTGACCGCCGAGCTCAACCCGCCCGACAGCGCCGATCCGCGCGACGTGCTCAAGGCCGCAGAGCCGCTGGCGAACGTTTGCGACGCGATCAACGCGACGGACGCCTCCGGCGCCAACTGCCACATGTCGTCGATGGGTATCTGCTCGATCCTGTCGCGCGCGGGCCTCGGCATCGTGCTGCAGATCTCCTGCCGCGACCGCAACCGCATCGCGATCCAAGGCGACGTGCTGGGCGCGGCCGCCATGGGCGTCGGCAACATCCTGTGCCTGACCGGCGACGGCGTCGGTGTCGGCGACCAGCCGGGCGCCAAGCCCGTGTTCGACTTCGACTGCATGAGCTTGTTGCGCACGCTCAAGACGATGCGCGACGAGGCGACCTTCCTCTCCGGGCGCAAGCTCACGACGACGCCGAAAGTGTTTCTCGGTGCCGCCGAGAACCCCTGCATTCCGCCCTACGAATGGCGCGCCAACCGGCTCGAGAAGAAGATCTGCGCCGGCGCTGATTTCGTGCAGACGAACTACATCTTCGACGTCGAGCTATTCCGCCGCTTCATGGATCGCGTGCGCGACATGGGTCTCGACAAGAAGGCCTACATCCTCGCCGGTGTCGGGCCCGTCGCCTCGGCCAAGACGGCGCGCTGGATGCGCGCGAACGTGCCGGGCATCCATATCCCCGAGAGCGTCATCGACCGGCTGGAGAAGGCGGCGAAGCCCGGTGACGAGAACAAGAAGATGACGATCGAGCTCATCCAGCAGATCCGCGAGATCAAGGGCGTCGCTGGCGTCCACGTCATGGCCTATCGCCGCGAGCACCTGGTCGAGGAGATCGTCGCCGAGAGCGGCATCTTGAAGGAGCGGCTGGCGGCGCGCGAGACGGCCGGAGCCGAGACGGGGTTGGCCACGGCGAGCGGAGGCTGACGGCGCCATGCGGTTCCTGACTGAAGAGGAAGTTCTGGCGGCCCGGAGGCACTTCAAGTCGACGGATGTCACCGCGCCCCGCAAGGCGCGCGTTACGTATGACAGCGGCCCGGAATCCTATCGGCGTCTTGCTGGTCCGATCGTGGCGGAGCTCGGCACCTTCGACGAAGCCTTGCTTTGGATCGAGGACATGGCCTTCGGCGATTCCTACCACGAGGGAAAAATCGAAAACCCGCTCTGGCGCGACTACTACCACTGGCGCGGCCTCAATGGGGACGACCGCCGCGTGATGGAAGCGCCGGGATGTCTCTTCGACGGCAAGGACAGCAAGCAGCTTTCGGAGGCGATCACCTATGCGATGTCGCTCGCCTGCGATGCGCACCTCATGGTGCGTCCCGGCCGCACGTTGCTCAAGATCAGCCGCGACGACACGATCGACGTCGTCTCCGGCTTGAACGCGCGCGCCCTCATCTCCCGGCTGCAGAAGCTCGGCTGCAAGGTGACGCCGTGACGATCACCACACCCTGGACCCCGAACTCAATTCACACGACAAGGATGGACCAATGACCCGCACACTCGTGGCCTCGCAGACGAAAGAGGTCTTCATCGGCTTCGACCAGCCGTTCTGCGTCATCGGCGAGCGCATCAACCCGACCGGGCGCAAGAAGCTCGCGGCCGAGATGATCGAGGGCAACTTCGAGACGGTGAAGAAGGACGCGCTCGAGCAGGTGGCGGCGGGTGCCCTCGTGCTCGACGTCAATGCGGGCGTCACTGCCGTCAACCCGAACGAGACCGAGCCGCCCTTGCTCATGAAGACGATCGAGCTCGTGCAGTCGCTGGTGTCCGTTCCGCTCTGCATCGACAGCTCGGTGCCGGCAGCTTTGAAGGCTGGCCTCGAGGTCGCCAAGGGCCGTCCGCTCGTCAACTCGGTGACGGGCGAGGAGGACCGGCTCGAGCTGATCCTGCCGCTCATCAAGAAGTACAACGTGCCGGTGATCGCGATCTCGAACGACGAGACGGGCATCTCGGAGGATCCGGACGTGCGCTTCGCGGTGGCGAAGAAGATCGTCGAGCGCGCGGCCGACCACGGCATTCCGGCGCACGACATCGTCGTCGATCCGCTCGTCATGCCGATCGGCGCCATGGGCACGGCGGGCCTGCAGGTGTTCCGCCTCGTGCGGCGTCTGCGCGAGGAGCTCAAGGTCAACACCTCCTGCGGCGCCTCCAACATCTCGTTCGGCCTGCCGCACCGGCACGGCATCAACGCCGCCTTCCTGCCGATGGCGATCTCGGCCGGCATGACGAGCGCCATCATGAACCCCTGCCGTCCGCAGGAGATGGAGGCGATCCGTGCGGCGAACGTGCTCATGGGCACGGATCAAAACTGCTCCGAGTGGATCATGACCTATCGCGATCACGTGCCCGCAACCGCTGCGGCGGCGACATCGGCTGCTCCGGCGGCAGGTGGTGATGCGGGCGGCGGCCGCCGTCGCGGCGGCCGCGAGGCGCGCCGTGGCGCGGGCGCGGCAACGAGCTGAGGCAAAAATCGTAGGGGCGACCGGCAGGTCGCCCTTCACGACGGATTGCACTGGCGAGGAGCAGTGGGCGACCTGGTATCGAGAACAGCGGAGACACGACCCATGTCCCTCGATCGAGAGCACAGCGCCGTCCGCCAGGTCGTCCTCGACTATCTGGAAGGCATGGTGTGGGGCCAAGAGGAAAAGCTCAAGCGCGCCTTCCATCCGCAGGCGATCCAGGTGGGACACTTCCAAGGCACCTACGAGTTCTTTCCGCTCGAGCAGTTCATCGATTGGATCAAGACGGCGGACACGCAGCCTGCGGGCACGCCCTATCAGGCCGAGCTGATTTCGATCGAGGTCACCGGCACGGTCGCCATCGCCAAGGTCAACGACACCTGCTTCGGCTCCGATTTCACGGACTATCTCGTGATGGTGAAGGACAAGCCCGACGCCACAGGCAAATGGCAGATCGTCACGAAGGCCTATCACGCGTATCAAAATGGCTGAGGCCAGCGATGCCCACCAAACGCGCATTGATGATCGGGAAAGCCAAGATCGACTACGGCGCGTGGGTTGAGCTGGGGCTGCGGCCGAGCGGAGCGTTGGGTGATCGTGGCGGTCCGATCCACAACGGTTCGCTCAGCAGCGCCGTCTTGGCGTTCCTCAGGTTACCCGAGACCATGCAGCCGTTTGCCGTCATCCGGTGCGGGCGAGCCGTTCAGGGTGCGGGCGGCCTGTTGAAGCCCGACGACATCCGTGCGATCGCGCGACGATCGGACTGTCCAAAAGAGTAGCACGCGTGCCTACACACGCTCCGCGGCCCAGGCCTCGGCGCGCGTGCCGGTGAGGGCGTCGAGGCTGGCCAGTCCACGCCGATCGAGCTCGCCTGAGAGCCCCTGCTTTATGCGCTCGATGAGGCTGAACCCTTCGTAGATCAGCGCCGTATAGACCTGGATGAGCGATGCGCCGGCCGCGATCTTCTCGATCGTGCGCTCCGGGCTGTCGATGCCGCCAATGCCGATCAGCGGGATGCGTCCCCCGGTTGCGAGATACACGCGCGCCAGCATCCGCGTCGCGCGCTTGAAGAGCGGCCGTCCCGACAACCCGCCGGCCTCGGATGCCTGGGGATCGGCGACGCCCGCCCGCGACAGCGTCGTGTTGGAGACGGCGATGCCATCGACCTGCCGCGCCTCCAAGACCGCGACGATGCCGCCTAAGTCCTCGTCCGCCAGGTCCGGCGCGAGCTTGACGAGGATCGGGCGCTTCGGCACGCCTTTCGCGATCGTCCGCTCCCGCGCCTCCAGAACGCGCGCGAGCAATTGATCGAGCTCGGCCGGCGCCTGCAGATTGCGCAACCCCGGCGTATTGGGGGAGGAAATGTTGACCATCAGGTAGCTCGCGACGGGCGCAAAGGTCTCGATACCCGACGCATAATCGGCGGCGCGATCCGCGGTGTCCTTGTTGGCGCCGATGTTGACGCCGACGATGCCAGGCAGCCGCCCCTCGAGGCGCGCCAGCGCCGCCGCGTGCCCTTGGTTGTTGAAGCCGAGGCGGTTGACGACGGCGCGGTCCCCAGGCAGCCGGAAAATGCGGGGCTTCGGATTCCCAGCCTGCGGTTTCGGCGTCACCGTACCGATCTCGGCGAAGCCTGCGCCCATCGCCAGCACCGCGCGAAAGGCGCGGGCGTCCTTGTCGAAGCCGGCGGCAACACCGACCGGATTGGGAAAGTCGAGACCGAAGCGCGCGACGCGGAGCCGCGGATCGTCGGCCCCGGCATGCGCGACATAGGCGCCGCGCTCCAACGCCCTGATCGTCAGCTCGTGCGCGTGCTCCGGCTGGAGCAGACGCACGGCGCGCAGCAGTCCGTGCTCGACAAGGCGTTTCATGCGGGCTCCTCCGCGGGCAGTGTGTAGCGGCCGTCCTCGCCGCGCGCGAGATGAAAGCTCCGCGCCACGTCGGGGCTCTGCAAGGCCCGATAGAGATGCGGAAAAAGCCCTCCACCGCGCGATTTCTCCCAGCGCAAGCAGTCCTCGATCGCCGCGACCGGTATCGCGGCCACGGCGACCTCGCGATCCTCAGGTCTCGAGAAATGCCGCTCGAGCGTTCCTTGAACCTGCGTCCAACAGGACAAATGCACGAAACCGTCGCGGATATCGTCGGGCGAGCCGGCGAAACGTCCGTCGCGTTGCAGCGCCGCCCATTCCAGAGGCCGCAGCACTTTGTAGACGTGGCGCGGAGCCGCTATGCCCGAAACCGTACCGGCCTGCGTGTTTTCCCGCATTGATCGACCCGCCTCGGGGCTGCTATCGATTTGGTGCAACGGAGCATAGGCCGCCCCGGCCGGCAAGCTCAGCATCCGCAATACCGGTTCCTACAATGCCAGCTGCGCATACCGCGGAAGCGATGACGGTCGGCGAGCTGCTCGGTGGCAAGCGTCAATTCAGCATTCCGAGCTACCAGCGCGATTATTCCTGGACGTCGAAAGAGGCCGACCAGCTCATCGACGACCTGTTGCTCGCGCGCCAAGAGATCGAGAGCGCACCGCAAGCTCCCAAAGCCCTCTATCTCAGCCTCATGATCATCATGGACGACACGACGCCGCGTCGCGCCATCTCGCGGCTGCGCCGGGGCACGGGCGTCCCGAGCGAGGTCATCGACGGCAAGCAGCGGCTGACGACTCTCACGATGCTGATTGCGCTGCTACGCGATCTGCTCGGTGACGAGGGCGCGTGGCTGCAGCACTACCTGGTCGAAACGGGCCGGAGCCGGCTCTGGCCGAGGGAAGCCCCCCGCTTGCTGCTCGAGGAGCACGAGCAAGAGTTCCTGACGGCCCACGTGCTGCCCCGCGGCGCCAACCTCGCCCCCTCCCCGCGCGACATCGCCCACCAGAGCGTCAAGCGGATGCGCAGCGTGCGCGATCACCTGCGCACGCGGCTCCGCAAGCTCGAGCGGCCGCTGCTCGTCAATCTCGCCGAGCTCTTGATCGAGCGTTGCGCCGTCACCGCGATCGTGCCCAACGACATCACGGCCGGCTTCCGCATGTTCGTGACGGCGAACTTCCGCGGCAAAGCGCTGTCGACGAGCGACATCGTCAAGGCGGAGCTCGTCGGATCCCTGGAACCGCAAGAGCGGCGCAAGGCGAGCGACGCCTGGGGCGAGTTGCGCAACCGGCTCGAGCCGCCGCCGGACAACCCGGTCGAGGCCAAGAATGCCGCGAGCTTCGACAATCTCTTGAGCTACGTGCACAAGCTCAGGTGCAAGCCGGGCTCGACGATCTTCCAGGGCATCGAGGACCTGGCTGGCACGGCGCCGAGCCCGCTCGCCTTCGTGAAAGACACGCTGGAGCCGCTCGCCGGCATCATGCTCGTCGTCAAGCGCGCCGCGCATGCGGGGAGCACGGCCTCGCCTGCGATCAACCGGACTCTCGCAACGCTCAACTGGCTGCCGGCGAACGACTGGGTGCCGGTCGCCATGCAGACGCTACATACACATGTCCGCTCGGCGGACGAGGCACTGGGAATTCTGAAGCTCGTGCACCGGCTGGCCTACACGCAGGCGATCCTCGGGCACGGAACGCCGCTGCGAGATTCGCGCTACCGCCGCTGCGCGGCCATCATCGCCGATCGCGGCGATTTTCACGCCAAGGACAGCCCACTCGTCCTCACCGCCGACGAGATCGACCAACTCGCCCGCTTCCTGTCCGGCAACCTCTATCGCAAGCGGAGCAACCACTGCAAAGCGGTGCTCGCCTGGATCGCGTCGACGGGCGACGTTGGCAAGCCATTGCCCGCGCTCGACGACGTCTCGGTCGAGCACATCCTGCCGAAGACCCCCATCGACGTCGCCTATTGGCGCGAGCGCTTTCCCGACGCGGTCGTGCGGGAGCATGCGATCCGCAGCCTGGGCAATCTGGCGCTCGTGCCGACGGCGCTCAACAAAAGCGTGGGAAATCTGAGCTTCCCCGAGAAGCGGGCGATGTGCTTGGACCGTTTCGCCGCCAGCCCGTTCGATACGACGCAGATGCTCGCCAACATAACCGATTGGACGCCCGAGGCCGTGCTCGCCCGCGAGACGATGATGCTGGAGCGGGCGGCGAAGGCCTGGGGCATCGACCTGACGGGCCGCTCGAAGCTCGCAGGATTGCTCAAGCGGTAGGCGATGTTCGCCGGGGCCGTTTATCGAACGCACCTTTCGGCAAAGACTCTCCCCTGGATCCCCGTCCATCGCTCGCTCGGACGAGGATGACGGAGGGAGGCGGCGTGCTGGCGACCGTATCCTATACCGGTCTTTGGCCAATTAACGGTCCATCCGCAAAGTCTTAATGTCTGTATGCGGTATTAGCGGATTGGGAAAGGTGCGGATCGAGGCTCGCGTCGGATGTCGGATGTGCTCGCAGATTGGCGCAAGGTCAGCGCGGCTCAGGCCTTGGCTGAGCTGCCGCCGGATCCAGTGGCATGGGAGATCCGAGCGACCACCGGCCTGAAGCGGATCTTCCGTCTGTCTGCGTCATGCGCCGGGGCATTGCTGATTCGCATCTTAAGTTGGCCATTTCGGCACCCGATTGCGCCGCTCGCTTGGGTCTATCTGTTCGCGTTCTTGGCGTGGTTGGGGGTCTACTTTGCATACACTCGATACGGCTTAGCACACGAGGACCCAGACTGCACGGGATGTCCCAGAGGTCCACTCGTCGTTTGGCACCAGCTCGCACTACTTGCGCTCGGCGCGGCGATTGTTGCGCCACTGCCGCTTGTCGTTTTTCGGGCTTGGCGCACCTGTGCTTTCGTCAGTCTGGTGGCTTGGCTCATAGTGATGGCCATCGTACCAGCGCAATTCGCGCTCGAGTTCGACAACGGAAAAGGAGCTGAGCCTCAGGCAATTCGGAAGTCTGAGGACCTTCTCAAGTTTGGCCACCCTTGGTGCAAAAGCTGGGTAGAGGTTAGACCGGCTTGCTGGCAGACTGTGGGCGAAGAACCAGCTTGTGACACTGTACCTACCGTCCATTGCGAAGCATGGGACGTTCCCAACTGGTGCACCGCGTGGACGGCAGACGGATATCTCTATGTAGTTCGACGCCAACCATTCGAATCAATGAGTTTCAAGACTCCATATTACTCCACATCGCCCCCGCTCTTCAGTCGGGTGGGACCACCCACCTACCGTGTACGCTGTGTTGAGACCATATTCGGGCGCGTCAAGTACACTCCGCCTGCCGAGGGCATGGTGCGCGTCAAGCTTCTTGGGAAGACAGACCCGGCCGAGTATTCGAATCCGATGTGCAAAGCGTGGAGGACGGGCAAAACGCGCTGCCTACGAGGGAGGTCCCAATCGACGATCTGCTACGATGGTCACAAAAGACGCAGTGATATTGTTTGCACACTACCCGCCGACCCAGCCTCGTAGTTGACGGTTCTGAAGAGATCGCCAAGCCGAAGCGCGGCCCTTGCCTCTGGCCGGCCAGATCGTAGGTTGGGTAGCGCGGGCAATGCTGTGCTTGCGGGGATCGGTCTCGATCCGCGCGGAACCCAACAGGAGCTTGCGAGCTTGGCGTTGGGTTACGCGCGGCGCGTTGGTCGCTGCCGACACGCAAATCGTGCCCGCGCTAAGCTAACCTACGGACACGTCACCCGTTTGCCAGCTCGCCCGCCAACCCCTTCGCGATCAGCGCCCGGGTCTCGGGGACGCCGTAGAGCTCGATGAAGGAGCCGAAGCGCGGACCCTGGCTCTGGCCGATCAGCACCTCGTAGATCACCCTGAACCAGTCGCGCAGCTTGTCGGCATAGCCTTGTGTCTTGCCGATCTCGTAGACGATATCCTGCAGCTCCTTGCCGGACGCGCCGGCGGGCGCCGCGGCCAGCGCCGCATCGAGCGCTTCGAGCGCCGTACGCTCCTCGGCCGTCGCCAGGCGGAATTTGCGATTTGGCTTATCGAAATCGTTGAAATAGCGAACGGCGTAGCCGGCCAAGCGGTCGAGCTCCGGATTGGCCTCGGGCGAGGTGCCCGGCGCGTGCCTTCGAATGAAGCCCCACATCGTCGCTTTGTCGGAGGCGTTGGAGGCCGACACGAGGTTGAGCATCAACCCGAAAGAGATCGGCACCTTCACCTGCGGCGGATGCCCCGCGTGGATATGCCAAGTGGGATTCTCGAGCTGGGCGGGGGGCGCCTCGCCCGGCACCTTTTCCAAGTACGTCAAATACTCGTCGACTGCCTTCGGGATCACATCGAAGTAGAGACGCTTCGCCGTCCGCGGCTTCTGGAACATGAAGAGCGCGAGGCTCTCCGGCGTCGCGTAGGTGAGCCACTCGTCGATCGAGATGCCGTTGCCCTTGGACTTCGAGATCTTCTGCCCCTTGTCGTCGAGGAAGAGCTCGTAGACATAGTGCTCGGGCGCGGGTGCGCCCAGGATCTCGCAGATCTTGTCATAGACCGGCGCGTTCGTCTGGTGGTCCTTGCCGAACATCTCGAAGTCGACGCCGAGGGCGGCCCAGCGCATGCCGAAGTCGGGCTTCCATTGCAGCTTCGTGCGGCCGCCGGTGACGGGGATCGTCACGTCGGTGCCGTCCTCATCGGTGAAGGTGATGGTGCCCTTGCCCGCATCGATCGCCTTCATCGGCACGTAGAGCACGCGGCCCGTCGTCGGCGAGATCGGCAGGAAGGGACTGTAGGTCTGCTGGCGCTCGTCGCCGAGGGTGGGCAGCATGACGCCCATGATGTCGTCGTAGCGGTGGAGCGCCTTGAGCAGAGTCTCGTCGAAACGCCCGGCCTTGTAGTACTCGGTCGCGCTCGCGAACTCGTACTCGAAGCCGAAGCCGTCGAGGAAGCGGCGGAGCATCGCGTTGTTGTGATGCCCGAAGCTCTCGTAGTTGCCGCCGAAAGGGTTCGGCACCGAGGTGAGCGGGAGTTGCAGATAGGGCTCCAGCGCCTTGCGATCCGGCACGTTCTCCGGAATCTTGCGCATGCCGTCCATGTCGTCGGAGAAACACAGGAGCCGCGTCGGGATCTTGTCGGCCGTCATCAGGCGGAAGGCGTTGCGCACCATCGTCGTGCGCGCGACCTCGCCGAAGGTGCCGATGTGCGGCAGGCCGGAGGGGCCGTAGCCGGTCTCGAACAGCACGGTCCTCTCGACGCGCGGCGCCTTGCCTTGTGCCTCGATGCCGATGCGCTTCAGGATCTTGCGCGCCTCCTCGAACGGCCAGGCTCTGGCACTCCAGGAGGCGTCCACGAGCGCAGGATCGAGCGGCGGGCCGGCAGGCTGGGCAGCGGTGGTCAAGGCAATGGCTCCGGAAAGCGCGGGCAAGTCGCGAAGGAATGGATCGGGAATCCGCTTTGCGCGACCCTAGTGAGGCCGCATAGGTGCGTCAATTGCAGGGGAGCCGTGGGTCGCCGCTCAGCCCGCTCAACCCACTCATGTCATCCCGGGCTTCCATGCGAAGCATGGCTCCGCCATGATGTGCCCGGGACCCATCGGGCGGCACACTATAGCGAGGGTGGATTGTGGGCGGAAACGGCTGCTCCGCCCCCTTCGATCATGAACTCCATGCAACGGCAATCGGGACTTGTGTCGATACGGGTCCCGGGCACGAGGCCCGGGATGACAAATGTGAGTGAAGCAAGAGTTGCGGGCATTTGCCTGCTTTTGGGAGTCGTTGCGACATGTCTCAAGCCTTCCCCCACCTCCTCTCGCCCCTCGACCTCGGCCGCAAAACGGTCCGCAACCGTGTGCTCGTCACCGCGCACGTGCCCCAGCTCGCCAAGGACGGCCGGCCGGACAACGAGTACGTCGCCTATCACCGGGCGCGGGCGAAGGGGGGCGTCGGCATGCAGATCACCGGCGCGACGCCGGTGCATCGCACGAGCAAAATGGAATCGCATCTCGCCATCCACAACCTCGATGACAGCGTCATTCCGGGCTACCGCATGCTGTCGGACGCCGTGCATGCGGAAGGCGGCACGATGCTCGCCCAGCTCGCGCATTTCGGCACCACGCTCGAAGGCGGCGGCGAGGCCGGGCGGGTCATCTGGGGGCCCTCGCAGAAGGCCTCCGAGGTCGTGCGCCAGGTGCCGCACGAGATGACGATCGCCGAGATCAAGGAGATCGTCGACGCCTTCGGCGCGGCGGCCGTGCGCGTAAAGAAAGGCGGCATGGACGGCGTCGAGATCCTCGCCGCCTTCGGGTTGCTGATCGCCTCGTTCCTGTCGCCCTACTCCAACAAGCGTAACGACCAGTACGGCGGCTCGGTCGAGAACCGGATGCGCTTCGCCATCGAGGTCGCGGAAGCCGTGCGCGGCGCCGTCGGGCGCGATCTCATCGTCGGCATGCGGGTGCCGGGCGACGAGTATGTGGACGGCGGCCTCGATAGCCCGGCGATGCAGGAGATCACGAGGAAACTCGAGGCGACGGGCCTCCTCGACTACTTCAACGTCGCCGCCGGCACCAACATGGATCGCATCATGCGCGCCGCGCACTGGCCGCCGACACCGGCGCCGCATGGGCTCTATGCGCATCTGGCGGCCGAGATCAAGAAGGCGGTGAAGCTCCCGGTTTTCGCCGTCGGCCGCATCATCGATCCGGCGCACGCCAATCGCCTCATCGCCGAGGGAAAGGCCGATATGGTCGGCATGACGCGCGCCCACATCGCCGATCCCGAGATCGTCGCCAAGGTGAAGGCGGGGCATCCGGAGAGCATCCGCCCCTGCGTCGGCGCCAATGTCTGCATCGCCAAGGTGCAGGCGGGCGGCCCCGTGCGCTGCATCCAGAACCCGGAGACGGCGCGGGAGCACACTTGGGGACCGGCGAAGCCCGTCAAGAAGGCCAAGACGATTGCCGTGATCGGCTCGGGTCCAGCGGGCCTCGAGGCCGCGCGCGTCGCCGCCTCGCGCGGGCATCGCGTCACCGTCTACGAGAAGGACACCTATATCGGTGGCCAATTCGCGCTGAGGGCATCGATCCCGGTTTGGAAGGAGTTCGAGAGCGTCATCACCTGGCGGCGGCGCGAGCTCGAGAAGATGCAGGTCCGCATCGAGCTCGGCCGCGAGATCAAGCCCGAGGACGTGACGACGCTCGGCGCCGATACGATCATCCTCGCGACCGGCGCGGAGCCCGCCGTCGGGTCCGTCACCGGCATGGAGACGTCGTCCGTCGAGGTCGCAACGCCGCACGACGTCGTCCGCCACGGCCGCCCCGATGCGCGCATCGCCGTCATCTGGGATGCGGCCGGCGGCTATGTCGGCACCGGCGTCGTCGAGGCGCTGATCGCCGGCGGCAGCACCGTGCATGTCGTGACGCCGGCCTTCGCTGCCTACGAGGACATCGACCTGATCCAGCGCGTGCCGCTCTACCAGCGCGTGCTGTCGGCAGGTGCAAAGATGCATCCGACCTCCGAGATCGAGCGACTCGACGGCACCGCGGTCATCGTCCGCAACGTCTACTCGGGCGACACGCAGAGGATCGAGCAAGTCGACCTGCTCGTCTCCTGGCAGGGCAACCGGGCCATGGACGAATTGCGCACGGCGATCGAGGCGGCCGGCATCGAGCTGCAGATGGCGGGCGATTGCGTGATGCCGCGCACCGCCGATGTGGCCGTGGCCGAAGGCGCGCTCGCCGCGCGCACCGTGTGAGCCATGGCGACCGACGGCGAGATCATCACGAGCTTCGGTAACGCGACGATCAAGCTCGCCCGCTCGCTCGCCGATCGCAAGGCGCGGCGCGAGCATGGGGTGTTCTTCGCGGAAGGTCTCGAGATGCTCGAGCGCGCGAAGGCTGGCGGCTATCGGATCCGGCAGCTTTTCATCGCCGAGAATGCCGCGTTCGAGGCGCGCGTCGCACCGCTGCGCGCCTGGGCCGAAGCGAGCGAAGCGCGCGTTGCGCACGTGGCGCCTCCCGTCATGGCGAAGCTGTCGGCCATGAGCAATCCGCCGCCGGTCGCGGCGCTGCTCGAGCCGAAGCCCGCCGCCCTGCCGAACGTCACCCAGGTCACATCCGAGGACACCTGGGTCGTCCTCGAGGAGCTGCGCGATCCTGGCAACCTCGGGACGATCATCCGCACGGCCGATGCGGCAGGAGCGCGGGGCGTCATTCTCGTCGGTGATTGCGCCGACCCGTACGCGCCCGAAGCCGTGCGTGCGAGCACAGGCTCTGTCTTCGCGGTGCCGGTTGCCACGGCGAGCGTGGAGGCCTTCGCTCAATGGGCCGCAGAATGGCCCGGTCTCATCCTCGGCTCTGCCGCAACCGGCGCCGCCGACTATCACGGCGCTGCCGGCCGCCACCCGGTCCTGCTGCTGATCGGCAGCGAGGCGAACGGCCTGTCGGCGCGCCTGACCGGTCTGTGCCACCGCCTCGCCCGCATACCGATGGCCGGTACGGCCGAAAGCCTTAACGCGGCGATCGCGACGGCCCTCCTCCTCTACGCGGTCCGCCGGCCGTTCCTCGAAAAAAAGTAATCCCGGCCTCGCCGCCGGAGCGACACTGAGCGCATGGGCTTCGGCTCTGCGCTCTTTGACATCGTTAACAAACCGAAATCCGACCCGGCGAGAGGGCGGAGCCATGTCCGGCGCCGGATGTGGCTCCGCCCCCCGGCCAGACGCCGATCCTTACGAAACTCCAGGCTTCGGCTTGAGCGGCCTTTGTGGCCGTGCCATTGCTCGCTCATCCGCAGCAGCACCGGCGCCACCCATGACATCCGTCCCGCTCTCGCAAGGCTTCGACGCTCTCGGCGACCACTACGATGTCGTCGTCGTCGGCTCCGGCTACGGCGGCGGCGTCTCGGCCTCTCGGCTGTCGCGCATGGGCCTACAGGTCGCCGTGCTCGAGCGCGGCCGGGAGTATCCGACGGGTAGCTTCCCCAGCCGCTTCCCCGAGCTCAAGAGCGAGCTCATGGTTTCAGGCGGGCGTTTCGGACGGCAGGGCAAGCCAGGCCTCTACGATTTCCGCTACGGCGAGGACATGCACGTGCTCGTCGGTTGCGGTCTCGGCGGTGGCTCCCTCGTCAACGCTGGTGTCTCGCTGCGTCCCGATGCGCGCGTCTTCGCCGATCCGGTGTTTCCGGGCGAGGTCGGCGGCGACGGAACGCTCGATGAGGGCTATGCCCGCGCCCGCGCCTGGATCAGGCCCACCCGCGATCCCGAGGCCGGCTCGCTCACGAAGTCCCGCGCTTTGGCCTCCGCCGGAGCGGCCCTCGGACCGGCGCCGGTCGCGGCCCCTGTGGCCGTCTCCTTCGAGGCCGCGACCAATCCAGCCGGTCTCGCACAACCCGCCTGCACGCGCTGCGGCGACTGCTGCGGCGGCTGCAATGTCGGCGCCAAGAATACGGTGGCGACCAGCTATCTGCCCGATGCGGTGGCGCACGGGGCCAAGCTGTACTCCGGCGTGCGCGTCGAGCAGGTGGAGAAAGCGGGCGGCCGCTGGCGCGTGCACGTCACCCCATCGGCGACGGCCGGCGCGTCATCGCGAATTGTCACTGCCAACGTCGTCATCCTCGCCGCGGGCACGCTCGGCTCGACCGAGCTTCTGCTGCGCTCGCGCCAGCGTGGCCTTGCGCTCTCGCCACGTCTCGGTCACCGCTTCTCGGCCAACGGGGACATCATTGCCTTCGCCTACAATGCGCGCGATCGCGTGCACGGAATCGGCATCGGTCATCCGGCAAAGCCGGGCCTCGATTCCGTCGGCGCCGCGGTGACGATGGAGATCGAGATCGACGATCCCAACGACCTGACGCAATCCATGTACGTGCAGGAGGGCGTGCTGCCGTCCTCGCTCGGGCCGTTGCTGCCGGTGATGTTCGTGCCGGGCGGCAAGATCATCGGTGCGGCGCAGGCGCTGATCCGCGGTGTCTACGAGGGGCCGCTGTCGCGCACGCACACCTTCTTCGTCGTCTCGCACGACGATGCCTCGGGCGAGATCGTGCTCGACGGCGATCAGGCCGCCATCCGCTGGCCGAGGGTCAACGATCAGCCGGTCTATGCGCGCGTCGACGCCGCTTTGCAGGCGCTCGCCAAGGCGAGGGGCGCGAGCTACGTCAAGAACCCACTATCGGAAGGCGTGATGGGCCGCAGACCCGCGACCGCGCATCCGCTCGGCGGCTGCGGTCTCGGCCGCGATCGCAGCGAGGGTGTCATCGATCATCGGGGCCGCGTGTTCGACGGCGATGTCTCGGCACCGGAGACCGCCGTGCACGAGGGCCTCTACGTCACCGACGGCTCGATCGTGCCAAGGTCGCTCGGCGTCAATCCACTGTTCACGATCACCGCGCTGACGGAGCGCATGCTGATGCACTTTGCCGAGGCCCATCAGCTCCGCTACGACATCGCGCCGAGGGCGGCGTGAGATGACTTGCCTCGCTGGCTGCTCGCAACCATCCTCGGAACTCACCGCATTCCGTCCTCCCCCTGTTGATGGGGGAGGACGGATCGCCTTGGGTGTAGGTTGGGTTAGCGCCGAGCGCGTAACCCAACAGTCAGAGCGCTTGCCTTTGTTGGGTTACGCGCGTGCCGCGCTAACCCAACCTACAATATTGGGCGAACCCAGATGGGGGTGCTCGTGCGATACGCGCGTAGGGTGGACTGAGCGCATGCGACGTCCACCATCACGAGCACGGCGCTTGACGCGGTGGACTTCGCCAGACGGCTCAGTCCACCCTACGGGTTCCGTCTTGCCGCACCGACACCCCCACCGCAAAGATGCGGCGGCCCCGTCCGTTTCAAGGGGAGGCTGAGATCATGCCGCAGCCTTCCGCCATCGACGACCTTCTCACCATCCGCGATTGGCTGCGCTATGCGGTGTCGCGCTTCAATGCGGCGGGCCTCGTCTACGGGCATGGCACGGAACGTGCGCTCGACGAGGCAGCGTTCCTGATCTTGGCCGCCGTCAAGCTGCCGATCCACGAGATCGATCCCTGGCTCGAGGCGCGGCTGACACGCGAGGAGCGCCAACACCTCGCCGATCTCATCGAAGCGCGCATCACGACGCGCAAGCCCGCGCCCTATCTCGTCGGCGAGGCCTGGATCAAGGATTTCCGCTTCGCGATCGACGAGCGCGCCATCATCCCGCGCTCGTATCTCGGCGAGTTGATGATCAACGGCCTCGAGGCCGCGCTCGGCGACGAGCCGGCGATCACCCGTGTGCTCGAGCTTTGCACCGGCGCCGCACCGCTCGCGATCATCGCCGCGCACGTGTTCCCCGAGGCCGAGATCGACGCCGTCGATATCTCTCCCGATGCACTCGCCCTCGCCCGCCGCAACGTCGCCGACTACGGGCTCGAGGATCGCGTCCACCTGCACGAGGGCGATCTCTACGCGCCTGTTGCCAAGCAGCGGTACGACCTCGTCCTCGCCAACCCGCCCTATGTCACCAGCGCTGCAGTGGCGGCCTTCCCGCCGGAGTACCAAGCCGAGCCGGCGCTCGCCCATGAAGGTGGCGCCGACGGCCTCGACATCGTGCGCCGGATCCTCGACGGCGCCCGCGAGCATCTGACGCCCGATGGCCATCTCATCGTCGAGGTCGGACACGGACGTCCCGCGCTCGAGAGCGCCTACCCCGATCTCCCCTTCCTCTGGCTCGATACCGAGACGAGCGAGAGCGAGGTGTTCCATCTGGAGGCGCGTGCCCTGCCGGGCAAGCGGAGCCGCAAGACCTGAGGTTGGCTTGCTCCCGCACGGTCAACCCGCTACCTCAGACCCAGAAAAGCTCATCGAAAGAGGCCCGCCATGTCCTTCAAAGCGCTCGTCGTCTCGAAAGCCGAGGACGGCACGATCTCGCAAGCTATCGAGACGCTGGATGACGCGCGGTTGCCGGCGGGCGACGTCGTCGTCAAGGTCGAGCACTCGACGCTCAATTACAAGGACGGCCTTTGCGTCACCGGCATGGGCGGGCTCGTCCGCACCTTTCCGCACGTTCCTGGCATCGATTTCGCCGGCACCGTGCTGACGTCGAGCGACGGCCGCTACAAGGCCGGCGACAAGGTCGTGCTGACGGGCTGGCGGGTCGGCGAGGCCTGGTGGGGCGGCTATGCCGAGAAGGCGTCCGTCAAGGCGGACTGGCTCGTGCCGCTGCCGAAGGGGCTTTCGACCAAGGATGCGATGGCGGTCGGCACGGCGGGCTTCACGTCGATGCTCGCCGTCATGGCGCTGGAAGCGCACGGCCTCAAGCCGGGCAACGGTCCGGTGCTGGTGACGGGTGCGGCCGGCGGCGTCGGCTCGGTCGCGGTCGCCATCCTCGCCAAGCTCGGCTACGAGGTCGCCGCCGTCACGGGGCGGCCGGAAACCGAGGACTATCTCAAGGGCCTCGGCGCCGCTCGGATCGTCCCCCGCGCTGAGCTCGCAGAGGTCTCCAAACGCCCGCTCGAAACCGAAACCTGGGCCGGCTGCGTCGACGCCGTCGGCGGCGCGATGCTTGCGCGCGTGCTCGGGCAGATGAAGTACGGCGCCTCGGTCGCGGCCGTCGGCCTCGCCGGTGGCGCGAGCTTGCCCGCAACCGTCGTTCCCTTCCTGCTGCGCGGCGTCAACCTGCTCGGCATCGACAGCGTCATGCGGCCCTACGCCGACCGCATCACGGCCTGGGAGCGGATCGCCCGCGATCTGCCGCTCGACAAGCTCCGCTCCATGGTGGAGCCCGCCAAGCTCGAGGATCTGCCCAAGCTCGGCAAGGCGATCCTGAAGGGCCAAGTGAAGGGCCGCGTCGTCGTCGATTTGTAGGACGTCACTAACGCGAGGCCTTGGACGATGCAATTCATCCGAATCCCCGAGGCCGCATGAGCATCTTCGAGCACCTGGGCGTCGCGCCGATCATCAATGCCAAGGGGCCGTCGACGCGGCTCTCCGGCGGCCTGATGCGGCCCGAGGTTGCGGCGGCCATGGCTGAAGCCTCCACCCGTTGCGTCGATATCGCCGAGCTCCAGGCGGCGGCCTCGCGCGCGATCGCCGAGGTGACAGGCGCGGAGGCCGGCTATGTCGCGTCCGGCGCCTCCGCCTGCCTGCTGCTCGGCACGGCCGCCGCCGTTGCCGGCCTCGATCCGGGGCGCATGGCGCGGCTGCCCGATACGCGCGGCATGAAGAACGAGGTCGTCATGGTGCGCAGCCAGCGCAACCTCTACGACCATGCGGTGCGTGCGGCCGGGGTCACGATCGTCGAGGTAGGGCTACCCGATCGCTATGCGGGCGCCGGCGTGCGCGATGCCGAGGCCTGGGAAATCGACGACGCCATCACCGAGCGGACCGCCGCCGTGTTCTACGTCGCCGATACGCAAGCCCGCCCCTCGCTCCCCGAGGTGGTGGCGGTCGCGAAAGCGCGCGGCGTACCCGTGATCGTCGATGCAGCAGCCCAGCTCCCTCCGCAGTCGAATCTCAAACGCTTCATCGCCGAAGGCGCCGACCTCGTCGCCTTTTCCGGCGGCAAGGCGATCGGCGGTCCGCAGGCGAGCGGCATGCTGTGCGGCCGCCGCGACCTCGTCATGTCGGCGGCGCTGCAACATCTTGACATGGACAATTTCTTCGACGCCTGGGAGCCGCCGCCGTCGCTCATCGACAAACGGCGTTTGCGCGGCTTGCCCCAGCACGGCATCGGCCGCACCTGCAAGGCCGGCAAGGAGGAGATCGTAGGCCTCCTGACGGCGCTGCACCTGTTCGTGAGCGAAGGCGATGCCGTCCGCCACGCCCGCTGGCTGGAGGCGGTTCGCCGCATAGAGGCGGGCCTCGCCAAGGAGCCCGGACTCGTCACGTTCGTCACAGGCGTCGACAAAGCCGCCGTTCCGATACTGGTGATCGAGTGTTCGGGAACAAAGATGCGCGCTTCAGATCTCCTGATAGGCCTTCAGCACGCCAAGCCGGCCGTGTTTGCCGACCCGGAGCAACGCGACCTGAACCTGGTGAGGATCAACCCGATGTGCCTGGCCCCCGACGAGCCCGAGCTCGTCACGCGGGCGATTCTCGAAGCCCTGAGACGATGACCGCAGCATGCGGCGGATTGTCCACGTGGCCCAGGAAATGTCATTGAAATCAATTGTGAACTAACACTCGGCCACAGTTCGGACCGACTCGGAAGAGAGAATCACTTAGTCTTCGGCAGAGGAGCTTGTCGCTCATGCGCATCGTGGCTTGTGGCGTCGTCAGCCTCGTGTTCCTGGCAGGTCCGGCCTTGGCCGAGGATCTGCCGCAACCTGAGGCCGCCTCTCCGAGCGTCATCGTCCAGGGGAGCGGCGACGTGTCGATCGGCGGCCAGTCCGCCGCACGGGCAGGCGATGCGACGAGCAACGGAAATGTCGTCGTCGAGGGTTCGCCCGATGTCTTCATCAATGGCAAGCCGGCCTCGGTCCAAGGGGGCACGACCGACTGCGGCGGCATCGTCATCGGCGGCTCGTCGAACGTCTTCATCAACGGAAAGCCCGCGGCAGGTCTGGGTGACGCCGCAAGCGGCTGCGCATCGCAATAGGATGATGATGCTAAAGCTCGCGCTCGGCACTGTGATGGCAGGCGTCGCGGCCTTCTCGGCCGTGGCCTTTTGGCCGTCCTCCGAGCCGTCGCGAGCCATCAGTCTCTCGGTCGTGCAACCGGCGAGCACGTCCGAGACCATCGACGCCATCGAAGGGCTGCTCAAGAAATCCGAGGATCGCGCCGGCACGGATATGGAGAGCTCGGACAACGACGGCGAGGTCCGTGTTGCGAGTCTCGAGACCGAGACGGCCGTCGACGAGCCGATCGGCTTCACCGACGACTCGACGAGCTTCGACGCCGAGACCTCGCCGGAGGAGCCCCCTGCCCCGGAGGCCGAGTCCGACACCGATGCGGCGATCAGTGACGAAACCGATCAGACCGTCACCGACAGCGGCGACACCCAGGAGAAGCATCCGGCGCCCCCGGTACGCAAGCCGCTGGCGAAGGCGCAGCCGGCTCCGACGAGCTATTCGCTGCTCGAGAAGATCGCCGAGATCGGTCCCGGCGCCATCGCCCGCATCGAGGAGAAGTTCAACGCCGCGGGCGTCGCCTGGCCGCCGCAGCGCCTCGCCTATCTCGCCTTCAAGGACGAGAAGGTCATCGAGGTGCAGGCGCAGTCGGCCGATGGAAAATGGGCGCCAGTCTATCGTTATCCGATCTTGAGAGCGAGCGGCAGCTCGGGTCCGAAGTTGCGCGAAGGCGATGCGCAAGTGCCGGAGGGGCTGTACAAGATCGCGCTGCTCAATCCGAACAGCAAATATCACGTGTCGCTGCGGGTCAGCTATCCCAACGACTTCGATCGTGCCATGGCGAAGGCCGAGGGCCGCAAGAAGCTCGGCGGCGACATCATGATCCACGGGAGCAACCGCTCGATCGGCTGCCTCGCCGTCGGCGACCCGGCGTCGGAGGAGTTCTTCGTGATGGCCCACATCGTCGGGCTCGAGAACCTCGACGTCATCATCGCCCCGCGCGACTTCCGTAAGCCCTCGATGCTCGCCTCGATGACCGAGACGATCAACTTCGGCGAGCCCTCGTGGGTGCCGAAGCTGTACGAGGATATCAAGGGCGCCTTGAAGCCGTTCCCCGAGTTGCCGCCCGAGGTCTCGCCCAGCATCGCCCAGCGCTGAGGGCTCAGCGGCGGCGCCGCGGCCACAGCAGCAGCAGCCCGAGCCCGAACGCCAGCGCACCGAGCGTCCCCCATACGATCCCGGCCTGCTCGAGATAGACCTCCTGGCTCGCGGAATCGTAGCACCGGCCGAGCTCGTTGAAGCAATCGCGCCACAGCCAGTAGCGGTCATAGAACGCCCAGGCGCATAGGGCTCCGAACGCCAAGCAGACGATACCCACAGCGCGCATCAGCAGCCTAACCAATTGCATACCCCTCGCCTTGCAGGCCGCGCTCGGGGGGCCTAGTTTGCTGCAATGCACAAGAGAGACGAGGACATTCTATGACCTACGAGACCATCCTGGTCGAGACCCGCGGCAAGGTCGGGCTGATCACGCTCAATCGGCCGCAGGCGCTGAACGCGCTCAACGGCCAGCTCGTGGCGGAGATGGGCAAAGCGATCGATGCCTACGAGGCGGACGACGCGATCGGGGCGATCGTCATCACCGGCTCCGAGAAGGCCTTCGCCGCCGGCGCCGACATCAAGGAGATGCAGGCCAAGACGTTCATGCAGGCCTACAAGGAGGACTTCATCGGCTCCTGGGAGCGCGTCACGCGCTGCCGCAAGCCGGTGATCGCCGCGGTCGCGGGCTTCGCGCTCGGCGGCGGCTGCGAGCTCGCCATGATGTGCGATTTCATCATCGCCGCCGACACGGCGAAGTTCGGCCAGCCCGAGATCACGCTCGGCATCATGCCGGGCGCGGGCGGCACGCAGCGGCTGACGCGCTTCGTCGGCAAGTCGAAGGCGATGGAGATGTGCCTGACCGGACGCTTCATCGATGCGGCGGAAGCCGAGCGGTCCGGGCTGGTATCGCGCGTGGTGCCGGCGGCCGATCTCGTCGCGGACGCGGTCAAGACGGCCGAGAAGATCGCCGGCATGTCGTTGCCGATCGTCATGATGACGAAGGAATCGGTGAACCGGTCGTACGAGACCACGCTCGCGGAAGGCGTGAAGTTCGAGCGCCGCCTGTTCCACGCCATGTTCGCGACCGACGACCAGAAGGAAGGCATGGCCGCCTTCGTGGAGAAGCGCAAGCCGAGCTTCGTGCATAAGTAAGGCAGTAGGCAGTAGGCAGTAGGCAGTAGGCAGTAAGAAATTGCCACGCCTCATCAGCTGTGCCTCGCGGCTTTACCCGCGCCGCGGGCAGGAGAGTTCCTTATCCACTGCCCTACTGCCTCCCTGCCTACTGCCCAATCTCACCCCCGCCCGACGAACGGCATCTTGTTCGCCATCACCGTCATGAACAGCACGTTCGCATCGAGCGGCAGGCTCGCCATGTAGACGACGGCGCGGGCGACGGCATCGACGTCCATCGTGGGCTCGGCCGCACGCGCGCCGTTCGCCTGCAGCACGCCGTCCTTCATCCGCGCAGTCATCTCCGTCTCGGCATTGCCGATATCGATCTGCCCGCAGGTGATGTCGTGCATCCGGCAATCGAGCGAGATCGATTTGGTAAGCCCGGTGATCGCGTGCTTCGTCGAGGTATAGGGCGCCGAGAACGGCCGTGGCGTATGCGCTGAGATCGAGCCGTTGTTGATGATGCGGCCACCCTTGGGTGACTGCGCCTTCATGAGCTTGATCGCCTGCTGCGCGCACAGGAAGGAGCCGGTCAGGTTCACATCGACGACGGCCTTCCACTGCTCGAAGGAGAGATCCTCCATCGGGACCGCTGGCGCGCCCATGCCGGCGTTGTTGAAGAGGAGATCGAGGCGCCCGAAGCTCTCCTTGACGGCCGCGAAAAGCTTCTCGACCGCTTGCGGGTTGCCGACATCGGCGGGCACGGGCAGCAGCCGACCCGGGCCACTCGCCCCCATGGCCGCCGTCTTCTCGAGCTCGGCCACACGGCGGCCGGTGAGCGCGACATCGTAGCCCTCTTTGTGCAGCGCCAGCGCCACCGCCCGGCCGATGCCGCTGCCCGCACCCGTGACCACCGCGACCCGTTTCGCGCTCGACATACCGATCCTCCTCCTGTCAGCTCGCTCGCAAGCATGACTGCGGCGGCGCGGCTGTCAATCGGAGCGGGCCTGGCGCAAGGCTGCCCCGATCATGGGGAGGCGGCCTCGGCGACGGGCGCATCGGCCGGCTTCGCATCACGGCCGCCCCTGAGCACAACGTAGATCGCCGGAATGACGAGCACGGTCAGCAGCGTCGATGACGCGAGCCCGAACAACAGCGAGATCGCGAGGCCCTGGAAGATCGGGTCGAACAGGATCACCGCCGCGCCGATCATGGCCGCGACCGCCGTCAGCAGGATCGGCTTGAAGCGGATCGCGCCGGCCTCGAGAAGAATTTCATGCAGCGGCAATCCCGCCGCCCCGCGATGCCGGATGAAGTCGACGAGCAGGATCGAGTTGCGCACGATGATGCCGGCCAACGCGATGAACCCGATCATCGACGTCGCCGAGAACGGGGCGCCGAACAGCCAATGCCCGATCATGATGCCGATGAGCGTCAGCGGCACCGGCGTCAGGATGACGAGCGGCAGCTTGAACGAGCCGAACTGCGCGACGACGAGAATGTAGATCGCGAGCAGCGCCACCCCGAAAGCCGCGCCCATGTCGCGGAAAGTCACCCAGGTCACCTCCCATTCGCCGTCCCACAAGAGCACCGGCTTCTGCTCGTCCTCAGGCTGGCCATGCAGGCTGATCTCGGGCTTCGGCAGTGCGCCCCAATCCTTCTTGGCGATCGCGTCCGCGACCGCGAGCATGCCGTAGAGTGGCGCCTCGTAGGCGCCCGCGAGCTCCCCCGATACCATCTCGGCCGGACGGCCGTTATGGCGGAAGATCGGGAAAGAGGCTCTCTCGTCGGTGACGCTCACGACATCGCCCAGCTCGACGATCGAGCGCTCGCCGGGCAGCGCGTTGGCCGGCACCGGGGTCGACAAGGCCTCGGCGGTGAGCGCGAGCTTCGATTTGGGGAGCTGCACGGCGATCTCGACCGGATGCCGTCCGCCGCCTTTGTGCGAGTAGCCGACCGGTACGCCGGTCATGTAGGCCGCGATCGTGTCGTAGACGTCGCGCTCCTCGACCTTGTGGAACTCGAGGTTCTCCTGGTCGATCGTGATCCTTCGCCGCGGCGCCTGAATGCCGAAGCTGTCGTCGTCGTCGACGATGAAGGGCACGGACTTGAAGAGCTTGCGTACCTCGGCGGCGACGGCACGCCGCGTGTCGGCATCGGGACCGTAGATTTCGGCGAGCAAGGTCGCAAGCACCGGCGGTCCCGGCGGCACCTCGACCACCTTGATCACGGCGCCGACCGGAAGCAGCAGTGACTTCAGGCGCTCGCGCACGTCGAGCGCGATGTCGTGGCTGGCGCGGGTGCGCTCGGCTTTCGGCGTCAGGTTGATCTGCAGATCGCCCTGCTGCGGCTCGGACCGCAGATAGGAATGCCGGACGAGGCCGTTGAAGTTGAACGGAGCGGCCGTCCCCGCATAGGCCTGAATCGATTTGAGCTCGGGCAGATCGGCGAGCCGTGCCGCAGCCTCCGCCAGCACGCGATCCGTCGCCTCGAGCGAGCTGCCGCGCGGCAGGTCGACGACGACTTGCAGCTCCGACTTGTTGTCGAAGGGCAGAAGCTTCACGGTCACGGCCTTCGTGTAGAAGAGCGCCAGTGACGCCAGCGTCGTCACGCCGACGAGCAGCAGAAACGTCCACGACCGAGCGCGCGACTTCAAGATCGGCCGCGCGACGGCTGTGTAGGCGCGGCCGAGCATGCCGCCCTGCGCCGCACCGTGCTCGCCGTGCGCCGCGTGCCCGGCGTGCCCACCCGCGACTTTCAGCATCAGCCACGGCGTCACCATGACGGCGACGAAGAAGGACAGGATCATCGCGGCCGATGCATTGGCCGGGATCGGCGCCATGTAGGGGCCCATCAGGCCGGAGACGAACAGCATCGGCAGGAGCGCTGCGACGACAGTCAATGTCGCGACGATGGTCGGATTGCCGACCTCGGCGACGGCCTCGATGGCGGCCCGCGCACGGCTACGGCCGTCCGCCATCGCCCAATGCCGCGCGATGTTCTCGATGACGACGATGGCATCGTCGACCAGGATGCCGATCGAGAAGATGAGCGCGAACAGGCTCACGCGATTGATCGTGTACCCCATCAGATAGGAGGCGAAGAGCGTGACGAGGATCGTCGTCGGGATGACGATCGCGACCACCAGCCCCTCGCGCCAGCCGATGACGAAGCTAACGAGCAGCACGATCGAGACGGTCGCGAGACCCAAATGAAACAGCAGCTCGTTGGCCTTCTCGTTCGCCGTCTCGCCGTAGTCGCGCGTGACGGTGACGTCGATATCCTTGGGTAGGAGCTCGGCTTGCAGCTCGGTCAGCCGATGCCGGATGCGCTCGGCGATGACGACGGCGTTGGCACCCGAGCGCTTGGCGATGGCGATGGTGACAGCCGGAACGCGCGACATCGCGCCGTCGGCTCCCTTGATAGAGTGCCAGGATTGCCGGTCGAGCGGCTTCTCGCCGACGACGATATCGGCAACATCGCGCACATAGACGGGGCGGCCGTCGCGCGTGCCGATGAGCAGCAGGCCGATGTCGGGAATGCCGTGCAGCGTACCACCCGCGGTGACCGCGAGGCTCTGATCCTCAGCGCGGATGCGTCCGGCGGGAAACGAGCGATTGGCTTGCCGCACCTTGTCGATGAGCTGGGCGAGCGTGACGCCATAGAGGCTCAGGCGCTCAGGGCTCGGCTCCACACGAATCTGATCCGGCCGGCCGCCGGAAATGTAAGAGAGGCCGACATCCTCGAGCTTGGCGAGCTCGACGCGCAAGTTTTCCGCGACCGCATAGAGATTGCTCGATTGATAGCGATCCGCGGCCTCGGGCTTGGGCGACAAAGTGAGCGTCACGATCGCAACATCGTCGATGCCGCGTCCGACGATCAGCGGCTCCGGGATGCCGATCGGAAGGCGATCCATGTTACCGCGGATCTTCTCGTGCACGCGTAGGATCGCGTCGTCGGCGCTCGTGCCGACGAGGAAACGCGCGGTCACGAGCACCTGGTCGTCGCTCGTGTTGGAGTAGACGTGCTCGACGCCGTTGATGGCCTTGACGATCGTCTCCAGCGGCTCGGTGACGAGGCGCACGCCGTCCTCCGCCTTGAGGCCGTCGGTGCGCACCATGATGTCGACCATCGGCACCGAGATCTGCGGCTCCTCCTCGCGCGGCAAGGCGGTGAGCGCGACGAGGCCGAGGGCAAGCGCGGCGAGCAGAAACAACGGCGTCAGAGGCGAGCCGATGAATGCCTGCGTCAGGCGGCCGGAGAGGCCGAGCCCGGATGCCGAATGAGGATCGCTCATGGCGCGCTCCCCGACGGGATCTGCACGGTGTCACCTGGCTTGAGGCCGGCGAGAATCTCGATTCCCTCGACGCCACCGGCGAGCTTCGCCGGCTGGCCCGTCTGCACGATCACTTCGACCGGCGCGCCGCCCTCACCCAGGATCGTCACGAGATCGAGGCCGAAGCGATGAGCAACAGCCTCAACCGGTACGACGAATGTCAAGCGCTTGCCGGCCGAGATCCAGACGCGGGCCCGCTCGCCGACGAAGTAGTCGCCGAGCGTGGCGACCTCGGCATCGGCGATGACGCGGCCGCCCTGCAGCTCCGGATAGACCCGCACGATCCGGCCTTCACTGACGGCGCCATCACCCTGGTCGGCGTCGCGTGCGCTCAAGTGGACCGGATCGCCACTGCGCATCGCGCGCGCATGCCGCTCTGGCAGCTCGAGGCGCAGCAGATAGCCGTTCGCGGCGAGTGTGGCGATGCTCTCGCCACTCATGACGACGCTCCCCTCGGTGACCGGCACGGCGATCACGCGTCCACTCGAAGGGGCCAGCACGCCGCCCTCCTCGATCTGCTTGTTCAGCACCAGCCGCTCGGCGTTCGCCGCTTTTAGCTCGTTCACGGCCACCTCGTAGGCGAGCTTGGCCTCGTCCAGCCGCGCCTTCGTCGCGATACCCTGAGAGGATAGCTTCTTGGCGCGGTCGAGCTCGGTTTTCGCCGTGTCGACCCGCGACTGCGAGGCGACGATGCGGGCGTCGAGCGCCTGAATGTTGAGCGCGATCTTGGGATCGGACACCTCGGCCAGAACATCGCCGGCCTTGACCTCGTCGCCGACGGCGACCTTGAGCGTGGCGATCGTGCCGGGTGTCCGGACACGCGCCTCGATGCGGTCCTTGCTGCGGATGGTGGCGTAGACGGCCTTGAGGTCGTCCACCTCGGTGATGCCGACGACGAAGGGCCGGGCGACGTCGGCTGCCCGAGCGGGCAAGCTCGGCGCGAGGCCCGCGGCGATCGCCAGCAGGGCGCCCGTCCGGCCATACAGCGAAGCTCTGATCATCTTTCCCTCTCCGGCCTTGACAATTCTATTAGGCATATCTAATTTAGCGTTTATGAATATACAAGACCTCGGAGTCAAGAGCGCGGAAGCGGCCTCCCTGCTGAAGGCGCTCTCCAACCCGCATCGGTTGCGAATCCTGTGCGAGCTCAATCAGGGCGAGCGGTCGGTGTCGGAGCTCGAGAACGCCGTGGGTCTCAGCCAATCGGCACTGTCGCAGCATTTGGCGAAGCTGCGTGAGCAGGAGATCGTCGCCACGCGCCGCGAGGCCCAGACCATCTACTACAGCGTCGCCGACCCCCGCGCCGAGCAGCTCCTGACGCTCATGTACGAGCTGTTCTGCGCGCCCGACAGCAAACCAAAGACCAGAAGGATACCCAAATGAGCATCGATCGAGTCGTCCTCGCTTTCGCCGGCACCATGATCCTGGCGAGCCTCGCGCTCAGCCAGCTCCACAGCCCGTATTGGCTGCTGCTGACGGCCTTCGTCGGCGCCAACCTCTTGCAGTCCTCGTTCACCGGCTTCTGCCCGCTGGCGATGGTGCTGAAGCGCTTGGGGATCGCTCCTGGCTGCGCCTTCAACTGATTCTCGATCTGCCGGTCCGATGCCGCGGGATGAGACCCGGCCGGAGCGTGCCCTCGCATGTATGGGAGAAGTACAATGGCTCGCATCGTCATCGTCGGCGCCGGCATCGGCGGCATTTCCATGGCCTTCGAGGTGAGAGAGACCCTCGGCAAGTCGCATCAAGTGACGCTGGTCAACCCGGTCCCCTACTTCCAGTTCACGCCCTCCAATCCCTGGGTCGGCGTCGGCTGGCGGACCAAGGCCGATATCACCGTCGACCTTGCGGCGGTAACGGCCAAGCGCGGCATCGAGCTCGTCGTGGATCGGGTCGAGAGACTGCATCCGGAGGAGAAGCGGCTCGCGCTGCCGAACGGGAAGTCCCTCTCTTACGACTACCTCGTCATCGCCACGGGGCCCGAGCTCGCCTTCGACGAGGTGACAGGTCTCGGCCCGGAGGGCTTCACGCAATCGATCTGCACGAGCGACCACGCCGTCAAGGCGCACGAGGCTTGGGAAGCGTTCTGTAAGGATCCAGGCCCGATCGTCGTCGGCGCGGTGCAGGGGGCCTCCTGCTACGGGCCGGCCTACGAGTATGCGATGATCATGGACAAGGAGCTCCGCTCCCGGCGCTTGCGGGACCGCGTGCCGATGACCTTCGTCACCGCCGAGCCCTATATCGGGCATCTCGGCCTCGGCGGCGTCGGCGACACCAAAGGCATGCTCGAGCACGAGCTCCGGCAGCGCAGCATTCGCTGGATCACGAATGCGAAGGTCGGCGCGGTCAGCGCGGGCAAGATGGAGGTGACCGAGCTCAGCGAGGACGGCGCCGTCAAGAAGACGCACGAGCTCCCCTTCAAGTATTCGATGATGCTGCCGGCCTTCCGCGGCATCGCGGCCTTCCGCGGCATCGAGGGCCTCGTCAACCCGCGCGGCTTCATCCTCGTCGACAAGCACCAGCGCAATCCGAAATATCCCGACATCTTCGCGGTTGGCGTCGCCATCGCGATCCCGCCGATCGAGCAGACGCCGGTGCCGACCGGCGTGCCCAAGACCGGCTACATGATCGAGAGCATGGTCGCAGCCGTCCGCGAGAACATCGCCGAGCTGCTCTCGGGCAAGCCCACGACACATGAGCCGAGCTGGAACGCCTTCTGCCTCGCCGATTTCGGCGACCGCGGCGTCGCCTTCCTGGCGAAGCCTCAAAACCCGCCGCGCAACGTCAACTGGGCGAGCGAGGGAATGTGGGTGCACGTCGCCAAGATCGCCTTCGAGAAGTATTTCATGCGCAAAGTGCGCGTCGGCATCAGCGAGCCCTACTACGAGAAGGCCATCATGAAGCTGCTCGACGTGAGCAAACTCAAATCGCCCGCGGCATGAGGCGTCGGCAGAGACCAATCCGCGCGCCGAGTAACCATCATCTGAAATGCTCGGAAAGTGCTTATACGTCTATAATTGTTCTTCGCTACATCGTCGACTACCAGTTCTCGGAGAGATCAACGGCACGGCATCTTATCCTTTGCTGCACGCCTCGTATGAGGGTCGTGTGCAGCGTCAGGGCAAGCTGCCGTGGCCCTACCCCGAGGCCTGGAGGCGTTCATGTTTGGGCGGAAATCCTCGAGGAGCCTGGTCGTAAACCCGCCCGCCGCACCGGTGGCGCACGCGATCGAGCCGGCCCCCGCCGACCCGGCGCCCCAAGAGGCTGCGGATGCGAGCGTCGCCAGCGACGGCTTTTATTTCCCACCCGCCCGCGAGATGCTGATCGGCGAGGGTGTCACCCTCACCGGTGAAGTCCGCAATTGCACGCGTCTCGTGATCGCAGGCTCCTTCTCCGGAACGCTGTTCGCCTCCGAGGTGATCGTGCTCTCCAAGGCGTCGCTGAGCGCCGTCGTCGTCGCCGACCGGGTCGACATCTTCGGACATGTGACGGGCGAGATCGTCGCCGCCGAGCTCGTCCGGTTCCGAGAGAGCGCGGTCTTCGACGGCCGGCTCGTCTATGGCCAAATGGTCGTCGAACCCGGCGCCGAGCTCACCGGCGAGCTGTCCCAGGTCGCCAGCGAGGACGAGCAGCGGGCGCTCGAGGAGCTGGCCTCCTATGCCGGCTCGCCGGAAGGTCCGTTGCCTGCCACCGGGCTCACCGCAGACACCGTGTACCCACCGCGCGACTACGATCGCTCCGGCACGCCAGCCTCGCCCGGATGATCCTGGCTTCAGTCGTCGCGATCAACGCGACAGAGCGGGCTCAGCTCATGCGGAACCGAGAGCCCGCTCTAGGCCATTGGTATTGAGCACATTCTTACGGCGAACCGGCGTCCACTTCGCCTGAACGTGCTCTAGTAGGCTTGCATCGTCTTGTCTTTGTACTGCTTGGCCCGCATCGCCTTGCGTGTCGCGTTCCAGTCGCCGCTCGCGACACTACCCGCCTGCGCCTCGTTCTCGGCGCCGAGCTTGTCGAGGTCGTCCGAGCCCAAGACCCCTGCCTGCGCGCGCAGATACTCGGAATTTTCCTTGAGCAGCTTCACCGCATCGTCGGTCTTGCCCTCGTCGCGCAGCCTCACCGCCTCCTCGTTCTTCTCGGTCGCGATCTGGGTCGTGACATCGGTCATGACCGGTTTGTTGAGGCTCGCCTCGGCCTCGTCGTCGCGATCGGTGACCTTGACCCCGACGCGCGAGGAGACTTCCTCGTCCTTGGCGCCGAGAGCGCTCGAATAGCGAACCTTCACATCGGCGACGTCGATGTCACCGGCCCGAACATCGCTCGGCACCTCCAGCTCGACGACCATATATTTCCGCTGCCGCCCATAGAGCTGGTTCAGCCGCGCCGTGATGCGGCCGTTGGAGATCTCGGCCTCCCGGCCGAGCACGCGGATCGGCTTGAAGCCCTGCCGGCACTCGATCTCGATGATGAGCTCCTGCGCCACCACCGAGAGCACGTCGCCGAACTCCTTGTTGAAGATGTCGACGAGATCGCCCGCCTCGGCCACGAACGCGTGGTTGCCGTCGGAGGAATAGGCGAGCTTCGACATCAAGTCCTCGTTGTAGCCGAGACCGAGGCCGATGGTGGTGATCGAGATGCCCTTCTCGGCGGCCTTGCGGCCGAGCGCGGCCACGGTTTCCGGGTCTGCGGGACCGACATTGGCGAGGCCGTCCGAAATGAGGACGACACGGTTGACGTGCTCGCGGTCGGCGAACTTCATCACCTCACGCAGGCCCTGCTCGGTGCCGGCGTAGAGTGCCGTGTTGCCACCGGCATGCAGCTCGTCGATGGCGCGCTGGATCTCGCCCTGCTTCGTCAACTTCGTGGCGGGCAGCAGCACGTCCACCTCTTGATTGTAGGCGACGACGGCGGCGATGTCCTCCGCGCTCAACCGTCCGAGCGCCATGGCCGCCCCCTCACGGGCCTTCTCCATTTTGCCGTCGGCCTCCATGGAGCCCGACTTGTCGATGACGACTGCAACGTTGACGGGCGTGCGGCGGACACCCTCGTCGAGGGCAATGCCTTCCAGACTGATCCTGAGATAGATCGTCCGCGTCTTCTGTCCGACGATGGCCGCCTGGCCGAGCTCAGCATCGAGCTTGACCTGCGCCGCCTCAGCCGGCGCGCCGAGGCCGAAGCCGAGGCCGCTTGCCGCCAGCAGGGCCGCAAAACCTAAATGTGTGAAAGACCGCATGTGCTCTTCGATCTCCCGTGACTATTGGGGGATCGCCAGAGTGTGGACGAACAGCGGCCGAATTGGGTGGCGCCAGATTAAATCGGCGTAACCTCGGCGCTACAATGTTCTAGGGGGCCTGCCGCGGCGCTCGGACCATCGGGAGGGCGACGACAGGTCCGCCCGGCCAGAGCACCGCAGGCCCCCTTCCGCCGCTTACAGGCGATCGGCGCTGGAGCCGCGTTGACGATGATGGACAGTCCTGTCTAGACTCGGCCGGATCATCGCCCGAGGGGAGCCCAGACCCATGAAATCTCATTATCGTGCCGTCGTCATCGGCGGCGGCGTCGTCGGCGCATCCGTCCTCTATCATCTCGCCAAATTCGGCTGGAAGGACGTGGCCCTCATCGAGCGCAATGTGCTGACGGCCGGCTCCTCCTGGCACGCGGCGGGCGGCGTCCACGCCCTCAATGCCGACCCCAACATGGCCGCGCTCCAGGCCTACACGATCGACCTCCTCTCGCAGATCGAGAAGGAGAGCGGGCAGTCGATCGGCATGCATTTGACCGGCGGCGTGACGATCGCATCGGCGCCAGCCCGCTGGGAGTGGCTGCAATCGGCCTACCGCATCTTCCAGACGATCGGCATCGAGGACTGCCACTTGATGACGCCGGACGAAATCAAGAAGACCTGTCCGATCATCAATACCGACGGTATCCTCGGCGGCCTGTGGGCCGACCGCGAAGGCTATGTCGATACGACCGGCACCGTGCATGCCTATGCGAAAGCCGCCCGCCTGCGCGGCGCCGAGGTGATCGAGCATAACCGCGTTCTCGAGCTCAATTGGAAAGGCGACAGCTGGCAGGTGGTGACCGAGAAGGGCACCATCACGGCCGAGCATGTCGTCAACGCGGCCGGCCTATGGGCCAAGCAGGTCGGCCGCATGGTCGGGCTCGAGCTTCCCGTCTCGCCTTTGCAGCACCACTACCTGCTCACCGAGACGATCCCCGAGATCGCGGCGATGTCCAATGAGATCCCGATGATGATCGATCTCGAGGGCTTCACCTATATGCGCCAGGACCTGAAAGGCGTCCTCGTCGGCATCTACGAGATCGACCACGCGCACTGGATGATGGACGGTGCACCCTGGGACTACGGCATCGAGCTGTTGCAAGAGGATGTCGATCGCATCTCCAACGAGCTCGGCGCCGCGTTCCGGCGCTATCCGTGCCTGGAGAACGCCGGCATCAAAAAGTGGGTCAACGGCGCCTTCACCTTCTCGCCCGACGGCAATCCGCTCGTCGGCCCGATCCACGGGGTGCCGAACTACTGGCTCGCCTGCGGGGTCATGGCGGGCTTCCTGCAGGGCGGCGGCGTCGGCAAGACGCTCGCCGAATGGATGATCCACGGCGAGCCCGAGGCCGATGCCTACTCGATGGACATCGCCCGCTACGGCGCCTTCGCCTCCAACAAGGACTACATCAAGCAGACGACCGGCCAGTTCTATTCCCGCCGCTTCGTCATGACCTATCCCAACGAGCAGCTCTGGGCCGGGCGACCACTCAAGATGTCGCCGGCCTATGACGCGATGACGGAGGCCGGCTGCCGCTGGGGCGCGTCCTGGGGCCTCGAGGTGCCGCTCTACTTCGCACCGAAGGACTTCGTCGAGACGCCGACCCTCAAGCGCTCCAATGCCCAAGACATCGTCGCCGCCGAGTGCAAGGCCACGCGCGAAAGCGTCACGCTCCTCGATATCTCGGGCTTCTCCCGCTACGAGGTGACGGGGCCGAATGCGGAGGCCTGGCTCGACCGCATCATGGCGGGCAAGCTGCCGAAGCCCGGCCGCGCGCGCCTCGCCCCGATGCTCGGCGAGAACGGCAAGCTCAAGGGCGATCTCACCGTGTTCAACTGGGGCGATGGCACCTGGTGGGTCATGGGGTCCTACTATCTGCGCCAGTGGCACATGCGCTGGTTCCTGAGCCATCTGGACGATGGCGTCAGCGTGCGCGACATCGCGGACGCGACGGTCGGCTTCTCGCTCAACGGCCCGAAGGCGCGCGAGGTGTTGGCCCGCGTGACGAACGCCGATGTCTCGAACGCGGCCTTCCCGTTCATGGCCTGCCGCACGATCGACGTCGGCCTCATCCGCGCGAAGGTCGGGCGTCTCTCCGTTTGCGGCGAGCTCGGCTACGAGATCAACTGCTCGGCCGCCGAGCATATTGCGCTCCGCCGTACGCTGCTCGACGCCGGCAAGGATCTCGGCATCAAGGAGATCGGCTTCAATGCCATGTTGAGCCTTCGTCTTGAAAAGAGCTTCGGCATCTGGACGACCGAGTTCCGCCAGCAATACACGCCGCGGATGACCGCGATGGATCGGTGGATCGACTGGCAGAAGCCGGATTTCGTCGGCCGCAAGGCCGCGATGGCCGAGCGCGATAGCGCGCCTCCGCAGTTCGTGCAGGCGACCATCGAGATAGACGCGGCGGATGCGGATGCCAGCGGCTACGAGCCGATCTGGTCGAACGGCGCCCGGGTCGGCTACGTGACCTCCGGCGGCTACGGCCACACGCTCAAGAAGTCGCTGGCGATGGTCCTGATCGAGCCGACCTTGGCGAAGCCCGGCACGGCGCTGTCGGTCCACGTCGTCGGCGTCGAGCGCAAGGCCAAAGTGATCGCGCCGTCACCCTACGATCCGGAAGGCAAGGTGCTCCGAGCTTAGCTGCCCCACGTCGCCTCGTGAAACTGCTCAGCTTCCGGTGCGTTCTACCCGTCGGGTCGAGATACCGCCGGGAGCTCGAGTGTGAACACGCCGGATACTGCGAACGCCACGATCGAGTCTTCGGCGCGGCGGCGCCTGCTGATCGCGGTCAATCCGCAGAAGCGCGACGCGCCCGAGCTCGCGGCGAGCCTGGCGCGGCTCGTGGCCGGAGACGTCGAGATCGAGCTCGTCGACCTCGACGTCCTCTCGAAGGACCGCGATCAGGCGTTTAGGGCAGCGCGCGAAAGCAGCGCCATCGTGGTCTCCGGCGGCGACGGCTCGCTCTATCACGCGGCGCCCTTTCTGCGCGAGGCCGGCCGGCCCGTCGGAATTTTGCCGACCGGCACGGCCAATGACTTTGCACGGACCATGGGCATCCCGTTCGAGCCCGTTGCCGCCGCGGAGGTCATCCTCGCCGGACACACGCGGCTGGCCGATCTCGGCGAAGCGAATGGGCACCTCTTCTTCAATGTCGCCAGCCTCGGCATGAGCGTTGCCCTGACGGCCCGGCTGACGCGCGAGCGCAAGCGCCGGTGGGGACGCAGCGCCTATGTGCTGACAGCGGTGGAGGCGGCTGCAACCATCGAGCCGTTCAGCGCCCGGATCGTGACGTCGCATGAGACGGTCGACGTGAGGACGCTGCAGATCGCCGTCGGCAACGGCCGCTACTACGGCGGCGGCAGCACGGTCGATGAGAACGCCACCATCGACGATGGCGTGCTGCATCTCTACAGCCTCGAGATGTCGAGCCCCTGGGCAATGCTGCCGATGCTGTGGGCGTTCCGAAACGGCACGCACGGGAGGTGGGCGAGTGTCAGAACAGCGGTCGGGACCGAGATGAGGGTCGAGACGCGGCGGCCGCGCGACATCAATGCCGACGGCGAGATCATCACGACGACGCCGTGCACGTTTCGCGTGATTCCCAAGGCGCTCGCCGTGCTCGCGCCACCGAAGGCGTCCAATCTCACGGCCGCAGCGGTGTAGGTTCATCCAAGAGCCGCGCGGTCGCCGCACCGCGCTCGCGTGCTGCCGCAAGCGCGCTGGCGACGATCGCGAGAAGAGCCAAAGCCGTCAGCACGGCGCTCGCAGCGTGGCTGTATTCCCACTGCTGACGAGCCGCCTCGAGATCAGGTGGCATCACCGTCCAATTCTCGGTCAGGACGTTCATAGGATAGGTGGCCGCCCAGAAGATCGCTTGCGTCGCAGCGATCAGGAGGAAGGACAGCAGGGAAAGCCATCGCCCGCGTGGCAGCCGCCACACCAGCACCGTGTGCCACAGCGTGAAAACGAGCGCGGTGAAAATGGCTATGCCGAACAAAGCCCAACCGGCGTAGATCGCTTGCACGGTCATGTAGCTGTCGGGCGAGAGTGCGAGCTTGTTGCGCATCTCGAAAAGGTGAGCCCCGGCCGGAATAAGGCAGACCGCGACCGCTAGAATCGCGAGCACGCCGACAGCGGAGATGATGCGCGAATTTCGCATGTGAGGCCTCGTTTGACCTCACATAACGTGCAGGACGGCAAAAACGTTCTGACAGATCGACGAGCGGCGTGCTCGACCGTCAGCGTGCCGCTTCGAGCGCCCGCAGATGCGACAGCGCGGCATTGGCGTTCAAGCGCGCGGCGTCGGTCTTGGCGTCGGCCAGGTCCTCTTCCGCGTCCTTGATCGAGCGCGCGAGCCATTGGGCGTCGATCTCGGCGACGTCGATCGCCTGCTGGGCGAGCACCGTCAGGCTCTCGGGATCGACCTCGGCGAAGCCTGCCTTGACATAAAGGCGTTTCGCCTTGCCGCCCGGCAGCTTCACGTCCATGACGCCGGGGCGCAGCGTCGACAGCACCGGCGAGTGGCCTGCGAGCACCGTGAAATCACCCTCGGAGCCCGGCACGACGACCTGCTCGACATCCTCGGAGATCAGCAGGCGCTCGGGCGAAACCAGCTCGAATTTGAACGTCGTCATTCCTCACCCACCTTCGCCTCGACCTCTTCCGTGGTCTGCAGGCGCGTGCCGCAGAAGGGGCAGCAGTACACCGGATGATCGAGGAACCCGCTCTGGTCCTCGTCCTCCATATCGACGACGCCGACCGACATGTAGAGCACGCCATCGTCGCCGACGTAGACAAGCGGCTCGAAATCCTCCGCGCCGAGCACCTCGTTCAAGTCGCGGCAGCAAGAGCCGAAGGTCTTGCTGTCGCCGGACGGATTGGTCGAAGCCATCAGCTCGTTGCCTTTCGAGTTCGCGAGACCAGCGTCGAGCGCTGATCTCTGGGCACATCCTGACGAGCAAACCCCGCCAAGACGGCCAAGTTGCGGTCGCAGCCTACGTTACGCTGCGTCGGCCGCGAGCTTCTGGGCCTTCTCGACCGCCTGCTCGATGGTGCCGACCATGTAGAAGGCCGGCTCCGGCAGATGATCGTAGGCGCCGTCGCAAAGGCCCTTGAAGCCCTTGATCGTGTCGGCGAGCGGCACCTGAACGCCCGGCGAGCCGGTGAACACGGCAGCGACGTCGAACGGCTGCGACAGGAAGCGCTCGATCTTGCGGGCGCGCGACACCGTCAGCTTATCCTCTTCCGAGAGCTCGTCCATGCCCAGAATGGCGATGATGTCCTGGAGCGCCTTATAGCGCTGCAGGATCTGCTGGACGCGGCGGGCCGTTTGATAGTGCTCCTCGCCGACGACCCGGGGGTCGAGCATGCGCGAGGTGCTATCGAGCGGATCGACGGCCGGGTAGATGCCCTTTTCCGCGATCGAGCGCGACAGCACGGTGGTGGCGTCCAAGTGGGCGAAGGAGGTCGCCGGCGCCGGGTCGGTCAGATCGTCGGCCGGGACGTAAATCGCCTGCACCGAGGTGATCGAGCCCTTCTGCGTGGAGGTGATGCGCTCCTGCAGCGCGCCCATGTCGGTCGCGAGCGTCGGCTGATAGCCCACCGCCGAGGGGATGCGGCCGAGCAGCGCCGACACTTCCGAGCCGGCCTGCGTGAAGCGGAAGATGTTGTCGACGAAGAACAGCACGTCCTGGCCCTGGTCGCGGAAGTACTCGGCGACCGTCAGGCCCGAGAGGCCGACGCGGGCGCGGGCGCCCGGCGGCTCGTTCATCTGGCCGTACACGAGAGCGCACTTGGAGCCCTTCGTGTCGCCCTTGGCCGGGTTCTTGTTGACGCCGGACTCGATGAACTCGTGATAGAGATCGTTGCCCTCGCGCGTGCGCTCGCCGACGCCGGCGAACACCGAGTAGCCGCCGTGTGTCTTGGCGATGTTGTTGATCAGCTCCTGAATGAGCACCGTCTTGCCGACGCCGGCGCCGCCGAACAGGCCGATCTTGCCGCCCTTGGCGTAGGGCGCGAGCAGGTCGACGACCTTGATGCCCGTGACGAGAATCTGCGCTTCCGTCGACTGATCCTGGAAGGTCGGCGCAGGCTGATGGATGCCACGGCGCTCGGCGGTCTTGATCGGACCTGCCTCGTCGACGGGGTCGCCGATGACGTTCATGATGCGGCCGAGCGTCTCCTCGCCCACCGGCACCGAGATCGGCGCGCCGGTGTCGGTGACCTGCTGGCCGCGCACGAGACCTTCGGTCGAATCCATGGCGATGGTGCGGACCGTGTTCTCGCCCAGATGCTGGGCGACCTCGAGCACGAGGCGCGTGCCGCCGTTGTCGGTCTCGAGCGAGTTCAAAATCTCCGGCAAATGCTCGTCGAACTGCACGTCGACGACCGCGCCCGTCACCTGCCTGATCTTGCCGATGCGTCTATCCGCCATGTCTCGTCCTCGATCTACAGATCGTGCCCACGGTTCTGGACACGAGATTATCACCAATTTCTAGGCCTCGTTCTTCACGAACGGCGTGAAGTTGGACCAGCTCTCTACTTTGAAGCCCCGCACATCGCGCACTGCCTTCGGAAACCAGGGCAACGCTTTCAGAGCGGCGATTGCGGTCGTCAAATCTGCCAAGTCGTCCTTCCGGTTGAGATAGACACTTCCCTGCACCCGCTCGAACCCCTTGGAGTTGAGGACCCGACCGATGTCCGCGTACGCGGCCTGATACCCACTCGGATGGTGTGCATCGGCGTCTGCCACTGTCAGATCGAAGGCGATCGCGAACATGGCAATCCCCTACGGGATCGAATCAGTCACAGGGTCTTTGAGAATGTCTTCAACCTTCAGTGCCACCTCTTCTCCCGATTCGATCACGTGAATGAGCGCCTTCGACGACCCGATGAGTTTGACGACCGTGTAGGCCGGACCAATCGCTGCGATCCGGCGCACCTGGCCAACCAACCTTTGAGCATCACCGACCGGCAAGCCGGCTTGCTCCTGCTCTCCAAACCCTTGCGCCGTCATGATGCGTCCTCCAGGACCTCACACCACTCTAGCATGTTCCTCTTTCGTCCTACAGCGCCTCGGCGCCGGAGATGATCTCGATCAGCTCCTTGGTGATCTGCGCCTGACGCGAGCGGTTGTAGGTGATCGTCAGCTTGTTGATCATGTCGCCGGCATTGCGGGTGGCGTTGTCCATCGCCGACATACGGCTACCCTGCTCGGACGCGGCGTTCTCAAGCAACGCGCGGAAAATCTGCGTCGAGATGTTGAGCGGCAGCAGGTAGTCGAGAATCTCGCCTTCCTCGGGCTCGTATTCGGTCGAGGCTGCGGGGCCGGTCGCCGCAACGGCCGCCGTCTCGGCGCCGGCGATCCGCGCCGGGATCACCTGCAGCGCCGTCGGCTTCTGAGCGATGACCGACTTGAACTCGGCGTAAAAGAGTGTCGCGACGTCGAATTCGCCGGCTGCGAACATCGAGAGCACCTTGTCGGCGATCGCCTTGGCGTTCTCGAAGCCGACGCGCTTGACGTCCTTGAGCTCGACCGTCTCGACGATGTAGCGGCCGAGGTCGCGCTTCAGCTGGTCCTGGCCTTTGCGGCCGACCGTGAAGATCTTCACCGTCTTGCCGGCCGCGATGAGCTTGCGCGCATGCTCGCGGGCCAAACGGACGATGTTCGTATTGAAGGCGCCACACAGGCCGCGATCGGCCGTGCAGACGATCAGCAAATGCACGTCGTCCTTGCCGGTGCCGACGAGAATGGGCGACGCGGCGGACGAATCCGTGATGCGCGCGCCGAGATTGGTGAGCACCCGGCCCATGCGCTCGGCATAGGGACGGGCCGCGGTGGCTGCTTCCTGAGCGCGCCGAAGCTTCGCCGCGGCCACCATCTGCATGGCCTTGGTGATCTTCTGCGTCGCCTTCACCGAGGCGATGCGATTGCGAAGGTCTTTTAAGCTCGGCATTCGGCTGTTCCCGATGACCCTTTAGTGCGACGCCTATTTCAACCCAACGCCTTCAAGCCCGCTTCGGCAATGACGGCATCTTCCTCGGACTTGGCGCCCGAGACGCCGATGCCGCCGGCTATTCTGCCGCCGACGAGGATCGGCAATCCGCCGTCGATCGGCATCACCGGCAGGGCCAGGATCCGTGGCGACTGCGCCAGCGCATCCTGCAAGGCCTTGCTCGGCCGCCGGAAGGCGACCGCCGTGCGGGCCTTCGCCTGCGCAACCTCGACGCTGCCGAACTGGCAGTTGTCGATGCGATGCAGGCACACGAGATGCCCGCCGGAATCGACGATGGCGATCGTCACCTGCAGATCCATCGCCTTGGCCTGCGCCTCGGCTGCCGCGACGACGCGGACGGCGTCGCTGAGCGCAATCGGCAGGCCGTAGTCGGGTGGACGGGTGCTCGAGGACATGACGGTACGACCCTTACGGCGTGAAGCTCTTGGCGAAGCTGTCGAGCGCCGCGATGAGCTGCTTCTCGCTGTCGGCCGACAGCTCCTTGCTCGTGCGGATTGCGTCGAGGATGCCCTTGTGCTTGTCGCGCAGCGTCTGCAACAGGCTCGCCTCGAACTTCTGCACGGACGCCACCGGGATCGCGTCGAGATAGCCGCGCGTTCCGGCGAAGATCACGCAGACCTGCTCCTCGACCTTGAGCGGCGAGAACTGGGGCTGCTTCAGGAGCTCGGTCAGGCGCTGACCACGAGCAAGCAGCTTCTGCGTCGCCGCGTCGAGATCCGAGCCGAACTGAGCGAAGGCCGCCATCTCGCGATACTGCGCGAGCTCGCCTTTGATCTTGCCGGCCACCTGCTTCATCGCCTTGATCTGGGCCGAGGAGCCGACGCGCGACACCGAGAGACCGACGTTCAGCGCCGGACGAATGCCCTGATAGAACAGGTTCGTCTCGAGGAAGATCTGGCCGTCGGTGATCGAGATGACGTTCGTCGGGATGTAGGCCGACACGTCGTTGGCTTGCGTTTCGATGACCGGCAGCGCCGTGAGCGAGCCCGAGCCGTTGTCGGCGTTCATCTTCGCCGCGCGCTCGAGCAGACGGGAATGGAGATAGAAGACGTCGCCCGGATAGGCTTCGCGACCCGGCGGACGGCGCAGCAGCAGCGACATCTGTCGGTAGGCGACGGCCTGCTTGGAGAGATCGTCGTACACGATGACGGCGTGCATGCCGTTGTCACGGAAGTACTCGCCCATCGTGCAGCCGGTGAACGGCGCGAGGAACTGCATCGGTGCCGGGTCAGAGGCGGTGGCGGCGACGACGATCGAGTACTCGAGCGCGCCGCGCTCCTCCAGCGCCTTCACGAACTGGGCGACGGTCGAGCGCTTCTGGCCGACGGCGACGTAGATGCAGTAGAGCTTCTCAGCTTCGCTGCCCGTCGCGTTGATCGGCTTCTGGTTCAAAAAGGTGTCGAGCGCGACAGCGGTCTTGCCGGTCTGGCGATCGCCGATGATGAGCTCGCGCTGGCCGCGGCCGATCGGGATCAGCGCGTCGATGGCCTTGAGACCGGTCTGCACCGGCTCGTGCACCGACTTGCGCGGAATGATGCCCGGCGCCTTGACGTCGACGCGCATGCGCTTGTCGAACTTGATCGGTCCCTTGCCGTCGATCGGATTGCCGAGCGCGTCGACGACGCGGCCGAGCAGGCCCTTGCCGACCGGCGTATCGACGATGGCGCCGGTCCGCTTGACGGTGTCGCCCTCTTTGATGTTGCGGTCGTCGCCGAAGATCACGCAGCCGACGTTGTCGACCTCGAGGTTCAGCGCCATGCCGCGAATGCCGCCTGGGAACTCGACGAGCTCACCGGCCTGCACGTTGTCGAGACCGTAGACGCGGGCGATGCCGTCGCCGACGGAGAGCACCTGGCCGACCTCGGAGACTTCCGCCTCCTTGCCGAAATTCTTGATCTGCTCTTTGAGGATCGAGGAGATCTCAGCGGCGCGGATTTCCATCAGCGGACCTCTTTCATGGCGAACTTGAGATTGTTGAGCTTGGTTTTGAGCGAGCTGTCGATCATGCGGCTGCCGAGCTTCACGATCAGGCCGCCGAGGATCGAGGGATCGACGCGCGTCTCGATGCGGACGTCGCGGCCGGCCGTGGCCTTCAGCGCGGATTTGAGCTCGGCGAGCTGCTGATCGGTCAGCGCATGCGCCGAGGTGACCTCGGCCGATGCCTCGCCGCGATGGCGGGCGAGAAGAGCGCGGAAGCCCTTGATGACGTCGCGAACGACGAACAAGCGGCGGTTGGACGCGAGCAGCTTGAAGAAGTTGACCGCCAGCGGCGACAGCTCGGCCTTACCCAGCAGCGCCGTGAGCGCCTTGCCCTGGTCGTCGGCCGAGAAGACCGGGCTGCGGACCAGCCGCTCCAGATCCTTGCTTTCGGCCAGCATGCCGTCGAAACGGTTGAGGTCCTGGGCGACGGCGTCGAGTGCGCCATCGTCTTTCGCCAGGTCGAACAGGGCCGTTGCGTACCGTCCCGCAACGCCTGCGACTATCGAATCATCGCCAGCCACGATGCAATGCTCTCGCCCTGCCAAGTGGTGCCCGCCGGAGGGAGAGCAACCAGGTTTTGGTAATTTCTGCGCATGTCGTGAAGACGAGCGGCCTCTAGCCGCCCCGAACCCCGGAAGTTACGGGCTCGTCTAGCATAGGCCCCGAGGCCACGCAACGGAGCCGGACCATCCTGTTTGCCGCAGTGGAGCGGGTAGGAATTGCCAGTGGAATTCGGATGGGTCGCTGTCGAACGCCACGACCGGGCAGCCGTGCCGGAAGAGGCAACGTGCGCCTTCGCTTTTTAGTCCCGGTCCGCCAATACAGCTTGCCGCCCCACACCCACCATGCTTGAGTGATCGAGGCCACAGGAGTCCGAACCGAGCCAACTGGACCCATCGGCTGAGCTTTCTTTTGGGGAAGACAACCTGTGACGAATGCCACTCCGGTCCTCGAATGCCGGGACGTCTCGATTTCCTACTTCACCCGCATGGGCGAGGTCCCCGCAGTCAAGGGTTTCAACCTGAAGCTCATGCCGGGCGAAGCGCACGGCATCGTCGGCGAGTCCGGCTGCGGCAAGTCGACGGTCGCCCTCGCCATCATGAACTACATGGGCCGCAACGGCGCCATCGTCGGCGGCGAGATCCTGTTCGAGGGACGCGACATCCGGCGGATGTCGGAGAAGGAGCTGCGTGAGCTCCGAGGCTCCAAGATCTCGATGGTCTATCAGGAGCCCATGGCCTCGCTGAACCCGTCGATGAAAATCGGCGATCAGTTGGCCGAAGTCCTGGTTCTGCACGAGGGCGCGAGCAAGAAGATCGCCGTCGAGCGCGCGGCGCAGATGCTTTCGGCCGTCCGCCTGCCTGACCCGGGCCGTATCCTCAACGCCTACCCGCACCAGATCTCGGGCGGCCAGCAGCAGCGCTGCGTCATCGCCATGGCGCTGCTGGCCAAGCCCAAGCTGCTCCTGCTCGACGAACCCACGACCGCGCTCGACGTGACGGTGGAAGCCGGCATCGTCGATCTGATCAAGGAGATCTCGTCGAAGTTCGGCACCTCGATGATCTACATCTCGCACAATCTCGGCTTGATCCGGGAAACCTGCGACAAGATCACGGTCATGTACTCGGGCCAGGCCGTCGAGGTCGGCGAGATCGGCACCGTCTTCAACAATATGCGCCACCCCTACACGCAGGGGCTGTTCTCCTCGATCCCCCTGCCCGGCGCCGACAAGAATGCCCGTCCGCTGGTCTCCATTCCGGGCCAGCTGCCGCTGCCTCATCAGCGGCCGCCGGGCTGCACCTTCGGGCCGCGCTGCGCGCATTTCCAGTCCGGCCGCTGCGATAGGCCGGGATTGCCCATTCGCGCTGTCGGCGACCAGCCGGGGCACGAGGTGCGTTGCGCGCGGTTCGAGGAAATCGATTGGGGTGCGGCCGGCAAGGCCGCAATCGCGCGCGATGCCGTGAAACCTGGCGACATCGTGCTCAAGGTCGATCACCTGAAGAAGCACTACGAGGTGAGCCGCGGCGGGGCATTCGGCGGCTCCGTTGCAACGGTGAGGGCGAACGAGGATCTGACGTTCGAGGCGCGCGAGGCCGAGACGGTCGCCATCGTCGGTGAATCGGGCTGCGGCAAGTCGACGTTCGCCAAGGTCGTCATGGGGCTCGAGGAAAGCTCGAGCGGCGCCGTGACCCTCGGCAATCTCGAGATCGGCGCGGTGCCGGTGCGCTCGCGCGATACGAAGACCATCTCGAAGATGCAGATGGTGTTCCAGAATCCGTTCGACACGCTGAACCCGAGCCATTCGGTCGGCGGCCAGATCGCCCGCGCCGTCAAGAAATTCGGCGTCGAGAAGGACAAGCGCAAGATCAAGGCGCGCGTGCTCGAGCTGCTCGACATCGTCAAGCTGCCGCACGAGTTCGCGCGGCGCCGTCCACGCCAGCTCTCCGGTGGCCAGAAGCAGCGCATCGGCATTGCGCGCGCCTTCGCGGGCTCTCCCAAGCTCGTCGTCGCCGACGAGCCGGTATCGGCGCTCGACGTGTCGGTGCAGGCGGCCGTCACCGAGCTGTTGATGGACATCCAGCGCAAGAACCGCACGACGATGCTGTTCATCAGCCACGATCTCTCGGTCGTGCGCTATCTCGCCGACCGCATCGTCGTGATGTACCTCGGACGGATCATGGAGCAGGGCGCGACCGAGCAAGTCTTCTCGCCGCCCTATCATCCCTACACCGAGGCCCTCCTCTCCGCCGTGCCGATCGCCGACACGCGCGTGGAAAAGCGCAAAGTCGTGCTGACGGGCGAGCTGCCGTCGCCGCTCAATCCGCCGAAGGGGTGCGTGTTCTCGACCCGCTGCCCTTACATGATGAAGGGCACGTGCGACGTCACCGAGCCGCCGACGCAGACCTTCGCGAGCGGCCACGCCATCGCCTGCCATCTGTCGCGCGAGCAGTTGCTGGCGATGAAACCGGTCATCACCTTCAAGGCGAATGGTGGCGGCACAGCCGGGACACCGCCGCCGTCGGGTGGGGGCTCGCGGATCGAGACGCAGGCCGTGCTCGTCGGATCACCGGAGCCGGACGAGAAGCGGATCGTCGTCAAAGCCGCCTCGCCGTCCCCGGCAGCACCTCAAGGGGGCGCTCCGGCCGTCAACGGCACGCATGTGAAGCTGTCGCTCGAGGAGCGGGCGCGGCAGGCCGGCACGCCGGATGCCGAGAAGGCCAAGGTGCTCGACCAGAGTTGAGCACATGGCCGTAGGGCGGGTTGAGCTCGGACCGCGTCCGTGCGGAGCCCGCCATGCTAGGCGGTGTACATAGCGGTGGACTTCGCAATCGCTCAGTCCACCCTACAGGTGCTCTGTCATCCCCGCCGGCCGCGCCGCCCGCGCCGGCCACCGCCTTCGCCGTCGGACGCCTCGCCCGGGGCGCCCGCTTGCCGCTCCGGCAGCTTGACCGCGGCGGCGAGGTTGGGGAACGCGTCGACCTTGTTCGGCATTGCCATCGCATCAACGAAGTGCGCCTGGAACTTCGGCTCGAGCGCCGTCTCGATCTTCTCGATGCGGGCGACCAGCGCTTCGATCTCGCGGCGATGACCGCGGTTCATGAGCGCCATCCGTGCGCCCATGCCGGCCGCATTGCCGACGGCGGCGACCTTTGAAAGGTCACAGTCGGGGATGAGGCCGAGAACCATCGCATACTTCGGATCGATGAAGGAGCCGAACGCCCCGGCGAGCTTGATGCGATCGACTTTCTCGATGCCGAGCTTGTCCATGAGCAGCTTGACGCCCGCATAGAGCGCGGCCTTCGCGAGTTGGATGGCGCGCACGTCGTTCTGCGTCACCATGTGCTTTTGCTCGCCGTCCCAGAGCACATAGGCGAACGTCCGTCCGTCGGCGACGATGCGCGGGCTTTTCGCCGCCATCTCGCCGCGCACCTTGCCGTCCTCGTCGATGATGCCCGCGAGGAACATCTCGGCCACCACCTCGATGATGGCCGAGCCGCAGATGCCGGTGACGCCGACCGCTGCCGATGCCTCGGCAAAGCCGGGCTCGTTCGACCATTGCTCGGCGCCGATGACTTTGACTTTCGGCTCCAAGGTCTCGGGATCGATGCGAACGCGCTCGATGGCGCCGGGCGCCGCGCGCTGGCCGGCGGAAATCTGCGCCCCCTCGAAGGCCGGTCCGGTCGGCGACGAGGCGGCGACGATGCGATCCTTGTTGCCGAGCACGATCTCGGCGTTCGTGCCGATGTCGACGAGCAGCGTGATCTCGTCGGCGTGCTGCGGGCCGTCGGCGAGCGTGGCGCCCGCTGCGTCGGCCCCGACGTGGCCCGCGATGCAGGGCAGCGTATAGACGCGTGCGCCCTGATTGAGCGGCAGCGCCAAGTCCGTCGCCCGAAAATCGAGCGCGCCCGAAGCCGCCAACGCAAACGGTGCGCCGCCGAGCTCGGTCGGATCGATGCCGAGGAACAGGTGATGCATGATCGGATTGCCGACGAACACGGCTTCGAGGATGTCGTTGGGAGCGACCTCCGCCTCCTTCGTGACTTGCCCGATCAGATCGGAGATCGCCGCGCGCACGGCTTCGGTGAGCGCTGGCCGGCCATCCGGGTTCATCATCACGTAGGAGACGCGGCTCATCAGATCCTCGCCGAAGCGGATCTGCGGGTTCGACGTGCCGCTCGAGGCGAGCACCCGGCCAGACAGCAGCGAGCACAGATGCATCGCGATCGTCGTCGAGCCGATGTCGCAGGCAATCCCCCAGGCCTCGTTGTGGAAGCCCGGCCAGAGCGCCGTGACCCGCGGCCGGCCGCGATCATCGTAGACTGCCGCCGTCACCTTCCACTCGCCCTTGCGCAGGATGCCTTGAACCTGGGAAAGCAGATGGAAATCGATCGTCGGGTTCTCGATGCCCCATTCGCGCTGCAGCGCCTGGTAGAGCCGCTCGAGATCGCCGAGCGGCTTGTGCATGTCAGGCTCCTCGACCTCGACGTAGCAGAGGTGGGTGGCGATATCGCGCTCGATCACCCGGTCGCCGGCGGCCTTGCGGATCGTCTGCTTGTTGACCTGCACGTCCTGGGGCACGTCGATGACGAGATCGCCCATGATCTTGGCCGAGCAGGAGAGCCGCCGGTCGGCCCCGAGCGAGCGCAGCTCGGCGTAGCGCGCCTCCGTCTTCGAGAACGGCGACAGATGCTCGCTCGCCGACGTGATGCCGTGCTTGGCGAAATTGCCCTCGGCGACCGTCACCTGACAGCGTCCACAGATGCCGCGGCCACCGCAGACGCTCTCGACGTAGGCGCCGACTTGCCGGGCGGCCTGCAGCACCGGCGTGCCGATCGGAAACCGCCCACGCCGGCCGGAGGGCATGAACAGAACGAGCGCGTCGCGGGTGTCGGCGTCTGGCGCAGGCGCGACGGTTGTATCGGTCATTCAAGGACTTCCGGTGCTGAGGCAAATGATGCAGCAAGTCTGCGGGGAGCGCGCGGGCCAAGGGGGCCCTTTTGCGACGGGCAGGCGTCTCATTGCGACGGGGAATGTCGAAGGTGCTCTGCCCCTAAGTCATAGCCCTACGACGTCTTCGGCTCGGCCTTGCAGGTGGCATCGCCCGTGCGGGCCAGCTGATCGTAGAACTTGATGGTGCGGGTCATGAAGCTCGGCGCCTCGTCGGGATCGCCGAGCATTTCGATGCGGATCGGCTTGACGTCGCCCGCTGTATCGAAGGTGACGCTGACCTTGTAGGGCGTGACCTCAGGCCGCAGGTCGAGCGTGCCGGTGAGTTTCGCAAGGCCGTTGGTCTCTGCCGGTAGCCTCAGACGCAAGACGGTGGCGCCACAAATCTCGTCGTCGTTGAGCCTAACGCCGCACCACTCCTCGCCGCACTTGCCGATATCGATCACGTAGTGAAGCCGGTCGCTTGTCCAACGGCCGCCGAGATCGTAGGTCACCGTTTGAGCCGACGATGCGATGCTGAGAGCGGTCATGCCAGTGATCCCTGCGCCGACGAGCCAAAGGCCAAGCCATCGCATGCTCGGGCTGAGGCGCATTCTGATTGTCGCCGGCGTCATCTTCGTCCTCCTCGTCAGCCTGACCGCGCTCCGGTCGAGCCTGGGGCTCACCCGACTGCCCATCGAGCTTATTCTACTGGATGGACATCTGCCCTACATCTTCCGCGTCCATATGGCGGCATCGGGGCTGGCGCTTGGTTTCGGGTTGGCAACGCTCCTGGCCCGGCATGCGCCACAGGCTCACCGGCCACTCGGGCGGATCACGGCCGTGTTGGTCGCGCTCGGTGGCCTGACGGCGCTGCCCTCGGCCGTTTACAGCGAGGCGACGGCCGTCGCCCGCGCTGGTTTCTTCGCGCAAGGCTGTGCTTGGTTGATGCTGCTCGGTGCGGGGCTCGTCGCCATTCGTGCCCGGGATGTCGCTCGACACAGGCGGGCCATGCTGGCGATGTACGCTGTCGCCAGCGGCGCGATCTGGCTACGTCTGGGAACGGCCGCGATCGCCATGTTCGACCTCCCGTTCGACACGGGCTATGCCCTGGCCGCCTGGCTCGGCTGGCTCGTGCCGCTCGGGATTGCCGGAAGGCTGACACGTCCGGCACTGCATCTCCAGCCAAAGAAGATCAGCGTCCCCGCCAGCGCCTCAACCCACTGACGATGCTGGGTGGAACTAATGCTCCGTTGGGCCTGTTCTAGGCTCAACCCGCAAGAGTTGCATAGGGAGCGAGCCATGGCCGAACAGCGTCGCACGCGCGAATGGCGGGAGCCCGACGACGACCGGTTTCCCGGACGACACGACCCCCGCCGTCGGGATCCGAGATCGGACGCGCGCCGGCACGAGCCTATCGAGGCCCCTCGCGGTCAACGCAGCTGGCGGGACGAGATCGTCGACCGTCCGGGCAGCTTCCTGCCGAACTACGACCCCGACGACGAGGAGAGGCTCGGCGGCCGCGCTTATGGCTACGGCGCGGGCGGCCGCGGCACCGAGACGTTCGGCATGGACGAGCGCGAGCGCAGCCAGCCGCGTCGCGACGAGCGTAGCTTCTGGGATCGCGGCGTCGACGAGGTTTCCTCCTGGCTCGGCGACGAGAGGGCGCAGGAGCGCCGGCAGATGGGTCAGTTCCGCGGTCGCGGCCCCAAGAACTACACCCGTGCCGATCACCGGATCCACGAGGATGTTTGCGATCGCCTGACGGAAGCCGGCGCGATCGACGCCTCCGATATCGACGTGCAGGTTTCTCAGGGTGAGGTGACGTTGGCCGGAACCGTTCCTGCGCGCGCGCAGCGGCGGGCAGCCGAGGATTGTGCGGAAGCCGTTTCCGGCGTGACCCACGTCCAGAACAACATCCGCGTCGCCCAGGCGGGACAGCGGGTGGCGACGACGACGGACGCTGAGCGCTCGGCACAAGCCGAGCGTCCCGATAACATCGGCGGCGCCGAGTTCGGGCCGGGACCCGGCAGCGCCCGGAGCTAGAGTGTCGCGTTCAATCGTTGCGTATTCGGAAGTCTAGACCATGGCACAGCGCGCCCGTGCGTACTGGAAGGGCTACCTCCGCCTCAGCCTCGTGTCGATCGGGGTCGAGATCTACAATGCCGTCGAGTCCCAAGCCGAAATCTCGTTCCGTCAGATCCACAAGCCGAGCGGCCGGCGCGTGAGCTACGAGAAGATCGTGCACGGCATCGGCAAGATCGACAATGCCGATATCGTCAAAGGCTACGAGGTCGATGAGGACACCTACGTCACGCTTGAGCCCGAGGAGATCGACGCCGTCAAGCTCGAGAGCAAGAAGACGATCGATCTCACGCAGTTCGTCGATCAGGCCGACATCGACTACCGCTACTTCGAGCGCCCGTATTTCATCGCCCCGGCCGACGAGCTGGCGGGAGAGGGCTATGCTGTCATCCGTGATGCCTTGAGCAAATCCAATCGCCTTGGTCTCGGCCAGGTGACGATCGGCGGGCGCGAGTGGCTCGTCGCGATCGCCCCAGTCGGCGACGGTCTCGTCATGGAGATGCTGCGCTACGCCGAGGAGCTGCGCGATCCCAAGGATTATTTCGGCGATGTGCCGGACGCCAAGCCCGACGCCGAGATGGTGGACCTCGCGGTCGAGCTGATCGAGAAGCGCTCAGGGCCCTTCAAGCCGGCGGAATTCCAGAACCACTACCGCTCCGCACTCAAGGATCTGATCCAGGATAAGCTCAAAGGCCGTAAGATCGTGGCGCCGCACGAGGAGAAGATGCCGGCCGGCAACGTCATCGATCTGATGGACGCCTTGCGCAAGAGCGTCGGCAAGCCCGGGCGCACCAGCCGAGCAGCGCCCAGTCGAGCCAAGCCCGAGCCACGGCGCCCGAAGCCCCGGGCGAAGTCGTCCCGGAGGCGGGCGTGAGCACCCTCGGCGTTAGCTGCGGTGGCCGGAGGCGTGCCTGATGTCGAAGGACACCCTCGACCGCTACCGCGCCAAGCGCAACTTCAAGAAAACCGCCGAGCCGAGCGGTGACGCAAAGCTCGAACCCTCGCCCTATCGCCGCTTCGTCATCCAGAAGCACGATGCGACACGGCTGCATTTCGATCTGCGACTCGAGGTCGATGGTGTCTTCAAGTCGTGGGCGGTCACGCGCGGCCCCTCGACCGATCCGCACGACAAGCGCCTTGCGGTCGAGGTCGAGGATCACCCGCTCGACTATGGCGATTTCGAAGGCACGATCCCCGAAGGCGAGTACGGCGGCGGCACGGTGATGCTGTGGGATCGTGGCTTCTGGTCCCCGCTCGACAACGCATCGCCGCAAGAGGCGCTCGAGAAGGGCGAGCTCAAGTTCGTCGCCAGCGGCGAGAAGTTTCGCGGCAGCTGGGTGCTTGTGCGCATCAAGAACCGCTCGCCCAAGGACAAGAAGACAAACTGGCTGCTCATCAAGCACAAGGATCAATGGGCGAAGACGCCGGCCAAAAACTTGGGCACCGAGCGCAGCACGTCCGTCGCGTCGGGGCGGACGATGGCGGAAATCACGAAGGGAGCGGGACCAAGGCCCAAGCCTTTCGTCACGGCGGGCGGCGACCCGGTAGCGAGGCAAGATCGCAGGCCCGCGACCCACAAAGCAAAAAGCCCCGTGCGCCAGCCGCTGACGCCCAAGCGACCGTCAAAGGGGAATGCTGCCGAGGTCCACGGCATCACGATCTCCAGTCCGGACAAAGCGCTATGGCCGGGACCGCCGCCCGTGACCAAGCTCGATCTGGCGTCCTACCTCGAAGCTGTTGGACCTTGGATGCTGAAGCACATCGCGGGCCGGCCGTGCTCGGTGGTGCGGGCGCCCGATGGGATCGAGGGCGAGCACTTCTTCCAGCGCCACGCCATGCCGGGGCTGCCGGCATCGATCGTGCTCGTGAAGACCGCGGACGAGCCTAACGGCTATCTTCAGATCGATACGCTTGAAGGTCTCGTCGGGATGGCGCAGCTCGCCGCGATCGAATTCCACCCTTGGAATTGCCTGCCCGGCGATCCGGCCACACCGGGCCGCCTCGTCTTCGATCTCGATCCTGGCCCCGGCGTAGCATTCGATACCATCGTCACCGCCGCCAAGGAGATGAAGGAGCGCCTCGAGGCGACAGGTCTCGTCCCGTTCTGCAAGACGACGGGCGGCAAGGGCCTCCATGTCGTCGTGCCGCTCGCCAAGGAGCGCGGAGAGGCGTTGACCTGGCCGCAGGCCAAGCTGTTCGCCGAGACGGTCAGCTCGCAGATGGCCGCCGATCATCGCGATCTCTACCTTACGAAAATGACGAAGAAGCTGCGCAACAAGAAGATCTTCATCGACTTCTTCCGCAACGATCGGACTGCGACGGCTGTGGCCCCCTTCTCGCCACGCGCGCGGTCGGGTGCGCATGTCGCGATGCCGCTCGCCTGGTCTCAGGTGAAGAGCGGGCTCGATCCCGCGCGCTTCACGATGGCGTCGGCGCCCAAGCTCTTTCGCGCGGGGACGGTCTGGGCCGACTACGACCGCGCCGCCAAGCCGTTGTCGGCCGCTATCCGCAAGCTCATCGGTCAAGCCCCCTCATCCGCCGCAGCCCTCGCACGATGACCGCGTTTATCGCGCCCTGCCTCGCGAAACTCGTCGCTACCGCGCCCGAGGGCCCGCAGTGGGTGCACGAGATCAAGTTCGACGGCTATCGCCTGCAGGCGCATGTCGAGAAGGGCAAGGTCCGCCTCTACACCCGGAGTGGCCTCGATTGGACGGCGCGGTTTCCGACGATCGTCAAAGGGCTCGAGGCGCTGGCGATCGGATCGGCCGTGCTCGATGGCGAGGCGGTGGTCGAAACGGCCGATGGCGTCTCCTCGTTCGCCGGTCTCGTCGCAACCCTCAAGGGCGAGGCGGCCGAACCGATCATCTTCTATGCGTTCGACGTGCTTCGCCTCGACGGCGCAGACGTTTCCAAGCTGCCGCTCGCCAAGCGCAAAGCGCTGCTGAAGCCTCTGCTGGGCAAACGGCGGACGGGCGCCATCCGCTACAGCGATCACGTTGAGGGCAACGGCCAGACTATGCAGGAGAAGGCCTGTGCGCTCGGCGTCGAGGGCATCGTGTCGAAGCGCATCGATCTTGCCTATCGCGGCGGCCGGCGCGGCGACTGGCTCAAAATCAAGTGCGCCAACACCGACGAGCTCGTCGTCGGCGGTTATCTCGACTCGACCGCGATGACGGAGGCCGTGGGCGCCCTCTCGCTCGGCTATTTCGAGGGGGGTAGGCTCGTCTATGCAGGTCGCGTCGGCACCGGCTTCAGCCATAAGACCGCGCACGAGTTGTGGAAGCGATTTCAGCCCCTGCGTCTTGCCAAATCGCCGTTCGCGAGCCCGCTCGACAGGTTGCAAGCGCGCCTCGTCCAATGGGTACGGCCCGAGATTGTCGTGCAGGTCGACTATCTCGATTGGACCGGCGACGGCCTGCTGCGCCACGCCGCGTTCAAAGCCGTGCGCGAGGACAAGCCCGCCAAAACCGTCGCAAATCCAAGAGCGATGGCTGACTAGATGCCGCTGGGTCATGGTGGGCGCGACAGGGATCGAACCTGTGACCCCTCCCGTGTGAAGGGAGTGCTCTACCGCTGAGCTACGCGCCCATGAGCCATTCTACGCCAGCCAAAGATGGGCCGGTCAGGCTCCAGGCGTATAGGTCGGCGCACCGAGACCTGTCAACGCCATCGCGCCCGTTTGCCGCCCTCTTCACGCTCGCGCCGCCATGATAATGTGCGCCCCTGACGGGCAGGGAACAGGATTAGGTCACCATGGCGCACACTTCGACTGAGGCGCGCAAGAACGCTTTCGGCCAATCGATCGGGCCCGATGTGCCCGGCTGGGTAGAGCGGCCCCGGCCGCCGCGAACGCCGATCGAAGGGCGCATGGTCCGGATCGAAGCTATCGACGTGGAGCGTCACGCTGCGGATCTCTACGGCGCCAATGCCGTCGACGATGGCCGCATGTGGACCTACATGGGCTATGGCCCTTTCGCCTCGTTGGACGAGTACAAAGCCTGGATGCGCGCCACATGCTTGGGCGATGATCCGCTGTTCCACACCATTATCGACAAGGCGACGGGCAAGGCCGTGGGCGTCGCCAGCCTGTTGCGCATCGATCCCAAGAACGGTGTGATCGAGACCGGTCACATCGCTTATGCGCCCTGCTTGCAGAAGACCCCCGCCGCGACGGAGGCGATGTTCTTGCTCATGCACCGCGTCTTCGACGAGCTCGGCTACCGGCGCTACGAGTGGAAATGCGATGCGCTGAATGCCCCGTCGCAGAGAGCTGCTGCGCGGCTGGGGTTCACATACGAAGGCATCTTTCGCCAGGCCGTGACGTACAAAGGCCGCAACCGCGACACGGCTTGGTTCGCCATCATCGACAAGGAATGGCCTGCGGTGAAGGCTGCCTACGAGGCTTGGCTCGATCCGGCGAATTTCGATGCTGCTGGACAGCAGAAGCAGTCGCTCGGCGCGCTGACCGCAAAAGCGCTGAAGCGGTAGCGGAAGAGGCGATCGCCACGCGCGGCGCGGCGATCGCTCCTCGATCACGCGTCTCAGTTGTCGCCAGGCCCCTGATCCGGGGTGCCGTCGTCATTGCCTGCTTGAGGAGCTTGAGTCTCGCAGCAACCTGGGCCTTGGTCCGGCGTGCCGTCGTCGTTGCCGCCGATGCTGTTGTCATTGTCGTTGCCGTTGTCATCGCCGGCCTCGCCGCCATGGCCGTGCTTGCCGCCGTGACCGTGGCCCGACGAGCCATGCCCCGAGGAGCCGTGGCCGGAACCATCGCCCGAATGGCCGGAGGACTCCCCGCCACCCGACGAGCCGTGCCCCGAGGAGCCGCTTCCACCGCCACTGCCGCTACCACCGCCACCGCTGCCCGAATGGCCGCTCCCGCTGGACGCGAGCACGATAAGCGCAGTGCTGGCCGATGCCTTGAGCTGGCCGGTGACCGAAACGGAAGCCGGCACCGCGCTGGTCGAAGCGATCAGCGCGCTTGCTGCGATCAAAGTCACCAAACGAATGTTCATCTGTGAGGTCCCCTGCATGAGAAAGGCTGCCACTGAGGGGACCATACGCCGGTGCCGCTGACGGCCGGCTGATGGACGGCGTCAGCTGAATGTCAGTTTTGGTAAACGGTTATTTTCACCGGGCGGGGAACGTTGCCCGCCGGGATCCTCATACGTCAACGCCCGGTTAGGTTTCGCCACCCGGACCGAGAACAGCGAACAGGATCGCTGCGGCCACGCCGATCTCGACGCACACAAACAGCAGCAAGCCGTAAGCAACGGCCGTGTCGGCCTGTGCCGCCATCACCGTGGCGACGCCTGGAAACAGGGGTGGCAGGATCGCTCCTCCCGCAGCACCGGCCAATGCCCCTTGAGCAACGGTGGAGATGAACTGACGTCCCGCGATGCTGCTTTGAGCGTGTGGCGTGTTCGGCATCGCGCGGCCTCGTTTGCAGAGGATATGTCTGCGCAACGACGCTTGAGCGCCCAGGTTCCGCGCGATCAGTTCACGCGGGCCGGAGGGCTCGCCTTGGCCGAGAAGAACATCGCCTGACTGATCATCGCTTTCAACATGTCGGGACCGTATGGCTTCGACACGAGAAACGTCGGCTCGGGGCGCTCGCCCGTCAACAACCGCTCTGGATAAGCCGTGATGAAAATCACCGGCACGCTCAAGGTTTGCAGCATGTCGTTGACGGCTGCTATGCCCGAGCTGCCATCGGCAAGCTGGATGTCGGCGAGCACGAGCCCGGGACGAACCTGGGCCGCCAAGCGTCCGGCCTCGGTGCGCGTACGTGCGATACCGACGACTTTGTGTCCGAGCGATTCCACCAGCTCGGCGAGATCCATGGAAATAAGCGGCTCGTCCTCGATGATGAGAACCTCGGTCGCGATCTGGCTGGCGATCTCGCTACCAGCGATGGTCAGCAGATCAGCAACCTCCTGCGGGCTCTTTCCCAGGATCTTGGCCGTATCCTCGACCGAAAATTCCTCCATAGCCACGAGCAGGAACGCTTCGCGCGGCATGACGCCGAGCGTTCCGAGCCGGCTCGCAACCTCGCTTTCGATGTCGGAGGCTGCCGGGGCCAGGACAGGCGACGGCGGCGCCGCACGATAGACATCGCAGAAGACGCGATAAAGCGCGACCCGGCGACCCAGAGATTGATCGAAAACGGAAGGATCGTTGAGGATGCGCTCCAGCGTAGCCGTAACGTGGACGTCGCCCGCCTCTTGATTTCCCACGAGCGCGCGCGCGTAGCGCCTGAGATAGGGCAATTGCCCACCGATCCACTGCGCCAAAGTAAGGCCGCTAACGGACATGCACTCCCTCCTCACACTCAAGCCCGCCGTGAGCAACTAGGCAGTAGGCCGAGAGTTCCATGACAGGGGCAAATTTGATCGGCACCCGGAACCTCGATGTGTCGGGCTCGTTCTAAAGCACAGTTGTTGAGCCCGGAAAAGGCAAGGCGTACCAGAACCATGTCCGTGTTTTCGGGAGTAGGAAAGAGACCACAGAAGTTGTCGGAGGTGCCGATGCACGTACTTCGCATCATCGGTATGCGATTGCGAATTCGCTCACGCCCGCAGTTGGACGAGGCTATTCCGGATCGCATGTTGCAGATCTTGGACGACCTCGACTGGAAAGAGCGGTTCAAGCACGGTCGCGACGACAGCACGTCGACGACAGACTGACGCATCGCTTACCGGAAAAACGCAAAATACAGGCCGAGAAGCGCCACGAAGGCGACGGGGAGAGATATCGACAAGATGACCAGGTTGAAACGCGACCGGTCGCCTTGCCGAGTGGGAACCGGTCGCAACAGCTTGCGTCGAGCCATGTGTCACCTCAGGATGTCGCAGGATGCGTACCCAGAGCCACGACGTGACACGCATCCGCACAGGCGATGAGCGCGTCGACGAGCTCTTTGGCTTCACCCGGCATCGCAGCTTTTAGGACATGATCCGCCGCACTCCGGCACAGCTTGGAGCACAGCACCGCAATCTCACGAGACCCGAAGCCGGCCTCGTGTGTAAGGACGCGCTCGGCGACGCCACACATGTCCGCGCTGGTCAGGAGCACGTCGGATACGGATGCGGGAGAGCTCCCCGCCGCGGAATAGCACAGCCGTTTTGCCGCCTTGCACGCATCGACACATTGAAGCTCGTCGATGGTCATCACCGCATACCCTAGGAGCGGGCAAGCCATCCGTCACCGGACGCTGGTCTTGCCGGGGGTCTTCGCACCGATCTCGACCTCGGGCGGCGACTTACCGTCGGCGTCTGCATCCAGCCCCATGAGCTCGACCAGCCGGATCCTTGCCCGGTTCACCCGGCTTTTCACGGTTCCGACCGCGCAGCCCGTAATGGCTGCGGCTTCCTCGTACGAAACACCTTCGGCACCGATCAGGAGCAGCGCTTCACGCTGGTCGGCCGACAAATGTTTCAACATCCGCTTGAAGTCCTGCAAATCGGCGTACCCCTCCTGCTGCGGCAAAGAGGTCAATTGCTCGGCTGCAGCGCCGTCCTCGTCCTGCACCTGCCGACGGGACTTGCGATAGTCGGAGAAATAGGTGTTTCGCAGAATTCGGAACAGCCAAGCCTTCAGGTTCGTCCCGAGCTCGAAGCTGTTCTGGTTCGCCCACGCTTTCATGAGCGTTTCTTGAACCAGGTCATTGGCCAAGTGCGGATCACCGCACAACGAGACGGCGAATGCGCGTAGGTTCGGGATGGCCGCCACGAGCGCATCACGGATCGAGTCGCCTTGAGCGTTACTCACTTACCGGTATCCTTGCGCTCGAGTTTGGCCAGCAGGTCGAGCAGCTCCGAGGGCACGGGCTCGCTGCAGATCTCGGTGTACATCGCCTTGAGTTGGCTTCCGATGAGCGCCTGAGCGGCCGCATCCAGCCGTACGACCCTCTGCTCGGCATCCTCGTCGCTAGGGGCTTGCTCCGCCTTTACCGCGCGTGAATCGCTCGTTTTTCTCATTCCTCCCATATCGTCTTTCCCCCCAATGCTCATTCAAGCCTCCTCGCTCATGCCGCAAGAGAATGCGCTTCCGCCGCTCGGCGAATAGAACCCTACACGCCCGCGGTACTGCTGTGACCAAATGACATTCTGCAAACCCCGAACGTCGGCGTGAGCGCTGGCACCCCGGACGGCGCCAGCAGTATTACAACAACGCGCTGAGCCGGGCGCGGTTCCCAGAGCTGAGCCATATTCGCCTCCACCGGCCAGCCGGGTGAGCAGCGAAACGTCACGATGCCCCGGCAGTTCCAGCGGAATACAGCTCGAGCCCACGGAACCATCGCCCCAACTGCGCGTTCTCGAACGGTTAAGTTCTGGTTCATCGACGTACCAGGGATGGGGATTGCCGGGGCCTATGGCACCGGCAGGAGCACCGAAGGGGGAGCCCATGCGCCACGAGCGTATCGCGTCCGCACTACCCACACTCAGACGTTTTGCCCGTGCCGTGACGGGGAGCCAGCGAAGTGGCGATGCCTACGTCGCGACCACCCTCGAGACGATCATCGCCGATCCGTCGCTCGTTCGCGACGGTCCGAGCGCCAAGCTCGATTTGTATCGAACCCTGCTGCGCCTCGTGAACTCGATACCGATCAACGGCGATGACGAGACAATGGCGACCTCGGCCGGCGAGGATCGCATTCTCCAGCTCCCCAGCCTCGCCCGCCAGGCCTTCCTGTTGAGCGCCGTCGAGGATCTGGGATCCAACCAGATATCGGATGTTCTCGATCTGCCGGAGACGAAGGTACTGGGTCTGCTCGATGAGGCCGGCCAAGAGATCGCCTCGCAACTTGCGACCGATGTGTTGATCATCGAGGATGAGCCGCTCATAGCGCTCGATCTGAAGCAGCTCGTGACGGATCTCGGTCACCGCGTGATGGGTGTGGCGCGAACGGAGGAGCAGGCGCTTTCCGCCATCGCCGATCACCGGCCGGGCCTCGTTCTCGCCGACATCCAGCTCGCCGACGGCAGCTCTGGGCTCTCTGCCGTCACGACGATGCTCCAATCAGGCCGGCTTCCGGTCGTCTTCATCACCGCATTCCCGGAGCGCTTGCTCACGGGCGATCGGCCAGAGCCGACATTCCTCCTGACGAAACCGTTCCGACCGGCGGCCGTGAAAGCGATTATCAGTCAGGTGCTTTTTTTCGAATGGGATGCGGGCAATCGCGCCACGCTCGAGCCTCCTCGGATGGTCGACGTGCGCGCCGGCATGGCTCGGAACTGATCGCTCGCTGCAACCGTTGGCCGACAAACCGATCGGCCAACGACAGCAGGAGTATTCAGCGTGGCCAATACCAAGCTTGAGGACCTGTTCCTCATGACTCTCAAGGACATCTATCACGGCGAGACTCAAATTCTCTCGGCCCTTCCGAAAATGGCGGAGAACGCGTCCAGTGGCGAGTTGCAGAACGCGCTCAAGAAGCACGAGCTCGAAACCGCCGAGCAGGTCAATCGCCTGACGCAGGTCTTTCAGCTTCTCGGCCAGCCCGCGAAGGGCGAGCCGTGCGAGGCGATCAAGGGTCTCATCGCCGAAGGCGACGAGGTCATGCTCGAGATCGAGACCCCCGAGGTCTGCGATGCCGGCCTCATCGCCACTGGCCAAGCGATCGAGCACTATGAGATCGCGCGCTATGGGACGCTCGCCGCTTGGGCTCGCGAGCTCGACATGAGCGAAGCCGCCGACTTGCTCGAGCAAACCCTCGAGGAAGAGAGAACAGCCGACGAAACTCTGACTGACATCGCTATGAGCTCGGTCAACAGGCAAGCCGCATAGTCTCGTGCGGCAGACCGGAACCTTAACAGGCAAACGATCATTTTCTCGGCAAGACCGCCAGTTCTTATGGCGACCGTAGCAAACGGAGTTTCATCCATGAGTGAGCTATACGCCCAGGGCGACATTCTTTTCGAGCGCATCAGCAGCACGGGCTTGGATCAGGGCGCCCGCCCCGATGGTCAACTCGTGATTGCCGAAGGCGAGGCCACCGGACATCGGCACATCATCAACGGTGGCGCAACGATGTTTCGTGACGACGCGATGGCACGCGACATCGCCTCCGAGCTTTATGTCGGGCACGTGCGCGTCGGCAAAGACGGCTCAGCCGTCGAACATGACGAGCATGCGCCACTCTTCCTTCCGGCCGGGACTTATCGTGTCCGCCGGCAACGCGAGCTTCAACCTCAGGACGTCTCCCTTGTGGCGGACTGAGCGCGTGCTCACGGAACGCGAGCTCGGCTGTATTCACAACGAGCTTCAGCGGTGGGGCGGCATTCACCGGTCCACCGCGCGTGCCGACCGTGAGGCAGCCGAGCGCGCGGTGAGCGACATCTATCGTGCGTGTAGGCTGCCCTCCCCAAAAAACATCGTGTGGAGCGACAGCCCGGCTGAGATGGCGCACTCTTGGTATGGGTGTACGCTCGATAGCCAACGAGCGGTCAAGTCGACGATCGTCGACGACGTCAGGCAATCGATCGATCGGGAGCTTATCGAAGCGGCGCAAGCGCCGGTGCGATTTCAGCTCATCAATGCCGTCCGGTCGAGCCGGCAGACGTTCAATCGCTTCGTTTCCGACCTGGGATATCAGGCGGGCGCAAAGGCTCGGCCGCGCAAGCAATGGCTCCTTGCGCGCTTGACCAGTCCCCTCGGAGGGGGCCGGCCGGCGTTCGCGAGCGCCGCGCATTGCTTCAAGACGGACGATTCGATTGCGATCTACTCCGCGCTCCTCAAGTTGACCGACCTCGACCAGATCCGGCCGCAGCTGTCGGCCTACTTGGCGCTCGCGGAGCACGTCGAATGGATCTTGCCATATGGCGAAACCTGTTGGCTCGCCGAACGCCCGACAGTTCTCTCCATCGACGCCAACGGACGCTCGCACGCCGCGAACGGCCCCGCGATCGCCTATGCCGACGGCGAGAAGATTTACGCCTGGAAGGGCGTCGAGGTGCCGGAGCGCGCAATTGTCGACCCGTCGTCGATCAGCATTTACGAGGTCGCCCGAACGAGAGATCCGGTTGTGCGGCGTTGCCTCATCGATCTGATGACGCCCGAGCGGTTCGTCGCGTTGCGTGGAGCGACGTGCATCGCTCGCGACGAGTATGGAAAGCTGTGGCGGCGGAGTTGGCGCCTCGATGCATGGGCCGCAGTCGAGGTGACGAACGGCACGCCAGAGCCCGACGGCACGTTCAAGAAGTATTTTCTGCAAGTTCCTGCGCATTTTCAGACCCCGCGCCAAGCCGTGGCCTGGACCTACGGATTGCTGCCCGAGCAATACTCGCTGCGGCAGCGCACCTAGGAACCAACCCAGGATGCAGGGGTTAGCCCGGGGTGTAACCCGAGAGGAGATTGAACCATGCGTATGATTGCGGTAGCCGCAATGGCCCTCGCTGCCTTCACGCTTCCGGTCGCTGCCCAGACGACCACGACCGGCAAGTCGCAGACCGAATGCGAGGCCGACTGGAAGTCCGCCGACACGAATGCGGACGGGAAGCTCGATACGGCTGAGCGCACCACGGCGCAGTCGATGATTCCGGCCTCGCTGTCGTCCGCGACCGCCGACGTCATGCAGCAGGACTTCTTGACGGCGTGCACGACGGGTGCTGCCGGCACGACGACCACGCAGTAAGGCACGGCCGCACGACTGCAAACGAAGCGACGCGCTGGATCGCATCCGGCGCGTCGCTGTGTTTCAGAGGGCGATCACAATTTGCTCAGCTTGCCTCCCTCAAGCAACGACATGAGGCGCCACTTGTTGTCCGTGCATGACGGCAATGGGAGGCTAGGATGAGGCGTCAGCTCCGCACCGCTGCAGTTTTCGCTCTACCCGCTTTGATAGCCTCGGCGCCGGCGATCGCTCAAACTACCGCGGATGCTCAAGCGCAAACGCGCCGCGCCGAGCAGCTTAAGCTGGTTCCACGACTGACAGGAAGCGACCGCCAACGCGCGATCGACTATTTTCGCGACAGCCGAATCGAGCAACTGAGCCACATCGATTTTTCAGTGACGGTCGGCGCGCCGGTGCCGCGCAACATTTCCCTCTATGAACTGCCGAGCGCGATCGTCTCTCTCGCACCGTCCTATCGGGGTTTCCGCTACGCGCGATCGCGTGAAAAGATCTACGTGATCGATCCCACGACTTTCATCGTCGTCGACGTCATGACCCTCACTGGCGGCGCCACGGCGAGCCTGGAGCTCTCGGACGCGGAGATCGCTGCAGTCGCATCCACCTTGAGATCGGTACCCGAGGACACGAGCGCGCCCTGGCGGCTCGGTCTCGGCGCCGAGCTCCCGGCGACGATCGCCTTGCATGATTTCCCTGACGAGCTGGTTCGCCGATTGCCAATGCTCAAGGGCTATCGCTACGCCCGAACCGGCGGCGAGCTCGTCATCGCCGATCCATCCGATCGCAACGTCGTCCTGATCATTCCGGACTAGGCCGCTGCGAGGGGCGCGTCAGGCTGATCGATATCGGAGCTTCCGGGCCGTTGCCAGCCACGGTCGGCGCACCGTAAAGCGCCTGAATGCCCGCGACGTCGCCGGCCTGGAGATCGCGGAAATGCTCGTCGTAGCGAAATCCCATCATGACCCCACTCGACGTGGGGTGGTCGAGCCCGATCGCATGCCCGATCTCGTGCGCAATCGTGTAGCGAATATCATAGACCGACAGGTTGCCATCGAAGCCGATCTTCCACGGCATCTTGGGATTGAGACAGATCACTGACTGCGTGATCGGCTTGGGCTCTGCCACGGCGTGGGCGTCATAGGCGACATTCGTGAAGGCTCGTCCGGCGGGATCGACCTGGGCGCCGATCTTGATATTGGCAGAGGCGCCTCGTGGCGCCTCGACGAACGTGATGCGCGTCACAGATTGCCAAAGATCGAACGCCGCTCTGACCTCGGCGCGCCAGGCGTCATAGGAGATATTGGAGCGCGCGAGCATTGCGTCTGGCGCCGTGATCCGTTGGCAATTGAAAGCGTCCGGTGTGACCTCGGCGGCGTCGATGGTGCTGTAGGTCAGCGTCATGCTGCCATCCTTCGACGACGGCATGACCCATTGCACCTGGCTATTGCCGAGCTTCAGCAAACGAAACTGCGGTGATTGCGCTACGGCGGTTCCGGCAGCCAAGAGCGAAGCAGTCAATGTAATGCAGATGACAGTGAATCGCACAGCTCTCCCTCCCCACCCGTGAGCTGTGCCACGTGCCTACGGAACGAGGCAAGAGTTTGGTGCGTTATCGATCTCTTCGGCGCGTCCATGTCGCATGCTTCGATGCGAAAAGACTACACCGTGCTGGGGGTCTCGAAGGTTACGCAAGGGCGCGCTTGGAACGAGCTCACAGAGGCAGCCTTGCCTGCCTCCGCCCCGAATACATCTTTCTTTGTTTTTGCTGCACAGCGGCGTGGCCGCGCTATTGGTCTAACGAGGCTCGGTTCCCGGGCCTGCTGCTCTGCTTCAAGCTGAGCGGTGGACTGTCGATACGCGAGACGATGAGCGGCCGCCCGTCTTAAGCGGGTGGCGTGGCCCGCCGGTACCTGCAGCTGCCAGCAAACTCTCAACTGTACGAAGGTTTGCCCGAAAGGCTCAACCCCGGCCGGGCAACGGCCAAGTTCCGCGACATCATTAGTGAGGGGCCGTCACCGCTGCCTCCCGACGCGCGGAATAGGCTAGTGCCAAGCTGAACCCTCGCAGGCCGCACCTCCTGCGAGGCTTAAATGTTCACCGGCTCTTCGACCGGACCGTCGAGCGCTTGCCGCCTTTGCGACCGGCATCGGAGACGAGCTTGCGATGACGCGCAAACGTGCCGCGCTTGGCGGGTTGTGCCTTGCGGGCTGCCGGCTTGGCGGACGCCGATTTCACCGGTGCCTTGCGTGTCGCACTGCGCTTGCCTGAGGCCGCCCGCGTGGTGCTGCGGGATCCTGTGCTGGCGCGTGTGGTGCTCCGCGTCGACGTCTTACGGGCCTTGCTCCGATTGCCTCGTTTGGGTGTCGTAGCCATGGCATACCTTTCTGGTTCGCTACACGAATGCGGACCGGATCACGACAGCTGCCGCAACCCGGTCCGGCACTTTGGACAATGACTGAGAGGTCAGCTTTCTTTGCTGGCCTGTCGCCGCTGGCCACTTTCCGACCGGCGGCTCTCGCCGCCTTTGCGACCCGCCTCGGAAGCGAGCTGCGGATTTTGCGAAAAGCTACGCTTCTCGTCGGGAACGCTTTCGCCTCCCTTGCGTGCAATCTCGCGCTGCTTGGCTCGATCCATCGAGGCAAAGCCTCGATTCGACTGGCCTTTTCGCTCAGACATATGAGTCTCCTGTCTACAGCTCGAGTATTCAAATCGAACTCGCCTCTGCAGCATGGGTTCCCAGATCGCGTGCGTTTGCAGCGCTGAAACGCGGCTACTTTCAAACAACGCCGGATGTGGCAGGCGCGGGCGCGGACGCGTGCACCGCGCGCTCGATGAGTGCATCCATCAGCAGCGTCGCCGTCGGGTCGACGCCCGGCTCGTCGCGCAACAAGCGGAAAGTCGAAGCGACGACACGTCCCCGGCCGTAGTTACGCTCGACCGCGAGCGCAACCGGCTTGTGGATCCATCCGGCGAACAAGCCGGCATGAACACGGCCTTGAAAGTCGAGCCGATTGCATCCCGTGATCACATGCTTGGGCATGACGCGCTCGTAGGCCATGTCGAGCAAAGGGCCACCCGCCAGCGTCGCGAACGGTCCCTTGCGCCTGACCCACGCGAATGAGGATGCCCAATCCCCTTGCCACGGCGTTCCCGCACGCGGCTCGACCTGCACGTTCTGCCAGTGCGGGAAGAAGGGGTAGAGCGACATATAGCGATCGGCGAGCAGAAGCAGGCGCTTGCCGGAGCGCACGGCCGCGGTCAGCTCCTTATTGAAGCCAGTGGCGATCAGAAGGTCCGCTTCGGCGGTATCGGGGGCGCTCGGATAGCCAAGGCCCATCAGGTGCGCCCTGATCGCCGGGTCTCGCGTCCACACGCGTGGCGGAGCCTTGGGCTCGGCACGCGGCGCATGTACGGCGAGCGCGGTGCGGTTTCGTGCGAGGATCCGGCCATCGGCGTGTAGCGTCAGATCGATCGCCGTGCTGAACGGCTTGTCGACCGCGGGCAGCACGAACGACGCGCTCTGGCGTGCAACCTGACCCGGCTCGATGTCGGGTAACCTCACCTCGAGAGGCGGTGCGTTGGAGCTCGCGAGCTTGATGTCGAGAACCGGTGCTCTCAGTGCCTCGCCTTCGGCATGCGCGACGGCAAGTTGAAGATCGAGCGTCTCCCCGCTCCAACGCGACCAATGATCGAGCTCGGCGATCGCAATGGTGCCTGCATTGATGTCGCGAAACCGCTCGTGGAAAATGCGTGGGTTGCGCCGCATGTCCATGAGCCCGTTCGCTTCCCAATGGACATCGGTGAGCTCCGTGATGACGTAGCCCGCAATCTCCGGTGCCAACCGCATCCGCTCGATCTCGTATTTCAACGCCGCGAACTGATGCCATTGCGTGGCGCGGATGAGGGCGTCGAAATCATCGAAGACGGAATCGAGGTGCCAGTCGGCGAAGCGGTTCTCGAGCCCGTGCGGATACATGACACCCCCGCTCCAATCGTGCCCTGTCTCGAACCACCAGGGCTCTCGCGCGTCCGGCCCGCGCAACAGGCGGGGATCCGGCAGCCCCCAATTCCCGAACTCGGAGCACACGAGCGGCTCCTTGCCGGTCGTCTCGGCGTCCGGCTCCGGAGCGAACAAGAAGCTGCCCCGCGCCGACAAGTGCTCGACGAAGTTGTCCCAGCTCGCGCGGCTATCGGGTATGGCAGCATAGAAATGATAGTCGGCAATATCCGTCTTCATGTGGAAGCTCGGATAGATCGGCGAGTTGTCGACGACGAGACGCGAGGGATCGGTCCGCTTCAACCATTCGTATGTGCGTTTGAGCCAAGCGCGGTCGTCGTCGTCATGGACCAGGTCGACGCCCCAATTCTCGTTGATGATCGTCCAGATGACGATCGAGGGGTGATGCGAATCGCGGTCGAGCATGCCCTGCAGCAACTGCTCTTTGCGCGCCCGAGAGCGCTCCGTCGAGCGGCCACCGTTGGGAAGCTCGGACCAGACGAGAATGCCGATGCGGTCGGCGGCATCGAGATAGCGGGTATCGGGCGCCTTGATGTGCAGTCGCACGCAGTTCAAGCCCATCGCCTTGGATTTTCTGAGCTGATCCTCGACGAACGCAGCCGACGGCGTCGTGCAGAGCGTGTCGGGATAGTAGTCCTGATCGAGAGCGCCGCGCAGATAGATCGGCGCGCCGTTCAGATAGAACTTGCCGTCGTGCGCCTCGAACGTCCGGAAGCCGAAGCTCCGCGTTTGCGTGTCGATGACTTCCCCCCGCCGCGCCAGCACAACCTCGATCGCGTAGAGATGCGGGTGATCCGGCGACCAGGCGAGAACCTGCGCCAATTCCATGACGGGCATCGTCACCTCGTCGACGCCGCTGGCGACGGGCGCGTTCGCTTTTGCAACGACCTGCCCCGACGGATCCTTGACGCTCACCTCGGCCTCGAGCGGCGCCGTGGCGGGCGCCGCCAGCAGAACGCGCAAGGCGACGCATCGAGCCGGCAACGACGGCCGGATGCGCAGGCTCGAGATGTGATCGGGATTGCGGCACTCGAGATAGACCGGCTGCCAGATGCCTGACTGAGGGCCGTACCACCCTTGCTTGCCGAACGGGATCTCGCCGAGTGGATCGTCGGGATACAGGCTCTGGTCGTCGATCGGGCTGTCGACGCGGACTTTGATCTCGTTCTCACCCTCCCGGATCATCGCCGAGACATTGCACGAAAAGGGAAGGAAGCCGCCGTCGTGCGACCCGGCGAGCTGGTCGTTGACCCAGACCTTCGCACTTTGAAAGACCGCGCCGAAGCGCACGAAGGCGCGACCGTTGTGCCAGCCGCGCGGAATTTCGAAGGTGCGGCGATAGATGCCGATGCCCGATTTCATCCGCAAGTCGCTGAATTGAGCCTGCCACACTCCGGGTACGACGATATGGCGGGTCTCGACGGGCGCGACTTGATCCATCCCGGCGTAGAGAAACTCCCATACGCCGTCCAGCTCGATGGCACGCGTCATGCCGAACACCTCTCATGCCTCGATTTCTTCGATTTGGGGCGCGCAGCACCGCTCCCCGTCGCGAGCTCGACGGAGCTCGGCGTGGGAACTCACGGCAGCGCTTTCGCGTTCACCTGCCGGTCAAATTCACTGCAATCCAGCAATCCAGGATGACGCATGCACGCGCCACTCAGAGGTCACCTCGTCTGCTTCTCACACCTGCGCTGGAATTTCGTCTACCAGCGTCCCCAGCATCTGCTGTCGCGTGCGGCGAAGAGCTTCGACGTGCACTTCGTCGAGGAGCCGGAGCTCGCGGATGCGTCGAGCTCGCCGCGCCTGCGCGTCACTGCGGGCGGCAATGGCGTCAGCGTCGTGGTTCCCGTTCTACCGTCGGGACTGTCACCGGAGGCGGCGATCGCTCTCCAGGAGCAACTGGTCACCGACTACGTCGAAGCATTGAAACCGCGTCCCACTGTCGGCTGGTACTATACGCCGATGGCGATGAAGTTCACGGCCGGGCTGCAGTTCCCGGTGTGCGTCTATGATTGCATGGACGAGCTTTCAAAGTTCAAGGGCGCGCCGCGTGAGTTGAGCCGCATGGAGGCCTTGCTCCTCAAGAAGGCCGATCTCGTCTTCACGGGCGGCAAGAGTCTGTTCGAGGCCAAACGCTCGCTGCACCCGTCGGTTCACCTCCACCCGAGCAGTGTGGATGTGAAGCATTTCCTACCGGCGCGATCCGGCAAGCTTCGCGCGCCCGCAGACATCTCTGCTCTTCCGAAGCCTCGCATCGGCTACTTCGGTGTCATCGACGAGCGCATCGATCACGATCTCGTCGCGAAGGTTGCGGCCGAGCGGCCGGATTGGTCCGTGGTCATGATCGGCCCCATTGTGAAGATCGATCCCGAGAGCCGTCCGATGGGACGTAATATTTTCTGGCTTGGAGGCAAGGACTACCGGGAGCTTCCCGCGTACTTGGCCGAGCTCGACGTCGGCTTCATGCCATTTGCGCTCAACGAGTCGACGCGGTTCATCAGCCCGACGAAGACGCCCGAGTTCCTCGCCGCCGGCCTCCCCGTCGTCTCGACGCCCATTCGCGACGTCGTCAGCTCGTGGGGCAAGGTCGGATTGGTCGAGATCGCCTCGGACGGCCCGACGACGATGGCGGGCATCGAGCGTGCCTTGCAAAGCGCACGAAACCCTGCGTGGCTCGAACGTGTCGATCGGGCGCTCTCAGCCACGTCGTGGGATCGCACGTGGTCTCAGATGTTGCACTCGATCGGCCAAGTTCTCGAGACCTCTTCTCAGCCGCGCAGCCGTCAGAAAGCACTCGAGACCGAGGCCACCCATGTATGATTGGCTGATCGTCGGCGCAGGATTCGCCGGCAGCGTGCTCGCCGAGCGAATCGCGAGCATCCGTGGCGAGCGTGTGCTCATGGTCGAGCGGCGGCCGCACATCGGCGGCAACGCTTACGACCGCTATGATGATGACGGCGTGCTCATCCATCAGTATGGTCCGCACATCTTCCATACCAACAGCGAGCGCCTGTTCACGTATCTGTCGCGCTTCACGGAGTGGCGGCCCTACGAGCATCGCGTTCTCGGGAATGTCGACGGGCAGCTGGTGCCCATTCCGATCAATCTCGACACGATCAACCGCCTCTATGGCCTCGACCTCGACGAGGCGGGTGCCGAGCGCTTTCTCGCCGAGCGGGCGGAGCCGGTCGAGACCATCCGCACCTCGGAGGATGTGATCGTCAGTCGGATCGGTCGAGAGCTCTACGTGAAGTTCTTTCGGGACTACACCCGCAAGCAATGGGGTCTCGACCCGTCCGAGCTCGACAAGTCGGTCACGTCGCGCGTTCCCATCCGCACCAATCGCGACGACCGATACTTCGGCGATCGCTACCAGTTCATGCCGCGCAACGGCTACACGGCGATGTTTACGCGAATGCTCGACAATCCGCTGATCTCGGTGCTTCTCAATACCGACTACCGCGATGTCCGGAATGTCATTCCGCACCGCCGTGTGATCTTCACGGGTCCGATCGACGAGTATTTCAACTATTGCTACGGCGAGCTTCCCTATCGCTCGCTCCGCTTCGAGCACGTGTCGCTGAAGGAGGCTTGGCATCAGCCGGTCGCGGTCGTGAACTATCCCCAATCGGAAGCGTATACGCGGGTTACCGAGTACAAGCATTTGACGGGACAGGAGCACCCCTTCACCAGCATCACGTTCGAATACCCGTCCGCGACAGGTGACCCGTATTATCCGATCCCGCGGGCTGAGAACGAGGCCATGTTCAAGCGCTACGAGAAGCTGGCGGCCGAGACCGAGGATGTCTGGTTCGTCGGCCGGCTCGCGACCTATCGATACTACAATATGGACCAGGTCGTGGGTCAGGCGCTCAGCACGTTCGAACGCATCCAGGATCAGGTACCGATCGAGCATCAGCAGCCGACGTCCGCAGCTAAGCTCTCGGCGTCTCTCGCGGCGTTGTGAACTTGGCGTGAGCGCTCCCGGAACTGGGATTTCGTGCCGGCGTTAGCCGTACGAAACGTCGATCCGTGGCCGACGCTGATGCTTCGTCGACCTAGGTCGGCCACACGCAGTCGCGCAGGAGCTTGCGCCCTGGACGCACAAGGACCACCAATATGCGAGCGCTGAATATTGTCGCCCAGATCCTTCTTATCATCGGCGGCCTCAATTGGGGTTTGGTCGGCTTGTTTCAGCTCGATCTGGTCGCCGAGCTATTCGGTGGACAAACGGCACCGATCGCGCGCCTGATCTATGTTCTCGTGGGTCTTGCCGCAATCTACGGGCTGTATTTGTTGAAGCCGTTGAGCGAGGACCCGACCCGCACGGCCCTGAGAAACTCCGACGTGCGCGAGCGGTGAGGCACGTCTCGTGTCCACACAGTCTGCGCAAGGGGGGCTTGGCGGATCGAACCGTCTATTAAAAAGCATCGGCGCGATCACCACGATCAAGCCGGGCATTCTCTCGCTGGTCAAATTGCGCCAAGGAGACGTTCTCTTCGAAAAAGGCGAGGAGCTCGACCGCGTCTACTTTCCGCACACGCTCGTCGCGTCGATGTTGGTGGTTGCCGAGAATGGCGACTCGGTCGATGTCGGCACGGTAGGCTGCGAGGGTTTACTCGGGCCCTATGTCCCCCACAGCCGCCAAACCTCGATCACAAGGCAAATCGCGCAGGTCGGTGGCACCGCTACGGTCGTGACGCGCGACGACTGGTTCCACCTACTCCAGAGCGAGGCGGACGTGCACGCGGTTGTCGGCACGTACCGCGACGCCTTCATGACGCAAGTGATCCAGTCGGTCGCGTGCAATGCGCTGCATACGAGCGAGGAGCGGTTTGCCCGCTGGCTGCTGATGATGGACGATCGTGCGCCGAGCGAGGAAATCGCCCTTACGCATGAGGTCATCGGCAAGATGCTGGGCGTCCGCCGGCCGACCGTTACGCTGATCGCCGGGGCTTTCCAGCGCGCAGGTTTCATCGCCACGACGCGCGGCCGCATACAGATCGCGTCCCGTGACGGGCTGAATTCGGTGACGTGCGAGTGTTACCGTATCGTCAAGGCCACTTATGATGCACTTCTGCAATCCGGACAGTCCGGCTCGGTGGTTTAGCCGGCCAGCGACGGTGACGTCACAGCCCTTCACCGGTACCATTCGCCATCGAAATGCCCGATGGGCCCTGCCGGGAGCCGACGGATGAACGTCATCATGTGGATCGTCCAAATCGCCCTCGCGCTGCTGGCTGTCGCCGGAGGCGCCTTCAAAGTCTTCATGTTCGACGAGCTTGCCAAGGTGCCGGCAGCCGCCTCGCTGTCGCAAGGCGCCTGGAGCGCGCTTGGTGTCCTCGAGATGGTTTGCGGCGCCCTGTTGATCCTTCCGGCCGCCTTGCGCTGGATGCCGCGTTTGACCCCGATCGCCGCAACCGTGCTCGCCCTCGAAAGTCTCGGCTTGGCAGTCCTCTATGGGCAGTATTCGACCGAGCTCGTCGCGACCAATCCGCTCGTTTGGGCGGCCCTGATGGCCCTTGCGGCGATCTTCGTCGTCTACGGACGCAGTCGGCGCTCGCCCGAAGCCTGACCTATACGGTTGAAAATCTGGCGGAGAGAGGGGGATTCGAACCCCCGAGACGGTTGCCCGTCTACACGCGTTCCAGGCGTGCGCCTTCAACCACTCGGCCACCTCCCCAAGCCTTTCCAGACCGCTTCTCGAGCAGCCGGGCCGGCACAGGCGGCGCACTATAGCGATCAGGGCCCGTTCCGCAAGATTTGAACACGGCTTTTGGCGGTGAGATGCCGTGAGGCCTTCCAATCGGGCGCAATCCCTCCCTATGATGCGCCGCTGGCGGATCCCACTCCGTCCGACGCGACGCTTACGAAGGCGCTTCGATGTTCTTCCTCAGATTGCTCGGTAGCTGGTCGTTGCTTGTCGCCATCGTTGCGCTGGTCGCCGACGTCACGCGCTCGCTCGCCCTCGGCGGCGGGCTCGCCTTCACGAGTCTTGGGCGGCAGCTTCAGGGCCTGTCCCCCACGGCTCTGAGCTCGCTGCAATCGGCGCTCGAGCGGTCGGTCTCGGCGTACGCCTGGGACCCCCTCGCGACGTTCGTGCTCGAGACCCCGACCTGGGTGATTTTCGCAACGATCGGTCTCCTGCTCTACCTTTCCGGACGCCGCCGCGAGCGCGTCAACATCTTCGCCAACTGACGCGCCTCAAATCGTCTCCGCGAACGACCTGACGAAGCCGCCAGTTCGCTCGGCCAGATACTGCGCGAAGTCGAAGTTGGGTCGCTCGAGATGGCTCAAATGCCCAGCCACGGCAGCCGCCGCCGATACACCGCGAAAAACGCGCTCGGTACAGCCGCGATCCTCGACATTGACCTCGTCCAAGAGCGCTTTCAGTTGCTTGAAGTGACCTTGCGCCTCCGGGCTCGCGACGAATTCCGGCGCCATGCCGCCACCGAAGATCATGTGCACCTGCCCCGGTCCGCGCGGATGCAGGCAGAGGTACCAGAAATAGCCCGGCGTGAGCGTCACGAGCAGGCTCGGATAGACGGCGAGCAGGAACGTCGTCCGCCGCCGGTCGCCCTGCATGCGCGTGTTCGAAGGATGCGCGATCGCGATCTTGAGCGTCTCGTCCTTCAGGATCGTGTGATAGTTGAACCACGGCCGCCCTGGCGGGCAGATCATCTCGTCGAGCCGTGACAGCCCACCGATCGTGCCCGCGTGGCAGACCGGCAGGTGATAGCTCTCCATGAAATTCTCGGCGAGGATCTTCCAGTTCGTGTCCCAGACATGCTCCTCGCGAAACACCTCGACGTAAGTCTCGAGCTGATAATCGGAGATCAGCCCCTCGACCTCGGAGAGCACGGACGCAACCGGCGGCGCATCGGGATTGAGCGTCACCATCACCCAGCCGAGCCATTCCTCGCAACGCACGGCGGGCAGCCGATAGTCCTCCTTGCAGAAGCCCTCGTTCCTGGTCATGGCCGGGGCGCCGCGCAGCGTTCCATCGAGGTTGTAGGTCCAGCCGTGATAGGGGCAGGCGATGACACGTTTGTTGCCGGTGCCCTCCAGGATCGTCGACATGCGATGCCGGCAGACGTTCGACATGGCCCTGAGACGCCCATCGCCGTCGCGGATGACGAGGATCGGCTGGCCGGCGAGCTCGTAGGCGACGTAGTCCCCGGCAGTCTTCAGCGCGTCGGCGCGGCCGATCGAGACCCAGTCCTTGGCGAAGACCTCGGAGAGCTCGCGCTTGACGAATGCGTCGCTGGTGTAAACCGACGGCGGCATCGCATGGGCGCGCTCGAACGGCACGCTGACATTGGCGATGAGCTCGCCGACGGGGTCCGTGACGGTCATGTGCGGCGCTCCGGTCGTGGTTCGGTCACTCCTGAATAGACCCTGCCCCGCGTCGTCGGAACCCGCATTGTGCTCATGAGCGGATAGATTTTTCCGATTCAACTGCGCTCCTCGGGCACGATCTCGATCTCGGTGCGCTCGAACGCGCGCAGGACCGCGGCCTTGATCGGGCGGCCGATCCGGCTGGCATCGAGGATGCGGGCAATGTCGTCGGTGCCACCGACCGTCTCCGCGTCCAGGCCGATCAGAAGATCGCCCTCGCGCATGCCTGCGCGCGCCGCCGGACCGTCCGGCTGCAGGCTCCGCACGCCGACCGCGCTCGCTTGCGTGAGCTTGCGCGCCGTGCGAACGCGCTGCGGCAGGGCGACGTGCTCGGCGACGATGCCGAGATAGCCCCGGCGGACGCGCCCATGGGCGAGAATTTCGGTCAGCACATATTCCGCCGTGTTCGCCGCTACGGCGAAGCACAGGCCCTGGGCGCCCATGATCGTCGCCGTGTTGATGCCGATGACGAGCCCCGACGAGGAAACGAGCGGGCCGCCGGAATTGCCCGGATTGAGCGCCGCGTCCGTCTGGATCACGTCGTCGATGAGGCGGCCGTTCTCCGCACGCAACGACCGGCCGACGGCGCTGATGATGCCGGCCGTGACCGTCGATTGGAAACCGAGTGGATTGCCGATCGCAATCGCGATCTGACCTGGGCGAAGCGTCTTGGAATCGGCGAGCCCCGCGAACTTCAAGCGCTCAGTGGTCTCCGCTCGGAGCACGGCCAAGTCGGTGTCGAGATCGCGGCCGAGCACGCGGACGCCGCGCGTCGCACCGTCCGCGAAGGTCAGGCGGATGGTCTTGGCGCCCTCGACGACATGGTTGTTTGTCAGGATCAGGCCGTCGGGCGAGACGACGACACCACTGCCGGTGCCGGTCCGGCCTTGCATCGTCGCGACCTGAACGTGGACGACGGCCGGCGACACCGTATCGACGACGCGCACGACGGCCGAGCTGTAGGCGTCGAGCAGCGTGCCGTCGTTGGCCGTCGCGCTCGGCTGCGAAACGCTCGGAGCCTCGTGGGCCGCCTGGTCCTGCAGCTTGAGGAAGGGTCTCCGCATCGGGCCTCCCGAATGATGTGTGTTGATCGCGGGATATGGGGAGGCAAGCGGGCGATCGCAAGGCCGTGCTCGAGCATGAGCCATCCATAGCTCCGCCGTCTTCCGGCGGGCGCTTCGCCGGGCTGTGGCAAACATGAGGGGCGCGGGGCGATCGAAAGCCGCGTCCTAACTTCTATACAGGCGACCTTGCGATCGCCCCGCCGGCGTTTTCGAAGCTGGCTTTGTCCACCTGACGAGCCGAGCTGCATCGGGGACAGGAGTCTCACCCTGCCCGGGACAAAGTGCATACCCTGCTCTCTGGCCCGCGTAGGCCATCGAGCAGACGCCGGTCACTCCGCACTGACGAAACGCCTCTCGAGCAGCGCCCCTCGCCGGGTGACGCGATCAGTATCCGCGAGGTTTTGGTGGCGAGGATAAGTTCGTCCGCGATTGTTTCGAATATGGTGAAGGCGACGTTGCTCTGTAGGGGCGAGCGGCGCTCGACCCTCTTGCATCATGCCGATACGACGAAGAGGGGCGACCGCCGGTCGCCCCTACGGTGGAGACGGCGTGCCCGCCTAACGCGTCAAGGGTGCACCATCTATCCTCCTCTCCTCGCTGGCGGGAAGCGGGTAGGATGAGGGGAAGCCACAAGGGAGATCGTTGCCACACGTGGGCGACCTCCCGGTCGCCCCTACGGTCTCGCCACGTCTGCCACGCCGTAGGGGCGAGCGGCGCTCGCCCCTCTTGCATCACGACGCCACAACGACGTGGGGCGACCCGCCGGGCGCCCCTACGGTCTCACCACATCTGCCATGCCGTAGGGGCGAGCGGCAGCTCGCCCGATCTCACGACAGGCGCTGCGCACGAGATGCAATATCTCGCCCCCACTCCCCGTAGCGACAGCGGATGGAGAGCAGTTTGAGGTGGCGCTACCATAAAGTTGATCGTAGCCAGAGAGGATCAATGCCAAGGTCTGGCCTCAGCGCTTGACCGCCAGCACTTCGATCGTGATGTCGCTTGCCGGTTCGGCGAAGCCGTAGACGGCGAGGCCGGTCGAGGCGGGGCCCGGCTTCGCGTAGTAGCCGTTGCGGATGCGCATGTTGGCATAGAGGTCCTCGGCCGCCGACGATCCGACGTAGTGGGTTTGCTGCTTGACGACGTCGGAGAAGTCGAGACCGGCAGCCGAGAGGGCGGCCTTGTGGGCTTCCATGATCGCGGATGTCTGCCCGGTCAATGGGCGACCCGCCAAGGTCGACCGCCCGAGCAAAGATAGGTAGCGCCCCGCCTCGCGGCGAACCTGGCGGATGCCGTCGGGCCGATCGATGATCTCGACGCTGGCCTTCGCTCCCGGCACCGCGACGACATCGGCGAGCGCAGCGATGCCTTCCGGCAGGCCGACCCGGATCGCCGCGCCTGCGTCATGGCCGAGTGCCCTGGCCGATCCGGCGGCAGCCACACCGGCGTCGCCCTGCTCCGGCACATAGAGCCGCGTCGAGAGGATGGCGGCCGCCGGCATGGCTGCAAAAATAGTCACCTCGCGATGCACAAGCTCGCTCGCTGCCCCCTCGGCCGCACCATAGACATCGATTTCGACGCGCATGCCGGGATAGTAGAAGTGCGGCACGCCAACGGCGATCACGAGCGGGCTCGCGCCCAGCGCTTCACACAACACGCGCTTCGTCAGGGCGAGATCGTGCGCGTCACCAACGATGTAGGCGACGAGCTTCTCGATCCGCGACGGCGGCACCCCATGCGGCGTGAACTGATCGCGCAGGTAGCCCGCGACGATCTCGAGTTGTGTTTTGAGGTCGCCCGGCGCACGCACGTTCACCTGGAGATCGAGCGGACATTGTCCGCAACTCCAGAACTGCCCGCGGTCGACGACGCCGAAGGAATAGGGGACCTCGATACCCATGCCCCAATGCGTGCCGAAGGGAACGAACCGGCGGACAGTCATGCGATGATGCTCACATCCGGCATCGTGCTACTCCTCGCTGACGATCTCGAGGTCCGCGACGCAGAGGGTGACGCCAGGCAACAAGGATGGCGCGAGCGTCTCCGTCGCCGGCACCTCGCGGATCGCGCCGTAGCCCCTCGTGCCAGGCTCGCGATGAACGATCGTCGTCAAGGACGATGCCACGAGAACCCAATACTCCCTGACACCGAGGCCCGCATAGACACTGGCCTTGGTTCCGAGGTCGTAGCGCTCGCTCGTATCGGCGATTTCGATAGCGAGAAAGACGTCCGCTGGCGGCACCTTGCTGGGCGAGGTGCGAGCCGGGAAAATGAGAACATCGGGCTCGCAGTACGTCACCTTGTCCGGACGCCAGCCGAGCTCGGTGAGATAGTCCAACTCATCCGGCAGGCTTTTCCGAAGCCAGCGTGTCAGCGCCAGCTTGATCGCCTCGTGCAACGGCCCCTTCGTCGACATCGGCACCAGCTCTCCGCCGATCAGCTCGACCCTGTCGTCCTCAGTGAGAACGCCGGCCGCGACCATCTGATCGAGATCGTCGATCGTCCAACGTAGTCTTGGCAGCCCTTCGGCGGCTTGGGTGGTGCCTCGCTGGGGTCTTACGTGCTCGTTCATGGCAACCAAATTAGCACAGAATAGCCGCGTTAGCCCTCACTTCTTCAGCTCGATCTCGATGAAGGCGTACTCGCCCTCGCTCGCATTGACGACGTCGTGCTCGACACCTTCGCCGCGGAAATAGGGAGCCCCTGCCTTCATCTCGGCAAAGCTTTCGCCCTGGGCGGTAACGATCTTCAGGCGTCCGTTCATGGTCGGCACGACGACATAGTCGTGGCCGTGGCGGTGCCAGCCGGTGTTGTCGCCAGGCTTGGGGAAGCGCCATTCCCAGACGGTGACGCGGTCGTTGTCGATGAGCTTCGTGCCCTTGGCAGTTCCAGCGGCGGCGGACATTCGTTTCTCCCTTGTTTCCAGATGTATCGCTGTAGGCTCGAGGGCGCCAGCTCTCGGCTTAGGGCTTCAGCTCGATCTCGATGAAGCCGTATCCGCCGTCGCTGGCGTTGAGCACATCGTGCTCCTCGCCTTTTTCGCAGAAGTATGGAACACCCGCCTGCCCCTCCTCGATGGTCGACCCTTCCGAGGTAACGACTTTCAAACGTCCGCTCGACAGCGGCACGATGACATAGTCGTAGGCGTGGCGATGCCAGCCGGTGTTGTCGCCGGGCTTGGGGAAGCGCCATTCCCAGACGGTGACGCGATCGTTGTCGATGAGCTTCGTGCTCTCGGCTGTGCCGGCTGCAGTCATGATGAGCTCCCAGGTCGCCTGATCGGGACTACCTATAGCAGTCCCGCCTTGCTGTCGCGATGCAGCATGTAGAGGCCAGCCATGATGACGATCGCCGCGCCGGCCCAGGTCGTCCAACCGGAGACGTCGGCGAAGAAGATGAATCCCAACAGCGTCGCCCAGAGAATGCCCGTGTACTCGAACGAGGTGACGAAGCTCGCCGGCGCGACCTTGTAGCCGTGCACGTAAAGCAGCATGGCGATGGCGGAGAGCGGCGCCGCCGACAGCATGATGAGCAGCGGCTTCGTCTCGGGCCACACCCATCCGCGCGTCAAGAAGGCAAGGCTCGCATGGGCGTCGTTCGCCCAGGCCCCGCTTGCGAAAAGGGCCGTCAGGACAAGCGATCCGGCAAGAAAGGCGAGGCCTTGGTAGAAGGCGATGGCCGACGTGCGCACGGCCGCCAGCAGGCGGGCGAAGAGCTGCGCAAAGCCCTCGATCACCGCCGCGCCGAGCGCCAGCAGGCCCGCGGGCTCGAAGACGCCCGCGCCCGGACGGACGATGACGAGCACGCCGAGGAAGCCCACCAGCATGACGCCCCAGCGGTAGAGCGGCACCTGCTCGCCGAGCACCGGTCCGGCCGCCGCCGCGACGATCAGGGGCATGACGAAATAGATCGACACCACATCCGCGATCGCCATGACCGCCAGGCTGAGTCCGAACAGCATGCTGCCCATGAACAGAAGGCAGCCGCGTAGCACAATGAGGCCGAGCTCACCGCGCTGCACATGCAGCACCGCGAGCCCGCCTTCTCGCGCCACATAGATCGACAGGAGCGGCAATGTCGCCGCGGCGCGGACGAGCGCGAACTCGTAAAACGGGTAGCCCGCGCTGACGAGCTTGATGATGACGTCGACGACGTTGAACAGCGCCACGCCGCCGCAAATCGACAGCGCGCCGGTCAGGTAGGCCGGCGCGACGCCGGGATGGTCATTTTTGGTCGTGGTCACGAGTATCGATCGATGCCGGCGTGGACGAGATCGTAGCGTCGTCGCCACTCTCCTGTTTCAACATGAAGAGGCCTGCAGCGGCAACGATGGCCGCGCCGGCCCAGGTGGTCGCGGCGGGAATCTCGCCGAAGAAAACGAAACCCGAGAGCGACGCCCAGATGAGGCTCGTATAGTCGAAGGGCGCGATGAAGCTCGCTTGCGCGATCTTGTAGGCGTGAACGTAAAGCCAGACCGCGATAGCCGTGATCGGTCCGCAGAGGATCATCAGGCCAAGGTCGCCGGGCGTCGGCCAGGTCCAGGCGCGCGTGAGGAAAGCGAGGCTCGCAGGCAGCGATGCTTCGAAGCTGCCGCCAGCCGTCACGACGGCGAGTCCGAGCGAGCCGGCGAAGATGATGAGCGTCTGATAGAGGCCGATGGCGGAGGATGTATTGGCGGCCATAAGCCTCGAGGTGAGCTGGCCGAAGCTCTCGATGGTCGCCCCGAACAAGGCGATCAGCGCGCCCCATTTGAGAATGCCCGAGCCGGGATTGACGATAACGAGGACGCCAGCGAAGCCCACCACCAGCGCTAGCCAGCGATGCAGCGGCACATCCTCGCCAAGGACGGGGCCGGCTAAACCCGCGATGAGCAGCGGCATGATGTAATAGACCGAGACCGTATCGGCGATCGCAAGCTGCGAGATCGCCAGGCCGAATGCGATGGTGGCAACGAAGAAGATCGTGCCGCGCAGAAGCACGATGCCGGGGCGAACGACGCGAAATCCGCCGAGCCCACCCTCCCAGAGGACGAGCCCGGCCATGACCGGCACTGCCGCCAGCCCGCGGACGACGAGGAACTGGGTGAGGGAGTAATCGCCCGAGAGTGACTTGATGATGAGGTTGATGAGGCCGATGGAGAAGGCGCCCCCGCAGACGCACAATGCGCCCGTCAGGTTGTGACGGGCGCCTACATCTGGGACATCACCGGCGGCGCCCACCTAGGCCGCGAGCGCCTTCGCCGGATCGACGTAGGTGTAGCCGAGATCGTCGGCGACCGCCTTGTAGGTGACCTTGCCCTTGTAGACGTTGAGACCGGCGAGCAGGTGCGGGTTGTCGAGGAGGGCCTGCTTGTAGCCTTTGCCGGCGATCTGCATGGCAAGCGGCAGCGTCACGTTGTTGAGCGCGTAGGTCGAGGTGCGCGCGACGCCGCCCGGCATGTTGGCGACGCAGTAGTGGATGACGCCGTCGACCACGTAGGTCGGCTCGGCATGCGTCGTCGCATGCGAGGTCTCGGCGCAGCCGCCCTGGTCGATGGCGACATCGACGAGCACGGAGCCGGGCTTCCAGTCCTTCAACATCTTCTTGGTGACGAGCTTGGGTGCAGCCGCACCCGGGATCAGCACGCCGCCGATCACGAGATCGGCCGACGCGCATTCGTCCTCGACGGCGCCTTGCGTCGAGTAGAGCGTCTTCAGGCCCGTGCCGAAACGGGCGACGAGCTCCTCCATGCGGTCGGGGCTCTTCTCGATGACGACGACATCGGCGCCGAGGCCCATGGCCATCGCCGCGGCATTCGTGCCGACGACGCCGCCACCGAGCACCACGACCTTGGCCGGCGCGACGCCCGGCACGCCGCCGAGCAGCACGCCGCGGCCGCCCTGCGCCTTCTCGAGGCAATGGGCGCCGGACTGGATCGACATGCGGCCGGCGACCTGACTCATGGGCGCGAGCAACGGCAGCGATCCCGGACGCGGGCCGGTCACCGTCTCGTAGGCGATGCAGACCGCACCCGACTTGACGAGGTCCTTCGTCTGCTCCGGATCGGGAGCCAGATGCAGGTAGGTGTAGAGGATCTGGCCCTCGCGCAGCATGGCGCGCTCGCCGGCCTGTGGCTCCTTCACCTTCACGATCATGTCGGCCTTGGCGAAGATTTCCGCCGGCGTATCGATGATCGCCGCACCGGCCTTCTGGTAATCGGCGTCGCTCGCGCCGATGCCGCCGCCGGCGTTCTTCTCCACCATCACCTTGTGGCCCTGGTGCACGGCCTCGCGCACCGAGGTCGGCGTCATGCCGACGCGATACTCGTGGTTCTTGATCTCCTTCGGCACGCCGATGAGCATGATGTGTATCTCTCCCTTGGCGCCCGACAGGCCGCCGCTCTCCAATTCATGTGTCGGCCTTAGCGACCAGACCGCCGGACCGGGTAGGTCCAGCTCGCCCTATCGCTCGGTGCCACGCTCCGCGATCGTGGATGGCCTCGCGACAGTCATATACCGGTCCATGAGCAGCATGAACAGCCCTGCGCCGACGATGAGGGCAATACCCGTCATCGCGGTCCGATCCGGCACGTCGCCCAGGATCAGGTAGCTGAAGAGCACAGCCCAGAACATCGAGGAATACTCGAAGGGGGCGACGAAGCTCGATGGCGCCAACCGGTAGGCGAGCGTGAACAGCACCATGAGGAGGCCCGTCGACAGACCGACGCCCGCCATGAGCAAAAGGTCCGGCGTCGTCGGCCAGACCCAGGGCCGCGTCAGGTAGACGAGGCTCGGATGACCGGAGACCTCGAGCCCACCCCAGCCGAACACGAGCGCGATTGCGATGGCGGTCGCGAGATACATGGTGTTCTGGTGCACGGCGATGACGGCGGTCGAGATGCCGGCGACGAAGCTGCGCGTGATCAGGTGGCCGATCGCGTAGAGCGTGGCGCAGGTGACGCCGATGAGCGCCGCCGGCTCGAACACGCCACTGCCCGGCCGCATCATCACGAGGATGCCGGCAAAGCCGCCGCCGACGGCGATCCAACGATAGAGCGGCACCCGCTCGCCGAGCACGGGTCCAGCGAGCGCCGCGACGAGCAGCGGCATCGTATAGTAGAGCGCGACGGCCTCCGGAAACGGCATCGCGGCAGCAGTCAGGTAGAAGCAGACGCTGGCGATGGCATAGAGGAGCCCGCGCCCGAGGATGCGCGGCCAGCCGAATTGCCAAAGCGCCTTCAGTGGCTCGCCCCACAGCAGCACGGGCACGACGACCAGCATCGCCCAGGCGCACCGGATCGTCTGCATCTCGTGGAAGGGATAGTCGCCGCTGATGCCCTTGATCGAAACGTCTTGAACCGAGGTGATGGCTGCCGCCGACATCACGGTCAGCACGGCGGCGAGCGGACGATTGGGGCTCATCCCGCCCCTCGGCGGCGCCGGTCGACGGCCAGCATGAAGAGCCCGGCCCCGATGACGATGGCCGAGCCGATCCAGGTCGTCAGCGTCGGCACGTCGGCGAACAAGATGAGACCGTACAGCACGGCCCAGAACATCGCCGAATACTCGAAGGGCGCGACGAAGCTCGCCTCGCCGTACTTGTAGGCGGTGGAGAACAGCGGCATGGCGAGCGAGCCGAGCACCGCGATACCAGCGATGAGCGGGAGATCGGCGGACGGTGGCATGAGCCAGGGTCGCGTCAAGAAGGCGAAGCTCTTGTCCGCGGCTTCGACCGGGAACAGGGCGAACCAAATCGCCATCGACAGGCTGACGCCCAGATAGATGAAGTTCTGATAGAACGAGGAGACCGGCGGCGGCACATGGCGGCTGAGGAAGCGGCTGAACAGTTGGCCGATGCCGTAGCAGGTCGCCGACAGCAGCGCGAGCAGCGCCGACGGCTTCGTGAAGCCATCGACGAGCGTCGACGGGTCGGACAGGTCGGCGTCCTTCTGCAGCATGATGACGACGCCGAGGAAGCCCGCGCCGATGGCGAGCCAGCGTACCCAGCCGACACGCTCACCCAGCGCTGGCGCCGACAAGGCCGCGACGATGAAGGGCATCGTGAAATAGATCGTCACGACATCGGCGAGCGGCATCGCCGCGAACGCGAGCGAAAACGACATGAAGCCGACGAACAAGATCGCGCCACGCAACAGCACGAGGCCCAGATAGCGCGTCGGAATCGACTTGAGGCCGGACGTCGAGGCGACGATCGAGAGAATGATCGGGATGGCCGCGAGCGAGCGGATCGTCAGCAGCTGATGGAAGGGATAGCCGCCGCTCAGATACTTCATGAGGCTGTCCTGCGAGGTCGCGCAGAAGCAGGCGGCACAAACCAGGAAAGCAGCGAGCAGGCGGTTGTCGCGATGCCCCGCAGCGCCTGCGGACGAGGTCGTGGCGCTCATGAGGACCGGCGCGGCGGTGCTGGCTTCGACGCGATCAGCTCGGCGATGAGCTTGATGCCGGGCTCTATGCGCTTCTCGTCGATCGAGGCGAAGCCCAGCCGGAAATAGGAGCGTGGCGGGTTCTCGGCGCCGAAGTGAATGCGGCCAGGCTCGATCAGCACCGATTTCTCATTCGCCCGCTCGTTGAGCTCCTCGGCATCGAGGCCGTCCGGTCCTTTGACCCAGTAGCAGCTGCCGCCGAAGCTCGGCGTCCGCGTCGAGCCGGGGAGATAGTGCTTCAACGCCTCGCCCATCACCTCCCAACGCGTCCGGTAAGCGCGATGCAGGCGGCGGATCAAGGTATCGTGGTGACCGAGCGACAGGAAGAGCGCGGCGGTGCGCTGGTTGTTGTTGGGCGCATGCCTGACCATGAGGCGCCGCAAGGCTCTGGCCTCGGCGATGAAGGCTTTCGGGCCGACGAGAAAGCCCAAGCGCAATCCCGGAAACAGCGTCTTCGAGAACGAGCCGATGTAGATGACGCGCCCCTCGTCGTCGAGCGACTTCAAGGCCGGGCACGGCTCGTTGACGTAGTTCGTCTCAAACTCGTAGTCGTCCTCGATGATGACGAAGTCGCGCTGCTGGGCGAGCTTGAGCAATGCGAGCCGGCGCTCGAGCGGCATCGTCGCCGTGGTCGGCGATTGATGGCTCGGCGTCACGAAGACGACTTGCGCCTGATTGAGCTGGGCGCCGAGCGTCAGCCCGCCGTCGTCGACCGGCTGCAGCATCACGTGATCGGATTGCAGGCGGAAAATGTTGCGGACGTCGGCGAAGCCCGGCTCCTCCATGACGACCCGCGTGTCGCGGCCGACGAGCAAGCTCGCCGCGAGATAGAGACCGTTCTGACCACCGAGCGTCACCAGGATCTCGTCGTCGGAGGCCATGATGCCGCGACGCGGCAGAATGCGGCGGCGGATTTGCTCCACCAACAAAGGATCGTCGTGCGCCCAGGTGTCGTTGACCCACGCACCGAGCCAGCGCTTGCCCAGCGCCTCGCGGGCGCACTCCCGCCACTCGTTGATCGGGAACAGGTTGTGATCGACCTGCCCGTAGATGAAGGGATAGGTGTAGCTCTGCCAGTCGAGCGGCTTGGAGATGTTGGCCTGCCGGCTCGGATGCATCCGCACGCGGCGCGACCAGTCGAGCCCGGCGCCGGTCGGATGCTTGGCGTCGGGCTGACGGAAATCGATCGCCTCGGCGTTGACGTAGTAGCCGCTGCGCTCCTTGCCGATGAGGAAGCCGTCGTCGATCAGGCCCTGGTAGGCGAGCGTCACGGTATTGCGGGAGACGCCCAGCGCCTTGGCCAAATGCCGGCTCGAGGGAAGGCGCTCCTCGGCCGAGAGCTGGCCGCCGAGGATCGCCGAGACGAGCTTCTCGCGGATCTGCGACTGCAGACTGGTCTGCGCCGACGGCTGAAGGTGAAGGAGCAATTCCCGCATTGCTGGTCCCACTCAGCCAAAGGTGTTGGCGCTAGGTTAGGTCCAGCCCGCAAGCTATCTTCCAGAGGTTAACGAGGCAACACCGGCGTCGCTCGCCTTGCATGGCGAACGCCGTTGAGGCATGCCCATTTCAACTGAACGCCCCATAACGGAGGTCACCCCCATGGAGCTCGGCGGATCGCAGTTCACGGCCAACTCGCTCGAAGAGCACTGGATGCCCTTCTCGGGCAATCGCGACTTCAAGGCGGAGCCCCGGCTCATCGTGAAGAGCGAGGGCGTTTATCACTGGGACCACAAGGGCGGTAAGATCCTCGACGCCTCCTCGGCGCTGTTCAATGTCGCCGCCGGCCATGGCCGAAAGGAGATCGCCGACGCGGTCCACAAGCAGCTCCTGACCAACGACTACTCGGCCCCCTTCCAGATGAGCCATCCGGGCGCCTTCGCGCTGGCCAAGGAAGTGGCGAAGCTCACCCCCGACCCGATCAACCATGTGTTCTTCACGAACTCGGGCTCGGAATCGATCGACACCGCCCTCAAGATGGTCATGGCCTACCACGCCGCCCGCGGCGACCATAAGCGCCACCGCTTCGTGAGCAGAGAGCGCGCCTATCACGGCGTCAACATCGGCGGCGTCTCGCTATCGGGCCTCGTGCGCAACCGCGAGAGCTTCCCCGGCGTCATGCCCTACGTGACGCTGATGCGCCATACGCATGTGCCGGAGAACAAGTTCCAGCGCGGCCAGGGCGAGCATCGCGGCGTCGAGCTCGCCGACGATCTCGAGCGGATCGCCTTGACGTACGGGCCGGGCACGATCGCCGCCGTCTTCGTCGAGCCGATCGCCGGCTCGACCGGCTGTCTCGTGCCGCCGAAGGGCTATCTCGAGCGGCTCCGCGAGATTTGCGACAAGTACGGCATCCTGCTCGTGTTCGACGAGGTGATCTGCGGCTTCGGCCGGCTCGGTCACCCGTTCGCGGCGCAAGCCTTCGGCGTCACGCCCGACATCATGACGCTCGCCAAGGCCCTGACGAACGGCGCCCAGCCGATGGGTGCCGTCGCGGTGAAGGACGAGATCTACGAGACCGTGGTCGAGAAGGCCGCGCCGGGCATGATCGAGTTCTTCCACGGCTACACCTACTCGGGCCATCCGGCGGCCTGCGCGGCGGGTCTCGCGACGATGGAGATCTACAAGAAGGAGAAGCTGTTCGAGAAAGCGGCGAAGCTCTCGCCCTATTTCCTCGACGCGCTCTGGAGTCTGAAGGATATCTCGCTCATCACCGATATCCGCGGCTATGGCCTGTTCGGCGCCATCGACGTGAAGCCCGGCAAGACGCCCGGCCTGCGTGGCAACGAGCTACAGAAAAAGATGTTCTGGAACGGCCTCCACATCAAATGGACGGGCGACACGGCCTGCATCGCACCGCCGCTTGTTGCTGAAAAATCCCATATCGACGAGATGGTTACGAAGATCCGCCAGACGCTCGAGGCCGAGGCCGCCTGAGCTCTGCACAGTTTTCGACAAAGCGTGGCGGCGGCCGTCAAACCGCCGTCACGATGCTGCTATAAGAGAGCACCCGTCTGCGGACGGCGTTGACGGCGGCCAAGCCGCCGGGCGATATATCGGGTTTAGAAGAATAAGGCGGGCGTCCACGAACCGCTAAGCGCACTGGGCCTCTTGAATGAACGAAGCCTGCCGCAAGCCCGTCCGGGCGAGCGGTGAAAACGAAACGATCTTTGGGAGAAAAGAATGTCCAAGACGAACAAGCCGGGCATCGACCGCCGTACGATCCTCAAGGGATCGACGGCTCTTGCTGCCGGCGCCATCTTCGCACCTGCCGTGATCTCGCGCTCGGCTCTCGCCTCCTCGGGCGAGCTCAACTTCATGGGTTGGGCCGGCTATCCGGATGTCGCGGCCAAGGTGCTGCCGAAGTTCAAGGAAGTGTCCGGCATCACGGTGAATTTCACCGAGGTTCCCGACCAGGACACGATGCAGGCGCAGGCCAAGCTCGCCCTCGACAACGGCTCCGTCGACGTCGTCGAGCCGACCGTCGACCGCATCGGCGGCTGGGCGTCCGCCGGCCTCGTGCAGCCTTGGGACATGAGCAAGATCAACCTCGACAACTATCTGCCCGGCCTCGCCGACGGCAAGATGGGCGAGATGGCGACCGTCAACGGCGGCCGCATGATCCTGCTCAGCGTCTGGGGCACGGAAGCCATCATTTACAGCAAGGCCGAGCGGCCGACCGAGTACGGCAAGGCGAGCTTGGGCGACCTGTGGGATCCGGCCAACAAGGGCAAGGTCTGCATCCGTCCGCACTCCTCGCTCGTCGCCATGGGCCGCTTCCTCGAGTCCCAGGGCAAGCTGCCGAAGCCGTGGCTCGACAGCTACAAGGACGAGGCCACCATGAAGGAGCTGTGGGACATCGCGCTCGCAGAGGCCATCAAGGTGAAGGACAACGTCGTCCAATTCTGGTCGGGTGAGAACGAGGCCCAGGCTGCCTACAAGACCAATGGCGCGCTCGTCGGCATGAACTGGGATTCGACCGGGTTCAACCTGCGCAACGACGGCTTCGGCTACATCGCGCCGAAGGAAGGCGCCATCGCCTGGAACCAGGGCTTCGGCCTCATGGCCAAGGCCAAGAACGTCGAGCAGGCCCACGAGTGGGCGAAGTGGATCGGCTCGGCCGAAGGCTCGGCCGCTTGGGCGAGCGCTTTCGGCGCCAACCCGATCGCCAAGGGCGGCATCGACCTGATGAGCGCCGAGGTGAAGGACTTCTATAACTCGGCTCTGCCGGGCGACGCCGTCCAGAAGCTCTGGTGGTGGCCGGAGCAGCAGCCCTGGTTCATCAAGCTGCGCGGCGAGTACGCCGACAAGTGGAAGGCCGCCTGATCGTCCTTCAGGACGGCTTGTTGCTAACCAAGACGCCGGGCTCGCGAGAGTCCGGCGTTTTTTCGTTGAGCCCGTTTGACGCAGGCGCTAGCGTCAAACCGCAAAGGCTTTGGGGAAAGAGCTGCAAAACAATGAGCGCTAGCGTCGAGCTCGACGGCGTATCCGCCGATTTCGGGAAGTTCCGTGCGGTCGACCGCGCGAACGTCACCATCAAACCGGGCGAGTTCTTCTCGTTCCTGGGCCCATCCGGATGTGGCAAGACCACGATCCTGCGCATGATCTCGGGCTTCATCGACCCGAGCGAAGGCGAGGTCCGCATCGGCGGCGAGAACATGCTCGGCATCCGGCCGAACAAGCGTCCGACCGCCCTTATCTTCCAGAATCTGGCGCTCTTTCCGCTGATGCCGGTGTGGGAGAACATCGGATTCGGACTCGAGGTCAGAGGCGTCGACAAGGACACGCGCCGCGCCAAGGCCGAGGAGCTGTTGAAGCTCGTCGACCTGCCCGGCGCCGGCGACAAGCGCATCAGCCAGCTCTCGGGCGGTCAGAAGCAGCGCGTCGCCATCGCACGGGCGCTCGCCGTCGAGCCGCAGGTGATGCTGCTCGACGAGCCGCTCTCCGCGCTCGACTTGAAATTGCGCCAGCACATGCGCGCCGAGCTGCGCGCCATTCAGAAGCGCACCAACGTCACCTTCATCTACATCACGCACGACCAGGGCGAGGCGCTCGCCATGTCCGACCGCGTCGGCGTCATGTCCCAAGGCAAGCTGCAGCAAGTGGCGACGCCGCAGGAGATCTACAACAACCCGGCCAACGGCTTCGTCGCCTCCTTCGTCGGCGAGAACAACATCTTCCCCGGCGAGATCGTCGAGCTGAACGGGACGGGCGCGGCCTTCAAGACCAAGGCCGGCACCTTCAAAGCGTCCCCCGGTCCCGGTGTCGGCAAGGGAACAACTGCACGCCTGTTCGTGCGGCCCGAGCACTGCCGCCTCGTCGAAGGCGCCAACGGCAGCGTGAACTCGATCCCCGTGGAAGTGGCAGACGTCGCTTTCGAAGGCAACTTCATCAACGTCAACGTGCGCGACACCAACGGCCAGCACCTGTCGGTCGAGACACGCAACGACGGCTCGACGATGGTGCCGCCGATCGGCAAGTCCTTGCACCTCACCTTCGATCCCGAGCGCGCGAAGCTGCTCACAGGCGACGTCGCGGCGCGCGAGACGGAAGCATGAGCGAGCTCATTCGCCGCTACGGCACGGGGCTCACCGCCCTCTTCATCGCCCTCACGACCTTCTGGCTCGTGATGCTCGTGATCCTCCCCAACCTCTATCTGTTCGAGAACTCGTTCCGCCCGTTGCTGCCGCTTGCTGACGTCGGCGGCCCTAAGGACGTCTACACGCTCGACAACTACCACAGCGCCATCACCAATCCGACGGATTGGAAGCTCTGGCTGCCCTTCGCCTGGCACCCGATCCTGCTTCCCTTCCAGGCGCCGATCCGCCTTCAGGTGTTCGTCCACACGATCCTGTTCAGCTCGTTCACGACGCTGATCTCTTTCGTCGTGACCTATCCGATCGCCTACTACCTCGCGAAGGTCGCCAACCCGAAGAACACGTCGACGCTGCTCTTGCTCATCCTCATCCCGCTGTGGGTGTCGGAAATCTTGCGCGCGTTCGCCTGGTTCATCATCCTGGCCCTCAAGGGCCCGCTCAACTTCGCGCTGACGGGCATCGGCCTCATCGACGAGCCGATCCGCTGGGTGACAGGATTCAACAGCGTCATCTTCGGCTTGGTGTACGTCTATCTGCTGTTCATGCTGTTCCCGATCTACAACGCCATCCAGTCGCTCGATACGTCGCAAATCGAGGCGGCGCGCGATCTCGGCGCCTCGACCTGGCGGACGCATTGGCGGGTGATCCTGCCACATGCCAAGCCCGGCATCGCCTCGGGCTCCGTGATGGTGTTCATGCTCTCGGCCGGCTCGCTGCTGGTGCCGACCATCCTCGGATCCCCGCAGTCGCAGTGGTTCACGGAGGTGATCCAGGAACGCTTCTTCGGCAGCCAGGACTGGAACACGGGCGCCGCCTACGCCTTCATCCTGCTGCTGCTCTGCGTCGTCTTCGTCACGCTGATGATGCGGGTGTTCCGCGTCAGCCTCGCCGACATCGCCAGGTAGGGAACCATGATCACCGAGAGCAAAGGCGGCGGCTGGGCCCTCAAGGCCTACGTGACGATCTTCATCCTCTACATGCTGATCCCTCTCGTCGTGATGGGCGGCGCGGCGCTGAACGACTCCCGCTTCCCTTCAATTTACCCGTGGGCGGGCTTTACGACGCACTGGTTCGTCGAGCTCTTCAACGACCAGCGGATCTGGCTTGCAACGCTCAATACGTTCATCGTCGCGATCGCGGTGGTGAGCCTGTCCGTTCCGATCGGAACGGCCGCGGCAATCCTGATCAACAGCCTGCAAGGCCGGCTCCGGACCATCCTTTACGGAGTCATGGTGGCACCGCTACTCACCCCCGGCGCCGTCATCGGCATCTCGACCTTGCTGTTCTGGTACGGCATCCATCTGCCGGCGCTCGAATTGCGCGAGGTCGCGACCGGCACTGCGGCAAATCTCGGGTCGTTCTCCGTGTTGTGGACCTGGATCACCGGCGGTGTCCCCGCAGGCTCCGAGGTCGCTTTCGCCTGGGCGTCCGTGCCGGCGGGCCTGCCGCTCTCCGTGCTCGGTCAAACCTCGTTCGTCTCGGCCTTCGTCATGCTGCTGGTGCTCGCCCGCCTGCAGAGCTTCGACCGCGGTCTCGAGGAGGCAGCGCTCGATTTGGGCGCGAGCTACTGGCAGGTGATCCGCCGCGTGCTGCTGCCGCATCTCTATCCCGCGATCGGGGCGGCCGCCGTCATCGCCTTCTTCCAGTCGGTCGAGAACTTCAACACGACGCTGTTCACGAAAGGCTCGTCGGACACCCTGACGGTCTATGTATTCTCGAAGGTCAGGAGCGGCATCACGCCGACGATCAACGCCCTGGCGCTCATCCTCATCGGCATCACGATCGTCGCGGCGCTCTGGTACGAGATCTCGCGGCGCCGCAAGGATCGCATGGAGGCCTTGGCCGGAAAGGCGTGAGGCGGCACCGGCCCGTAGGGTGGAGTGAGCCATTTGGCGAAGTCCACCGCGGCCGTGTAGTGACTCAGCTCAAAATCGGAATCGTCAGAGGAGTTCGATTGCGAGGATCGCCTCAATACGACCGAGCACCTCGCACATCAGTTCCTCGTTTGCTTTGCTATGAAAGCTCGCATTGCGCGCTAGCCAATCCAAAGTCCGAAACTGATGAGAGAGGACGACGCCCGAAAGTCGCACCCCCTTGGGTACCGGCACTTCAAAGCGACTGGACGTCTGTGTGTTGGTGAGGGGGCAAACAACAAACAGGCCAGTGGCAATGTTGAAGTCCCGCGTCGATAGTACAAGAGCAGGCCGACGACCGGCCTGCTCTGTTCCTGCTTGCGGCGTGAAATCAACCCAAACAAAGTCGCCCCGCTCGGGCTGATAGACGGCTTTCACCAAACCTCATCTCCCTCCGGCTTGCCCCAATCGACCTCGGCGCACTCCTGCTCGCTCGTGCGCTCTGGCTCGCCGGCGAGGAGTTCTGAGAGCTTGAACTTCTTCCTCGCTGGGATGATCTTCAAAGTGCCATCGTCAATCTCTAACTGGACGGTTGATCCTTCGACCAGACGCACCTGATCGGCAATGTGCTTGGGCAGACGCACCGCTAAACTGTTGCCCCACCTGCTGATGGTGGCGTGCATATAGACCTCCGATGCTCCCCGATGTCGCTCGCTAGCTCGCGACGTTTCTACATAGTAGATACGGCCGAATGTAGCCACCGGTTCCTGAACGACAAGTTAATTTTGCGTCAGGCGCTTGATAAAATCGTCACGCGGAGCGTGCTTGGGTACGGTCGCGATCGTGGCCACTACCTGCGGCGGGCAGCGTGCTCATGATGGTGGACTTCGCGTCCGGCGGGTTGACCGATGCAAGGATCAGACGATCACCCCCGCCAGCGGTGCGGCTCGTAAGGCTCCTCGAGTCGCTTGATCTCGTCCGCCGAGAGCTCGATGTCGAGCGCCGCCACCGCCTCGTCGAGTTGCGCCGGACGGCTCGCGCCGATGATGGGCGCAGCCACCCCCGGTTGCGCCAGCACCCAGGCGAGCGCCACCTGTGCCGGCTTGACGCCCCGTTCCTTGGCAACCTCGGCCACGCGCGCCGCGACCGCGAAATCGTTCTCGGCAAAATAGTAGCGGTCGGCGATGTCGTCGGCCTTGGCGCGCGTCGTGTCGCCCTGCTCCCCAAGCTTGCCCGGACGACGGCCGCCCGCGAGGAAGCCGCGCGCGAGTGGACTATAGGGAATGAGCCCGACGCCCTCGTCGCGGCAGAGCGGCATCATCTCCCGCTCCTCCTCGCGATAGGCGAGGTTCAGATGATTTTGCATCGAGACGAAACGCGTGAGCCCCATGCGATCGGCCGTATGCAGCATCTTGGAGAGCTCCCACGCCCGCATCGTCGAGGCGCCGATGTAGAGCGCCTTGCCGGCCCGCACCACATCGTCCAGCGCCTGCAAGGTTTCCTCGATCGGCGTGCCCGGATCGGCGCGATGGATCTGATAGAGATCGACGTAGTCCATGCCGAGGCGGCGCAGCGAGGCATCGATCGCCGTCATGATGTGCTTGCGCGAAAGACCGGTTTTGTTGGGCCCTGTCTCGGTGCCATGCCGCACCTTCGTCGCCACGACGATATCCTCGCGACGCGCGAAGTCGCGCAGAGCCCGGCCGGTCACCTCCTCGCTGACGCCCTTCGAATACATATCGGCCGTATCGAAGAAGGTGATCCCGAGCTCGAGCGCTTGACGAAACAGCGGCCGGCTCGCCGCCTCGTCGAGCACCCATGGCCGCCATTGCGGCGATCCGTAGGTCATGCAGCCGAGGCACAGCCGCGAGACCTCAAGGCCGGTGCGTCCGAGCTTGGTGAATTTCATGGAGAGGCTCCTTCGCTTCGGATTCGGCGTAGGTTGGGATAGCGCGGCCAAAACGGTCGAAGAGACCAATAGCGTCGATCCGCGCGTAACCCAACGGATAGTTCGCCCCGAGAGTTGGGTTACGCGCTCCGCGCCAACCCAACCTACGATCCTCGACCTGCGGCCGCATGCCCGTCCGCCGACGGCCGTCCGGCCCTTGCGCTTGCACCACGCGGGCGGCATCGTCGGCGGCGAGCGTGATCTCCAAAGGACCTGTTCGGCAATGACCGCAAATCTCCCCTCTCAAGCCCGTGTCGTCATCATCGGCGGCGGCATCGCCGGCTGCTCGGTGGCCTATCATCTGGCGAAGCTCGGCTGGAAGGACATCGTGCTGCTCGAGAGGAAGAAGCTCACCTCCGGCACGACCTGGCACGCGGCGGGCCTGCTCGGCCAGGGGCGCTCTGGCCCTTCCGCGCAGAAGATCACGGCCTACTCGACGAATCTCTACGACAATCTCGAAGCCGAGACTGGCGTGTCGACAGGCATCAAGCGCAACGGCTCTCTGTACGTTGCGATCAGCGAGGAGCGCGGCGAGGAATACCGGCGCTTGGGCTCCTCCATCCGCATGAACGGGCTCGACGCCGAGGTTCTGTCGCCGGAAGCCGCCAAGAAACTCTATCCGCTCCTCAACATCTCCGACGTCACGATGGCGCTGCATGTGCCGAGCGACGGACAGGCCGATCCCGCCAACGTCGCGCTGGCGCTGGCCAAGGGCGCGCGGCAGCAGGGCGCCAAGATTTTCGAGAACGTGAAAGTCACCGGCATCACGATCACCGACGGCGCGGTGCGCGGCGTGACCACCGACCAGGGCCCGATCAAGGCCGACTATGTCGTCAACGCCGCGGGTCTGTGGGGCCGCGATGTCGGCCTGATGGCCGGCGTGCACGTGCCGCTGCAGGCCTGCGAGCACTTCTACATCGTCACCGAGCCGATCCCGGACCTGCCGCGCAATCTCCCCGTCATGCGCTGCCAGGAGGAGAGCGCCTACTACAAGGAGGACGCGGGAAAGATTCTGCTCGGCGCCTTCGAGCCGGGCGCCAAGCCGTGGGCAGTCGACAGCATTCCGGACGACTTCGAGTTCACGACGCTGCCGGAGGACATGGATCATTTCGCACCGGTTCTGGAAGCTGCCGCCAACCGCCTGCCGATCCTGCAGACGGCCGGCATCAAGATCTTCTTCAACGGCCCGGAAAGCTTCACGCCCGACGACCGCTATTACCTGGGCGAGGCACCGAACGTCCGCAACTTCTACACGATCTGCGGATTCAACTCGGTCGGCATCGTGACGTCGGGCGGCGCAGGCATGGCGCTTGCCGAATGGATGGACAAAGGCTACGCACCGTTCGACCTGGGCGACGTCGACATCCGGCGGGCTCTCGGGTTCCAGAACACGAAGAGCTATCTCGTGCCGCGCGTGACCGAGACGCTCGGGCTGCTTTACGATCACCACTGGCCCTATCGCCAGTTCGCGACCTCCCGCAACGTCCGCCACTCGCCGCTTCACGAGCGACTCGAGAGCCTCGGTGCCTGCTTCGGCGAGACGGCCGGGTGGGAGCGCGCCAACTGGTTCCTGCCCAAGGAGGCCCGCGCGAGGGGCGAGAAGGCGGAGTACAAGTACTCCTGGAAGCGCCAGAACTGGTTCGACTACGCGCGCGATGAGCATCTCGCCATTCGCAACGGCGTCGGCTTCTTCGACATGACGTCGTTCGGCAAGATCCGCGTCGAGGGACGCGACGCCGAGGCCGTGCTACAGAAGATTTCGGCGAACGACGTGGCAGTGGCGCCGGGCAAGACCGTCTACACGCAGTGGCTCAACGACCGCGGCGGCGTCGAGGCGGATGTCACCGTCTCTCGACTGTCCGAGACGCTGTACATGGTCGTGGTTCCCTCCACCGCCGCCGTCCGCGACCTCGCCTGGCTGAAGCGCCACACGCCCGCCGACGCGCATTGTGTTGCGACCGACATCACGCCCATGGAGACGGTCATTCCCGTCATGGGACCGAAGTCGCGCGAGCTTCTGTCCAAGGTCATACGAGCCGATCTATCGAACGAGGCCTTCCCCTTCGGCACCGTGAAGGAGGTCGAGCTCGGCATGGCGATGGTGCGCGCGCATCGGTTGACCTATGTCGGCGAGCTCGGCTGGGAAATCTACGTCACCGCCGATCTCGCGCGGCAGGTGTTCGACACGATCTGGGAGGCGGGCGCGCCGATGGGGCTCAAGCCCTGCGGGTTGCACGTGCTCGATAGCTGCCGCATCGAGAAGGCCTATCGGCACATGGGCCACGACATGTCGGACGAGGAGCACGTTCTGGAAGCGGGCCTGGGCTTCGCCGTCAAGACCGACAAGAAGCGCTCGCGCTTCGGCGACTTCATCGGCCGCGAGAGCGTGCTGCGCGTCAAGCAGCAGGGCGTGAAGAAGCGCATGGTGCAATTCATGCTCGAGGACCCCGAGCCGCTGCTCTATCACCACGAGCCGATCTTCCGCCACGGCAAGCCCTGCGGTTACGTCACGAGCGCCAACTACGGCCACTTCCTCGGCGGCGCGATCGGCATGGGCTACGTGAAGTGCGATCCCTCCGTCACGAATGCGGAGCTGATGGCGTCCAAGTTCGAGATCGAGATCGGCGACAAGCGCTACGCGGCGAAGGCCAGCCTGAAGCCGATGCACGACCCGGAGGGTAAGCGCATCAAGGCGTGACGTCGGGAGCGCTGATGCGGTCGTAGGGTGAACCAAGCCCGGCCTTTGGCCGGGAGTAGTCCACCATCACGAGCACCGAGATTGCCGCGGCGGACCTCCCCCGGATCAAGGCCGGGCTCAGTCCGTCCTACGAAACGCCACCAAGCAACTTTCTAAGCCAGCGCATCGAGCGTGACGCGAACACTGGCAAGGCCGGGCTCTAGGATATGCCGCGTCGACTTCTGCGGCATCGTCCGCCCGGTGCGGGCGGCCTCGATGACGTCCTCGGGCCGATAGGTCTCGCCATTCCAGGAGGCGAGCGTCAGGCGCGGATCGCCGTAGGCGAGCACGACAGCGGGCACGCGTCTCAAGCCCAGCCGGCAGGCGGCCGTATAGCGGTGATGGCCGTCCATGATCGCATGCACCGTCGCCTCGACGAGAATCGGCACGCGCCAGATGCCGTGCTTGCGGATCTTCGTCATGAGCTTGCGGACCCGGTCCTCGTGCACGAGCTCGGTCGGCTTCAGCCGCTCCGTGTCGACGAGCACGGCGACGTAGGCGCCGGAGCGGTACTCCGGGCCGATCGCACGCAACGCAACATTGGGCAACGGGTCCATGGCGACGCCTCGAGCACACGCCGGAGCGGGTCTGACGCCGCCACCGAGGTACCAAACTCGACCCCATCATAGGTCCAAGGGTGCAAACACTTCGTAACCGTCGCCGGCGAATTGCGCCCGGAGGCCAGCCATGAGGCGAGCGGCGTGGCGCTCGCCCCCATCCTGTGGCAAGGACTTGTTAACGACCGCCATACGTCCGGCCGAGACGCGAGGGAAACGCCGTTGCAGAAGCCGCTATCAACGGCTGGAGCGCCGACCGGCGGCCTCGCGCGCGCTCCGTCCCCGCCCTTTCTGCTCCTCGTCGCGCTGACCTCGGCGAGCCCGTTCGCACTCAACGCGATGACGCCCGCGCTGCCGCGGATCGCCGACGATTTCGCCGTGCCTTATGTGGTCGTGCAGCTGGCGCTCACCGTGGCGTTGCTCGCCTTCGGACTGGCGCAGCTCATCGCGGGCCCGCTGTCGGATCGCTACGGCCGCCGCCAGCTCGTCATCTTCGGCCTCGCCGTGTTCGCCTTGGGAAGCCTCATCTCCGCGCTCGCGCCATCGGCGGCCGTCATGATCGCCGGGCGCTCGCTGCAGGCGGGCGGTGGCGCCACCGCCTTCATCCTCTCGCGCACGATCGTCTACGACACCCACGAGCGCGACGCCGCCACCGCCAAGATCAGCTACATGGTCATGGTGATGATCCTGGCGCCGTTGGCCGGCACGCTGTTCGGTGGCTATCTCGTCGACTACTCGGGCTGGCGCGCGATCTTCTGGCTGATCACGATGGTCGGCATCGGCTTGGCCGCGCTCGCCGCCACACTGCTTGCGGAAACGAACCGCTATCTCGGCCAGGCGCGCACGCTCGGACAGATATTGAGAGAAGCGCGCGAGCTGCTCTCGGTGCCGATGTTCTGGGGCTACACCGGCGCGGCCGCGTTCGCCTCCGGCATGTTCTTTTCGTTCTTAGGCGTCGCACCCTACATCTTCGAGAAGATCATGGGCGAGCCGCCGAGCCACTTCGTCAACTACTTCATCCTGATGTCGATCGGCTACATGGCGGGCAATTTCGCCTCGGCGAAGCTCGCGGCACGGTTGGGACCAGTGAAGATGCTCGGGCTCGGCGTCGTGCTCGCCACCATCGGGATCGCGCTCTTCTGGCTGATGTCGGGCATCAACCGGCCGATCGCGCTCTTTCTGCCGATGATGTTCATGACCTTCTCGAACGGCGTGACGCTGCCGTCCGCAACCGTCGGCGCGATGGCGTTGCGCCCGGCGCTGTCGGGCACGGCCTCGGGCGTCGGCGGCATGGTGCAGATGCTGATCGCCTCGTCGATGACGACGGCGGTCGGCGCGATGCTGTCGACCTCGAGCCTGCCGATGCTCGTCGCCATGACGATTTGCTGGCTGGCGTCGGCGCTCTGCGCTCTTCTCGTCTACCGTCGCACCCGCTTGAGTGTCAGCTAGGAGCTCTCCCGATGGCCAAAGCCCCCGACAAGTTTCCCCCCGAGCAGATGATGGACGCGATCTACTGGTGGGGCGTCGCGTCGCTCTTCCGCTGTCCGATCGATCCCGATCCGCGGAATTGCGATATCGCGGTTGCCGGCGTGCCGCACTCCTCCGGTAACGGCTCGACCGAGCGCGACCAGCATCTCGGACCGCGTGCAGTACGCAACGTCTCGGCGCACAACCGGCGCATGCACAACGCCTTCGGCATCGATCCCTGGTCGATTGCCCATATCCACGATCTCGGCGACGTGCCGTTTCCGGAAGCGATGGACAACGAGGCCTGCATCGATCGCATGCAGGCGTTCTACCGGCGCATCGCGGATGCCGGCAAACCCGTCGTTTCCATCGGCGGCGATCACGCGGTGACGGGCGGGATTCTGTTGGGGCTCGCGGGCAAGGAGTCGAAGCTCACGCAAGGCAAGCCGGTCGCGCTCCTCCATCTCGACGCCCACACCGACTGCTACGAAAATCTCGATCACTGGATGGGGGCCAAGCGGTCGGCTGCGCACTGGGCGAGCTATCTCGTGAAGGAGGGCCGCATCGACGCGTCGAAGAGCGTGCAGATCGGCATGCGTGGCAATACGCGCACGCTCGACTGGCTCGAGACCTCGCGCCGCCACGGCTACGAGGTGATCGACATCGACCGCTATCGCGAGCTCGGGCCCGAGCGCTCGATCGACATCATCCAGAAGCGCGTCGGCGACAGCCCGCTCTACATCACCTTCGATTTGGACTGCCTCGATCCCTCGGTGGCGCCGGCGGTGTCGAACCTAGAGGCCGGCGTCGAGGGCTTCCGCATGAACGAGGCGGTGCGGCTGCTCCGGGCGATGCGTGGCAAGAACGTCGTCGGCGGTGATGTCGTGTGTCTCATGCCGACGAAGGACCAGCCCAACAACATCACGGCGATGGTGGCCGCCGCCGTCATGTTCGAGATGATCGGCCTCATCGCCGATCGGATGCAATCGAAGTGAACGCGGATCGTTTGCTGGAGTCGCAGGGAGGACTGTTCTCCTTGGGCGTAGGTTGGGTTAGCGCAGAGCGCGTAACCCAACAGCCAGATTACATCCCTTTGTTGGGTTACGCGCGTGCCGCGCCAGTCCAACCTACAGACTTCGGCCAACCGTGGTGGGGGCCCGTAGGGTGGACTGAGCGCACGCGAAGTCCACCACCACGGGCACCGTGTCTGCTGCGGTGGACTTCGCCGAAGGGCTCAGTCCACCCTACCGCATGCCGCGCCTTTCCGACCGAAATGCCTCGCCGACACGTCCAGTAGCAGCAACAGCAAGATCGACAAGCATGACATCCCCCACCGGTACCACCCTCGCCAACTGGCGGACGCCGCCGTTCAATCGCTCAAGCTTCACGCGCGTCCGTGAGATCCTGCCGACCGCCAACATCGCAACGTCAGCCGGCGCCGCCACGCCACTCGCGCGATCTCTCCGCGATCTGTCGCGGCTCGAAGTGCGGAGCCCGAGCGGCGAAGGCATGAACCTTTCGCAGTATCTCGATGCCTCCGCGAGCGATGCGCTCGTCGTGCTCCGGCGCGGCAAGGTCGTGCACGAGTGGTATCGCAATGCCGAGACGCAAGCGCAGCCGCACGTCGTCTTCTCGGTGTCGAAATCGCTGATGGCGCTGCTTGCCGGCGTGCTCGCGAGCGACGGCCTGCTCGATCCCGACGCTCCGGTCACGCGCTATATCCCAGAGGCCAAGGGCTCGGCGTATGGCGACGCCACCGTGCGGCACGTGCTCGACATGACCGTCTCGCTGCAGTTCACCGAGGACTATCTCAATCCGGATACCACGTTCCTGCGCTATCGCGCGGCGACCGGGTGGAACCCGCGCACCGGCAATTCGAGCGAGACCTTGCACGGCTTCCTGACCTCGACCGAAAAAGCCGATCATCCGCACGGTCACCATTTCCACTATCAATCGCCCAACTCCGATCTGCTCGGCTGGATCCTCGAGCGCGCAGGCGGGCGGCCATTCGCGCAGATGTTCTCCGAGCGCATCTGGCAACCGATGGGCGCGGCATCCGATGCCTATGTGACGGTCGATCCGGCGGGCGCGCCGCGCACCGCCGGCGGCATTTGCGTGACGGTCGAAGATCTCGCTCGTGTCGGCGAGATGATGCGCTGCCGCGGCGTCGCCAATGGGCGGCAGGTCGTGCCCGGCACCTGGGTCGACGACATCCGCACCGGCGGCAGCGTCGAGCATTGGAACGACGGCGACATGGTGAATTTCATCAAGAGCTGTCGCTACCGCAGCAAGTGGTACAATCGCCTCGACAACGACACCTGCCTCGCGTCCGGCATTCACGGCCAGTGGCTGATCGTCGATGGGGCGAGCGAGATCGTCATCGCCAAGACGTCCTCGCAACCGGAGCCCTCGGGCGATACGATGGATCACCTGAACCTCGCGGCCTTCGATGCGATCGCTGCGGCGCTGCGCTGACCCTACTCTCCAACCGACGAGCCCGCCCCATGCCGACGACCAAAGCCCATGCACCCTACCCGCTCGATCCGCTGAGCGCCGCCGAGATCGATGCGGTAGTCGCCATCGTGCGCCGCGACGGCGGGCTCGATAAGACGGCCTGGGTCGAGACGGTTGCGACCGCCGAACCCGACAAGGCGGTGCTGAAACAAGGAAGCACCTGGCGCAAGGCCCATGTCTGCTTCTACGAGCGATCGAGTGGCCGCACCTTCGATGGATTGGTCGATCTCGCAGCGGGCAAGCTCGAAGCCTGGGCGCATGTGCCGGACGCGCAAGCGCGCATCGTCATCGACGAGTTCAACGAGGGGATGAAGATCGCCGCGGATGATCCGCAAGTACAGGCGGCGCTCAAGAAGCGTGGCATCACGGACTTCAGCCGCGTCATCATCGAGCCGTGGGCGGCGGGCTACTTCGGCATCAAGGGCGAGGACGGGCAGCGGATCGCCTACGGCCATTGCTGGCTCGCCTCCGAGGACGGCGACAATCCCTATGCCATGCCGATCGCCAACCTGCATCCGGTGATCGACCTGCGGGCGGGAAAAGTGCTGCGCGTCGACGACTTTGGCGTCGTCCCCCTGCCGCCAGAGCCCGCCAAGATCCACAACCGCACAGAGCTGCGCACCGACATCAAACCGCTCCACGTCACACAGCCGGAGGGACCGAGCTTCACCGTCGAGGGCCATGTCGTGCGCTGGCAGAAGTGGCGCTTCCGCGTCGGCTTCAACGTGCGCGAGGGCCTCGTGCTGCACGAGATCGGCTACGAGGACGGCGGGCGCCTGCGCTCGATCATGCACCGCGCCTCGATGTCGGAGATGGTGGTGCCCTACGGCGATCCGACCGGTGGCAACTTCCGCCGCAACGCCTTCGACACCGGCGAGTACGGCATCGGGCAATTGCTCGACAGCCTGACGCTCGGCTGCGATTGCTTGGGCCACATCCACTACTTCGACATGGACATGCACGACTGGAACGGCCAGACGCGCACGATCAAGAACGCCATCTGCATGCACGAGGAGGACTACGGTCTCCTCTGGAAATATACGAACTGGCTCAACAACCAGGTGACGAGCGCGCGCTCGCGCCGCCTCGTCGTCTCCTCGATCGCCACCATCGGCAACTACGTCTACGGCTTCTTCTGGTACTTCTATCAGGACGGCACGATCGGCATCGAGATCAAGGCGACGGGCATTCCGTTTCCAAGCGGCATACCTGTCGGCGAGCATTCGGCTTACGGCGAGACCGTCGCCCACGGCATCACCTCGCACGTGCACCAGCACTCGTTCAACTTCCGCTTCGACATGGCGGTGGACGGCGAGAGGAATGCGGTGCGCGAGATCGATTGCGAGATGGCGCCGGCCGGGCCGGACAATGCGTGGGGGAACGCCGGCAAGGTCATCGTGCGGCCGCTCGAGTCGGAGCTCGCCGCGCAGCGCACGATGGATCTGGAACGCGCGCGCTACTGGAAGGTCGTCAATCCGAACGTAAAGAACGCCTATGGCGTGCCGGTCGGCTACAAGCTCGTGCCGGGCGTCAACGGCGTGCCGTTTCTCAGGCCCGAGGCACACGTCGCCCAGCGCGCGGGCTTCATGTTCAAGCATTTCTGGGCGACGCAGTATCGGGGCGACGAATTGTTCGCGGCGGGCAAATACCCCAACCAGCATCAGGGTGGCGACGGTCTGCCGAAGTGGACCAAGCGCGATGCGAAGCTCGAAAACGAGAACGTCGTCGTCTGGTACACGCTCAACTATCACCACCTGCCGCGGCCGGAGGATTTCCCCGTGCAGCCGTGCGTCTACGCCGGCTTCCACTGGATGCCGGCCGGCTTCTTCGACAAGAACCCGGCGTTCGACGTGCCGATGGTGAAGAACGAGAAGAGCTGCTGCACGTGAGGGGCTGCGTGCATTGACGGGCAATCTGGACGAGCTGAACGCTTCCCTCCCCCCTTGAGGGGGAGGGACAGGGTGGGGGGGCGAAACAAACAAATCCTTGCTCGCGCCTTCCCCCTCATCCCAAGCGACTAAGGGTTTAGCTGTGCGCTTAACCCAAGTCGCTTGGCCTTCCCCCTCGAAGGGGGGAAGCGAAGAGGCTAACGCTGCCGGACGAACCTCGGCATGTTGAGCACATCCTGCCCGGCAAAGTCGCCGGCGCCGCCAGTGTCGGCGGCCTGGGCCGCGCGCTCCATGGCGATCTGCTGTTGCGCATAGCTCGCGTGCCGCTGCGCCATCTGCGCGCCGACCGGACCACCCGCGAACCAGGCATCAATGAGATCGAGCTCGTCGGCGGTGAGGTTCAGCCCCTGACCGCGGCAGCGCGCCACCGCGAAGTTCCGGAAGCGGCCGGCGAACAGGTTGGGCGAGGCCCCCTGCTCGAACCACGGATCGGCCTCGCTCACGACGTCGAGCACGAAGCGCACGTCGTCGCGCTTGACCTCGAGACCGCGCGCGCTTGCCCGCTCCTGGATGTTGGAGATGGTCTGCGCACCACTCAGATTGTTCTCGTTGATCTCGAGCGCCATCACCTCGAACAGCGTGCGATAGTCCTGCGGCGCGAGCGGCGGGGCCTGGCAAGCCTCGTGGATGCGGGCGATGGAGGCCTGCAAATTCGCGGGCTGCTTGGCGATCTGCGGAGCCGGCGCGGCCGGAGGCGGAGCAGGCTTGCGAACTGCCGGCGGCGCCACAGCTTGCGGCGGCATCGGCAGCGTCGGCTCGATCTGCCGTGCGAGCGGCGCAGCCGCAGGCGCGGGCTCGCGCGCGACAGGCGCCGTCATCGCCGGCTGGACATTCGGCATCGGCAGCTCCGGCACCTCGATGGTGACGGGCGGCGCGATCGCCTTCGAGGCCGGCACGACCGGGCTCTCGATCTGCGGCGGACGGCGCTCGATAATGCCGGGCTGGCCGTGCCGCTTGGGCTCGAAGGCCAGGAACGGCGCCTGCTCGGTCAGGCGGATGTCGTCGGGCAGGTTCGCCGCCAGGAAGGCGCGGAACGAGCCGAAGCCCGCCCAGCTCGTGCCGATCGTGCGATCATGACCGAGCGACCGCGTCGCCTTGTCGGCCAGCACCTCGAGCGGCACCGGCTTGTCGGAGGCATAGATCGCCTCGGCGACGAGCTCGAGAATTTCCAGCCGCGGCAGCTCGACGGAGACCGGCGCGGACGAGCTCTCCTGGCTCGCCCCCTCGCTCTTCGTCAGCAGGCGAACGAGGTCCATCTCCTTGACCTCGCCGTCGCAGATCGCCGTGTAGGGCGAGGCGGTTTGCTCGTTGGCGTAGATGATCGTGCGGCGGGCATGCGCGCGCAGGCGATGCAGGACGGGCGTGAAGTCCGCATCGCTCGACAGGATGATGAACTCGTCGAAATAGGTCTCGTGGGTGAGGAAGTCGCGGACATCCATCACCATGCGGATGTCGGACGAGTTCTTGAGCTGCGCCGTCAAGGGCGGACAGTCGATGATCTCGAAGCCCGCGCGCAGGAAGTGATGGCGCACGAAGGGGAACGAGCTCATGTCGGTCGAGTTGTCGCGCGGATTGCGGCGCGGCACCGGGTTGCCGTAGCATCGGTTCATGACGATGCGGCGCGGCGCGCCCAAATCGATCGAGCCGGTCGGCGTGATGAGCTTGCCGCTCTCGATGGCGCGAATCCACAGGCCCGCATCCTTGGCGAACCGCTTGGCCGCGTCCTCGTCCTTGCGCTTCAGCGACAGATAGATGTTGTCGTAGTCGACGAACACCGCGCTGAGGCACGGTCCTCCGGACTCTCGTTTCATGGCTTATGTTGCCCCCGCCACCCACTGTTGCGGGCGAGTGTAGTGATCGAGCCTCGCCCCGCAAGCGCGGGCGCGCCTCAGGTGGGACGCAACCGGAATTCGTTCGCCCGCTCAGAGGCTTGCCATTAATCTATGCTTTGGATGAAAGGTGGAGGAGGCGGCTGCCACACGTCCGCCTCAGCCTTCCGCCTCGTCAACTGATTCGTTTTTGGGTCGCGATGCGCGTCAGGACTTGTTCTTGCGCTCGCGCACCTCGGCGAACACCTGCCAGTCCTCAGCGCCCTCGAGCCCGAGCCGTTTGCGGATCGCCTGGCTCTGCGGACGGATGAACGGATTGGCGGCGAGCTCGGCGGCAATCGTCGTCGGCAGCGTCGGCTTGCCTTGAGCCCGCAACCCCTCGACCTCCTTGGCGCGGGCCTGGAGCGCCGCGTTCTCGGGCTCGATCGTCAGCGCGAACTTGGCGTTGGCCGCCGTGTATTCGTGGCCGCAATAGATGGCGGTATCGGCCGGCAGCGCCGCGAGCTTGGCGAGGCTCTCCCACATCATCCGCATGTCGCCCTCGATGACGCGGCCGCAGCCGATCGAGAACAGCGTGTCGCCGACGAAGGCGGCCTTCGCCTCCGGCATCCAGAAGGTGATGTGGCCGAGCGTGTGGCCGGGTGTGTCGAGCACGCGCACCTCGATTTGGCCGAGCTTGAACGAGTCCCCGCCGCCGACGGTCTTGTCGAGGCCGGCGATCTTGGCGGCGTCATTCTTGGGGCCGATGACGGTCGCCTTGTAGCGGGCCTTCAGCGCCGCGATGCCATCCGTGTGATCGGCGTGATGGTGGGTCACGAGAATGTGGGTCAGGGCCCAGCCGGCAGCCTTCAGCGCCGCCTCGACGGCAGCCTCCTCAGGGGCGTCGATCGCCGCGACGGTATTGGTCGCGGGATCCCGGAGGATCACTCCGAAATTGTCGGAGAGACAGGGAAACTGACGAATTTCGAGGGCGGGCATGGGGCTATCCGGTGTTGCTGACGGGTGTTGGCCCCAATCAAACACAAGTCCCTGCCGCCGTCACGCCGGGGACTTTCGGACCGATTGAGGATTGTCGGCTTGAGCCCGTCGATGCCACAATGGCCGGGCGCCCCCGTCGAGAGCCAACGGCCAAGCCATGTACCAGGACGTCAACGAGCTCATCGACTTCTACGACACGCCGTCCGGCATCATGGTCCGGCGTCTCGTCGGGCGTGAAATCCGCGCGCGCTGGCCGTCGCTCGCCGGCCAATCGCTCGCCGGCATCGGCTATCCGGTTCCCTATCTCGGCAGCTTCCGGGAGGAAGCCGAGAGGGTCGTCGCGCTGATGCCGGCGGGTCAAGGCGTGCGCCGCTGGCCGAAGGCCACGAAGAACCTCACCGCCCTCGTCGAGGAGGACCAGCTCCCGCTCCCCGACGGCAGCGTCGATCGCATCCTCGCGATCCATGCCCTGGAAATGACCGGCGATGTGCGCCATGTGCTGCGCGAGCTCTGGCGGGTGCTGTCGCCGGAGGGCCGGCTGCTCATCGTCGCCGCCAATCGCCGTGGCCTGTGGGCGCAGCGCGAGTCGACGCCCTTCGGCCATGGACGGCCTTACAGCCGCGGCCAGCTCGAGCGGCTGCTCGACAGCGCCATGCTTTCGGTCGAGAGCATCGGGCACGCGCTCGCCGTACCGCCGCTGCATGTGCGCGCCCTGCAGCGGGCCGCGATGCCGATCGAGCGCATCGGTCTCACCCTCTGGCCAGCCTTCGCGGGACTCGTCGTCGTCGAGGCCTCGAAGCGCATGATGGGCGGGCTCGCGGTGCCGGTGCGCGGACGGCGGATGCGGCTGCGGGCGCTCGCGCCGCAAACGGCGCAACGGGTCGAGCAGCTACGGCATCAGCCGGGACAGACTTCGCGCCGCCGCTTCACCCGTTCCGGGTGAGCAGCACGAGCGCCTGTGTGCCGAGCAGGTTCTGGAGGAAGCCCGGCACCTTGCCCGACACCGCGCGGCCCGCGCCATCGAGCACGATGAGCTTCTCGACGCGCGCGCCGGCCTCACCGCACAGGTCGAGGAAGTCGCGGATCGAGCAGAGGTGGATGTTGGGCGTGTCGTACCAGCGATAGGGCAAGCTGTCCGTCACCGGCATCCGGCCGGTGATCGTGAACTGGAAGCGCGGCCGCCAATGCGCGAAGTTGGGGAACGAGACGATCGCATGCCGGCCGATCCGAAGTAGATTCTCCAAAACCGGCTTCGGCGCTTCTGTCGCCTGGATGGTGAGCGACAGGATCGCATAGTCGAACGACTTGTCGGGGTAGAATTCGAGATCGACGTCGGCATCGCCATGGATCACCGAGAGGCCGCGGGCGACACACTCCGACACCTCCGCCCGCCCCTTCTCGATGCCGCGGCCGTCGACCTGACGCCGCTCCGCCAAGAGCTCGAGCAGGTCACCGTCGCCGCAGCCGACGTCGAGCACACGCGCGCCCAGCGCGACCATGTCGGCGATCAGCAGATGATCGATGCGCGGCGTGCGCGCGGCCGGGGTCTCGCTCGGGTGTGACATCAGCGGGCGGCGCCCCTCGTCGCTGGTTTGAGGCCGCGCAGGCGCGCGCTGCTTTCGAGGAACCCAGAGACCGTCGCGATGAGCTCGGGCTCGTCCAGCAGGAAGGCATCGTGCCCCTTGTCGCTCGTCACCTCGACGAATGAGACGTTGGCGGCCACCGCGTTGAGCGCCTGCACGATCGTGCGGTTCTCGCGCGTCGGATAGAGCCAGTCGGACGTGAAGGAGACGACGCAGAACCGGGTCTTCGTACCGGCAAACGCGTTCGCGAGCTTAGCCCCGTACTCGGCGGGGAGATCGAAGTAGTCCATGGCGCGCGTGATGTAGAGATAGCTGTTGGCGTCGAAGCGGTCGACGAAGCCATGGCCCTGGTAGCGCAGGTAGCTCTCGACTTGGAAGTCGGCGCCGAAGGTGAACGTCTTCTCGTCACGGTCCTGCAGGTTGCGGCCGAACTTGCGGTGCAGCGCCTCCTCCGAAAGATAGGTGATGTGGGCCGCCATGCGGGCAACCGCGAGTCCCTTGCGCGGGCCGATCGCTAGCGCTGCGTCAGGCTGATCGTAGTAGCGGCCGGCGAACCAGCCGGGATCGGCCATGATCGCCTGCCGGCCGACCTCGTGGAAGGCGATGTTCTGCGAGGAGTGGCGCGCGGCGGTGGCGATCGGGAGCGCGGCGAACACGCGATCCTTGAACTTGACCGCCCATTCGAGCACCTGCATGCCGCCCATCGAGCCGCCGATGACGGCGAACAGCGTGTCGATGCCCAGATGATCGACGAGCCGCGCCTGCGCCTTCACCATGTCGCCGATGGTGATGACCGGGAAGTCGACGCCGTAGGGTTTCCCCGTCTTGGGGTCCGGGCGTTTCGGGCCCGACGAGCCCATGCAGCCGCCGAGCACGTTCGAGGTGATGACGAAGTAGCGATCGGTATCGACCGGCTTGCCCGGACCGATCATCGTGGTCCACCAGCCCTCGCGGCCGGTGTCGGGATTGGGCGTCGCCGAGTACTGATCACCGGTCAAAGCGTGGCAAACGAGGATCGCGTTCGACTTGTCCGGGTTGAGCGACCCATAGGTTGTGTAGGCGACCTCGAATGGTGCGAGCGACTGCCCGCTGTCGAGCTTCAGCGGCGCCTCGAAGCGGGCGACCGCCGCGGTCTCGTTCAGCCGCGCGAGCAGGACGGGATCGCGCACGACGCCCTTGGCCGTCCCTTCGAGCACGACATCGCCGCCGCCTTGAGAGCGGATCGCGACGTCGGGTTTCTGGTCGTTGGGCGGGGTCAACGGGGCTCTCGGCTGGCTTGAGCGATCCGGGCGGTTATTCGCGAAACCAGGGAGAGGGTCAACATATACGAGCAACCCAAGCTTCGTCATCCTCGTCCAAGTGAGCGAAGCGAGCGCCGGACGGGGATCCAGGGGAGACACTTTGGCCGTAAACTTTGCGACGGCCTTCGGCCGGACTCTCACGCTGGATCCCCATCCTTCGCTCGCATTGCTCGCTCGGATGAGGATGACGAGAGTATCGGCAATCTCCACTTAATCCGTCATCCTCACGCGCGAGCGCGAAGCGCGCAGCAAGCGTGGGGATCCAGCATGAGAGTCCGGCCGAAGGCCGGCTGAACCCCCAACGGCAACAACCTACCCTGCTCCACCGCCACGCCGATCAAGCTGAGGAACAGCAGACGCGGGTCGAGGGGGCGGATGACGAAGAAGTACCAACTCGTAGGTCCTTTCGCCTAGCTCGGGGCCTGCGGGCCAGCACTGATTTGCAGCCGACGGGATGACCCTGCTATCACTCGGGCGGGCGGCCCCGGCCGCGCATCCTTAACACCGAGCCCGCCATGTCCCGTCCCACGCCCCAGCCGGGCATCCTCGACATCGCCCCCTACATTCCCGGCGAGAGCGCCGTGCCGGGAGGCGTCAAACCGATCAAGCTGTCGTCGAACGAGTCGGCGCTCGGACCGAGCCCGAAGGCCGTCGAAGCCGTGCGTGCCGAGGCGGCAAATCTCGCCCGCTACCCGGACGGCTCGGCGACGGCGCTGCGCCAGGCGCTCGCCACCCACTACGGCCTCAATGCCGACCGCATCGTCTGCGGCGCAGGCTCCGACGAGCTTTTGAGTCTCATCGCCAACGTCTATTTGGGCCCCGGCACCGAGGCGATCTACACCGCGCACGGCTTTCTCGTGTACCCGATCGCCACGAAGGCGGCGGGCGCGACGCCGGTCGTCGTGCCGGAAAAGAACCTGCACACGGACGTCGATGCGATCCTCGCTGCCGTGACGCCCCGCACGCGCCTCGTCTGGCTCGCCAATCCCAACAATCCGACCGGCACCTACATTCCCTTCGACGAGGTGAAGCGGCTGCATCGCGCGCTCCCTGGCAACGTCGTGCTCGTGCTCGACGCGGCCTATGCCGAGTTCGTGCGCAAGAACGACTACGAGGCCGGCCTCGAGCTGGTCGCGACGAACGAGAACGTCGTCATGACGCGGACGTTCTCCAAGATCTACGGCCTCGCCGGCACGCGCATCGGCTGGGCCTACTGCCCCGAGACGATGGCCGATCTTCTCAATCGCATCCGCGGTCCGTTCAACGTCACGAGTGCCGCGATCGCAGCCGGCGTCGCGGCGCTGACCGACCGCGCGCACTTCGATGCCAACCTCGCTCACAACGACCGCTGGCTCACACGGCTTTCCGAAGCGCTGACGGCGATCGGCCTCAAGGTGACGCCGAGCGTCTGCAATTTCCACCTCGTGCAATTCCCCGAGAGTGGGCCCAAGACCGCACCGGCGGCCGATGCTTTCCTCAAGTCGAAGAGCATTATCCTGAGGCGCATGGACGGCTACGGTCTCAAGAACGCCCTGCGGCTGACCATCGGCACCGAGGCCGAGAACGAGGCCGTCATCGCGGCGCTGCGCGACTTCATGGGGGCAAAGGCATGAGCGCGCCCCTGTTCGAGCGCGTCGCGCTCATCGGCATCGGCCTCATCGGCTCGTCTTTGAGCCATGCCATGCGGCGGCGCGGTCTTGCGCGCGAGATCGTCGGCCACGCCAAGAGTGCGGAGACCCGCGCGAAAGCGCTGTCGCTCGGCCTCGTCACGAAAGCGTTCGAGACGGCGGAAGCCGCCGTCGAGGGCGCCGATCTCGTGATCTTGTGCGCGCCTGTGGGGGCGTGCGGTCCGATTGCCGAGCGCATCGGGCCGAAGCTCGCCAAGGGCGCCATCGTCACCGACGTCGGTTCCGTCAAAGGCGCGATCGTGGCGAGCGTCGGCCCGCATGTGCCGGAGGGCGTGCACTTCGTGCCCGGCCATCCCATCGCCGGCACCGAGTTTTCCGGACCCGAGTCCGGTTTTGCCGAGCTGTTCGACGGGCGCTGGACGATCCTCACGCCGCCCGACGGCACCGATCCTAAAGCCGTCGCGAAGCTCAAGACCCTCTGGGAAGCCTGCGGCTCCAACGTCGAGATCATGTCGCCCGACCACCACGACCTCGTGCTCGCCATCACGAGCCACGTGCCGCATCTGATCGCCTACAACATCGTCGGCACGGCGGACGATCTCGAAGCCGTCACGAAGTCCGAGGTGATCAAGTTCTCGGCCGGCGGCTTCCGCGATTTCACGCGCATTGCCGCTTCCGATCCCATCATGTGGCGCGACGTCTTCCTCAACAACAAGGAGGCGGTGCTCGAGATGCTCGGCCGCTTCAACGAGGATCTCGCACAGCTGCAGCGCGCCATCCGCTGGGGCGACGGGGCGATGCTGGAAGCCTTCTTCACACGCACACGGGCCATCCGCCGCGGCATCGTCGCCGCCGGACAGGATACGGCCGGGAGGTCGCTTTACCAGAGCCGCACCGCCCAAGAGCCGCCGGTGAAGACGGACTGATGACATGGCACAGAGCCTCAGAGTCACTGTGCGCGATGCGGTCGTAGTGGGATCCCCTCCCCCCTTGAGGGGGAGGGCTAGGGTGGGGGGGCTCCGGCGGCTTGCGAGTCCGCGTCATTCCCCCCATCCCAAGCGCCCAAGGACTTGCTCGCTTCGCTCCCAAGCCCAGGGCGCTTGGCCTTCCCCCTCACGGGGGGAAGGGAGCCCTCGACGCGTCCGACTTCACAGTTTGGATTGACGGCCGCCATGTCCGACCTCTGGGTGTTCGGCTACGGCTCGCTGATGTGGAACCCGGGCTTCCCCTACGAGGAGGCCCAGCACGCCGTTCTGACCGGCTATCACCGCGCGCTCTGCGTCTACTCGACCGAGTATCGCGGCACGCCCGAGCGGCCGGGCCTCGTCTTCGGCCTCGACCAGGGCGGCAGTTGCGAAGGCGTCGCCTTCCTGGTGCCGGCGCCGTCGCGACCGGCGACGCTCGCCTATTTGGCCGAGCGCGAGCTCATCACCGGCATCTACCGGCTCGGGCATCGCACTGTCGCTCTCGAGGACGGCAGCGGTCGGCAGGTCTTAGCATTGTGCTGCCTCGTCGAGCGGCGGCATCCGCAGTATGCGGGCCGGCTCTCGCTCGCCGCGCAGGCTGCGATCGTGCGCTCGAGCCGTGGCCGCTCCGGCCTCGACATGGACTATGTGCTGTCGACCCACCGGCATCTGAAGGAGCTCGGCATCCGCGATCGCGCGCTCGATCGGGTCGTCGGCCTCGTCGGCACCTGCTGGCATATGCCGTCTGGCGAGATGAGCCCGCGCGAGCGCGCCCGCCGCTCGCGGCTGATCACGCTGCCGATGCCGGGCCCGAGCGGCTGCGAGCCCAAGCGCCCGCAACTCCCCGTCATCAAGCTCATGCGCCAGAATCATCGGCGGCGGTTGGGGTTGTAAGAGATCTCAGGGCGCGAGCAGGTCGATCTTGTCGTAGCCCGCCTGAACCATCCGCATCCGCTCCGGCGGATATTCGGTGAGAAGCGCGCGAGCCTCCGCGGGAGAGCCCTGGAGCCACGTCGCGAAAGCCCGCTCGTCGCCGAGCAGCACGGGCATCCGCTCATGATTGATCGATCCGACCAAAGTGTTCGGCGTCGTCGTCATGAAGGAGAATACCTCCTGCTCGACGATCTCGCCGTCCTTCTTCACCGGCCCCCGATAGCGCCGCCAGAGCCCGGCGAACGCAAACAGCGGGCGTGGCTCCTCGCCGGCCAGCGCGAACCAGTGCCAGGTCGCCGGCTTCACATCGGCGTTGGGCTCGGCAAAGGAGCTTGCGGGCACCAGGCAGCGCCGCTCCTCGAAGCTCTGCCGCCAGAAGCTACCCTGCACCTTGTCGTCACGCGTGTTCGTGACCCGCTTCGGCGCCCGGCCCAGTTGCAGGAGCACGAAGCCCCACGCCATCGTCACGAGCTCGCGCGCGCCGTCGGCTTCACGAACGATCGGAGCGACATGACCCGGAAAGATCGCCGGTAGCGGCTCGACGGACGTCGCGCGATTGTGAGAGATGCCGAACAGGCGCCGGATCGCCTCGACGTTGCGCGTCATCGAATAGAGATTGCACACGCCGGCTGGCCAGGTTGGTGCTCAGCCCGCGCAGGTGGCGATCGGGCGGGCGAGGTCCGCTTGCGCGGCGAGCGTGCCGAACTGACCGGCGCGCAGGTCGAACATCAGCGTCGCGCGGGCCGCCTCGCCACGGGCAAGCCCGTGCACGTGCACCTCGTTGGCGCCGAGCACAGCCGCGTGGCGGCGGATTTCGGCCAAGTTCAGGGACGGCGCGATATCGGCGGTGCGATCGATGCGCAGCGCCTCGCGACGGCCTTCCGCCGTGCGGCGGACGAGGACGTAGGCCGCATGCTCGACCTCGGGGCAGTCGAGAAGACCGAAAACGCCATGGATGTAGCGGCGGCCCGAGGCACCGCGCCAGATATGCAGGCGGCGCACGCCGTCGAGCGGCGAGGTCGTGGCGAGGGCCGCGCCTGCGTCGAGCGAACGGGTGTTGGAGATCCTGCTCATCTTTGGCCTTTCGGGCGCTTGTCGGCGCCGTCGGAGCGTGAAGCTTTACAATACGCTTGCAACAGTTGGGAGGATTAATCGGGGTTTCAAGCGGAACTAAGGCGAAAATTCCTTGACACGGAGGTATTCCCGACCCGCTGCGGCAATAGTGTCGCATGCGGCCAGCGCCTTATCCCCTTGACCTAGCTACATTTCGAGAAGCCGCACGAGGTGCAGAGCCAGCACCCCTCCTGCACGATGAGGGACGGCATGTTGCACTTGGGGCAGAACTTGCGCGGCCCCGGCGGCGGCCGATCGCCTTGAGCCGAACCCGTCACGGCTTCGATGGGCTCCCGGCCATTCGAGATGACCTCCATGCCGGGCCTGGGCTCGGGCACCAGGAAGCCGATGTTGATCATGTGCGTCTCGATGATCTCGCCGATGGCGGCGAGGAGGCTCGGCACGAAGCGTCCGCCCATCCATTGTCCGCCGCGCGGATCGAAGACGGCCTTCAGCTCCTCGACGACGAAGGCGACGTCGCCGCCGCGCCGGAACACGGCGCTGATCATGCGGGTCAGCGCCACCGTCCAGGCGTAGTGCTCGAGGTTCTTGGAATTGATGAAGACCTCGAACGGCCGCCTGCGCCCATCCACCGTCGTGTCGTTGATGGTGATGTACATGGCATGATCGCTGTCGGGCCACTTGAGCTTGTAGGTGTAGCCCTCGAGCACGGGCTCGCGCTGCAAGGGCTTGGCGAGGCTCGTCATGTCGAGCTCGCGCGCACTTCGCTGTGCGACGGCGGTCGCGCCAGCTACGGGCGCCTCGGACAGCTCCTTCAAAACGGCCCCCGTCACCGCGTTCGGCCGATAGGTGGTGCAGCCCTTGAGCTTCAGCGCATGCGCCTCGAGATAGATGCTCTCGAAATCCGCGAAACTGATGCCCTCGGGACAGTTGATCGTCTTGGAGATCGAGGAATCGACGTGCGCCTGCAGCGCCGCCTGCATGGCGAGATGAGCCGAAGGGCTGAGATCCCCCGCCTTCACGAAGGTGTCCGGTCGCGCCGCCTCGGGACCACGCAGATGCCGGAATAGGCGATGCGCATAGTCCTCGACCACCTCGTGCCGCTCGGCGCCCTCGGGCGTGAGGATGCGGCGGTCGTAGCGGAAGTCGAACACCGGCTCGATGCCGCTCGACACATTGCCGGCCAAGAGCGAGATCGTGCCCGTTGGCGCGATCGAGGTGAGGAGACCGTTGCGGATGCCGTGCTTGGCGATCGCCTTGCGCAGCGCCGAATCCTTGCGCGCGATCCTGGGCGCAGCGAGATAGGCTTTGGCGTCGAACAGCGGAAACGCGCCCTTCTCGCGCGCGAGCTCGACACTTTCGGCATAGGCGGCGGCCTCGATCGCCGCCATGACCCTTTGCGCGAGCGCCCGTCCGCGCTCGCTGCCATAGGGTGCGCCGAGCATGATCAGCGCATCGGCGAGGCCCGTGACACCCAGTCCGATCCGGCGCTTCGCCTTTGCCTCCTTGCGCTGCGGTTTCAAAGGATAGCGTGAGATATCGATGACGTTGTCGAGGAAGCGAATGGCCGTGCCGGCGAGCGCGGCCAGTCGCGTTTCATCGAGGCTGGCATTTTCCGCGAACGGGTTCTTCACGAGCCGCGTCAGATTGATCGATCCGAGCAGGCAGGCGCCGTAGGGCGGCAACGGCTGCTCGCCGCAGTTGTGGGCGTGCAGGCCATTGGCGTCGAAGCAGTTGACGCCGGGGACGGCGACGTCGAACACCTCTTCGACGCCGTCGGGAACGAGCCCCCGCACACGCGCCGTGAACCGCTCGCGGTTGAACGAGCGCTGGTAGCCAGCGAGAGCACGCGCCAGCGCCTGAGCCTTGGAGGTATCCGCGAAGCCAACCTGCTCTCGGAAGCAAACGAGATTGTCGCCCCTGACGATGAGCTCGTACTGGGCTGCAGTCGGATAGCTGCGCGATCCCCCTTTCCCGTCAGGGAGCACCGCTGAGCCGGCCGCGCGGCGGTGATAAATGGCCGAGGCGATGCCCAGTCGCAGAAGCATGCGCTGAACCGCTGCGAGCATCGGACGGTCGGATTGCGCCAATCGCACCGACACGCCTTTCTCGTGATTGCCCTGAACCGAGCCGTCCGCATCGAACAGCCCCCGCAGAACGCCCCGGTGAAACGCGCTCGATGTTCGCTCGATGCCGGGTGTGATCGTCTTGTGGCCGGGACCGAGACCGAGGCCGAGCGCCAGCTCGCGGAGGCGGCCGAGGACGAGGCGCCGCTCGGCCCTCCCCCCGACGACCTGCCAGCCCTTGAAATCGCTCCGGTGCGGCAATGTTCTCACCGCGTCGAGCGCTGCGGTCATGACGCCTGTGACGCCGCTCATGGCCACGTCCTGCTCTCCTCCGGCCGCCACGGCCGGCAGCCAGACGGAGAGGACGGCCTTGTCCTCCTTGAGCGTGCCGTCGCCGATCAGAAGCCCGATCAGATAGCCTTCCTCGAAGGTGTGGGCGCCTGGCCAGCCGGGAGAGAGACGATGATCGCCGATGACGATCTCGTCGCCAGCGACGAGGCTCGATGCGGCACACCATTCGGTCTCGGTGACGTGGCGGGTCATCCGCACGACCCGTTTCACGCGATGGTCGGCGGTGAGCCGGAGGCCGTAGCCTTCCACGGTCTCGAGCCGATAGACGGACTTTGTGCCGGAGCTGAAGAAGCCGCGCGTACCAGTTTCATGATCGGTGCCATCGATGCGAGCCTCGAACGGTTTGCCGACAAGGTCTGAAACCTGGCGCGGCCCCCCCGACGTCTGCACCCACGTGTCGCCGGTCACGCACGGATTGGTCGCGCTGATCGTCTCGCAGTACGCCAGGTTGTTCTCGGCGTTGACGCGATCGATGAAGATGACGCCGGGCTCGGCATAGTCGTAGGTGGCGCGCATGATCTTGCGCCATAATGCTTGGGCTTTGACCGTCCGGAAGACTTGGCCGCCGAACACCAGCGGCCAATCGGCATCGGCTTTCGCCGCTTCGACGAAGGCGTCGGTCACGAGCACGGAGACGTTGAAGTTGCGCAAGCGCGCGGCATCGGCCTTGGCGTCGATGAAGGTCTCGATGTCGGGGTGATCGCAACGGAGCGTTCCCATCATGGCGCCCCGGCGTGCACCGGCCGACATGATGGTGCGGCACATCGCATCCCAGACGTCCATGAAGCTCACCGGCCCCGAGGCGTCGGCGCCGACGCTTCGAACGAGCGCCCCCTTCGGGCGGAGCGTGGAAAAATCCATGCCGATGCCGCCGCCCTGCTGCATCGTCAGCGCACCTTCCTTGACGCCCTCGAAAATGGCGGAGAGGTCGTCCTCGATCCGTCCCATGACGAAGCAGTTGAAGAGCGTGACGTCGCGGCCCGTGCCGGCGCCGGCAAGAATGCGGCCGGCGGGAAGAAAGGCGAAATCCGCCATCGCCTCGTGGAAGCGATCGGCCCAGCGCCGGCTGTGCGACTTCTCGGGCGCCGCCGCGGCTTCGGCGACCCGCCGGAAGGTATCGTCGATCGTCCGGTCGACCGGCTGACCGGCCTCATCGCGGAGGCGGTATTTGAGGTCCCAGATGTGCTCCGAGATCCCGGAAAAGACCTTGAATTCCTGAGGCATGCCCTCTCCGCTGGTCCTCGGGCCGAGCTTGAGAAGACTACCTCAAAAGAGCGTCGCGGTCAAGAAATGTTCTTGATTTGTACTAAACGAGAGATCCGTTCTCCGATGCGGTCTCGGGGGGCAGCGCCGGCATGGGCGGCGGCCGCTTCGACGCCATCGCCTCGGCAATCAGCCGCGCCGAAGCCTCCTCGATCACCGCTTCGAGCTGCCGTAGAAACTCCTTGCGCGGCAGCCCCGCCGGGATCGGCTCGAGCACCTCGACGATGATCGTGCCGGGATGCCGCCAGAACGAGCGGCGCGGCCAGTAGAGACCGGAGTTGAGCGCCATCGGCACACACGGCAATCCGAGACCATCATAGAGCGCCATGATGCCCGGTTTGTAGTCCGGCGGCGCTCCGGGCGCCCGCCGGTTGCCCTCGGGAAAGATCAGGATCTGACGGCCTTGGTCGCGGCGCGCTTGAGCATCTTTCAGCATCTGCTTCAGCGCACTCGCCCGCTTCTCGCGCTCGACGAAGATCATCTCGAACTTACGCGAGAACCAGCCGTAGAAGGGGATCTTCAGCAGCTCGGACTTCATGACGAGCGCGGGATCGGCAAACAGCGGCACGAGCGCGAAAGTGTCCCACGCCGACTGGTGCTTGGAGGCGACGAGCGCGGCGCCACTGGGGAGGCGATCGCGGCCCCGCACCTCCATGCGGATGCCGGCGATCCAGCGCAGGAGAAAGAGCGACACGCGGGCATGGAACGCGAGGCCCGCCATGGCCCACGACCGGGGGCCTAAGAGCAGCGGGCTCCCCAGCACGAGAATGAGCGCGCTCGCGATGTAGAAGGCCAGGTTGAACAGGATCGAGCGCAGGACGGTCATCGGCTTACAAGGTCGAGACCTGATCGCCAGTCCCAGCATCGGGCGGCCGCACCTCACCACCGGCAATCTGCGTCCAGAGCAGCCGGGCCGTCGCCGGAATGAACTTCAAGTACTCGCGAAACAGCACGCGCGCCGTCGGCGGATGCCGCCACCAGCGATCCACGTGCAGCTTGTCCGTCACCACGGGATGGGGCACCAGCGCGACGCCCGGCAGCACGCGAGTGAGCTCGGCGATCGAGCGGGGCATGTGGTAGCCCGACGTGACGATGATGAGCGTCCGGAAGCCGTGCTGCTCCACCCAGGCCTGCGTCTCGGTGGCATTGCCGATCGTGTCGCGCGCCTCGCGGCCGAGATCGATGCAGCAGTCGTAGAGGTCGGAGGGCGCCGGCGCCTGACTCTGGAGCGCATCCTTCGACGTCTTGGCATTGACGCCCGAGATGAGAAGCCGCGTGCCGTGCCCCTCGACGAGCAGACGAACCGCCTCGTCGATCCGGTCCTCGCCGCCGGTCAAGGCGACGATGGCGTCCGCACGGCCGGGATCACCGCCGGGCTGCCGGGCGATCGCCTCCGCGAACACGGCAAACCCCAGCCCGAACGCCACGATGAGCGCCATCATCAGCCGGGTCATCCATGTGGCGAGCTGCTTCATCGCGGGCTAGTCTGGCCTCCAGCCGGATCGAACTTTGCGAGCGAGCTTAGCCGATTTGAGCCTCTAAGCGAAACGGCTGCTTTGCTCGGGCCCCAGATAAGGAAAAAGCCCTATTAATCGCGAACGTTGAGAATTCGATAAACCCCGTAGCGCGAGGTCAGCATGCACAGCGCGGCCACGACGATGACGACGATGCCGAGCAGGATATACCCCGCCAAGTCGAGCACCCCGCTGCCGACGAGATAGCCCATCTGCGCGTCCGTGACCTGGCCGCCACCGAGGAACGGCGTCAGGAACGGCATCAAGAAGAAGAACGCGGCTGCCGCGATCGCACCGAACAGGCCGGCTTTGACGCCCAACGTCAGGAAATGACGCTCGAACTCGCGGGCGATGAAGCGGTCGGTCGCGCCGACGAAGTGCAACACCTCGACGATCTCGCGGTTGGAGGCCATGGCGCTCCGCGTCGCCGAGACGATGAGGAGAACGGTCGCCGCGCCGACGAGAACCAGCACACCCAAGCCGACCAGCGCCAGGAACCGGGTCACGGCACGGATCTGCGACTGCCATTGGCGATGGTCGTCGAGTTGTACATCGCCCGTTGGATACTGGGATTTCAGCGCCTCGCGGAGGGCATCGATATCGGGCGGCGAGCCCGCATCGATCGCGACGGCGATCAGGCGAGGAACGGGCAGCGCGCCGATCGCCTCCGACTGGCCGAGCCAGGGCTCGAGCAGCTTGGCCGATTCTTCGGCCGTGACGATGCGGCGGTCGGAGATGCCCGGCAACGTGCCCAAATAGAAGGCGACGTCGCTGACGAGCTTGTCGGTCTGCTCGGTGTTGTCCTGCTGGAGAACGGTCACCGTCACCTCGGTGCCGACGTCGCGCATCCAGGCGGCGGCCGTCTGGTTGACGAGATAGACGACGCCGGCCGTCAGGCAGGCAAAGAAGCACATGATGGCGATGACCAGCATGAGCGAGTTGCCGGTGACGGAGCCCGCCGGCACGATCGGCGCCGAGGCCGTCGACTTCTGGCCGGACTTCTGACGCGCGGGCACACCTTGCTCGAAGGCATCCTCGGTGACGGGCCTGACCGCGTCCTCGGGCTCGGGCTCCGGTGCGCGGCTCGCCCCGTAGGGGTTGTCATACGATGCGGACATGACCGTCGTGGAGCTCCAGGCGTGGGGTCTTGAACTGCTTCATCAGCTGGTAGTCGTGGGTCGCGATGACGACGGAGGTGCCGAGCCGGTTGAGCTCGACGAACAGGCGCAACAGCCGCCGCGCCATCTGCGGGTCGACGTTTCCGGTCGGCTCGTCAGCGAGCAGCAGCTCGGGTTTGCCGATGACAGCGCGGGCGATGGCCGCGCGCTGCTTCTCGCCGCCCGACAAAATCGAGGGATAGGCATACATCCGGTCGCCGAGGCCGACCCACTGCAAGAGGTCGGTCACGTCCTCACGATAGTCGGTCAGGCGCTTGCCGACGACGCGCAGCGGCAACGCCACGTTCTCCCATGTCGTCAAATGATCGAGCAGGCGGAAGTCCTGGAAGACGATGCCGATTCGGCGCCTGAGCTGCGCGCGCTTGGCCGGGTCGACGTGCGAGACGTCGTTCTCGAAGAGATGGACCTGACCGCTGGATGGTGCCTGCGACATGAAAAGCATGCGTAAGAGCGAGGTTTTTCCCGCCCCCGACGGTCCGGTCAGGAAGTGGAACGAGCCCGGACGCAGATGGAACGACACGCTCTTGAGGATCTGCGGTCCCCGCCCGTATCTGAGCCCGACATTCTCCAGCCGGATCATTACCTTCCGCTCTCCCGTCCGGCCCTCGAGCGGACCTTGCCATCAATCGACGCAGAAGAGAGAAGCACCTCCCTTTCGGCGCGCCCATCCTCTAGCATCCCGAATCGGGCTAGGGCGTGTCCCGATCGCAAAGTTCGTCAGCGCTCGCAACACTCCCAGCGAGCTTCGCAATCGGCAGGCCTGCGTCTGCCGAGCGGCGAAGGCGACATTCGAACCGCCATACTAGCGTTTTGAGCCTTACTCGCTCCACTTTTTGCTCTACTATTCGGGCGAGACTTTGAGGAACCGGGCCGGGACATGATCATTCGGTGCCCCAATTGCGGGTCGACCTACGATATATCGAAGCAGCCGCAAGCCGCGGGCCGCAAGGTCAAGTGCATGCGGTGCTCGCATGTCTGGAAGGCGGAGGCGATCGATCCGGCTGCCGCAGCGCCGCCTGCCCCTGCGAAATCGCCCGAGCCGGTTTCGGCGCCGCCTGCGCCCGTCGCCGCATCGGAAATTTCCGTGCCGCGGCCCGTCGCTCCGACGCTTCGCGTGCCGGCCCCGCCGGTGCCCGAGCCGAGGGTCGCCCAAAGCTCGCTGTTCGGCCCCGAGCCCACGGCGCACGCCGCCAACGGGTTCAACGGCACCGCTGAGACCGAGACCAACGGCTACCACGCCGAGAGCTTTGCCGCACCGCAACCCGCGCCATTGCAACCGCCGCCGATGCCGCGCCGGAACGATTTCGAGGCCGACGAGGCGCCGCCACCCCGTCGCCCGGCCCCTCCGAAGGGGCCCGATGCGGGCTATTTCGACGACGAGCCGGTCGCGGCCGCTCCACGCGCCCCGCGGCAACCGCCTCGCCAGCAGTACCGCGAGCCGCCGCAGGAGACGTATCGCGACGATGCCTACGGCGACTACGACCGCGATCAGTTCGGTCAGGACGACTTCAGCCCACGCCGTGATGCGCGCCTCGACCGGGAGCCGCGGGGCTCGTCGCGCGGCCGCCGCGCGGCGACGATCGTCGGCTGGGTCGCCTATCTCGCCGCCATGGGAGCGATCGCGGCCTATGCCTATGCCGGTCGCGACCAGGTCGTCGCCTGGCTGCCTGGGGCTGCCCCCTACTATGCAAGCTTCGGCATGCCGGTGAACCGCTACGGCCTCGAGTTCCGCGACGTGACAGCGGCCTGGAGCACGACCCCGTCCGGCCGGCGGGCGCTGGCGATCTCGGTCGGCGTCGAGAACGTGACCAAGGATGCGGTGAAAGTGCCCTCCGTTGTCATCGCCTTCAAGGATGCGAACGGCGACGAGCTCTTCTATCATGCCGAGGCCGATGCCCTGCCGAAGACGCTTCAGGCCGGCAAGACGGCGAAATTCGCGGCGACGGTGCCCGTTCCAGCGGACGCTACGCGGGCCGTTCAGGTCCGCTTCGCCACCGGTCTCTGAGGACCGGCCCCAGAGTTAAGTCACCTCAAGGCGCCGATGATGGCCAATCCGTCCGACTCTCCCAAGATCGAAACGATTTTCAGTGGCGCCGAGATCGCCCAGCGCATCGAGGTGCTGGCGGGTGAGATCGCGGCCCGCAAGCTCGATCGCCTGCTGGTCGTCGCCATTCTGAAGGGCAGCTTCGTCTTCGCCGCCGATCTCATCCGCGGTCTGCACAAGGCCGGGCTTTCGCCCGAGGTCGATTTCATCTCGCTGTCGAGCTATCGCGACGCCATGCGCTCCTCGGGTCAGGTGAAGATCCTGCGCGACCTCGAGACCGACGTGCGCGACCGCAACGTGCTGCTGATCGACGATATTCTCGAGTCCGGCCGCACGCTCGCCTTCGCCAAGGATCTGATGGCGGCCCGCGGCGCGCGCGAGATCGTGACTTGCGTGCTGCTCGACAAACCCGTCGAGCGCGGCGTCAGCATCAAGGCCGACCACAAGGCCTTCGATTGCCCGAACGTGTTCGTCGTCGGCTACGGCATGGATTTGGCCCACCGCTTCCGCGAGCTGCCCTTCGTCGGCAACCTCATCCAGCCTTGATCACGCGCCGCTGTCCGCATCGGCCGGCCGGTCGAGCTTGGCGATCCTGAGCGCCGTGATGCGATTGCGGCTCTTGCGCAGGACCTCGAAGCGATAGCCGTGGAACGTGAAAGCGCGGCCCGACTCGGGGATCATCTGCGCCTCGTGGATGACGAGACCGGCAATCGTCGTCGCTTCTTCGTCCGGCAGATTCCAATCCATGTGGCGGTTCAGGTCGCGGATCGGTAGCGAGCCGTCGACGATGACGCGACCGTCCGATTGTGGCCGGATCAGCGCCTCCGAGCGATCGAACTCGTCCGAGATCTGGCCGACGATCTCTTCCAGGATGTCCTCGAGGGTCACCAACCCCTGCACCTCGCCATACTCGTCGACGACGAGCCCCAAGTGACTGTTGCGCTTCTGGAATTGGCTGAGCTGGCTCTTGAGCGTCGTGGTGTCGGGGACGAACCAGGTCTCGCTCGCGATGGCGGCGATGTCGACGCTCGCGGCGTCCCAATTGCGTTTGCCGAGCTCGCGCAACAGGTCCTTGACGTGCAGCACGCCGATGATGTTGTCGGGATCCCCCTTCCACACCGGCAGTCGCGTATGCGCGCTCGCCAGCGCCGCCTCGACGACCTTCTCGGGCGGATCGTCGGCCGAAAGCGTCTCCATCTTGAGGCGATGCACCATGACGTCCGCGACCTCGAGATCGGTGAGGTCGAGGATGCCGCCGAGCATGTCGCGCTCGCCTTTGACGACGGTCCCTTCCTTGTGATGGAGATCGATGGCGCCGCGAATTTCCTCGTGCGCCGCCAGGATGTTGGCCTCGTCGTCCTTGGTCGACGGCGTCAGGCGGAGCAGTGCGGCGACGATCACCTCGACGGTCGCGGCCACCGGGCGGAATGCCGTGATCGTCCAGCGCATCGGCGTCGCGACGAGCAGCGCCACGCGATCGGGGTCCGAGATCGCGATCGTCTTGGGCAGCACGGCCGCGAAGATGACGACGAGCAAGGTCATGGCGCCGGTCGCGATCAAGACGCCGGCATCTCCGAACAGCGCCACCGCGAGACTCGTGGCGAGTGCCGCCGCCAGCATGTCCACCAGCGTATTGCCGATGAGCACGGTGCCGATCATCTTCTCGGGCATGTTGAGAATTCTGTTGACCCGCGTTGCCCGGCGATTGCCCTCCTGCTCGAGCGCGTGCATGCGCGCCCGCGACGCGCCGGTCAGGCTGGTCTCGGCGATGTTGAAATAGGCCGAGAGCAGGATCAGCATCACGATGACGCCGCCGTTCAGCCAGATGACGAGCGTGTCCATGGAGTTAGCTCAACCGCAATGGTCGTTGAGGAAATCGCCGATCTCGGCCCAGCTCTGGTCGCGGCTGATGAAGGCCTCGCCGATACCACGGACCAGGATGAGAGTCGGATGGCCGCGCTGGACCTTCTTGTCCTGGCCCATCAGCTCGATGAGCTGCGGCACCGTCGGCCGAGGTGCACCCGGCGCATCGGCGATGCGTGTGGGTAGCCCGGCGCGGGCCAAGTGCGACGCCACGCGCTCGGCCGTTCCCGCCTTGCACAGCCCCCGCCGCTCGGAGAATTGAAACGCTAGCACCATGCCGATCGCGATCGCTTCCCCGTGCAGCAGGCGATCGCTGTAGCCGGCCCAGGCTTCGAGCGCATGGCCGAACGTGTGTCCGAGATTGAGGAGAGCGCGATCGCCCGTCTCGGTTTCGTCGCGCGCAACGATGGCGGCCTTCGCCCGGCAGCTCACCTCGATGGCATGGCGGAGCGCGGCATCCTCGAGGCCGAGCACGGCGTCTTGCGACTGCTCGAGCCACTCGAAGAAGGCGAGGTCGCCGAGAAGACCGTACTTCGCGACCTCCGCATAGCCCGCGGCGAGCTGGCGTTTCGGCAAGGTCCGCAGCGCGTCCGTATCGGCGGCGACCAGCACCGGCTGATGAAAGGCGCCGATGAGGTTCTTGCCGTACTTCGAGTTGATACCGGTCTTGCCGCCGACGGAGGAATCGACCTGCGCCAACAGCGTCGTCGGCACTTGGACAAAGCGGACGCCACGCCTCAAGACAGCGGACACGAAACCCGTGAGATCGCCGACCACGCCGCCGCCCAACGCGATGACGAGGTCGTTGCGTTCGACGCCCATGCCGAGCAGATCGTCGGCGACGCGCGCCAGCTCGCCCGCGTTCTTGGATGCTTCGCCAGCGCCGACCGTGCTGACGCCCAGGCATTGGACACCGCCAAGGCCTGCCTTAAGAGCTTCGAGGTGAATCCCCCCGACGGTGGTGTCCGTCACGATCGCGACGCGCGTATTGGGAAAGCGATCTGTTATCACGTTTCCGAGCCCGCCGATCAGCCCACGGCCGATGAGGATATCGTAGCTGCGCCCGGCCAGCGCCACGGCAACCACGGCCGATTGCGACACCGCCATACGAACCCTCATTCTCTGTCGTCCGAGCGACCGGCCGAGCACCTCGTCCAGGCCGAAGACGATCTCGTCGAGGATCACCTCGTGCGGGACGTCCCGGCTCTCGATGGTCAAGTCCGCGACAGCGTAGACGGGATAGCGCTCGTCGATCAGCCGCTTGAGCACCCCTTCGGGATCCTCGGTCTTCAAGAGCGGCCGGTTGGACCGCCGCTTCACGCGCTCCATGAGCACCGGCAGCGAGGCCTTGAGCCAGATGGCGACGCCACGCTCGGCGATGAGCTCGCGCGTCGCCTCGTTCATGAAGGCGCCACCGCCGGTCGCGAGCACCTTGCCGCCCGTCTCGAGCAGGCGGCCGATGACGCGGCGCTCGCCGTCGCGGAAATAGGCCTCGCCGTGCTCGGCGAAAATCTCGGAGATGGTTTTGCCGGCCGCCTCCTCGATCGCCGTATCGGCATCGGCGAACGGCAGGCCCAGCCGATCCGCGAGTCGCCGGCCGATCGAGGACTTGCCCGCGCCCATCATGCCGACGAGAACGATCGCCCGCTCGCCGAGCCGGCCGCGAATCGTCTCCGCAAGCTCAGCGGGGTCGGGCTTCTGATTTGGTCTTGCGGCGGGGGGCATGGCCTCTTGGTAGCCGGACGGCGCGGATGGGTCCATCCCGCGTCTGTTTCACATTCGCGAGTTGCTGACAACCAAGTCAGGCCTCAGGCTTGCCCGGATTCCCCGGCAAGGTTACAGCGTTGAGTCACAATAGAGCCAAAATGCCGCTCAAGGTACCGCCACGAGAGCCATTGCATGCCCAGTCTCTTTCGATTTCTGGCGGTGTTGGGTGTGGTCGTCGGCGTGCTCTATGCGGGGCTGTATGCGGCTGCGGTGTTCTTCGAGCCTGAGACGCGGGAAATCAGCAAGCCCGTTTATGGCGTCAAGATCAGGACGCCTTAGCCGCATTGTCCTCGCGCTCGCGGTTCTCTCGACGCCCCTTCCTGCGATAGCCGGCAGCATCGAAAGCAGCGACCTGCCTCCGATCGAAGGCGATCAGGGCGACGTTGCACCATCACCTGACAGCACGCCCTCCTCGCCGGCACAGTCCGCAACCGCCGGTCCAGCGGAGTGGCTTGGCCTGCCGTTGACCGAGATCGAGCACCTGTCCAAGGAGGCGAGCCATCCACTCGGCTCGCCGATGCTCGCCTCCCTCTGGCATCAGCTGTTGAAGGGCGGACCGGTCGGCCAACCGGATGCGCTCGCCTATCGGGCACGGGAGCTGCTCGATGGCGGCTGGTCGAAGGATGCGGCGGCGCTGCTCGCCAAAGCTCCGCAAGGCGATCTGAAACTTTCGCTTCTCCTCGCCCGCGCCGCGCTCGCCGACGGCGATGGCACCAGCGCCTGCCCGATCCTGAAGTCCGTCGCCGCCGCCGAGGCGATCAAGCTCGATCAGCCCTACCGGACCGACTTCGTCTCGACAGCTGCCTTCTGCGCCGCCGCCACCCGCGACGAGACGCAGACCGCACTCGCGGCCGACGTCATGCGCGAGAGCGGGCTCGACCGGCCGATCACCCTTGCCGTTCTCGATGGGCTCGGCTCGGGGAGCGCGCCCGAGTTGGGTGATGCTCGTGTGCATGATCTGGCGGAGGCGCGTCTGCTGGGGCTGATGCGTCCCATCCGGATGCAGGACTTGAGCGAGAAGCCTTCGCCTGCCCTGATCTCGCTTATTGCCGAGAGCCCAGGGGATGATGCGCTCTCGCGCGCCGAGGCAACCGAGCAGACGGTGCTCGCGCACCTCGCGCCGGCCTCCGTGCTTTCGGAGGCGTACACGGCGATCGAGATCGCGCCGGACGTTCGGCAGAACCCGCTCGCCCAGGATGCCGAAGGCACTTTGAAGCGCGCCATCCTCTACCAGGCCGCCACGAAAGAGTCGGCCATGCTGCGGAAGTCCCGCTACATCCGCGCCCTGCTCGACGAGACGACGCGCGAGGGCTTCGGCTATCCCGCCGCCGCCCTGCTCGCCGATGCCGTGGTCGCCCTTCCCCAAGTCGGCGAGATCGGCTGGTTCGGCGAGACGGCCGTCGAGGTCTTGGTGGCGGCCGGCCGGCGGGCGGAAGCCGCCGCTTGGATCACGCGCGACGCCGAGCTCGACACGAGCGGCAATCGCACCGGCCTCGGCCACTGGCTGGTGCTCGCCGATATGGGAAGCGGCGCCCGCGAGGGCCGCGGTGAGGCCATGTCCGAGCTCGAGCGCGCCGCCAAGGCCGGTCTGTTCACACCGGACGTTCTCCAGCGCACGGTGACCGTGCTCGACGCACTGGAATACAACGTGCCCATCCCGGTCTGGGAGATGGCGGGCAGCGGCACGCAGGCCAACGACGGCGACCTGCCCGAGACCGGGCTCCTCTCCAAGCTGCAGGCCGCCGTGCAGGCAGGCAACCGGCCGCAGACGGTTCTGCTCTCCGTGCTTGCGCTCGCAAAGGGCGGACCGTCGGGGGCGCATCAGCTCGTCGTCGGCGACGTCATCCGGGCGTTGCGCAAGGTCGGCATGGAGCGGGAGGCACGAACGCTCGCCTTCGAGGCGCTCTATCCGCTCTGGCCACGCCGGGCAGGCGGCTGAGATGGCGGGTGCACTCGGCGAGGCACGGCAGTTCCTTGAAATGTTGAGCGCCGAGCGCGGCGCCTCGGCCAACACACTGGACGCCTATCGCCGCGATCTTGAAAGCTTCTGCCTGTTCCTCGACGACGAAGGCCTGTCGCTGACGGAGGTCGCTACGGCCCATGTCCGTCAATACATCGGACGGCTGGAGACCGAAGGGCTCGCAGCGGCCTCGCGGGCGCGCCGGCTTTCGGCGGTGCGGCAGCTGTTCAAGTTCCTCGAAGCCGACGGACGGATCACCGACAACCCCGCCGAGACCATCGGCGGCCCGAAGCGCGAGCGTCCGCTCCCCCGGATCCTGTCGGTCGGCGAGGTCGACCGGCTCCTGGCGGCGGCGGCGGATCGCGCGTCCACCACGGCCGGTCTCGAGCGGCTCTCGGCGCTCCGACTTCTGACCCTCGTCGAGCTTCTCTATGCGACGGGCATGCGCGTGAGCGAGCTCGTCTCGTTGCCGCGCCGGGTTCTCGACGGCGACGAGCGGATGCTTACCATCAAGGGAAAAGGTGGCCGGGAGCGTCTCGTGCCCCTCTCCGGCCCGTCGAAGCGGGCACTCGGCCTCTATCTCGATGCCGAGGCGACGCTCGCCCCGGGCCGCCGATCGAAATGGCTGTTTCCCTCCCATGCGGCAGCCGGTCACGTCACCCGCCAGCATGTCGGCCAGGAGCTGAAGGTTCTGGCCGAAGCCGCCGGCCTCGACCCCGAGCGGGTCTCGCCGCACGTCTTGAGGCATGCCTTCGCAAGCCACCTCCTCGACCGTGGGGCCGATCTCCGGGCCGTCCAGCAGCTGCTCGGCCATGCCAATATCTCGACCACCGAGATCTACACCCATGTGCTGGCCGAGCGCCTGAAGAAGCTGGTTAACGATCACCATCCGCTGGCAAAACAGCCGGGAAAGCCTATCTTGAGGGAGGACTGACGCCCTCCCCGTCGCTTGACAGGGGGCGCTCAATGGTGAACTTCCGCTGCAACGCAACGAGCGGACGAAAGCGGCGCGAATGAAGCTCAGAACTTACCTCGATTTCGAGAAGCCGGTGGCCGAGCTCGAAAACAAGGTCGTCGAGCTGCGCTCGCTCATCGGCCAACAGGGCGGCGTGCCCATCGGCGACGAGATCGGCAAGCTCGAGCAGAAGGCCAAGACCGCGCTCGAGGAGATCTACGGCAAGCTGACGCCCTGGCAGAAGACCAAGGTCGCCCGCCACCAGGACCGGCCGCATTTCTCGCACTATCTCGACAAGCTCGTCACCGACTTTACCCCGCTCGCCGGCGACCGCCACTACGGCGAGGACCCGGCGATCATCGGCGGCACGGGCTGGTTCCGCGGCCGCTCCGTCGTCCTCCTCGGCCACGAGAAGGGCTCGGACACGGAAGGCCGCGTCCGCCACAACTTCGGCATGGCGAAGCCCGAGGGCTACCGCAAGGCCCAGCGCCTGATGGAGCTCGCCGACCGCTTCTCGCTGCCGCTCGTCACCTTCATCGACACGGCCGGCGCCTATCCGGGCGTCGAAGCCGAGGAGCGCGGCCAGGCGGAAGCCATCGCCCGCTCGACCGACAAGTGCCTGGCGCTCGGCGTGCCGATCATCGCCATCGTCATCGGCGAGGGCGGCTCGGGCGGTGCGGTCGCGATCGCCACCGCCAACCGCGTGCTGATGCTCGAGCACTCGATCTATACGGTCGCCTCGCCGGAGGCCGCGGCCTCGATCCTCTGGCGCAACTCGGACAAGGCCGAGGACGCCGCCAACTCCATGAAGATCACGGCCCAGGACTTGGAGCGGCTCGGCATCATCGATCGCATCATCGAGGAGCCGACGGGCGGTGCCCATCGCGATCCGCCAGCCACGATCGAGGCGACGGCGGATGCGATCGTTGCCGCACTCGCCGAGTTCGACGGCATGACGGCAGAGCAAATCCGCCGCCAGCGTCACGAAAAGTTCATGGCGATCGGCCGGTCGCTGTAGGCGCAAAGCCCCGCTCCCGCCCCAATGCTCTGTGATATGTCGCAGCCGTCATATCGGCGGCCGGGTGCCGCCTTTCCTCGCGGCTGTTAACGTAATATTAACATTACCGAATCGATGTTAGGGGAGTCCGCGTGGAAGCGCGTGGTGGAAACATCGTACGGCGATCGATGAGCAAGCGTTTGTCCCGCGTCGGGCTTGCCATGGCTTTGGCATGCCTCCTTGCCGCCTGCAGCCAGGTGGTCGAGGACACCCCCGCAACCCGTCCCCTGTCGGTCGAGGCCATGCATCTGCTCGGCTCGAAGGGCATGACGCCGGCCGCCCCGATCTTCATCCGCATCTTCAAGGAAGAGTCGGAGCTCGAGGTCTGGAAGGCGCGAGACGACGGCCACTATTATCACTTCAAGACCTATCCGATCTGCACCTGGTCGGGCGATCTCGGCCCCAAGGAGTCCGAGGGCGACCGGCAGGCGCCCGAGGGTTTCTACAAGATCACGCCGGCGCAGTTGAACCCGAACTCGAAGTATTACCTCGCGTTCAACCTGGGCTTTCCCAACGCCTACGACCAGTCACTCGGTCGCACGGGCAACTCCGTGATGGTGCACGGCAACTGCCGCTCCGCCGGCTGCTACGCGATGACCGATGCGCTGGTCGAGGAGATCTACGCGCTGACCCGCGACGCGCTCGCTGGCGGTGAGGCCTTCGTCCCCGTGCACGCCTATCCGTTCCACATGACGGACGCGAACATGAAGCGGCACAAGGACAACAAGTGGATCCGCTTCTGGGGGCGCTTGAAGGAAGGCTACGATTACTTCGAGACGACGCGTCAACCTCCCGAGGTCGCCGTCTGCAATCGCAGCTATCTCGTCAACGTCAAGTTCAACGACGAGACTGCCCGCGTCGATGCCGACGGCCCCTGCCCTGCCTTCGTGCGGCCCGAGCCGGTGGCCTTCGTCGAGACGGGGCTGCCCGGCACACCGGCCGCCGAGCGTGTCACCGCCATCGGCCCCAAGATGCGAAACCTCGCCGCCGAGCAGTCGCAATGGGCTGCCGCAAATCCGCCACCCTACGGTTTGACGAAGGCGCGTACGCCCACCATGAGCGTGGCGCGTTGGCACCGGCCGCTCGAGATCAGCCGGGGCCAGTAGGCGACGAGTGCTGAGCTACTAGCCGTTCGTGAAGCGTTGGGAGTTCGGACAAGCAACCGGGGGTGCCGGAGGTCATGCGACTGTCGCTGCGCACGCTTCTGCTGCTGGCCGGTATTCTGAGTGTCGTCGCCGTTGCCGTCGACGTGCCCGCCAAGTATCGCCAGACGATCGACGGCTGGCGGATGTCAGCAGAGCGCAAGGAGCGGCTCGCCCGGTACAAGAGCAATCTCCCGATCGCCGGGACGCCCGATCTCAGGCAATTCAAGTCGCGACTGTCCGCTGCCGATTTGTCGCTTGGTGCGCCCGTGCTCGTGCGCATCTTCAAGCGCGAGTCCGAGCTCGAGATCTGGATGAAGTCGGGCGACCGCTTCAAGCGCTTCGCCGTCTACCCGATCTGCCGCTGGGCGGGCGATCTCGGACCCAAGCTCACACGCGGCGACCGTCAGGCGCCCGAGGGCTTCTACACGGTCGCAAAGCATCAGCTCAATCCGGCGAGCCGGCATCATCGCTCGTTCAATCTCGGCTATCCCAATCTCTACGACCGGGCACATGGGCGAACCGGCGACTATCTAATGGTTCACGGCGGCTGCTCGTCCGCGGGATGCTTCGCCGTGACCGACGAGGCGGTGGACGAAATTTGGCGGCTCGTCACTGCGGCGATCGGCAAGGGACAGGACAGGTTCCAGGTCCAATCCTTCCCCTTCCGCATGACGAAGGTGAACCTAGACCTCTACAAGGGCCACCGCTGGTACGATTTCTGGATGGACTTGAAGCCCGGCTACGACGCTTTCGAGGCGTCGGGCGTTCCTCCCAAGGTCAAGGTGTGCAACGGCCGCTACGCCTTCGAGCCGGGTAAGGCCGGCGCCGACGGCAGCGAGCTCATCGGCGAGGGCTGCGCCTCGACGGTAACCTCGGTGAGCGACCGGCGTGACTCCTGACGACGGTCAGGGGTAGGATCGAATTGCAATGGTCAAGTGGTATCAACAGTTTGCGCGCGTGGCGTGCCGGTGGACGACGGGCGCACTCGTTGCGGTCGCCGTCGGTCTCGCCCTTGCGCCCAGACCCGCCGCCACTCTCGAGGTCGTGACGAAGCCCGGAGCCACCGCCGCCAAGGCCGCGCCGGCCTCGCTCGCCAAGCGCTTGGATGCAGCCGGCTTCACCCGCGGCGCACCGATTTACATCCGCATCTTCAAGGCGGAGGCGGCGCTCGAGGTCTGGATGCAGCGCGGCGACCGCTTCGAGTTGTTCCAGAGCTACCCCGTCTGCAAGTTCAGCGGCGATTTGGGGCCCAAGCTCGCCGAGGGCGACCGGCAGGCCCCGGAAGGGTTCTACACGGTCTCGCCCGCCCAACTGCGATGGACCGGCCGCTGGTATCGCGGCTTCGATCTCAACTTCCCGAACGCCTACGACGCCGATCAGGGCCGCGACGGCTCGGCGATCCTGATCCACGGCGGTTGCGCCTCGATCGGCTGCTACGCCATGACGAACTCGGTCGTCGACGAGCTGTTCGAGTTGGCGACGGAGGCTTTCGACGGCGGCCAGGCGCGCATCGCCGTGCACGTCTATCCGTTTCGCATGACGGCGGCGAACCTCGAGAAGCACAAGGCCGAAGCCTGGGCGACGTTCTGGCAGGGCCTCAAGCCCGCCTACGATCGCTTCGAGACGGACCGCACGCCGCCGCGCATCAGTGTCTGCAAGAGCGAGTATCACGTCGAAGGAGCAAGCGCGGGGTACGACGGCAGCATGCCAGTCGCGCGGACCTGCGATCCGGCCGCAGCGCAGACGACCGTTGCGGCCGAAGCGACGCCGGCGGATGCGAAGACCAGCGCGGGCATGGGTCCGCTGCGGGCCTATCTCGAAGAGGTCCGCAAGGTGACGCCGATCGCGCTCTATCCGGGCGCGACCAAGCCCTCGAAATCGGGCAAACGGAGTGTCGTGGCGGGCGTCCCCGTACGCTGCAATCTTCGCCTGCCGAGCTGCCGCAAATGGGCGGCGCTCCACCGCCGAGCGAAACCCAAGGCGACCCGCACGGCGTCGGCCAAGAAGCGGCGCACGGCCAGCGCCGCCCCCTGAAACGCTCGTGCCCTTGTCTAATCGGCCGCGGCACCGCTACAGCTTGCACTCGGTGCAATTGCCAGCGTGGGTCTCTCGATGTCACAGCCGCCACACAAGGGCCTGAAGGTCCTCGAGCTCGCCCGCATTCTGGCCGGCCCCTGGGTCGGACAGACGCTCGCCGATCTCGGCGCCGACGTCGTCAAGGTCGAGCGCACCGGCGGCGGCGACGACACGCGCGTCTGGGGCCCGCCCTTCGTGACCGATGCGGATGGCAACAAGCTCGACGCCGCCTACTACCATTCCTGCAACCGGGGCAAACGCTCCGTCGCCATCGACTTCGAGAAGCCGGAGGGCCAAGCGCTCGTCAAGAAGCTCGCGGCGGAAGCGGACGTCCTCATCGAGAACTTCAAGGTCGGCGGCTTGAAGAAGTACGGCCTCGACTACGAGAGCCTCGCCCAAGTCAATCCGCGACTCGTGTACTGCTCGATCACCGGTTTCGGCCAGACCGGCCCGTACGCGCATCGCGCCGGTTATGACTTCATGATCCAGGGCATGGGCGGCATCATGGACTTGACCGGCACGCCCGACGGCGAGCCGATGAAGATCGGCGTCGCCTTTGCCGACATCTTCACCGGCCTCTACGCCGTAATCGGCATCCAGGCCGCGCTGAAGGTGCGCGAGGCGACGGGCCGCGGCCAGCATGTCGACATGGCGCTGCTCGACAGCCTCGTCGGCGTGCTCGCCAATCAGGGCTCGAACTTCCTGGTCTCCGGCAAGGCCCCAAAGCGCATGGGCAATGCCCATCCCAACATCGTGCCCTACCAGGTGTTCCCGACGGCGGACAGCCACGTCATCATCGCCACCGGCAACGACCGGCAGTATGCGGAGACCTGCCGCATCCTGGGCGTGCCCGCGCTCTCCGACGATCCGCGCTTCAAGAGCAATGCCGATCGGGTGAAGAACCGCGACGTGCTGATCCCGCTTTTGTTCGAGCAGTCGGTGAAGCAGACGAAGGCGGACCTGCTCTCGGCGCTCGAGAAAGCGCATGTGCCCGCTGGGCCGATCAACTCGCTCGCCGAGGTGTTCGACGATCCGCAAATCGTCGCGCGCGGCGTGCGCGTCGACCTGCCGGCGACGGGGGCGGCCTCAGGTACGGTGCCGGGCGTGCGCTCGCCGATCGTGCTGTCGGAAAACCCGGTCGTGCACGAGCGCGCCGCGCCGCGGTTCGCCGAGCATACGCGCGAGGTGCTTGCGTCGATCGGCTATGGCGAGGCGGAGATCGAGCAGCTGGCGGCAGCCGGTGTCATCGACGTGAGATAGCAGACCCGGCGCAGGTCTGCCCTGCGGACTTGCTCGTCCAGCATCATGCAAACGCGATTGCCGGTGCGTCGAGGCCGGCGCATCATGTCACGATACCTCCTCAGTCGGGAAGGCATCGCCATGTCGGATCGTGATCGCCGCATCAAGTCCCTCCGCATCATCGACGAGTACTATTGGATCCTGATCCGGCACATCCAGGACGCGGTCCAGAAGCGTCTCGGACAGCCCGGCATGGCAGCGGTCGCCGAAGGGTTCCGGCAGTACGGCCGCTATCGGGGCCAGTCGCTCTACGATGCGCCACTGATCAGCGCCGAGGGTCGCGATGCGATGTCCTTGCTCCGCGCCTGGGATCACGGCGACCTCATGCTCGCTCAGGCGGATGGGCGCTTGAAAACCGAGGGCGGCCCACGGCGGTCGACCGTCAAGCTCGATCGCGTGCCGGGTTCCGACTATTTCGCTGCGCACAAGGTTCCGGCGGGGATTCTCGAGACCTACTGGCGCGAGACGCTGCAAGGTCTCGCCGAGGGGTTCGATGCGGCGATGACCGCGTCCTCGGTGGCGATCCCTCAATCTTCCACGGCCCCGTGGTCGATCACCTTCGACTACGCCGGCACGAGCTCCGGCCGCTCCGACGCGCCGCCCTCCGATGCCTTCGACGACGAGGAGCGTGCCATCCGTCTCTTCAGGCGGACGATGGGCGTGCTCGGCGCCCTCGGCATGTATGTGGGGCGCGTCCTCGTCGAGCGCTTCGATGCGGCAGGCGAGGAGGTGATGCGAGAAGCCCTCTACAATTTCGGCGCCGAGCGCGGTCGCGGCATGCGCGAGCAGGCGATTGCGGAAGGGCTTCCGATCGACCTGAAGACGTGGACAGACATCATGCAACGGCGCGATCCCAAGGCCGCGACGTTCGTATTCCGGCCGGAAACGCACATCACGCCGGGCGTCTTCCACGTCGTCTGCACGCATTGTCCGGCGGCGGACGTCTGGGCCGAGGAAGGACCGAAGGGGCTCAGCTTCGGCTACCTCTACGATGTCGCCGTGCACAGGGGACTGGTCGAGGCGTTCAATCCGAATGCCACCGTGGCGTGGGAGAAGGTCAAGACGCGGGGCGACAAGATCTGCAGCTTCCGTTTCCTGATCCCGGAGCTCGTGACCAAGTCCGATCCCGAGTGGGCAAGGAAAGCGGCGGGGCTCGTCTGAGGGCCCTCACATCCCCTTCGGCACGTAGCGCCAGGCGACCATGCTGACGATGAGCGAGAAGATGCCGAGCGCGACGAAGACGGAGCCGAGCCCGAAGAAGCCGAGCAGCACGCCGTAGATCATCGTCGGCAGCAGCTCGCCGATGTCGAGGAAAGTGCGGTAGACGCTCGTCATCTGCGGCCGCTCGCGGGGCTTGACCGCGCGGTAGAACGGCACGGCGGCGACCGCATCGAGGCCGGCGGCGAAGATCGCGCCGACGACGAGCAGGCCGGCCGCAATCAGAGGCCAAACCTCGCCGGCAGCACCGGCCGCCAGCAAGCAAGCCCCCATCAACACGAAGCAGATCGTGCTCACCGGGCGGATGCCGATCCGCTCGCCGAGCCGTCCCCACGGGTAGCAGGTCGCCAGCACGATATTGAGCCCGGCGATGACGATGCCGCTCGTCGTGCCGCTCTGCCCCGTCGTCACCATGAGGAGCGGTGCATAGATGAAAGCCGTCGTCCAGAAGGCCGAGCGCGTGAAGGCGATGAGCCAAGCCAATCTCAGACGCGGCTGACTGACGAAGCGGGGAATGGCCGACAGCGGGCTCGACGGCACGGACTTCGCCGGCGAGATCGCGATGTGATCCGACATCCGGTAGTACCAGAACACGATCGCCAGCAGCACGGCCCAGCTTCCTGCCCACAGAAACGTGGCGCCGGGCCCCTCGTGCTCGTAGAGCCAGATGCCGATGTAGGGCGCGAACGTCCAACTGATCGTCGAGAGCGACAGCCTCACCGCGTCGTTGCGGACCAGATCCTCCTTGCGGATGAAGTCCATGATGTAGAGGCTGATCGCGGTATTGAGGCAGGCGGTCGCGAAGGTGCGGCACATCATGCCGGCGACTTGCCCGACCTCCGTGTAGCTCCAAAGAAAAAGGAAGCAAGCGACAAGGCTGGACGCGCCGAGGGTGTACACCCATTTGCGGGTGATGGCGCGGATGAGCAGCGGCAAGATCAGGCTGACGCACAGGCCGAACACGGCGACCGACGTGTAGAGGAAGCTGACGGTCTGCTTGTCCTGGAAGAGCGCGTAAGCCTGCAGCGGCACGACCGAGAGAATCGACGCCCGCGCCATGGCCTCGATGAAGAACAGGATGGCGAACACGCCGATACCCGGCCGGTTCGAGGCCGACAGCCAGAGGGGAAAGCGGCGCAGCGTGCTCATGACGGGGGAGAATCTTGTTTGCGAACGCCGCTAGATTGCGCGAAGCCGGGGCCAAGTCCAAGCCGTCAATCCGCCATGCGGCGTCCGAGGCGTGCATGGCACATGCCCGGCGCTCTGGATTGACTGCCCCGCGCTCGCCTCAGTCTCCCCGTCCCCGTTTGAGATCCCGCCGCATGAGGGTACGGGTCTCCGAGCGTTTCGCCACCTCCTCGAAGGCGGCCCCGCGAAACACCGAGGCGATACCGACGAAGCCTTCACCCCACATCAGCCGGCGCTTGGGCTCGATCGGACACCCCTCGACGGCTCGCGCACCGTTTCGACGCGCGTGCTTCAGGGCGGCGTCGACCAAAGCCGACATGAGGTGTTTATGGCGATGCGTGGGCGCGATGTAGAAGCAGGTGATGGCCCAGTCCGTCGCGCTGACGTCGCCGACAGGCTTCGCAACGCGCGAGGTGTTGAACCGGGGCGTTGCCGCGCGCGGGGCGATCGCGCACCAGGCGACGGGCACCTCGCCCTCGTAGGCGATGATGCCGGGAACCGCTCCCGCCGCGACCAGCGCCCTCATCGTGCGCTTGCGGCCAGCTTTGCCGAGCTTGTCCCATTCCGGCTTCTTGACGCGCCAATACATACACCAGCAGCCGGAGTTGGCGCCGCGCTCGGGGCCGAACAGTCGCTCCAGATCGTCCCAGCGCTCCGGCGTCAACGGCTCGAACGTGAGCTTTGCGGTCATGGCGTGAACCGTGTCGGCGCGTAGGGGCCGAGCAGGGCATCACGCTTGCCGGTCAGAATTTCCTCCGCCGCAAGAAGTCCGATGGCCGGGGCGAGCGTCATGCCCGAGTGCGTGACGGCAACGTAGAGGCCGCCGATCTGCGGTAGCGGCCCGATGGCGGGAAACCCATCGGCGGGGGTCGGGCGGCGCTCGAGAGTCCGGTGCGAGAGGCGGGCCGGCTCGGGCAGGTCGAGCACCTCGTTCAGCCGGCGCACGAGACGGGCGGCGGCCTTGGCCGGGGTGCCGACGATGGTGCCGACGAAATCGAAGCCCGAGACGAGCCGGCCCTCGGCCGTTTGCCGCACATGAAAATCCGGCGCCACGATCAGGCCGTTGACCACCGGCGGCAGCGGCTCGGTGTAGACGAGCAGACCTTCCGGCGAGGTCAGCGGCAGACCGATACCGAGCGGCGACAGCAGATCGGGGGTCGCCACGCCCGCAGCGATCACCACGCGATGTGTCGCGATCGTGCCGCCCGTCGTGACCACACCCGTGATCTTGTCGTTGTAGAGCTCGAGACGCTCGTAGCGGATGCCGGGTTTGTACGCCGCGCCCAAGCGCACCGCCGCCTCGCGCAAGAGCTTCGCTGCAACCACGGGCTCGACCATGCCCTCGTCGTCGCAAAGCGCTGCGATTTCCGGCATCTCGCGCAGGCGCGGCTCGCGTGTGGCGATGTCCTTATGGCCACCGAGACGGATGCGATAGCCCCAATCGGCATGCTGAGCGGCGTAGCGGTCGAGATCGGCGAGCGGCACGTCGTAGGTGACGCTGCCGGTAAAGCGCAGGGGCAGACCTGCGATCTCGCGGCCGAGGCGATGCCATTCCGCGATCGAGCGCATTCTGAGCTTGAAATAGTCGAGCGGGTTGCCCCAGCTCGCATTGATCCAGGCGAGCGATCCTGCCGTCGCGCGGCCACCGTCCGGACCGTCGTCGAGTATAATCGGCGGCGCTCCGGCCTTGGCGAGCTGGTAGGCAATCGAGGCGCCGATGATGCCGGCGCCGACGACGACAGGTTGCATAGGGCTGCTCATGCGGGCATCAAAGCATTGATGGAAACATTGCGATAGATGCGCAATGAGTCGGTAAACAGACAATGACAAACACTCCGGCGCCCGATCGCCTCTACCACGACGCGGAGCTCGCCGCGCTCTACGATGTCGACAACGACTGGGGCGCGGACCTCGAATACTGCCACGAGTTGGCACGATCGGCACGCTCGGTGCTTGACCTCGGCTGCGGCACGGGACGGCTGATCGCTGCGCTTTCAGATGGCCAGCGCGCCGTCGGCGTCGATCCGGCGGAAGCGATGCTCGAGATTGCGCGAACGCGCCCCGGCGGCGCGTCGGCGGCATGGCACCTCGGCGATGCACGGACGATCCGCCTCGGCGAGACCTTCGACCTCGTCGTCATGACGGGTCATGCCTTTCAGACCCTGCTCACGGCCGAGGATCAACTCGCGACGCTGAAGACGATCGCTGCCCATCTCACGCCGGATGGCCGGTTTCTTTTCGACACCCGCAATCCCGTGCGCGAGGAATGGCGGCAGTGGACGCCCGAGCGATCACACAGAACCTTGGACGATCCGCGGCTCGGCAAGCTCGACGCGTGGAACGACGTCCAGCGCGATGACCTGACGGGGATCGTGACATACGCGACCTACTATCGGGTCGTTGCGACCGGCCGGATGATCTCGGCGGCGCAATCGCGTCTGCGCTTCACGGAGAAGGAAGAGCTCGAGCCGCTCATCGCCGAGGCGGGTCTATCTGTCGAGCGCTGGCTCGGCGATTGGCAGGGCAATCCATGGGCTGCGGATGCGCCAGAGGTCATTCCGCTGGGGCGGCTGGCCGCATAGGCGGCGACCGTCAATTCGACCTCGTCCATATAGACGGCCTGCGGCCGGCGTTTCACGCTGGATCCCCACGCTTGCTATGCGCTTTGCGCTCGCGCGTGAGGATGACGAGAGTGGCACTTCTCGAATATCCCAAGCTTCGTCATCCTCGTCCAAGTGAGCAGAGCGAGCGCCGGACGGGGATCCAGGGGCGAGCCTTCGGCAAAGCCGCCTCAGCAGATATACTGTCCGCCGTTCATCGTCAGCGTCGCGCCGGTGATGAAGCCGGCATCGTCGCCGGCGAGGAACAGTACGGCACGGGCGATCTCCTCCGCGGTGCCGAGGCGGCCGACCGGGATCTGATCGATGATCGATTTGAGCACCGGCTCCGGCACCGCCTGCACCATCTCGGTATCGACGTAGCCCGGCGCGATGCAGTTGACGGTGATGCCCTTCTTGGCGCTTTCCTGCGCCAGCGCCTTCGTGAAGCCGATGACGCCCGCCTTGGCGGCCGAATAGTTCGTCTGCCCCATCTGGCCCTTCTGGCCGTTGATCGAGGAGATGTTGATGATGCGCCCGAAGTTGCGCGCGCGCATGCCGTCGATCACCGGCCGGGTCATGTTGAACATCGAGTTCAGGTTGACCGCGATGACCTCGCCCCACTGTTCGGGCGTCATGCGATGCAGAACGCCGTCGCGCGTGATGCCGGCGTTGTTGACGACGACGTCGATGGGTCCGAGATCGCGCTCGACCTGCTTCAGGCCCTTGTCGCACTCGGCGTAGTCGCCGACGTTCCACTTGTAGACGGGTATGCCGGTCTCGCCTTGGAAGACTTGGGCCGCGGCATCGTTGCCCGCGTAGGTCGCGGCGACCCGGTAGCCCTTCTTCTTCAATGCGACCGAGATCGCGTGGCCGATGCCTCTCGTGCCACCCGTGACAACGGCAACGCGCGCCATGACGCTTACTCTCCCTTGCTGGCTTATCGTTGGTCCTCGCCGGTGCCAGCCCAGGAGAGGACTACTCTGCTCTTACTCACTTCCCCTCGTGAGGGGGAAGGCCAAGCGCCTTGGACTTAGGTGCGTAGCACGTAAGTCCTTAGGCGATTGGGATGGGGGGAGTGACAAGAGCGCAAAGTCATTTGCTTTCGACCCCCCAACCTAACCCTCCCCCTCAAGGGGGGAGGGGAACAACGAATGACCCGCCATAACCTCTTGTATTCACACTAATCCCGAGCGACGCACATCGCAATTCCCATGCCACCGCCGATGCAGAGCGTGGCAAGGCCCTTTTTCGCGTTGCGGCGCTTCATCTCGTAGAGCAGCGTCGTCAGCACGCGGGCGCCCGAGGCGCCGATCGGGTGGCCGATGGCGATCGCGCCGCCGTTGACGTTGACCTTGTCGGTATCCCAGCCGAGCCCCTTGTTGACGGCGCAGGCTTGCGCGGCGAAGGCCTCGTTGGCTTCCACGAGATCGAGATCATTGTGCGTCCAGCCGGCCTTCTCGAGCGCCTTCTTCGACGCCGGGATGGGCCCCGTGCCCATGATGGAGGGATCGACGCCAACGCTCGCCCAAGAGACGATGCGGGCGAGCGGGGTGATGCCGCGCTTCTTGGCCTCCGCCGCCGTCATCAGCACGACGGCCGCCGCGCCGTCGTTGATGCCGGAGGCATTGGCTGCCGTCACTGTCCCATCCTTGTCGAAGGCCGGGCGCAGCTTGGCGATGCCGTCGAGCGTCACGCCGTCCTTGATGTACTCGTCCTCGGCGACGGTCACGTCGCCCTTGCGGCCCTTGATCGTCACGGGGACGATCTCGTCCTTGAAACGGCCGGCCTTCTTGGCGGCTTCGGCCTTGTTCTGCGAGGAGACCGCGAAGCGATCCTGCTCCTCGCGCGTGATCTGCCACTGCTTGGCGACGTTCTCGGCGGTGGTCCCCATGTGATAGCCGTTGAAGGCATCCCACAGGCCGTCCTTGATCATCGTGTCGATCATCTTCATGTCGCCCATCTTCGTGCCGTCGCGAAGATGCGCGCAGTGGGTCGCCTGGCTCATGCTCTCCTGGCCACCGGCGACGACGATCGAGGCCGCGCCGAGCTGGATCTGCTGAGCGCCGAGCGCCACGGCCCTGAGGCCCGAGCCGCACAGCTGGTTCATGTTCCAGGCCGGGCTGTCGACCGGAATACCGGCGTTGACAGAAGCCTGGCGGGCCGGGTTCTGACCCTGACCGGCGGTCAGAATCTGACCCATGATGACCTCGCCGACGTCGCCCGGCTCGATGCCGGCGCGCTCGATCGCGGCCTTGATGGCGATGCGGCCGAGCTCGTGTGCGGGCAGGCTCGCAAAAGCGCCGTTGAACGAGCCGACGGGCGTGCGGGCGGCACTGGCGATGACGATCTCTTCGGGCTGGCTCATGGGCTTCTCCTTCGGTCAGCCATCAGACGGAGCGGATGGGCATTGGCGGACATTTCCGCGGTGCAGCATTGAGAAACCTTAGCGATCCGAAGGGGAAGCCGCAATCGCTGTTCCCACGGTGGAAAGCGTTAACGATCGAGGTCGAGGGTCGCCTTGCGGGGAAGTTCTGTGCTAGATTTTGCGATGCAGCGCGCGAGAGGGCGGCGCTCGAGGCCAAGGAGCTGACTGCGGTGGATCAGACCAAGAAGCCCGTAACCATCAAGAAATACGCCAACCGGCGTCTCTACAATACCGAGACCAGCACCTATGTGACGCTGGACGATCTGGCCGAGATGGTTCGCCAGGAGCGCGATTTCGTCGTCTACGACGCCAAGTCCGGCGAGGATCTGACGCACAGCGTGCTGACCCAGATCATCCTCGAGCGCGAGAGCCGTGGGCAGACGCTGCTGCCGGTGGGATTCCTGCGCCAACTCATCCGCTTCTACGGCGACAACATGGGCCGGCTCGTACCGACCTATCTCGCCATGAGCATGGATACGCTGACCCAGCAGCAGGAGAAGTTCCGCAAGCAGATGACGGACGCCTTCGGGTCGGGCCCGTTCACCGGCACGCCGTTCGGGCAGGTGCCGTTCGGCTCGGCGGCTTTCGACGCGATGCAAGAGCAGGCCAAGCAGAACATGGCGATGTTCGAGAAGGCCTTCAACATGTTCATGCCGTTCGGGCGCATGGGCGGGGCGGCCGGCGCCAACGGCCGTGCCGAGGAGCCGTCGCGCGAGCGCGAGGAGGCTCCGCCCGAGCCGCAAGGCCGCGAGGAGCTCAACGAGCTGCGCGACCAACTCGCCCAGATGCAGCGTCAGCTGGACAAGATCGCGAAGAGCGATCGGTAGGCTAAAACCACCACGGAATGATCCAATCGAATACGACAAAATTCTCCACCGGTGAGGCTGTCCCAATCATCTTCGGCTTGGACAGACTCGTCGCAATTTGCGTTGAGGGACCACCATCTAAGTTGATGGCGACATCGCAGCCAAACCCGCCGGGCGCGGGCGACTTCAATAGGGTCGCTAGCTCGTAGAGCGTGACACGGCTCGTCACCGCGAGGACAGTTGTTCTTCCTTTCGCCGAGAGACAGATCGCCGAGCGCTCGGCCAGCGGACCGCCGGGCTTGGCGATGCCGAGCTTACCGCCAGGCTCGACGAGCAGTGGTCCGGTCTGGATCGCCGATGTCACGTCGACCGTCACCTTGAAGCCTTTTGCCCAGGCGATCTCCAGCCCTGGCTTGCCGGCAACGGCATAGAGCACTCCCGAACAGGCGCGACAGGCCGCGAGCGGGGCAAGCATGCGGCCATTGGAGATAAGCAGACCAGTCGGCGTGCGCGTGCCGTCAGGCGCGCGATCAAAATAGCCGCCGTTGATGACTAGTGAGAGGATCTGGCTGGGCCCGCGGCCGCGCTGGACCAAGAGCGCGGTTGCCGAAATGCCTTTCGGATCGGGCGCAGAGACGATTCGGGCGCTGAAGAGTTTTTCGCTGCTCGCCGGGTCAAAACGGAAGGCTGAGAGTGCAAGCCCTCCCGGCTCGTCAACTGTCAGGCGCTGGACGTCAAATGCAGCGGCCTTCCACGCAGCCTTCGCCAGGACCGCCGAATACTCAGCACTGCGATCCGCGGCCTGCGCTCCCGACAAATGGCAAAGCAGCGCGACGAGCCCCGTCGCGAACAGCCGAAACACGCTTGTCATCATAGCTGCCGCCCCGCCTTACGTCCGCCTACGCTCGATCTTGCAGGGGAATGTAGCCGCTGCGAAGGCCCCCTGATGGGTCGCGCGCTGATAACCATCGCTTTGGCTGCCCTCTGTTCTCGATCCACGATTGCCGGCCCGGTCGAAGTGCGGCATGCTTTCGTCAGAGCGCCAGATCGATCTGAAGAGAGCGCTCGCCAGGGAGAGGCCGATGCGATCAGGAAAGCCGGCGAACGGTATCGCGAAGGGCCGTTTGGCTGCGGGCGATCTCGCCGCGAACTTCTCCGATCTCCACCCGCCGCTCACCGAGCACGAGGCGAAAGTCGAAGCCGGACGCTGCTACTTCTGCCACGACGCGCCCTGCATGACGGCGTGCCCGACGACGATCGACATTCCCCTCTTCATCCGCGAGATCCTGGCCGGAAACCCTAAGGGGGCTGCCAAGACGATCTTCGACCAGAACATCCTCGGCGGCATGTGCGCGCGCGTATGCCCGACGGAGACGCTGTGCGAGGAGGTCTGCGTCCGCGAGACGGCGGAAGGCAAGCCCGTGAAGATCGGCCACCTCCAGCGCTACGCGACCGATACGGTCATGCGCTCGGGCGAGAAGCTCTACGGCCGTGCTCCCCGCACCGGCAAGTCGGCCGGTATCGTCGGCTCGGGTCCGGCGGGCCTCGCCTGCGCACATCGCCTCGCCATGCGAGGTCACGACGTGACGATCTACGAGGCGCGTGCGAAGGCCGGCGGCCTCAACGAGCACGGCATTGCCGCCTACAAGGTCGTCGACAAGTTCGCCGAGCGTGAGATCGCCTTCCTCATGTCGATCGGCGGCATCACGATCAAGACCGGCAAGCCGCTCGGCGACGGGCTTACGCTCGAAGCTCTCACCAAGAAGCACGACGCAGTCTTTCTCGGCCTCGGCCTGTCAGGCGTCAACGCACTCGGCATCGAGGGCGAGGAGCTAAACGGTGTCGTCTCGGCAGTCGACTACATCGCCGAGCTTCGGCAAGCCAAGGATCTCACCAAGCTGCCGGTCGGACGCCGCGTCGTCGTGATCGGCGGCGGCATGACCGCGATCGATGCGGCCGTGCAGTCGCGCCTGCTCGGTGCGGAAGAGGTGACGATCCTCTACCGTCGCGGCCAGGAGCACATGAACGCCAGCCGCTACGAGCAGGATCTCGCGCAGACGAAGGGCGTGAAAATCCGCCACTGGGTGCGGCCGACGGCGATCCTCGGTGAGAAGGGCACGGTCACCGGCATTGCCTGCGAGCACACCGCACTCAAGGGCGGCAAGCTCGCCGGCACCGGCGAGATGTTCACGCTCGCCGCCGACATGGTCTTCAAGGCGATCGGCCAGACGTTCCAGACGGACCCGATCGGCAAGGCGCTGAAGCTCGACGGCGGCCGCATCAAGGTCGATGCCGAGCGCCGAACCTCGGTCAAAGGCATCTGGGCCGGCGGCGACTGCACGGCGGGAGGCGAAGACCTGACCGTCACCGCCGTCGCCGACGGGCGGGATGCAGCAGAGAGCATGCATCGGACTCTACTGGGACGCTGATCAGATGGCCCTCTGGCTCTTTCGATTGCTGCTCCTGCTCGCGGTCCTCGTAAGTGCGATGATGATCTCGATGTGGGTCTTCGCCGCCTACATCATCTTTGCCGCGAGCGGCGCCGCCGATGCGGAGTCGCAGCGATGGACTCTCTCGGCGACCATCTTCCTCGTCGTTTCATCGGGACTCATTGCGCTCGGCGTCTACGGCATCGTCAGAGGCTGGAAGCTCAGCAAGGAGCAGCAGCTCGGTAAGGCCGCCAAGTGGGTTGGCATACCGATCCTGCTCCAACTCGCGGTGATGTTTCTGCTGTAGCAGCACAAGACGGACTGGCGGCGACGCCAAGCTACTAACGACGGAGGCCCACGTGCCAGACATTCGCAGCAACTTTCTCGGCATCAAGACGCCGAACCCGTTCTGGCTCGCCTCGGCACCGCCAACCGATAAGGAATACAACGTCGTCCGCGCCTTCAAGGCCGGCTGGGGCGGCGTCGTCTGGAAGACGCTTGGCGAGGATCCGCCGATCGTCAACGTGAGCGGCCCGCGCTACGGCGCCGTACACGGTCCCGACCGCTGGCTGATGGGCTTGAACAACATCGAGCTCATCACCGACCGGCCCCTCGAGGTGAACCTGCAGGAGATCAAGGCCGTCAAGAAAGCGTGGCCGGATCGCGGGATCATCGTCTCGCTGATGGTGCCGTGCGAGGAGAAGAACTGGAAATCCATCGTGCCGAGGGTCGAGGCGACCGGCGCCGACGGCATCGAGCTCAATTTCGGCTGCCCGCACGGCATGTCCGAGCGCGGCATGGGTTCCGCCGTCGGCCAAGTGCCCGAGTACATCGAGATGGTGGCGCGCTGGTGCAAGCAGGCGACGCGCATGCCGGTGATCGTCAAGCTCACGCCCAATATCACCGACATCCGCTACCCGGCGCGGGCCGCCAAGAAAGGTGGAGCCGACGCCGTCTCTCTCATCAACACGATCAGCTCGATCGTGTCGGTCAACCTCGACACCATGTCGCCCGAGCCCTCGATCGACGGCAAGGGCTCGCACGGCGGCTATTGCGGCCCGGCGGTGAAGCCGATCGCCCTCAACATGGTGGCCGAGATCGCCCGCGATCGCGAGACGGCGGATCTGCCGATCTCCGGCATCGGCGGCGTGACGACCTGGCGGGATGCAGCCGAATTCCTGGCGCTCGGCGCACATAATGTGCAGGTCTGCACGGCCGCGATGACCTACGGCTTCAAGATTGTGCAGGAGATGATCTCGGGCCTCACCAACTGGATGGCGACAAGCAACTACACCCGTCTCGACCAATTCATCGGCCGCGCGGTGCCCAACGTGACCGACTGGCAGTATCTCAATCTCAACTACGTCGCCAAGGCACGCATCGACCAGGATCTCTGCATCAAGTGCGGCCGCTGCCACATCGTCTGCGAGGACACCTCGCATCAGGCGATCACGGCGATGGTCGATGGCAAGCGCCACTTCGAGGTCATCGACGCCGAATGCGTCGGCTGCAATCTGTGCGTCAGCGTCTGCCCGGTCGAGAGCTGCATCACCATGGAGCCGATGGCGAAGGGCGTCGATCCGCGCACCAAGCGCAAGATCAACCCGAAGTATGCGAACTGGACGACGCACCCGAACAACCCGGCCCGCAAGGACGCCGCGGAGTAGCGGGCCGCGGGCAGGTGCGCTAGATCATGGACGACCGCTGACAACAGGGACGCCCCATGGCCAACGATCTCATCGACGACGACATCGCCAAGCGCATGATCGCGCTGCGCCGCGATCTGCATCGGCGCCCCGAGCTCTCCAACGATGAGCACGAAACGCAGAAAACCATTCGCGCCCGGCTCGAGGCGGCGGGCTTCAGCGGCATCCAGGATATCGCCGGCACGGGCCTGATGCTCGACATCGTCGGCGCCGGCGGGCCGTCCAATCGCAAGGTCGCGATCCGCGCCGACATCGACGCGCTGCCGATCGAGGAGACGAGCGGCGTGCCGTTCACCTCGGAGAAACCGGGCCTGATGCACGCCTGCGGCCACGACGCCCACACCTCGATGGTCTACGCGACGGCGCTCGCCCTCGCAAAGAACAAGGATCGCTTCCGCGGCACCGTTCGCCTCATCTTCCAGCCGGCCGAGGAAGCCGAGCCCTTGGGCGGCCGGCGCGTCGTCGAGGGTGGCCTCATCGACGATGTCGACGGCGTGATCGGCATCCATGTCGATCCCGGTCTCGAGACGGGCAAGATCGCGGTGGCCGCCGGCACCTATACGCTCGCCTGCGATACCTTCGACATCACCGTCACCGGCAAGGGCTCGCATGCGGCGATGCCAGAGCAGGGCGTCGATGCGCTGTCGGTCGCGATCACGATTGCCCAGCAGCTCGGTCAGATCGTCACGCGCGAGCGCAACGCCTATGCGCCGCTCGTCGTCGCAACGACGATGCTGCATGCCGGCACCGCGCACAACATCCTGCCGGGTACGGCCAAGATGGCCGGCACCATTCGCTCGGGGTCCGAGGAGATGCGCCAGCTCGCGCATCGGCGGATCAAGGAGATCGCGGAAGCCGCAGCCCTCATGCACCGGGCGACCGTCGAGGTCAGATGCGATCGCGGCGATGTCGCCGTCAACAATCATCCGGAGATGGTCGATCTCATTCGCCGGGCAGGCAACGCCGCGGGCGGCGACGGCACGGTTCAGAACCTCCCCGGCTGGACGCCCGGCGACGACTTCGGCTTCTACTCGGAGAAGAAGCCCGGCGTGTATTTCCGTCTCGGCATCCGCAACGAGCAGTTGGGCTCGACCTATCCGCTGCACCATCCTTCGTTCCGGCTCGACGAGGCGGCGATGCCGCTGGGAGCGCGCACGATGGCAGAGGCGGCGTTGCGGTTTTTGGAGTAGGTTGGTGCTGTGATGTTACAGGAGGTTGTCCATTCGGTTCGGTCCGAGAGACGAGGTTGCGAGACTTCAGCGATCACCGAGGAGAGCCGAATGGACGTCCCAAGAATGCCCGCCTGACGCCGCGAGGTCGAGGAGATGGTGCGCGCCGTCGTGGAGCAGGGATTGACCCCAGCCCAGGCGCGCGCGCCCGCTATGACCACCGCCAAGACCGTCAGGACGTGGGTGGATCGCTATCGCAAGCAGGGCGTCACCGGCCTCCGCGACCGATCCAGCAGACCACTCGTCGCCGCGCCGGACCCCGGCCGCCATATGCCGGCGCCGAAACCCTACGTCGGCAGCGCACACGCAATGCCATATCGCCTCCGCGCTCGGTCTGTCGCTGGCGACCGTCTCTCGTCTCATGGCAGCACGCGCCTCGGCCGCTCGCCGCGATCGAGCCGACTGAGCCCCGACCTCGCTACGAGCGCGAAACGCCCGGCGAGCTCATTCACATCGATATCAAAAAGCTCGGTAAATTCTGGAAAACCGGCTTCCGTATCACCGGCCGCAAGACCGGTCACAAGCGCAGCGACGGCGCCGGCTACGAGTTCGCTCACGTCGCCATCGACGATCACTCGCGCATCGCACGCATCGATCTGCTACCCGACGAGCGAAAGGAAAGCGCCGTCCTCTGCCTCGAAAGAACCGTCGCCTATTTCGAGCGCCTCGGCATCCGCGTCGAACGTGTCAGCCGACAACGGCTCGTGCTACCGGTCGAGAGCCTTCGCCAATGCCTGCCGCGCACTCGGCATCCGGCACATCATGACAAAGCCCTATACGCCGCAAACCAACGGCAAAGCCGCGCTTCATCCAAACCGCGCTGCGCGAATGGGCCTACGCTACCGCTTTCGAAACCTCAGACGAGCGCAAGGCCGCACTGCCGGAATGGCTGCATCGCTACAACTGGCACAGACCACATGCCAGCCTCGACAAAAAACCACCCATCAGCCGAATCCGACTGACCCAGGACAACCTCTTGCAACTCCACAGCTAACCCAACCTACGCGAGATGCTGCATGCCGTCCGCATCGAGACCGCCGAGCCAGTCGTGGCGGCTGCGCTCGTAGACGGATACCTTCGGCGAGGGGAAGTGCGGATCGGCGAACGCGCCGACGGCGACGGCGATGACATCGGGGAAACCGGACAGCTCCCAGTACACGGTCGAGCCGCACTCGGGGCAGAAGTGGAACGTCACCGTATTGCCGCTGTCAGCTTTGCGAGTGAAGGCTTTCGATTGGCCTGAGGCGACGCTGACAGTCTCGCGCGGAAATCGCGCCTGCATCCCGAACACGCTCCCCGTCCGCTTCTGGCAGTCGAGGCAATGGCAGATCGAGATGCGCACGGGCTCGCCAAGACAGCGGACCTGCAGCCTGCCGCAGGCGCAGGTGGCGGTTCTTTCCGTCATAGGGTTCTCCGCGCCTCTCAAAAATCCGTCGGCGCGCCGCCTTCGCGCTTGCGCCGCTCGACGAACGCCTCCAGCTCCTCCTTGATTGCGGGATCCATCGGCGGGGGCTCGAATTCGGCGAGGATCTGCTTCCAGATTTTCATGGCGCGCTCGGGCGTCTGCACGGCACCCGCCTCCTCCCAGGCCTTGTAGTTGCGCCAGTCGGAGAGGAAGGGCGAGTAGAACGCGGTCGTGTAGCGCGACTGGGTGTGAGCAGCGCCGAAGAAATGTCCCGACGGCCCGACCTCACGGATGGCGTCGAAGGCAAGATCGTCCGGCGTCATCGGCACCGGTTCCATGTAGTGGATGATATTCTGGAGCGTTTCGCAGTCCATCACGAACTTCTCGTAGGAGGCGCACAGGCCACCCTCGAGCCAGCCCGCCGCGTGATAGACGATGTTGGTGCGCGCCGCGACGCAGGCCCAGAGTGAGAACATGCTCTCCCACATCGCCTGGGCATCGGGCGCGTTCGCCGCACAAGCGTTGGAGGCGCGCAGCGGCAAGTTGTAGAACCGCGCCATCTGCCCCGAGAGTTGCGTCGCGCGCATGTACTCGGGCGTGCCGAAGGCCGGCGCGCCGGACTTCATGTCGACATTCGAGGTGTAGGAGCCGTAGACGATCGGTAGACCCGGCCTGATCACCTGCAACAGCGCCAGCGCGGCGAGCGCCTCCGCCGTTTGCTGCACGACCGCGCCAGCCACCGTCACCGGCGCCATGGCACCCGACAGCGTGAACGGCGTGACGATCACCGCCTGTCCCTTGCGTGCCAGCCGCATCGCGCCGTCGAGCATCGGCCAGTCGTGCTTCAACGGCGATGAAGAATTGATGTTGGTGTACATCCGCGGCTTGGCAGCGAACTCCTCGTGCGTGAGCCCGCCCGCGATCCTTATCATCTCCATCACATCCTCGACGCGCTCGACGCCGAGCGAGTAGGCGTGACAGACTTTGTCGGTCAGCGTCAGCTTGTCGTAGAGGCAGTCCAGATGGCGGACGGACGCGTGCACGTCGACGGGCTCGACGGGATAGCCACCCGCCAGATGGATGCAGTTGAAATACTGCGTCAGCTTTATGAGGTCCCGGTAATCCTCCCGGCAGCCGACGCGGCGACCGCGCTCCAGGTTCGACGAATTCGGCGGCGAGGAGACGTTGACGAACAACATGTGCTTGCCGCCGACCGTCACCGTGCGCTCGGGATTGCGCGGCGTGATCATGAACTCAGGAGGAGCTTTCGCGAGTTGGTCCATCACGAACTTGCGGCCCATGCGGACACGCCCGCCGCCATTCGCGACATCGGCGACCTTCTCGCAGCCGGCCGCGACGAGAATGCGCGTCGCCTCCTCGTGCAGGAAATCGATGCCGATCTCTTCCAGGACCCGCATGGCGGAGTCGTGGATCATCTCGACACCTTCCTGCGAGATCGGCTCGGTCGGCCGATCCGGATTGATCGGCAGCTTCCATGCGATCTGATTGATGGCGGTGCCACCCGTGCGCGCGCCACGCCGCGCATTGCGGCCCCCACGGGTCCGGCCTGGGCCTTGCTCTGCCGTATCGCTCATGGTCGCCCTCGAAGCTGTTTTTGCGTCAGCCCTGCTATAGCCCGCCCGTCGGGCGAGCGCCAACCTGGATGCGCCATCTCGCGCCGCGCGAAGCTCAACGCGAGATCGCGACGGCTGCGGCCGCAGCTGCCATCATGGTGCCGGTGCCGCGGTTGAGCGCCCGGATCGCGTGGGGAGACCGGAAGAGCGCACGAGCGCGCGCGGCGGCGATCGCGTAGGCAGCGAGAATGGGCGTAATGACGAGGACGATGACGGCCGTAATCTCGAGCACGCCCATGAGATCGAGCCGCTCGAGGTCGACGATCGTCGGCAGTAGCGCCATGAAGAAGACGATCGGCTTCGGATTGCCGACAGTCAGCGAATAGCTCGTGAGGAACAGCCGCCATCCTCGTTCGGACGCGCGGGGCGCGCCGGCCTCGGCGACCGCAACCGGTGCCGTCCAGAGCTTGTAGGCGAGGTAGAGCAGGTAGAGAGCGCCCGCATATTTGATGACGATCAGCACGCCCGCATGCGCCTGCGCGATCGCGGCAAGCCCGAAGGCCGCGACCCAGAACAGTGTCAGGTCGCCCAGGATGAAGCCGAGGATGAACGGCGCCAGTCCCGACAAGCCGTTGCCGAGCGCACGCGCCACGATGGCGGCGATGCCGGGGCCCGGCGAGGCGACAGCCATCGCATAGGCCGCGGCGAAGATCAGCAATCCTGCGAGTGTCATCCGGAATATCCTCGATCAGCGCACGTAGCTCGCGCCGTTGACGTCGAAAGTCGCGCCTGTCAGATGCCGGACGTGATCGGAGCAGAGAAAGGCGGTCAGCGCGCCGATCTCCTCGGGCCGAGCCATCGTACCGAGCGGGATCTCACCGAGGATCCGCTTCATATCGGCCTCCGTCGCGCCTTCATACGCCATGTCGGTATCCGTGAAGCCCGGTGCGATCGAGAAGGCGAGCACATTCTCCTTGCCGTACTGGCGCGCGATGGTCTTCGTCATGGCGACGAGGCCTGCCTTGGAGGCCGCATAGGACCATCCGGTCGCGACCTCGCCGCGGTGCGCCGCCCGGCTCGCAACGTTGATGATGCGTCCGCCACCGTGCTCTCGGAAATGCAGGATGGCGGCGCGCGAGAGATCGGCAGCGGCCTGGAGGTTGACCTGAAGGACGCGGCTCCAGGTTGCGTGCCATTTCGTGATCGGCTCTTCGATGGCGACGCCGTCGGCGATACCGGCGTTGTTAACGAGCGTATCGATCTTCGGAGCAGCCGCGAGCGCCGCCTCCCAGAGGCCTGCTGCGGCACTCGGGTCCGCGAGATCGGCCCCCAGCAGCGTGGTCTTGCCCTTGCCGACCGCTGCGACCTTCGCCGCCACGGCCTCGGCCTTGGCTCGGTTGTGCGCGTAGTGCACGAGCACATGCGCTCCGGCAGCGGCCAAGCTCTCGACCATGGCCGCGCCGATGCCCCGCGAGCCGCCCGTCACGAGGATGGTCTTGCCGGTAAGGTCGATCATGAAATGCTCCTCTAGCCTGTCGCATGGCTCCTGTTCTTGCATGCGACCGGCCGACCGCCAAGACCTGCGCCTTTCGCGCGGTCGGCTCCCGTGCTAGAGCCCAAATCAACGATGGTCACTCTGCAAGGAGGACGAAACATCATGTCATCGCTCGAAGCGCTGCTCGCGACCAAGTCCGCCCTCCTCGCCGATGGCGCGACCGGCACGAACTACTTCCAGATGGGTCTAGAGTCCGGCGATCCGCCCGAGATGTGGAACGTCGATCATCCCGATCGCGTTGCGAAGCTTCACCAGGCCTTCGTCGATGCCGGCGCCGACATCATTCTCACGAACACCTTCGGCTGCAACAAGCACCGCCTGAAGCTGCACAAGCTCGAGGGCCGCGTCGTCGAGCTCAACCAGCGCGCCGCCGAGATCGCGTGCGAAGTCGCCGGCAAGGCTGGGCGGCCGATCGTCGTCGCAGGCTCCGTCGGGCCGACGGGGGAATTGTTCGAGCCGCTGGGCAAGCTCACGCACGAGGATGCCGTGGCGGCCTTCACCGAGCAGATCGAAGGATTGAAGACGGGTGGCGCGGACGTCGCCTGGATCGAGACCATGTCGGCGCCCGAGGAAATGCAGGCAGCGATGCAGGCGGCCCAGGCCGTCGGGCTGCCCTACACCTGCACGGCGAGCTTCGACACGGCGGGGCGCACGATGATGGGCCTCGACCCGAGCGCGCTCGGCGGCGTCGCCGAGGGCCTAGCGCCGATCGCCATGGGGTCCAATTGTGGCGTCGGCGCCTCCGATTTGCTCGTCTCCGTGCTCGCCATGACGGCGGCTGATCCGAGCGCCATCGTCATCGCCAAGGCGAACTGCGGCATCCCGCAGGTGCGCGGCGATCAGGTGGTCTATACGGGGACGCCGGAGCTGATGGCCGACTACGTGCATTTGGCGATCGACGCCGGTGCGCGGATCGTCGGCGGCTGTTGCGGGACATCGCCGGAGCATCTGGCGGCGATGCGCAAGGCGATGGATGCTCATACGCCGGGTCCGCGTCCCGACCGGGCCACGATCGAGGCCCGCATCGGCAAGCTCGCCTCGCCACCCCGTGAGGCGACGGCTGGCGAGGCCCGGCAACGGCGGCGGGCGCGGGGGTAGCTTGTGGTCAGATCGCTCGGGAGCTGCGTCCAAAGCTCCCCGTGCGATCCACTGCCCGCAAATGGACCCCAATGCCGGTCCCATCTCGTCATCCTCATCCAAGTGAGCGAAGCAAACACCGGATGGGGATCCAGGGGAGACACTTCGGCCGAAGTCCTGTCTGGCCGGCCTTTGGCCGGAGTCTAACGCTGGATCCCCACGCATGCTGCGCGCTCACGCGCTCGCGCGTGAGGATGACGGGAGGAGCGGCAAGAACATCGCCATCTTCAGTCAAGCGAATGCCGGCTATTGGATTTGTCAGGTCTGCCGCAGACTACCGCACCGGCCCGACGCCCCAGGCCTTCGGCTTCGACCATGCCGCCTGACTCGCGACGAGCTTCAGCTCCTCCGCGCCGGCGCTCGCCTCGATCACCTGCTCGATACCACCCACGGCAAGACCGAGCGCGCGGGCTTGGGATTTGCCCGACAGCAGATGCGCGAGCAGCAATGCTGCCATCAGATCGCCGGTGCCGTGGGGCACGGATTTGCGGCGCTTCACGGACGCCCGCATCGCGGTCGAGCCCGAGATCAACACATTGTCGATCTGGGATTTCGTATCACCGGGAATAGAGGTCGCGAGCACCGAAGGCACGCCGACCGCATGCGCCGCCGCGTGCGCCGTTCGCGCGTTCGTGACCTCGGTGCCCGACAGCCACGAGAGCTCGAACCGGTTCGGCGTGATGATGCCAGCCAGCGGCACCAGTCGATCGCGCACGCGCTCGGCAGCCGCTTTGTCGACGTAGAGACCACCCGGATCGTCGCCCAGCACCGGATCGACCATGACGAGCGCCTGGGCGTGCTTGGCCTTCACTTTCGCAATTGCCTCGATCGCGATGTCGACATGCGCCGCGCTCGGCAGATAACCCGTCAACACGCCATCGACACCCGCAAGGATGTCGTTCGCCGATAGCGCCGCCAGCATCTCGCCGAGTGTCTCGGATGCGACCCGCGTGCCGCCGACCTTGCGATAGCCCATGTGGCTCGACAGCACGACCGTCGGCAGCGCGAGCACATCATGCCCGAGCCGCTGCAGCGCGAACCGCGCCGCGGCATTGCCGACATGCCCATAGGCGACATCGGAGGAGATGAGGAGAACGGTAGCCACGATGGCGTCAAGCTCTGAGATTGCGGACTCTCATCCGCTAGCACGCGAAACCGAGCTGCGCCAGGATGGACGAAGCGTGTTGTCTAGGTGGCACCACCATCCGAAGGCATGGTCAGGGCCAAGGGGCCATCGAGTGTCGCAAGCCGGCAGTGTCCCGGCTTCTTGGCAGGCCCGACGATTGCGTGCAAAGCCCCGCGGATGAAGATCAACGCCTTCGCAGGCTCTGTTTCCAGATCGAACTTGAGCGCGAAATCTTCCGGCTGGACGTTAGCGGCGAAGTCGCGCTGATCGCAATAGGCCTCAGGGTTCGCGAATGGCATCTTGGCCCGGGCATCGGGCTCCAGCCAAGGCGGAAAGGCCGGAGTCGAGCCGACGTTGTAGAGCCAGACATCGCCCACGATCGACTCGCCCCGCATGAAATACGCGTAGCAGCAGGTGGCTGTTTCCTCGACGAAGACCCGTGTATCCCCGTCCGCTGATTGCCATGACTTGTACCGAAAAGTCCCACTCACCCACCGGCCACCTTCGCCACGATGGCGCCGTGCTCAGCCGCCGAAAACGCCGGTAGGATCGTCGGCTCGACGAAGCCGTCGCGGCGGGCGGTTAGTACATACTGCTGCATGGCCTCGTTCGACGGCATCTCGAACACTTGCACGAAGTCGTAAGTCCCCATGGTGGCGTAGAAGGCGACCGAGCGGCCGCCCAGCGCGGCCACGCGCGCTTCCGAAACCTCGCGCCGCTTCGGGCTGTCGCCGAGCTCGGCAAGGCCCTTGGCCGTCAGGCGCATGAGCGAGATGTAGAGCGGCATCGGCGGCACCTTCTTTCGTAGGGCACAATAGGCCCCACCTTCGGGGCCGTATTGCGCCACCACCACTTCGGCGATCGTCGCCGGAAACCGAAGCATCCGCCGAGCCCGCGGCCGGCGCAATACGGCCCGAAGTGGCCTATTGCGCCCTACCGCCTTATCGGTTGCCGAGTCCGATCATGGCTCACTCATCCAACCGCTTCACCGGAGGCGCGCCGTTGCGCGTGCGGCGGCGGCGCGCCTTCTCGGCGAGCACCCGCTTCGGCCCCTGACAGGCGCACGGCGGGCCCTCGATGCTGGTCGGCGAGATCGCTCCTGGCGCCTGGTCAAAGACCGCCTTTGATCTGCTCCCAGTCCTTGTACATCTTGCTCGTGAAATCGTCCGGCTGTGGCGTCTGGAAGTGGCCGCCCTTGAGCGTCGCCTCCGGCCCCTTGTCCATGCCGATCGCCTTGAGCTGCTCCGGACTGACACCCGCGTACGACGCCGGGTTCGAATGGCCGTATCCGAACGTCTCGATGCAGTACTTGCCGATCTCGGGATCGAGCATGCCGTCGATCAGCGCATAAGCCTTCTCGAGGTATGGGGCGTTCTTGTTGATGACGAGGCCGCAGACCCAGGTGAGCGTGCCCTCCTTCGGCTGCGCGAACTTGACCGGCACGCCTTCCTTCAAGAGCGCGGTCGCCGCATCGGCCCAGGTCATGGCGGCGATGATCTCGCCCGAGGCGAGTGCCTGCTGCTGCTCGGTGTTGTTCGACGTATAGAGACGGACGAGTGGGCGCTGCGCCTTCAGCGTGTCCAACACCTTCTTGTACCCGGCTTCGTCCTTGTCGATGCCATCGAACTTGACGCCCGCGTAGATGGCGCCGATCCAGAAGCTGTCGTCGGCCGAGCCGATGATGGAGATCTTGTTCTTGTTGGCCTCGTCCCAAAGGATCTTCCAGCTCTCCTCACCGTCAGGGAGCTTTACGAGATCGGTGCGGTAGGTGATGGACGTGAAACCCCACTCCCACGGCACCATCCAAACCTGGCCATCGAGATTGGCGGCGGGCAGGCCTTTGAGCTCGGGCAACAGATTGGCGTAGTTCGTGAGCTTGGAGGTGTCGATCGGCTGAATGACGCCGGCGTTCTTCCAGCGCGCAATTTCGGCCGAGCACGGATGGATGACGTCGGGCACGAAGCCCGCGAGCATCTTCTGCAAGCCTTCCTCGGTGTCGGCGTAGGTCGCGAACTGCGGATCGGCACCATACTTCGCCTTGTACTTGGCCTGCAGCTCGGGGATGTCGTAGCCGCCCCAGGTGAAATAGGTCGCCTCGCCATCGGCCCGCGCCGTCCGCTGCGTCAGCGGCATCATCGTGAAGCCGAGGCCCAGCGCCGCTGCGGCCTTCATGAACTCGCGACGATCGACGCCTTTCCTCAGCGTCGGCATGGTGGAGCGGATGCGCATCTGTTTCTCTCCTTCGAGGCGGCGACAGCGCCGTTGTTCTTATGGCTAGCAGAAGATTGCGGCGAAGAGCGAGACGCCGCGAGAGCTCGAGAGCCAAAGCTATACCTGCTCCTCACCCCATGCAACTCGCTGAACACGCGATCAGCGAGCTGCGTTAGCGAGCAAACAGGCCGCACGATGACCGTCTCCCACCACGTCGAGCGGGGGACGTTCGATGCTGCAGGCGGCAATCGCCTTCTGGCATCGCGGATGAAAGGCACAGCCTGACGGCGGCTCCTCCGGGCTCGGCGGATCGCCTCTGAGCACGATGCGCGTACGATCGCTGTGTCCGGGCACGGCCGAGATCAGCGCCTCGGTGTAGGGATGGCGTGGCGCGCGAAACAGCTCTTCTGCGGGCGCGACCTCGACCAGCCGGCCCAAATACATGACGCCGACGCGATCGCTGACATGCTCCACCACCGAGAGATCGTGCGAGATGAAGACGTAGGAGAGGCTGAGCCGCGCCTTCAAATCCATGAGCAGGTTCAGGATTTGCGACTGAATCGAGACGTCCAGGGCCGACACGGGCTCGTCCAGAATGATGAGCTTGGGCTCGAGTGCCACCGCGCGCGCAATGCCGATGCGTTGGCGCTGGCCGCCGGAGAACTCGTGCGGGTAGCGCATGGCCGCATCCGGCGGCAGGCCGACGAGATCGAGGAGCCCACGCACCTTCTCGCGCCGCCCCGCCTTCGTGCCGAGCCCATGGATATCGAGCGGCTCTGCAATGATGTCGGCGATGCGCATCCTCGGATCGAGCGAGGCATATGGATCCTGAAAGACGATCTGCATGTCGCGGCGGCGCGCGCGTAAGCGCTCGGCCGAAAGGTCCGACAGCTCCTCGCCGAGAAACCGGACCGAGCCCGACGTCGGCTCGATGAGGCGCAACAGCAGGCGCGCCAGCGTCGATTTTCCCGAGCCGGATTCACCGACGATGCCGAGCGTCTCGCCGGGTGCAAGCGTAAGCGAGACGTCGTCGACGGCCTTGAGGACCCCGCGGCCGTCGCGTGACGGATAGGTCTTCGACAGGCCCGTCGCTTCGAGCAGGACCGCGCTCATGGGACAGCATTCCAGCAGGCGAGCGCGTGATCGCCGAGTGGTGCGAGCGGCGGACGCTCGGTCGCGCAACGGGTAAGCGCGCGCGGACAGCGGCCTGCGAAGCTGCAACCATCGCCCCGCGCGCCCGGTGGCGGCACGGTTCCCGCGATCGTGGTCAGGCGCTCGCCGCGCCGGGCATTGCGCGGCGAGGACGTGAGCAATCCCGCCGTGTAGGGATGGCGCGGGTGACCGAGTACAGCCGTGGCAGCTCCTTGCTCGACGATCCGGCCGGCGTACATGACGGCGACCTCGTCGCAGATCTCGCCGACGACACCAAGATCGTGGGTGATGAGGAGAATGGCGAGCCCAAGCTCCTTCTGCAGCCGCTTCAGAAGCTCGAGGATCTGCGCTTGCACGGTGACATCGAGCGCGGTGGTCGGCTCGTCGGCAATGAGCACGGCGGGCTCGCAGACCAGCGCCATGGCGATCATGACGCGCTGCCTGAGCCCCCCGGAGAGCTCGTGTGGATATTGGCCGATCCGCCGCTCCGGCGAGCCGATGCCGACCGCGGCGAGCGCCTCGACGGCTTTGGCGCGCGCCTCGCTGCGGCTCATCTGCCGGTGCAGCCGCAACGCCTCGCCGATCTGCTCGCCGACGGTGAAGACCGGATTGAGGCTCGTCATCGGCTCCTGGAAGATCATGGCGATGCGGTCGCCGCGCAGCGCGCGCAGGCGGCGCTCGGGCACAAGAACGAGATCTTCGCCCTCGAGAAGAACGTGGCCCGTTTCGATCTTGGCCGGCGGCATCGGCAAGAGGCGCATGATCGATTGCGCGGTGACGCTCTTGCCGCAGCCGGATTCGCCGACGAGCCCGAGCGTCTGCCCGCGCTTCAGCGTGAAAGACACGTCCTCGACCACGCGGACGATGGCGCGATCGGTGCGGAAGGAGACGGTGAGGTTGTCGACGGCGAGCAAGCTGCCGCCGGCTGTAGAAGTTTCACGAGCGTCGGAGTGGACAGCGGTCATGCCGCCCTCCGCGCGCACTCAACGGCGCAAGAGAAATCCGGCGACACCCACCCCCCACCCCAACCCTCCCCACAGGGGGGAGGGGGTCCAAGCTCCGCGCGTCCCTGACGGTACTGCCTCACCAGGAGTGGCATTCTGTCGTGATGCCGATCACTTTCCGCAATCTTGTCGCTTGGCTTGAGGAGCCAGCAGACCCTGTTGTCGCGTTCGGCACGACCTAGCTGGAATGAACAATCAACGCGGCGAGAGCGCTGAGTTGGGCATCTCGGCCATTGCTCCTCGAATTCGCTCACCCCCTGTGCTGGCGACAGCGCAAGCACGATCCCCAACGTTCCCTCCCCCCCGTGGGTAGGGACAGGGTGGGGGGTGACTCTTACGGTGCCGCAATGGCCCGGCGAACCAAGCCGCTCACCACTCACTCGAACACGCAGCGCGGGAAGTAGAACGAAACGACCCAGTTCGGGATGTCGACGATCTCGCTGATCTTGAGATCGCCCGCGACCGAGCAGAGCATGTAGGCGTCGACCTCGCGCGTCTTGTGACGCTTGGCGAGGAGCTCGACCATACCCATGACAGCGGCTTTCGACGCTTCCATCAAATCCGGTCCGATGCCGGTCGTCGCGTCGTAGCCCTTGAAGTCCATGTGCCGCGCGACCGGGCCCGGCGTCGTGAAGCGCGGGAACTTCAAGTTCGCGCCCTTCACCAGCTCGAAGCGCGCCGCGACCGAGCACGGACTCTCGATCGCCGTGCCGCAGACCTCGCCGTCGCCCTGCGTCGCATGCGTGTCGCCGACGGAGAACAAGCCGCCCTTCACCTCGACTGGCAGATAGAGCTCGGTGCCCGCCGCCATGTCGCGGATATCCATGTTGCCGCCCATGCGCCGCGGCGGCACAATCGAGTGCGTTCCGGGCTCGGCAGGCGCCAAGCCGATGGTGCCGCAGAACGGCTTCAACGGCACCTTCCCGCCCGGCCCGTAGGCTGCCGGCGTCATCGCGAAGGTGTCGTACTTCCAGATGTGCAGCGCCGGCTCCTTGAAGGTGTCGGCCAGCAAGCCGAAGCCCGGAATGTTGGCTGTCCACCCCCAGCCCGAGGGCGTGAAGTCGAGCAGCGTCACCTTGATGGCGTCGCCGGGCTCCGCGCCGTCGATATGGACGGGGCCGGCCACCGGATTGACCTTGCCGAAGTCAAGGTTCGCCAAGTCCGCGACCGTCGAGGACGGGTTGAGCTGCCCGCCCGAAGAATCGACCGGGTGAAACTCGATCGTCTCGCCGGGTTTGGCCATCACGACGGGCGTGTTCGCATTGTCCCAGCCGAAGTGGCACTGGTGCTTGTGGATGGTGTGGTTGTGTTTCATTTCTGGTGATCGCTCATGAGCAGCAGTAGGCAGTAGGCAGTAGGCAGTAGGCAGTAGGCAGTAGGCAAGCGTTCTGTCATCTTTCCAAAGAGTCAATCAGACCGTTCAACATCTTGCCAACTTGCTGCGACAGATCGAAGAACGGATTTGCTTGGTCCTCAGTCACCATTCGCAATCTTATGCAAGCCAACACGTGCGTCTCGCATTCTTTGAGCGAACCACGAGCAATCGAGAGATGATTGACATAGGCACCCTTGCTTCCCCGCCCATACCCTTCAGCGATGTTGGCAGCGACTGACGTTGCGCTCCGCTTGATCTGTGCCGACAGCGAATAGAGCTCGTCGCGAGGCAAAAGCTTGATGATGTCGTAGGCCGCGACCACCAGGTCCATGGCGCGCTGCCAGACCCTGAGGTCGCGGTAAGTCTCGATCATCGACTGCCTACTGCCTCACTGCCTACTGCCGACCTCTTCCTACTGCGCGTCTTTCGCGAAGATGTAGTCGTAGTTGACCGGGATATGGATCGGGTCGGTGAACAGCGCAGAGTCGCCGCCGAGCCGCGCGGAGTGGTAGGTGAAGCGCTTCTCGTTGAAGATCGGCGCCCAGGGGGCATCCTTCACGACGTCGTCGAAGATGCCCTTCCAGAGATTGATGCGCTCAGCCGACTGCTCGGCCTTGACGAGCGCGTCCGCTGCGTTGCCGCGATCGTCCAACGCTTTGTTGCAATAGCGCGACCAGTTCCAGCCGCCCTCGACGGCGCCCGCGCAACCGAGGATGCCGTAGTAGAAGTTGTTGGGATCGGGGAAGTCGGCGATCCAGGCCATGCCGCCCGACCAGATCATCGGCGCCTTGCCTGCGCCACCCGCCGAGATGACCTCGGCCTGCGCCAGCGACTTGATCTCGGCCGTGATGCCGACGGCGGCCAGATCCTGCTGAATGGCCTCCGCGATGCGCGGATTGGGATCCACGTTCATGGCGTAGATCTCGGTCGTGAAGCTCGCCTGACCGGCCTCGGCGAGCAATGCCTTGGCCTTCTCCGGATCGTAAGCGTAGCCCTTGTTGTCCGGATTGTAGCCGGGCATTGCGGGGGGCAGCGCCTGGGTCGCTGGCACCGCACGGTTGTTGATCAGCTTGACGATCCGCTCCTTGTTGATCGCCATGTTGACCGCCTGACGGACCTTCACGTTGTCGAACGGCGGCATCGTCACGTTCATGGTCAGATAGCCGGTGTGAAGCTGATCGCCGACGGCAATCAAATCCTTGTTGGCCGGATCGGCCATCGCTTCGGCGAACTGCGCCGGCGGGATACCGTCACCGACGATGTCGAGCTCGCCCGACTTGAGCTTCAGCACGGCGACCGTCGGATCGAGGCCGAAGGCGAAGGTCAGCTTGTCGAGATAGGGGACGCCTGCCTTGTAGTAGTCGGCGTTGCGTTCGAGCGTGATGCTTTGGCCCGGCACCCACTCCACGAACTTGAAGGCACCCGTACCCACTGGCTTCTTACCCCAGTCCGCGCCGGCTGCCTCGACGGCCTCCTTCGGCACGACATAGGCGAAGTTGATCGCCATGACGTGCAGGAAGGTCGCATCGGCGCGCGAGAGCTTGATAACGACCGTGCCGTCGTCGGGCGTCGTGATGCCGGAAAGATCTTTCGCCTTACCGCCGGTGAGATCGTCATAGCCGGCGATCGCCGAGAGATAGCCGCCGCCGGGCGATTGCGTCGCCGGATTGACCGCGCGCTCGAGCGACCACTTGACGTCAGCCGACGTCATGACGCGGCCGTTGTGGAACTTGACGCCGGGACGGAGCTTGAACGTGTAGGTGAGGTTGTCGTCGGAGATCGTGTAGCTCTCGGCCAAATCAGGTTCGAGCTCGGTGGTGCCGGGCTTGTAGTCCATGAGCCCGTCAAAGATCGACTTGATAACCGACCAGTTCTGCCAGTCGTAGCCGACCTGCGGATCGAGCGTCGTCAGATCGTTGGCGAAGGCCACGGTGGCTGCGCCACCTTGTTTCGGCGCTTGGGCCGCCGCCGGCATCGCCAGCAACGCCAAGGCCGCCGCTGCACACAAGAGTGCACGTTTCATGAGGAACTCCCTAGGGTAAGCCGGCCGTTGTGCTGCGGAGCCGGTCGTCAGAGGCCATATCACCGCAAGCCCATGCGCGGGTCAATCGGCGTGGTTGGAAGCGGCCTAGGCCCGGCGTGCGATCCGGGCGGCGATCATCGACACGACGGCCGCGATCATCATGCCGGCCGCGGCGCCCCAAGGGAGCAACGCCAGAGAGCCGCCCGCGATCAATCCGCCGCCGATGGCCGAGCCGACGGCTTGCCCCGAATAGGTGCAGGACGTGTTGAGCGCGATGGAGGCCGAGGCGAAGGCCGGGATGAGGCGGACGAGCCGCGCCTGTTGAACGGAATTCACCGAGAAGCTTCCCGCGCCCCAGAGGAGAACACCCAAGAGCAGCACCGGCAAATGCCCCGCGGCGAGCCCGACCAGGGCAAGTCCGAGAGACATCGACAGTAGGCCGACAAGCACCGTCGACGGCTCCCCGAGCCGCCCGACGATCCGCGACGCAAGCACATTCCCTCCGACGCCCCAGACGCCCTGCCAGGCGAGAAATCCCGCGATCATGCCGGGCGTTGCGCCGACGGCGCTCGCCAGGAACGGCTTCAGATAGCCGAACAGGATGAACTGGGACGCCGAGTTGACCGCGGTTGCCAGCAGCACGAGGCAGAACACCGGATTGGAGAGCGCCTGCCCCCAGCTCGCGAGCGACAGCGGCACGACGCGGATACCTCTCGGGATCGTGACCCGGATACAGACGAGCACGATCGCCGCGAGCACGCCCTCGAGTGCGAAGGCCGTCCGCCAGCCCCAATGATCGCCGATCAGGCTCGCCATCGGCATACCGGCGACCATCGCCATCGACCAGCCGAGGAACACGAAGCTGATCGCACTGCTGCGCTGCTCGGCGGGCAGCAGCGCGCTGATGGTCGCGGCGGCCTGCGGCGTGACGATCCCCGCCGCGATGATCATGAGCGCGCGCGTGATGAGCAGCACCGTAAAGCTCGGCGCGGAGGCCGAGATCGCATGTCCGGCGACGTAGAGCGCTAGTCCGAAGATCAGCAGCGCCCGGCGATCGATGCGGCTCGTAAAGGCGGCAGCGAACGGCGCACCGACGGCGATCACTGCACCACCGACCGTCATGAGCAACCCGGCCGTCGGAATGGAGACGCCGAGCTCGCGCGCGAGTTGGTCGAGCAAACCAACCGGCAGCAGCACGCCCGTGCCGATGACGAAGTTTGCCGCGAGCAACACCCAGAGCGCCGCCCGCTCGTTCATGCCGACGGGCGCCGCACTCACCTGAGCCGGATCCGCGGATCGACGAGGGGCGTCACGAGATCGGCGATGAGGTTGCCGAGAATGATGAAGGCGGCTGCCGTCACCGTCACGCCCATGATGATTGGAATGTCGAGCGTCTGGATCGCCTGCCACATGAGTTGCCCGATGCCGGGCCACCCGAACACGCTCTCGACCACCACCGCGCCCGACATGAAGATGCCGACGTCGAGGCCGACCATGGCGACGATCGGCAGGATCGCGTTCTTGAGCGCGTGCTTGAGGATCACGCGTCCTTCCGGAACGCCCTTGGCGCGCGCGGTCCTGATGTAGTCCTGCCGGAGCACGTCGACCATCGAGGAGCGCATCATGCGGCTGTACCAGCCGCCGCCCGCAAGCCCAAGCGTCAGTGACGGCAGGATCAGATGCGCGAAGGTGCCGTAGCCGCCGAGCGGCAACCAGCCGAGGTTGTAGGCGAAGATGTAGAGCAGCGACAGGCCGACGACGAATTGCGGTGCGGAGACGCCGACGAAGGAGAGCGTCATCGCGGTCTTGTCCGCGCGCGTGCCGCGACGGGAGGCAGCCCAGATGCCGGCGGGGAGGCCAATCATCAGCTCGGCCACGATCGCGCCGAGCATCAGCAGCAGCGTCGCCGGCAACCGCGACCAGATGAGCTCGCCGACATCGGTCTTGCGCGCGAACGATCGTCCGAAATCGCCCTGCGCGAGCCGCGCCACATATTGCCCGTACTGCACCACGAGCGGCTGATCTAGGCCGAGCTGCTCGCGGATGATCTGGCGCGTTTCGGCCGTCGAGTTGCGACCGGCGATCATGGCGACCGGATCTGCCGGAATGAGAAAGGTCAGACAGAAGGTGACGAGCGTCACGCCGAGCAGGATGAACAGCGAGGTGACGAGGCGCTTGGCGAGATATCTCAGCATCAGCGCCGCCCCCGCTGCGTCGGGTCGAGCGCGTCGCGCAGGCCGTCACCGACGAGGTTGAAGGCGAGTGCGGTGATGAGGATCGCAGCACCAGGAATGAACACGAGCCAGGGCGCGGTCAGATAGTAGCTCTGGCTGTCGAAAATCATCTTGCCCCAGGAGGGCATCGGCGGCTGCACACCGACGCCGAGGAACGAGAGCGTCGCCTCGAACAGCACGGTGGTGGCGATGCCGAGCGTGCCATAGACGAGCACCGTCGGCACAAGATGCGGCAACAGGTGACGGGTGAGGATGCGCAGAGGACTGGCGCCCAAAGCCCGCGCCGCCTCGATGAAATCCCGCTCGGCGAGCGCCAGCGTCTCGGTGTAGACGACGCGCGCGATCTGCACCCAGCTGACCAACGCGATCACGAGCGCCACGATGAAGAGCGAGGGCTTCAAGATCGCCGCGAGCGCGATGCCGAGCAGCAGCGCCGGGAAGGCCATCATGAGATCGGTAAAGCGCATGATGGCGGCGCCGACGCGGCCCTTGACGTAGCCCGCCGTCACGCCGAGCAGCGTGCCGATCAGCACGGCGACGCCGTTGGCGAGCACGCCGATCAGAAGGGAGACGCCGCCGCCGTAGAGCACGCGCGCGAGCTGGTCGCGGCCGAGCCGGTCGGTGCCGAAGAGGAATCGCGCCGACGGCGGCAAAGGCTGGCCGTCGTCGGTCAGCCCATCCAGGAACTGCTGGTTTGGGTCATAGGGCGCGAGGATGGGCGCGAGCAGCGCCGCCAGCACGACAGCCACGATTACGGCCAGCCCGAAGACCGCCGCCTTGTCTTTCCGGAACGCGCGCCAGAGATCGGACATGGATCAGAGGAGTGCGGAGGGGGCGGGGCGTTGTCAAGGTGGCCACACATATCTCCCATGCGGGCGGTTTCGTAGTCACGGTGGGCGTGGGTCGATAGCGTGCCCAGGAACCCGTTTTTCGTCAGGAAAGGGCATACCCATGTTGATCCGCTCGATGCGTGAGGTCGAGGCTGCCGGCAAGCTGATTGTCATCAACCATGGCGAGGCGAGCGCCTGCCGCGTGCTGCTCAAGGCCGACGGCGCGGGCTTCAGCGTCTCGGAAGCGCGCATGAAGACGGGGTCGGTTGCCAACCTCTGGTACAAGAACCACTGGGAGGCGAACTATGTCCGCTCCGGCACGGCGACGCTCGAGGATATCGTCGGCGGGCGGCAGTGGACGCTCAAGACCGGCGATCTCTACCTCGTCGGCCCCACCGACAAGCACCGGATGACCGCGCTTTCGCAAGAGGTCTTCCGCGTCGTCAGCGTGTTCAACCCGCCGATCGCCGGCAACGAGACGCACGACGCCGACAATTCCTATGCGGCATCCGGGCCCGTTCCGCCCCGCAAAGATCCGATGCTCGTGCGCACGCCAGCCGACGTAAAGGCGGCGGGCCACACATCGGAGTTCGCGGCCAAGACCGGACGCATCGCCCACATCATCACGAAGGCGGACGGCGTCGGCTTCTCCTATTCCGACGTTCACCTGGCGCGTGGCCACCGCTCGGACCACACGCACAAGCACCATACGATGGCGTCGCTCGTGCTCGAAGGAAACCTTGAGGTGACCGACAAGGACGGCAAGACTCACACGCTGTCGGATGGCGATCTCTATTGCGTCGGGCCCGGCGAAACCCACAGCCTCCACGCGATCGGCGACACGCACATGATCAGCGTGTTCAATCCGCCGCTGGTCGGGACGGAGAGGCTGGACGCGACGGGCGGGTATCCAATCTCCTGAGCTCAGCTGACGAGACCTTGACCGCTGCCTGGCTCTCTGGGGCCGGACTCCCTGCAAATCCGTCTTGTCCGGCAAAGCATGGACCGACATACTCTGCGCTCTGATTGAATCTCCTATGGGAAGACGTACATGCGCGCTTCGGGACACGGCGGCGGTCTCAGCCGCATGGCGTTGCCATTCGGCGTGCTCGTCATCGCGGCGAGTGCCTGGTCGTCGTTCCATACGGCTGAGCGGCCCGTGTATCCGGGCAAAGTCATTGCAATCGTCGAGTATCGGAATGACGCGTCTTTCGCTCCACGGGTCCAATTCGCTTTGCCGGACGGGACGGTCAAGGAGTTCGTCGACCGCAATCGCTCGTATCCATCCGCTTACGCCGTCGGTGACTCCGTCGAGGTGACGTTCGAGCCTGTGATACCGGACAGCGCGCAGATCAAGAGTGTGTGGAGCCCAAAGACGACGCCGTTGATCGGCTATGCGGTCGGCGGGCTTCTCATGGCCGTCGGTCTCGGACGGATTTTCCTGAGCAGGAGATAGCCGGCCCGTCAGGCCCTCAGAAGCCCTACCCCTTCCGCCCCGCGAACAGCGCCACCAATCCCGCGCCGACGATGAGCGCCGCACCCGCAATCGTCGCGGCGCCCGGGATCTCCTGCCAGAGCAGGAAGCCCCAGATCGGCGCCCAGACGAGGGCGGTGTACTCGAAGCTCGCGACGAGATTGGCGTCAGCCTCGCGATAGGCATAGGTCAAGCCGGCGATGCCGCCGAAGGCCATCACGCCACAACCGACCATGATGGACATGTCGTAGGCCGACGGCATGACCCATTCCCGGGTCAGAAAGGCGATACTCGGATGGGTCGCCTCGCCGAGCCCCCAGAAAGTCTGCACCAGGCCGATGCCGATCGCCGCGCCGAGAAAAAACAACGTGTTGAAGAACGCCATGACGGAGGCCGGCGTTGTCGCGCTGATGCCGCGCGTGATGATCATGCCGACGCTGTAGAGCAGCGCGCAGAGCAGGATGAGCAACCCCGCTGGCTCGAACAGTCCGGAGCCCGGCCTCAGCATGACGATGACGCCGGCGAAGCCGACGATCACGGCGAGCCAGGAGAGCCAGCCGATCCGCTCGCCGAGGAACGGGCCCGACAGGGCGACGATGATGAGCGGTACGCTCATGTAGAGCGCCACCGCATCGGTGAACGGCATCGCGGCGAAGGCCAGATAATAGGAGAGATAGCCGATCAGCAGCACGACGGCGCGCGCCAGGATGAGCCCCATGCGGGGCGGCGCCAGCGCATGCAGCCCGGGATCGAAATGGACGAGCAGCAGAAACAGCGGCAGGGCCGTGCCACTGCGGATCGTCAGCACCTCGGCGAGCGGGTAGGCGCCGCTCACCCATTTGACGCCGACGTCATGCAGCGAGAAGAAGAACACGCCGAGGCAGAGATAGAGAATGCCGTAGAGCGGCCGCTGCGGGCGCGCAGGAGCCTGTGCTTGGCGCATCGGCTGCCGATCGCGGGCTGCCGGCTGGGCCTGCGAACGCCGTCGGGACAGAGAGTCGGACATGGCAGCGGTCGCGGTCATCGTGGTGACAGCGACTCTGCCCCGGGTTGCGCCCCGGCGCCATTCTCTTTCTCGATACGCATAGCTGGCGAGCGCTCGGGCACCAAACCGGACCGGTAGCGTTGCAGCACGACTTGCAGTAGCAGCCCGACCAGCAGCATGCGCAGGTAGGAGGAGCGCGTCGACCATTCGGGGGGCAGCCGGTTGGTCACGATCTCGGTCATCGACCAGATTGCCCAGATGCCGAGCGCACCGGCGATGGCACCGCGATTGTTGCCGCTGCCACCCGCCATCAGCATCACCCAGACGAGAAAGGTGATGACGAGCGGCTCGGTGGCGGAAGGCGACAGAAACCTGAACTGCGCCGCCGTCAGTCCTCCAGCGACGCCCATGATCGCCGCGCCGATGACGAAGGTCTGGAGGCGGAACCAGTCGACGTCCTTGCCCGCGGCGCGGGCCGAGTCCTCGTTGTCGCGGATCGCTCGGAGCGCCCGGCCCCATGGACTGTCATAGAGCCGCTCGGTGAAGACGTAGACGCCGAGCACGATGACCCAGACGGTCCCGAGCAGCACGAAATCGCTGTCCCTGCCGGAGACGAGCCAATCGAGCGGACGCGGGATTTTCGAGATGCCGAGGCTGCCGTTCGTCAGCCACTGCTCGTTGACGATGATGAGGCGGAGCGTCTCGGCGATGCCGATGGACGCCATCGCGAGGTAGTCGCTCTTCAGGCGGATGCAGATCTTAGCCACGAGATAGCCGGTGAAGCCCGAGACGAGCGCGGCCCCCAGGAGCCCGACCGGGATCGGCATATCGAAGCCGCCGACGTGATCCGGTGCATCGGGTGCCGTCAGGATTGCGGAGGCATAGGCGCCGACCGCGAAGAACCCGGCGATGCCGGCATTGAACAGCCCGCCCATGCCCCATTGCACGTTGAGCGCGAGGCACAGGATCGCATAGATGCCGCCGGCAATCAGGAAGCCGACGAGGTAGAACAGCAGCCCTGTCCATTCCATCAGCGCTTCCCCTTCGTGTCGGCCGGCATCCGCATCGCCTCAAGCGCCGCCGCGAAAGCGCGCAGGCCCTAAGTCCGCGGCCGACTTGAGGCCAGGCGAGGCTGCCAGTACATCGGGAATGCGGTTGGCCATCTGCGCGACGGTCGCAAGGCCCGCGTCATAGCCTGTGAGCCGGCATTTGAGCGGTGAAGGCCCTTCGATCTCCCACTCGACGTAGTCGTCCTCGCCGTCTTGCGCGAGACGAAGGTCGTTGATCGCAATCGCCTCGACGCCGCCCTTCGCAACGATCTTGGTGAGCGTGCGCGAGCCCAACGTCTTACCCGCCGGAATGTCGAACGCGCCGCGGCGGAACGGCGTCTCGGCGAAGACCGGCTCGATCGTGGATGTGACGCTCTCGACCGAGAGCCCCATGGTTTCGACGCCCTGATGGATCAACACCTGATAGGGCGTGATGCCACCGTAGCGGCTCATCGCGGTCCGGAACTCGTCCGCGCTCAAGCCGGCGCCGCCGAGTTGCGCCGCGCCCGGACCGTGCGGCGCGATGTCGACGAGGCTGCGGTTGGTCACGCGTGTCATGCGATTTGCGGACGCCGACAGCACCGTCGGCAACCACATCCGGAAGGAATCCTGGAAGCCCGTGCCGTAGAAGACGGCGCCGTGGCGACGCGCGACGGTGTCGAGCTCGAGCGCAAGCTCCTGCGACACGACCTTGGGATACGACGCCTGGAGGCCGCAGGAGATGACGCTGATGCCGCGCCGGAGCAGATCCCGATAGACTGGCATGTTCTCGGCAAGCCCGTCGCTCACCGAGAAAAGCGCCATGTCGACCGGCCCGTCGGCCAGGGCCTCGTCGAGGCTCGCCCGCACGATCGGGTCAGGGGCAAGCGCGCAACCAGCGAGCTCCGAAAGCTTGCGCCCGATCTTGGCGCCGGGGCGGTTGACGGCCGCTCTGACGGGATAGCCGCGGTCGCCGCAGATCCGGGTCACGCCACATCCGACGACGCCGACGGCATAGATGAGAATACCTTTCGGCTTTCTCATGATGACCACTCCCTCACAGCACTCTCCCTTTGAACAGACCTTGCGGCCTCACGATCAGCAGCACGACCATGATCATGAACGCGACGGCTGTCTTGTAGGACGGCGAGACGAGCGCGTCATCGCCGATCCAGTTGTAGGTCGAGAGCTCCTCGGCGAGGCCGATCAGCAGACCGCCGGCGAGCGCTCCCATCGGCTTGCCGATGCCTCCCAGAATGGTCGCAGCGAACATCGGCAGGATGAGATTCCAGCCCATGTTCGGATGGACGTCGGTGTCGAGGCCGGAGATCACGCCGGCGGTGGCTGCGAGACTCGCACCGATGATCCAGGTCCAGCGGATGACGCGCTTGGTATCGAGGCCCGCGACCGCCGCAAGCTCTGGCTCGTCGGCGACGGCGCGCATCGACCGGCCCAAGCGCGAGCGGCTGAGGAAGAGGTGCAGCGCCACCGCGATCACGGCCACGATGAGGATCGCCTCGGCATGCAGCAACGACAGGCGGATCGTGTCGAACAGCACCAGTGGCGGCGTGACGCCACGGATGAAGACCTGATTGTCGGAGCCCCAGACCACCTGCGCGAGCGAGCGTATGATGAGCGCGACGCCGAAGGAGGAGATGACGGTGTAGATCGTCGGCGCCGATCTCAGCGGTTTGTAGCACCAGCGGTCGGCGGCGAGCACGGCGGCGACCGCAAGCGCGATGCCGGCGGGAAGTGCCAGCAGCGGATGCAGGCCCGTCACCCACACGGCCGTCAGCGTGCCGTAGGCGCCGAGCGTCATGACATCGCCGTGTGCGAAATGCGAGAAACGCAAAATGCCGAAGATCATCGAGATGCCGACGGCCCCCAGTGCATAGATGCTGCCGAGGGCGAGTGCCGGGACGAGGTAGAGGTTCACGAAGTCGATCATGCGGCAGCGCTTCCGCCGAGAAAGCTACGGCGCACATTGTCGTTGGCGAGAAGCTCGGCTCCGGTACCGGAAACGAAGTTGCGGCCGTTGACCAGGACATGCCCCTGATCGGCGATACGCAGCGCCTGGCGCGCATTCTGCTCGACCATCAGCACGGTGACGCCCGCCGCCTTGATCTCGAGGATCAGATCGAAGATGCGCTCCAAATAGGCTGGCGACAGTCCGGCGGTCGGCTCGTCCAGCAGCAGCAGCTTCGGCTCGCTCATCAGAGCGCGCCCCATCGCTACCATCTGCCGCTGCCCCCCCGAGAGCTCGCCGGCCGGCTGGCGCAGCTTTCCCTTGAGATCGGGGAAGAGCTCGAGCACACGCGCCTCGGTGGCGGCGCGATCCCTCGGCCTTATCGCATAGGTGCCGATGTCGAGATTCTCGGCGACCGAGAGCGTCGGGAAGATGTTGCGGCTCTGCGGCACGGCGGCGATGCCCTGCGGCACCAGCGCCTCCGTCTGAACATGCGTGATGTCGCGGCCGTCGAAGGTGATGCTGCCGGCCGCGATGCGCGTCAGCGCGAACACGCTCTTGAGCAGCGTCGACTTGCCCGCCCCGTTCGGCCCGATGATGACGGCGATGGCGCCGGCCTCGACGTCGAGCGAGACGTTCTCGATGATCGGCGGGCCGCCGTAGCCTGCGGTCAAGCCGCGGATCGAGAGCAAGGCGCTCATGCCCGGCCCTCGTATTTGCCGCCGCCGAAATAGGCCTCGACGACGCGCTCGTCGCGACGGACCGCCTCGACCGAGCCTCGCGTCAGCAGCTTGCCTTCGGCCATGACGATGACCTCGTCGCAAAGCCGCGAAACGTAGTCGAGATCGTGCTCGATCAGGCAGAAGGTCAACCCACGATCAGTGTTGAGCGCCTTGATCTTCTCCGCGATCTTGCCGAGCAGCGTGCGATTGATGCCGGCGCCGATCTCGTCGAGCAGGATGATCTTGGGCTCGCGCATCAGGGCACGCCCGAGCTCGAGCAGCTTCTTCTGCCCGCCCGAGAGATTCTGCGCCTTGACGTCCGAAACAGGTCCGAGCTCGAGCAGCGCGATCGTCGCCTGTGCGCGATCGTAGTTGGCGCGTTCCTCGGCGCGAAATCGAGAGCGGCGGAAGACGACGTTGAGCACGTTCTCGCCGGCCGGTGCGGCGGCCGCCGCCATGAGGTTTTCAAGGACCGTCAGGCGGCCGAACTCATGCGGGATCTGGAAGGTGCGGGCGAGCCCGCGGCCGGCACGCTCGTGCGGTCCGAGCCTCGTGATGTCGGCGCCGTCGAGCAGGATGCGGCCGGAGGTCGGAAACAGCCTGCCGGCGATGACGTTGAAGAGCGTCGTCTTGCCGGCGCCGTTGGGACCGATGAGGCCGGTGATGCGCCCTCGCGGAATGTCGAAGCTCACGTCGTCGGCGGCCTTCAGGCCGCCGAAGCGCATGCTGACGTGATCGATGGTGATCATACGCTACAGACTTTGAGCTCGATTCCGTCGAGGCAACCCGCCGCGGACGCGTTCATTCGTAGGCGACGAAATGGCATCGATCCGCAACGCAACGAACGTGGCCGTTCGGAGAGGTTCGCAAAATGCGCAACCCCTCGCCCGCCTGCCGGCACCCTCTCCCCAAGGGAGAGGGTCGAAAGAAGCGAGAGTCCATTGCTTAGCAGAAAACCCCTTGCAGCGAGGATCTGAGACCTCTCCACAGCAGGCCTTCCCCCTTGGGGAGAAGGTGGTCCGAAGGACCGGATGAGGGGTTGAGTCATGCCGAGATGTCTCCACATCGCGTCGTGAAGCTCGCCATCTCACACCCCAGCCGCCTGCCGCCCCTCTCCTCGATGGAGAGGGGCGGCAAACGAGAGGCAAGTGCTTGTAGCCAGAGACCTACTGATAGATCCCGACCTGCTTGTACTTGTCGCCGTCGACGACGAACTTGCCGATGTAGCCCAAGACATCCCCCTTGGCGTCGAAGTCGTAAGCCCCACCGGCGCCGTCGTAGTCGATGTCCTTGCCGGCTTTGATCAGCTCCTTGGCCTTGGCCCACTCGCCGGGGCCGACCTTCTCGCCGGGGGCGGAGGCAACCTCGCGAAGGGCTGCCGCCATCTTCGTCTTATCCGCCGAGCCCGCCTTCTCGATCGCAAGGAGTGCCAGGAACGTCGCGTCGTAGGTCTGGTCGACGAAGGCCTTGTCGGCGCCTTCTTTGAAAGCGGCATTGAAGGCGTCGTGCAGCGACTTCTGCGCCGGATTGTCGGCGGGCGACGATGGCGAGGAGAAGAACGAGGTCTTGAGCGCGTCCGCGCCCACTTCCTTGATCAGCGTCTCGTCGCGCAAGCCGTCGGTTCCGATGAAGCGCGTGAAGAGACCGCCCTCGATCGCCTGCTTGACGATGGTCGAGCCCGAGTCGCCGGCATAGGCGACGACCACGAGCGCCTCCGCTCCGCCCTTCGAGAGCGTAGCAAGCTCCGAGCGATAGGAGTTCTTCTTCTCCTCGTGCTTCTCGGCCGCGACCACCTCGCCGCCCGCCGCCTTGAAGGCGTCGATGAAGGTCGTGCCGATACCGACGCCGTAGTCGTTGTTCACGTAGGTGACGGCGACCTTCTTGATACCTTCCTCGAGCACGATTTTGGCGAGCACGGCACCCTGATAGTTGTCGGAGGGGACCAACCGATAGAACAGGTCGTTGTCGGCGAGATCGGTGATGGCCGGCGAGGTGGCCGTCGGGGAGATCATGACGACGCCACCCGGAATGGCAACGGCGTTCGCCGCCGAGATCGTCGTCCCCGACATCAGCGCGCCCATGATAATCGGCACGCCCTCGACGTTGACGAGCTTGCTCGCCGCATCGACCGCCGCCTGCGCGTTGCCGGTCGTGTCGCCGAACACCGCGACGGCCTTGCCGTCGAGCAGGCCGCCGCCGTCGTTCGCCTGTTGCACTGCGAGATTGACCGCGTTCTGCAGCGGCGGGATGAAGCTCGCGATCGGCCCCGTAATGTCCATGAGCATGCCGACCTTCGTGTCGGCGGCACTGGCAAGCGCGGTCGTGGCGAGCAGAGTTGCCGCCGCAAGCGACAGGCGAGATGTTTTCATTTGTTTCCTCCCGTTGAGTGACGGGATGTTATCGGCCGGGCGGCGGGCCGTCCAGGAGGACAACGCTTAACCGAGGGTCCTCAGCACCGCCCGCACCGGCGCCGCGTCGAGGCCGGCCAGATTGACCGGCAGGGCGAGCAGCTCGTAGTCGCCGGGAGCGACATGGGCGAGAACGAGGTTTTCGAGGATGCGCATATCCGCCCGGAGCGCTGCCCGATGAGCAGGCAGGTCCTTCGACGTCTCCGGATCGACCGAGGGCGTGTCGATGCCGACGAGCACGACATCGCGAGTGGCCAAGAGCTCGATGACGTCGGACGACAGCGCCCGAAATCCGGTCGGCCAACGGTTGGGATCGGTTGTTTCGGCGAGCCGCAGCAGGATACGCGGCGGCGCGCTGTCGAGCTTATCCGCGATATCGTCAAGCGTGCAGAGCGCACCCGGCCCACGCGCATCGATGACCCGGCACGGACCGACATAGGGCTCTAAGGCCAAGGCCCCGATCGGCGCACCGTCCGGCGCGTAGTGCAGCGGCGCGTCGGCGTGCGTGCCGCAATGCGTCGACATCGTGATCCGCGCGACGTTGACGGGACAGCCAGGACCGATCGCGAAGTGGCGCGTCTCGGCGTAGGCCGTGTCACCGGGAAAGCCCGCGATCCCCTGACGAACCGGCTGCGAGATGTCGATGAGGCGGCTCATGTGACGGCCGACCGCGCTTTGAACTCCGGCGTGTCCCACAGCCGCTCGGCCATCACCCGCTCGATGATCACGGCGGCGTCGAAGACATCGACGAAGCGGATGTAGAGCGGCGTCAGGCCGAAGCGTATCTTGTCGGGCGCGCGGAAGTCGCCGACGACGCCATGCGCGATCAGCGCTTGCATGACGGCATAGCCGGCGGGGCAGCGAAACGACACTTGCGACCCGCGCCGCGCGAGGTCGCGCGGCCCCGCGAGCTCGAGACCATAGCGGCCACAGCGCTGCTCGACCTCATCGATGAAGACGCGCGCCAGCGCTTGCCCCTTGCTGTACAGCGCCTGCATATCGACATCGTCGTACGCATCGAGCGCCGCGTCGAGCGCGATCATCGAGAGCATCGCCTGCGTGCCGCACTGCTGGCGCGTGATGCCGGCGGCCGGGCGGTATCCCGTCGTGAAGGCAAACGGGTCGGCATGGCCCCACCAACCCGACAGTGGCGAGGCGATGCGGTCCTGCAGATCCTTCCGCACGTAGAGAAATGCCGGCGCGCCGGGGCCGCCGTTCAGATATTTGTACGTGCAGCCGACGGCAAAGTCGGCATCGGCGCCGCCGAGATCCACGGGAATGGCACCGGCACTGTGGGCGAGGTCCCACAGCATCAGTGCGCCGGCCGCATGCGCCTTGGCGGTGATCGCCTGCATGTCGTGGCGGCGGCCGGTCGCGTAGTCGACCTCGGTCAACATGACGAGCGCGACCGTGTCGTCGATGGCGGCTTCGACAGCCTCCGGCGCGACGAGCTTCAAGTCGTGTGCGCCGGTCATCCCGAGCACGCCCTCGGCGATGTAGAGGTCGGTCGGGAAGTTGCCGGTGTCGGAGAGGATGACGCGGCGGCCGGGACGCAACCGCAAAGCCGCGGCGACGAGCTTGAACAGATTGACTGAGATCGTGTCGGCGACGACGACGGTGCCTTGCGGCGCACCGATCAGCCGGCCGATGCGATCGCCGAGCCGGCCGGGCAAAGTGAACCATCCGTGCTTGTTCCACGAGGTGATGAGGTCTTGGCCCCACTCCTCGGCAACGGCGCGAGCGACGCGCGCAGCGACTCCCTTCGGCAGAGCGCCGAGCGAGTTGCCGTCGAGATAGATGACGCCATCGGGCAATGCGAAGAGATCGCGCTTAGCTGCGAACGGATCGTTGCGATCGAGAGTGAGGCAATCGTCTCGGGACACGGTCACTTCTCACCCCTCCGAAGAAGCTTTGCGAGATCCGCCTTCGCATGCGCGATGAACGCCTCGACGATGCGGCGCGGCGGAGCCGCCTTGCGGCGCGCAAGCCCGAGCGTCATCGGCCGATAGGTGCCCGAAAGCTCGAGCACGCGAAAGCGCTTGCCGTCGAGCGCCCGGTCGGTGCCGAGCGGAATGTTGGCGAGCCCATAGCCAAGCCCATTGGCGACGAGGCCGCGAACAACCTCCGGATAGGCCGAGCGGAAGGCGATGCGTGGCTGCAATCCGGCGCTGATGAAGTGCGAGAGAAAATACTCCCGCGTCAGCGGCAGATCGAGCAACACGAGGCCGTCGCCGGCCAGGTCGTCGAGCTTCACCTTCACTCGCTTCGCCAGGCGATGGCCCTCCGCGACATACGCATAGGGTGGCAGCTTGACCACCGGCACGAAGTCGATGTCGGCGGGGAGATCGAGGTCGTAGGTGACGGCCAAGTCGATCTCGCCCTGCCTCAGCCGCTCGCGTAGCGCCTCCTGATGCACCTCGACGGGCGTGATGATCGCCTTGGAATGCAGCTGCTGGAAGCCCTGGACCAGCGCCGGCAATACGACCGGTGCGATCGTGACCAGCGCGCCGACGACGAGCGGCCCCTGCATCTCGGTCTTGAGCTCGCTGGCGATCTGATGCAGCCCCGCCGCCTGCTGCAACAAGCTCCGCGCTTCGCTCAAGAGCCGGCGGCCCTCGGTCGTCAGCGCCACGCCCTGGGCGTGATGGCGGATGAAGAGCGTCACGCCGAGGGCGGCTTCCAGATCGCTGATCGCCGTCGAGATCGAGGGCTGCGAGACGTGGATCGTCTCGGAGGCGAGCTTGATCGAGCCGGCTTCGCCCGCCGCGACGAAATACTCGAGCTGACGCAAGGTCAGCCGCGCCTGACGGACGGGGCGCATGGTCTTAGAGATCGCCCGGCACTCCATAGCTCGGCGCGGCGGAGGGGTTCACCGCGCGATCGACATAGGCCTGCATCTGCGGCACATAGTCGGTCCAGAGCTTCCTGAGCGTCGCGATCGGATTGACCTCGTCCCAATCGCAGCGGAGATCGACGAGCGGGAAGGGCTGCTTGTCGGCGACGATGAGGCAGGCCGAATGGATCGTGCCCTCCTCGCCGCCCGCGGCCAAGCCGGCCTCCAGCGAGCGCAACAGACGTTCGGCCAGATGCCGGTCGGCGTTGGCGGTGAAGGCGTCGGCCATCGCGACCGGAACCTGAACCGTCTTCAAGAGATTGCCCGCCGCGACACAATTCGGACGGCGCTCGATGGCGTTCGTACCGAGCACCTTGGCGCCCGAATGCACGGCCGTTCCGCCGGTCTTATCGACGACGGCGATCTGCCGGTAGTCGGTGAAATTCTGACCCGCGAGGGCTCGGGCAAGCGCGCTTTCCGCGTCATGACCTTGGGCAAGCAGATCGAGAATGCGCGGGCCATAGGTCGGATCGGTGATGTTCTGCGTCGAGACGGCGCCAGCACCCGCCCGCGCATGCGGGCATCGCGCGCCGACCGCAATCGAGGACGTGGTGACGCCGACGCCGAACATGCCGGTGCGGGCGCAACGGCCCGTGATCGAGAACGTCATGAGGTTTGTCCTTTGCTGACGACGGCGGCGTCCTTGACCGGACGCTGCAGTCGGGAGACGTCGATCTTGGCATCCGCCAAGCGGTTTGCCAGATAGATCTGGAAATCCTGAATCTCACGCTCGAGCCAGCTCAAAGGTCCGGCTTGTGCGAGCGGGCTACCCGCGCCTTTGTAGATGCTCTCGACGACGACGCGATCCTCGGCGTTCACGCGATCGAAGAAGCCAACGAGCGTATCGACGAAGGCGGGCAGGTCAGCGAGGCTTGCCACCACCTCCGGTGCGAGCGCCACGCCGAAGCGCACATGCACCTCGCCGACGCTCTTGGGACGCAGCGACAGATACCAGAAGTGATCCGGCGCCAGCACGTACATATGCGTCGGAAAAATCGTCGGCATGACGGAAGTGTAGCGCCAGCGGCCCTCGAGCCGCGTGTTGTCCTTGTGCGCGCGTCCGTAGGTGGCCGTCTCGTCCTTCGTGAAGGTCTGGGTCGTGAAGTGCTCGTAGACCTTCGGCGTGAACTCGGTGTCCTCGACGGGAAACCAGGCGCCGACGGTCGCGCGATGCGCGACGGGAAGGTGGTACCCCTCCATGAAGTTCTCGCACAGCATCTTCCAGTTCGTCGCCCAGACGTGATCCTGGTGGGCGACGGGGACATAGCCGGCCATCTGGTAACGGGCGACGTCCGCATGCAGCGGCGCCAGCATGTCGGCGACGCGCGGCGCATCGGCATTGAGGGTAACGTAGATCCAGCCTTCCCAGATCTCGGTGCGGATCTCGGGCAGGCAATAGTCGCGCTTGTCGAAATGCGGCGGACGCCCCATGTGACCGGCGCCCAGCACACGGCCGTCGAGATCGTAGGTCCAGGCGTGATAGGGGCAGGTGATGCGGCGCGAATTGCCACGATCGTTCAGCAATTGCATCAGGCGATGCAGGCAGACGTTGGAGAAGCTGCGGACCCGGCCCTCCCCGTCCCGAATGACGAAGATCGGCTGCTCGGCGAGCGAGAAGGTGATGTAGTCGCCCGTGTTGGGAATCTCGGCGGCCAGGCCCGCGCAGAGCCAGTCCTTCTTGAAGATGCGCTCGGTCTCGAGCCGCGCGATTTCCTCCGAGCGGTAGAAGGCCGGCGGCGCGGTCATCGCCTGCTTGGGCTCAGACCGCGCGCGCTCGCAGAGCGCTCTCAGTATGTCATCGGACTCCGCCGGCATGGCATCCTCGCTCAATCGGGGATCACCGCCGTCGCCTCGATCTCGACCACCCATTCGGGCCGCGCCAACGCCGGCACCACGAGACCGGTCGAGACTGGAAACACGCCCTTCAAATGCTTGCCCATCTCACGATAGACCGCCTCGCGATAGCGAATGTCCGTCAGGTACACGACGATCCGGCAGATGTGCTCCATCTTAGCCCCCGACTCCTCCATGAGCATGCGAATGTTCTGCATCGCCTTCTCGGTCTGCTTGCCGGCATCGCCGACGTGCAGGCTCGCGCGTGTGTCCAGATCCTGCGAAACCTGGCCGCGCAGGAACACCATCGTGCCTTTGGCGACGACCGCCTGGCAGAGGTCGTTGTCGAGCTTCTGCTCCGGGTAGGTGTCCTTGGTATTGAACTTGCGGATGCGCTTGTGGGCCATGGGTGGCGTCCTCGGCTGGCGTGAAAGCGGGCGAGAATGCCCGCCATGTCTGATTTCGAATACTATTACTTTTTGAACCCTTGCTTCGCAATGGCCGAAGCAGCGTCACCTCAAGATCTTCGCCACCTCCTCGGCGATCGCGAGCGACGAGGTGAGCCCGGGACTCTCGATACCGAAGAGAAGCACGGCGCCGGCATGCCCGTGCACATCAGGACCGTCGATGCGGAAGTCGGCAGCGGGCGCACCTTCCGGCACGATTTTGGGGCGAATGCCGGCGTAGGCCGGCACGAGCGCTCCGTCGGGCAAATCCGGCCAGTAGGTACGGATTGCGGCATAGAACGAGGCGGCCCGGCGCTCGTCGATCGTGTAGTCGAGATGATCGACCCATTCGACGTCCGGACCGAAGCGCACCTGTCCGCCAATATCGAGCGTCGCGTGGATACCCAGGCCACCCGGTACCGGCATCGGGTAGACGAGCCGCTGAAATGGACTACGGCCCGCGAGGGCGAAATAGTTGCCCTTGGCGTAATATCCGCGGGGCGGTGCATAGCGTGTGCTTGATAAGCCCCGTGCGAGGCCCGGTCCGTCGTGACCAGCGGCGAGAACGAGTCGACGGCAGGTCAACGCTTCGCCTCCCGCAAGCACGAGCCGAAAACCGCCTGCATCAATGGGCGCGACCGACTCGACCGCCGTCTGCAGCACCACCTGCCCACCTGCAGCGGTCAGCGCTCCTTCGAGCGCCAGCATCAGTGCCTGCGCATCGACGATCGCGGTCGAAGGCGACAGCAAGGCGCGCACCGAGCGCACGGCCGGCTCGAGCCGGCGTGCCTCGACGCCGTCGATCTCGACGATGTCGTCGACACCGTTGGCAAGCGCGGTTGCCGCGAGGCTGCGCAGGGCCGGTATCTGCGCCTCGTCCGTCGCGACGATGATCTTGCCGAGAGGGTTCACAGGCACGCCAGCATCCTTCGCAAACTGCCTGAGCAGATGCCGCCCGCGCACGCAGAGCCGGGCCTTGAGACTGCCGGTCGGGTAATAGATGCCCGCGTGCACGACCTCGGAATTACGCGCGCTGATCTCTTGGCCGATGCGCCCGTTGCGCTCGAGCACCATCACCTCCTGACCGGCTCCGGCCAGCGCGCGAGCTATCGCCAGACCGACGACGCCCGCTCCGATGACGACCGTCTCCAGATCCGCCATTACGGCAGCCACTTCACCGATTGCACGAGTTTCATCTTCACGGGATCGATGCTGGGAAACACCGTCTTGTAGAAGGCATCGCGGATTTGCGCGTACTCGTCCTTGCAGCCCGCGGCGCGCGCGGGGGGCAGCACGGTCGGATCGGCGGCGCTCGCGAAGGTGCCGGGATCGCTGCCATAGGCGATGCAGAGGATATTGTAGAAGCGCTGCTCTGCGGTGCCGTGCTCGTCCGAGAAGGAGCGGCGATCGACGACGACGCCGACTCCGACATTCTGCAAGGCGAGATGAGCGTAAGCCATGCCCGTCACGACTGTCTTGGCGGTATCGGGATCGAACTGCAGCGCCAGGAACGCCGCGAACTGATCGGCCGCATCCTCCTCGCGTCCGAGCACCGGCACCTGGAGGATGTCGAAAATGCCGTGCCCGACCTCGTGCAGCACGACACCGGCGAGCGCCCCCATGATCACGCGATCGGGTGCGATCCCCTGGACGGGCTCTTGCGGCTTCATCTTGTCGAGAAAATCGACGACCTCGTAGCAAATGTTGAGCTGCCAATCGAGCGGGAAATAGAAGGCGTTCGGCGTCCCGTCGAGCGTGCATTGGCGCGTCGTCAGCCGCAACCGGCGCGGGAGATTGAGCGGCGAAAGGAACTGCTGCAACCGCTCGAGCAGCTGTTGAGACTTCAGCCGCTGCACGATCGGCTCATAGGCCGGATTGCGGGGATCGACGTAGTCGATCGTGATGTTGGGGTTCGTCAGCTCCGCCGACACGGTCGTCTGCGCCTGCGCTGGTGACCACGCCGCGAGCGCAAGCAACACCGGCAACATCGCCGCCCGGAGGATTGTCGAGGGCCTGAGCATGGGTCTCTCCTCTCGGATTACGGCAGCGTGATATCGGGGATCGTCACGTAGACCTGACCGAGCTTGGCCTGATTGGCGTGCGGCATGATCGTCGTCATGAAGGCGGCGAGCGCCTGCTGATATTCGGTCGGGCAGCGGTACGACCGCTGCTCCGGCAGAAATCCTTGCGCGACGGCGCCGCGAAACGTGTCGGGATTCCAGCCGTAGGCCATGCAGAGGTAGTTGTAGTAGCGCTGCGCCTCGGGCGAGGTGGCCGACGCGAACTCGCTCCCCGTCCAGGTCCGCTCGGACGCCTCGAAGAACGCCGCCGCGCCGTAGACGACCTTGAGCGCGATCTGCGGCCCGAACTGCAACATCATGAGGGCGGCGAGCCGGTCGGCTGCGTCGTTCTTGCGGCCCCAGACGGGCAGCTTGTAGATGTCGATCAGCGCATGCGCCGTCTCGTGCAGCAGCACCTGCACGAAGGCGGCCACTGCCATTTGTGCGGGGGTCGCCGACACATTGCGCGGCGCGGCGAGCGCGATCTCCTCGATCTTGGCGATCTGCTCGTAGCACACGGTAACCGTCGCGTTGGCATAAGGCCGGTCCGGCTGGTCGCACTGGACGACCTGGACCTTGAGGGTGAGCGGCAGATCGAGCGGCCCGAGCAGGCTCGAGAGTTGCTCCAGCGCCTTCGTCGCCAGCAACCGCTCGCGGATCGGTTTGAAGGCGGCGTTCGCGGGCTCGCCATACACGAGCTCGACCTTGGGATTGAGCACGAGCTCGGGCGGCGGCGGATCGGTTTGCGCGACCGCGAGCGCGGGCACGAGCGCGATCGCCTGGGCCAACAGCAGCCGTTTCATCATAGGCGCTACTCCCATCTCGCCGAGAATTCGATGCGCCGGTTCTTGGCCTTGTTCGCCGATGACGTGTTGGCCGCGATCGGGCGATCCTCGCCGAAACCGATGCTCGCCAGACGATTGCGCTTCACGTCCTTCTTGACGAGATAGTCGAGCACGGCCTTGGCGCGGTTCTCCGACAGCTTCTGATTGTAGCTCGGCGAGCCATCACTGTCGGTATGGCCGGAGATCTCGATGGTGGCCTCTGGGCAACGGTTGGCGACCCAGGCGAGCTGATCGAGGAGGTCGATCGAGTCCGCCCTCACCTTGGCGCTCGCGACGTCGAAGCGGACCGAGTTGTCGTACAGCAGAAAGTCGAAATACTCCTGGCAGAGCTCAGGATCGAGGCGGCCCTTCTGCATGATCTCGGCGCGGGTCAGCTTATTCGGCGCAGGCTTGGCGACGATCTCCTCGCCGCCTGCTGCCGCACAGCCGCCCGTGTTCGTGCGATCGGTGATCTCGCCGAAACGGTTGAGGGTGAGCTTGAACTTGTTCCCGCCACGGCAGGCTTCCGCGACGTAGGTCGGCAGCTTGCGATCGGTGAAGCGGATGTCCGTGAAGCCCTGGCTCGACAGGATGTCCTCCACCTCGTCGGCCTTCAAAACATCGGGAGCGCTCTCGTTGACCGGGGTCTTCACCTCGTCGAACGCCGGGCAGCTGCCGATCTCCTCGGATTCCTTCGTCGTGCCGAAGCGATCGAGAGTGAGCTTGAGCCGCACGCCTTCGCGACAGGCTTCAGCGATGATGTTGGGCGGATCGGGATTGAGGAAACGGATGCGGCTGAAGCCTTTGCTCCTCAGCACGTAGCGGATCTCGAGATTGGCATCGGCGCCGACGGAGGTTCCGGCGCACGAGCCGATCTTCGTGCGGTTGACGACGTCGCCCCACCAATTGAGCTTGAGCTCGAATTTATCCGTGCCGTAGCAGGCCTCTGCCTTATAGCGGGGCAGGATGCGGTCGGTGAACTCGATGCCGCGATAGCCGCGCGTCTCGAGGAGCTCCGTGATCTTGGCGATCGAATAGGCAGCGGGCGAGGTTCCAAGGCCTGGCGCCGGATCGGCGGGTATGATCATCCCGGCGGATGCCATCCTCGTCAGGGCGAAGGTGACAATGGCGGCACCAAGCCACCCCAACGACCGTGCCGGCATCAAGCTCCCTCCCCGGGACATGTTCTGGCGTCTCCGGACCATCGAGGATCCGGCCAACGCCAATTCTTGGAGCCTGCCCCGGCGCTTGTCCAGAACCCCAGAGTTTCACGACGTTGCGCCACACGGCTTGACGCCGTCGCGGCAAGCCCCCTTATTGGGTATTGCCAGCTGGCCGGACGGCCGCTGCCGGCGCAAGCCGGTCGGAGGAAAGTCCGGGCTCCACAGAGAAACGGTGCCGGCTAACAGCCGGCGGGGGCGACCCCAGGGAAAGTGCCACAGAGAACGAACCGCCCCGGCGTGCCGGGGTAAGGGTGAAAAGGTGCGGTAAGAGCGCACCGCGCTGTCAGCAATGACAGTGGCAGGGCAAACCCCACCGGGAGCAAGACCGAATAGGGGTGGCGCGCCGTGTCCGGGCAACCGGATGCGGCAGGCGGGTCTCACGCCGAGCCATCCGGGTAGGTTGCACGAGGCGCCGGGCGACCGGCGTCCCAGATGAATGGCCGTCACGCGGAGGCGCGAGCCTCCGCCGTACAGAACCCGGCTTACAGGCCAGCTGGCATTTCTCTTTATGACGACACCGCGTCTCTCCCCTGGTGCTCGCACGACGGGGGAGAGACGCGCGACCTTACGCCTTCCACTTACCCTCTTTGGTGAGGTCCTCGGCGGTGCGGTCGAGGGCTTGGCGCAGGATCGACACCATCTTGTCGATCTCGGCCTTGGTGATGACGAGCGGCGGCGACATCACGCACATGTTGCCGATCGGGCGGACGATAAGCCCGAGGTCGAAACAGTGCCGGTCGACGCGCTTGGCGATCTCGCCGTCGAGCTCGGTGCTCTCCGGCCCGATATTCTGACGGTCCGCCACTAGCTCGACGCAGGCCATGAGCCCCAGTCCCCGCACCTCGCCGACGAGCGGCGATTTCGTCAGCGTCCGCAACGACGCCTGGAAATGCGGCACGACCTCGCGCACGTGCTCGAGGATCTTCTCCCTCTCGATAATGTCGAAGTTGGCCAGCACCGCCGCGCACGACACCGGATGGCCCGAATAGGTGAAGCCGTTCGAGAACCAGGCGCCATTGCTATTTTTTCCGGTGACGCGGGCGAGCACCTTGTCGGAAATGGCGAGACCGCCGAGCGGCACGTAGCCGGACGTCACGCCTTTTGCGAAGGTGATGATGTCGGGCTCGATGCCGAACACGTCCTTCGAGGCGAACCAGTGACCGAGCCGCCCGAACGCGGTGACGACCTCGTCGGAGATGTAGAGGATGTCGTGCTTCTTGCAGATCTCGGCGGTCCGCTTGTGATAGCCCTCGGGCGGGATGATGACGCCGCCGGAGGCCAGGATCGGCTCGGCGAGGAAGGCCGCGATCCGATCCGGCCCGATGAGGGCGATACGCTCCTCGAGCTCTTTCACGAGGAAGTCGAGGAACTGGGATTCCGATAGCCCCTTCGGCCGGCGATAGGGCAGTGGCGAGGACAGGAACGAGATCCGGTCGCTGTCGAGATCGAAGTTCTTCCGATTGAAGGGCCGCCCCGAGCAGGCCGCCGTCAGATCGGTCGAGCCGTGATACCCGTTGGTGCGGACGAGAATGGTCTTCTTATCCGGCCGGCCGAGCACGTTATTGAAGAACTCGACGAAGCGGAGCGCCGTATCGACGGCTGTCGAGCCGCCGGCGGTGAAGAAGATATGCTTAAGATCGCCCGGCGTCTTCTCGGCAATCCGCCGCGCCGCATCCGCCGCTGGCCCGTTCGTCGAGTACCACGGCGAGTTGTAGGCCAAGCGCATCGCCTGGTTGGCGATCGCGTCGGCAATCTCGCGGCGGCCGTAGCCGACTTGGGTGCACCACATGCCGGCCGGACCGTCGATGAGCCGTCGGCCGCGGCTGTCGGTGACGTAAATGCCTTCGCCCGTTCCGAGCACGGTGCGCGCCTGCTGGCCGACCTTCTCCATCTCCTCCCACGGCTGCAAGAGATGCTTGCGGGCGCTGTCCTCGATCTCCGCGGCGCTCCACTGCGCGCCGGTCTCGTCATGGGCCATGGGGCGTTTCCTCACTCTCAAGCTGGCAGAATGTTGATCCAGTCACGGGGAATGTTGAGCCAAAGCTCGGCGCCGTCCTTGGGCATGCTCGCCTCGTCATCGAGGCTCGTCATGGCGACGACCGGGCGCGGCAGTCCCTCGACGTCGAAGACGAATTGGCTCCGGTCGCCCAGGAACGCGTGGCCGCGCACACGCGCCTTGACCTTGAGCGACGGTCCGTCCGGCGGTGTCTTGGCGAACGTGATGAGCTCAGGCCGCGCGGCGACCTTCACGGTGACGCCTTGCGGCACATCCTTGGCCGGGACATCGATCCGTCCGAGCGGGCCGACATCGAGCGTCACACTGCCGTTCTGGCGACCGACCTCGGCCGCATCGAAAAAGTTCATCTGGCCGATGAAGCCTGCGACCCGCGTGCTCGCCGGATAGTCGTAGAGGCGGCGTGGCGTATCGGCCTGCTCGACGCGGCCGTCGAACATGACGGCGACGCGATCGGACAGCGCCAGCGCCTCCTCCTGGTCGTGCGTCACGAAGACGAAGGTGATGCCGACGGATTTCTGCAGCGCCCTGAGCTCGACCTGCATCTCCTCGCGCAGCTTCTTGTCGAGCGCTGCAAGCGGCTCGTCGAGCAAGAGCACCTTCGGCCGCTTGATGAGGGCGCGGGCGAGCGCCACGCGCTGACGCTGGCCGCCGGAGAGCTGGTTGGGCTTGCGCGCGTCGTAGCCGGTGAGATGAACGAGCGCCAGCGCCTCGTCGATGCGGCGCGCCTCCTCCTTGGGGTCGAGCTTCTCGCGACGCAGCCCATAGCCGACGTTCTGGCGCACCGTCAGATGCGGGAACACGGCATAGCTCTGGAATACCATGTTGGTCGGCCGGTGATTGGGTGGCACGTCCGCCATCGGCTGGCCGTCGATATAGATCTCGCCATGCGTCGGGCTCTCGAAGCCAGCGATCATGCGGAGCAAGGTGGTCTTGCCGCAGCCGGAGGGGCCGAGCAACGCGAAGAACTCGCCGCGCTTGATGTCGAGCGCGACGTTGTCGACGGCACGCACGTCGCCGAAGTGCTTGGAGACGCGGTCGATGCGGATGAAGGCGTCGTCGCTCATGGGCTCCTCAGGCGGTTTTCAGCGCACCCTCACCGCGCCGGCGCAGCCACTCGACGACAATGAGCAGCGCGGTCGAAACGATGATGATGAGGGAGCCCAGCGCCAGCACGCCGGGCAGGCGGTCGGGAAACCGGAGCTGGCTCCAGATGAAGATCGGCAGCGTCTGGTCCGTGCCGGTGACGAAGAAGGTGACGACGAAGTCGTCGAAAGAGATGAGGAAGGTGAGGAGCAGGCTCGACGCGATGCCCGGCCAGACGAGCGGCAGCGTCACGCGCCAGAAGGTTGCGAGCGCGCCTTCGCCCAGATCGAGCGATGCCTCCTCGTAGGATGGGTCGTAGCCCTGGAAGCGCGAGATCATGATGACGAGCGCATAGGGCGTGCAGATGATGATGTGCCCGAACACGATTGTCAGCAGCGACAGGTTCAGCCCGAGCGCGAACAACAGCACGAGCAGCGAGATGCCGAGAATGATCTCGGGCATCACCATCGGCAGCGACACCAGCGAGACGATCGCTTTGTCGCCTGGAACGTTGTGGCGCGCGATCGCTTTGGCGGCGAGGGTGGCGATGATGGTCGAGAGGGTCGAGGCCGTGATGCCGACCAGTACGCTGTTCCATAGGGCCTGCCGAAGGCCCGCATTCGCGAGCATCTTCGCATACCAATCGAGCGTCAGCGCCTTGAACGGGAAGGCGATGTAGATCGATTTGTTGAAGGAGAAGGCAAGCAGGATGACGATCGGCGCGTAAAGATAGACGATGATCAGCCAAGCATAGGCGCGCAGCGGCCTATTCTCCGACATGAACCCCGTGGCCGCCGTCATCCGATGCGCTCCGTGACCCGGCGAGTGATCTGCATGTAAGCGAGAGACAGCCCGGATACGATCAAGATCGAGACGATCGCAAGCGCGGAACCCAGTGGCTTGTCGTTGACGCGCCCGAACAGCTCGACGATGGAGCTGGCCACCATCTGCCCATCGGGACCGCCGACGAGCTGCGGCGTGATGTAGTCGCCGACCGTCGGGATGAAGATCATGAGGCTTGCCGCCATCACACCCGGCAGCGAAAGCGGCAGGATGATGCGCCAGAAGCGGTCACGAGGGCTGTCACCCAAGTCGGTTGCCGCTTCCAGATAGCTGCGATCGATTTTCTCCAAGCTCACATAGAGCGGCAGGATCGCAAACGGGAGCCAGGCGTGCACCAGCGTGATAATGACGGCGAACGGATTGTAGACGAGGAAGGTCAGCGGCTCGCTGATCAGGCCGAGGGATTTCAGACCCGAGTTGATGACACCGTTGTAGCCGAGGATCACTTTCCACGAGAACACGCGAAGCAAATAGCTGGTCCAGAACGGCGTCGTGATGAGGATGAGCCAGAGCGTGCGCCGCGCCCCGGCATAGAAGGCGAGGAAATAGGCGATCGGGTAGGCGAGCAGGACCGTGATCGCCGTCGTCACGATCGAGATCACCAGCGACCGCGCCATCGTGATCTGATAGAGCGGGTTCGTCACCGCCTCGAGATAGTTCCGCAGCGTGAAGCCCGGGATGATTTTGACGCCGTCTTGGGTGAAAAAGCTCGTCAGCACGGTCGTGATCATGGCGAAGGCCAGCGCCACGCCGCACAAGATGAGCACCGGCGCGAGCAGGCCGTATCCGGCTAGCCACGCACGCGGAAACAGGCGAGACCGGCGCGGTGCTGACGCAGGCGCGGTCTGCAGAGCAGGCGGGGCCGCGTCGCGCGCACTGGCTAGCGACAAGGCACGGCCATGGAGCAGGATTTGATCGGCAGCTGGCGATACATGGTAACGCCAGTCTGCCTCAGTCTCGCCGCCTTAGCAATTCGGCAGAGCGGGTGTTCAGCCAGGATGGAGCGAACCTGGAGAGCTAAGCGTAGCTTGCTGGCTTTGTGAAAAGCACTCGGCCGGTTACAGGGTCTATTGCCGTCTCCGGCAAGGCACATTTTGCGAGCCGCCCAGCCGTCAGCTCGAGCCGGGGATCGAGGCCACGCGCAGCCGACATGCGTTTCGGCGGAGCCACCACGAACAGCTGCTTGGGAAAGCGCGACTTGACGATATCGAGGGCGGGCACGAGGTCGCTGTCGGCGGTGATGAGTATAGCCCGGTCGTATCGGTCCTCACAGGCATCGACGACGATCCGCGCCGCGATGTGCACGTCGGTCTCCTTTTCCTCGTGCTGAGTCCACGTCGCGCCGCAGCTGAGACAGGTTCGGGTCTTGCTCTTGAAGTGCCCCATGATGCACGTCACCCCGGAATGCTCGAGCGCTTTGACGTACTCGATGTGGCGTTTGTAGGCGTCCGATCGCCACGTTGCATAAGCCGAGAAATAGTTGACCTCGATCACCATTTCACCAGGGCGGGCAAGTGAGTTTGCGAGTGCCCAAAGGCCGACCCACTTGAGCGCCGGGCGCTTCAAGTTGTCTATCGCATGATAGAGATTGAAACCGTCGACATAGGCAATGATTCGCGTCATTCATGCAGTGTAACAAAAAATAAAAGGCCGTAGCTCTCGCTACGGCCTGTCCACCGGGCGCACCCGGCGGGAGTGAACGCAATTAATATGGCAGTTGCCCTGCAGAATTGCAAGTTTGAAGGGTGAGCAGGATAGCCCAACCGGCTCCTTGCAGGTGCCCACCTTCAACACTCGACCACCGTCACAGCCAGGCCGCCCTGCGAGGTCTCCTTGTACTTCGACTGCATGTCGAGGCCGGTCTGACGCATGGTCTCGACCACCGTGTCGAAGAAGACGATGTGCTGGCCGTCGCCGGCGAGCGAGAGGGAGGCGGCATTGATCGCCTTAACCGCGCCCATGGCGTTGCGCTCGATGCAGGGCACCTGGACGAGCCCGCCGACCGGATCGCAGGTCATGCCGAGGTGATGCTCGAGCGCGATCTCGGCCGCGTTCTCGACCTGCTCGCTCGTGCCGCCGAGCGCTGCGCAGAGCCCTGCCGCCGCCATGGCGGACGCCGAGCCGACCTCACCCTGGCAGCCGACCTCGGCGCCCGACAGCGACGCATTGTACTTGATGACCGCACCGAACGCCGCCGCCGTCAGCAGGAAGCGATGCATGCCGCCCCGATCGGCGCCAGGGCACAGATCGCGGTAATAGCGCAGCACCGCCGGGGTAACGCCGGCCGCGCCGTTGGTCGGCGAGGTCACGACCCGGCCGCCACCGGCGTTCTCCTCGTTGACGGCAATGGCGAAGGCGCTCACCTGATCCAGGCACTGGTGAGGGTACTGCAGGTTCTTGGCCTCGTTGGCGACCGCCTTCGCGTAGACGGTCTTGGCGCGACGGCGGACCTTCAAGCCGCCCGGCAACATGCCGTCGGCCGAGAGCCCCCGATCGATGCACGACATCATCGCGTCGAGGATGCGATCGAGCCCCGCGTCGACCTCGTCGGCACTCCTGAGCGAGCGTTCGTTGGCAAGCGCCACCTCCGCGATCGACAGCCGGCTCGCCGTGCAGATGTCGAGCAGCTCGCGCGCCGTCCGGAACGGATACTTGACGCTGCGTCCATCGAGGCCGCCGCCGGCCGGCTCGCTCGATTTGTACTGGTCCTCGGAGACGACGAACCCGCCGCCGACCGAGAAGTAGACCCGGTTGGCGATCTCGTTGCCATCGGTGTCGAAGGCCATGAGGCGCATACCATTGGGATGGCCCGGCGAATGCGTCTTGAAGTCGAAAACAAGATCGTCGGCCGTGAACGCGATCTCCCGGCGCCCCCCGAGAGCGAGCTTGCCCGAGCTGCGAACGGCCTCGATGAGCGCCGGAATGGCGTTCGGATCGACCTCGGCGGCACGCTCGCCCATGAGTCCGAGGAGAACGGCTGTGTCCGTGCCGTGACCGCGGCCGGTGAAGGCGAGCGACCCATAGAGGATGCAGCGAATGCGCGCGACATCGGCAAAACGCCCGAGGCGATCGAGCCGCGTCAGAAACCGCCCCGCCGCCACCATTGGCCCGACGGTATGCGAGCTCGACGGGCCGATGCCGATCTTGAAGATATCGAAGACGCTGACCATGGGTTCTGAGCTCGTCGGCTGGCGCTGAGGGCTGCTTCGCGGTCTGTAGGGGCGACCTGCGGTCACCCGCTCTGCTTGACACGTGCGATCATGACGATATTGGACGACCGGGGTGACCGCAGGCCGCCCCTAAAGCACTTAACGTATCACACGATCAGCGTCGTTCCCGGCCGGTAACGCCTTCAGCCGTCGCAATCGAGGCGATCAGCGAATCTGTTGTGTCGCAATCCATTGCCGGAAGCGCTGATCGATGCGATCGCGGTTCTGTGCCCACCAGTCGTAGTTGTAGATCAGCACATTCTTGGCGTTCTCGGGCGCTGTCGGCAGATAGGGTGCCATGTCGATTCCGAGATCGGCATGCTTGCCGACGAGGGCGCTCGCCGAGCGCCGCGCCGGACCGTAGGAGATGTAGCTCGCCTGCGCAGCGAGCTGCTCGGTGGCCGTTGCATAGCGGACGAACCGCAGCACCTCGTTCAAATTCGCGGTCGACTTGGGAATGATCCAGCCGTCGAAGTCGAACGCCTGCCAATCCCACAACATGCCGACAGGCGCCTTCTTGCCCTTGCGGGTCATGACGTTGAACAGCCGCCCATTGTAGGCCGAGGCGATCACAACCTCGCCCTTGGCCAGCCATTCGGCCGGCTGCGCGCCGTCACGCCACCAGCGCACATTGCCGTTGAGAGTGGCGAGCTTGTTGAGCGCGCGCTCGAGCCCTTCCGGCGTCTCGAGCTCGGCATAGACGGACTCAGCTGGGACGCCGTCGCAGATCAGCGCCCATTCGAGATTGTTGATCGGCCGCTCCTCGAGCGCCCTCAGGCCCGGAAATCGCTCGAAATCGAAGATGTCGCAAAGCTTGGTCGGCGGCGTCTTGAATCGGTCGGTTCGATAGCCGAAGGTGGTCGAATAGACGATCTCGGGGATGAAGCACTCGGAGATGATCGTCTGCCCGAAATCCTGGGTGGGCAGCGTGCCGTCGGGGGCCGGGCTCAGCAGGATGTCGTGCGGCACCGGCATGGCGACGCCCTCCTTGCAGAGCCTTATGGCATCGGCCGCCGACACGTCGACGAGGTCCCAGGCGGACTGACCTGCCCGCAGCTGCTCCCTAAGCCGCGCCACCTGCTCGCCGCCCGCGTTGACGAGGCTGATCTCGACGTTCGGGGCAACGGCCTTATAGGGGTCGATATAGGCCTTCTGCTGGCTGTCGGCATAAGCACCGCCCCAGGAGACGACCTGCAGCTTGCGGACGGAGTCCGCCCAGGCCGGCAGGCAGACCCAAGCGACGCCAAGCAAAGCCAAGCCCGCGAGGCTCGCGACTCGGCCTGACTTGAAAAGCTCGATCTTCTTCGCCATGCCTCGATCCTTAGCACGACCGGAGGCTCGGATGCAGCATCCGCGTGCAGCCCGTGAGCCTCTGGTTGGAGGCCCCGGCGCGTGGTTTAATCACACGTCGCAGACGGCCCCGGCGCGGTCGCAATCAGAGAGCCACCCGGCCGGGTCCTTCGGCATCTGTGTGCCCGCGGCCGTGAGCGGCCGTGAGCGGCCGTCAGGGGCTTGGTCGAGGGATCGATATCATGAGAACGCACGCACGGGTCGTCGTCATCGGTGGTGGTGTCGTCGGCGTTTCGACGCTCTATCACTTGGCCAAGAAGGGCTGGTCCGACGTCGTGCTCTGTGAGCGGAAGGAGCTGACGTCCGGGTCGACCTGGCATGCGGCGGGCCTATTGCCGCTGTTCAACCTCTCCTACTCGGTCGGGCAAATCCACAAATACTCGGTGAAGCTCTACAAAGAGCTCGAGGCCGAGACCGGCCAGAACGTCGGTTTCGCGGTCTGCTCCAACATCCGTCTCGCCCGCACCAAGGACCGCTGGGACGAGTTCATGTACTACGCCGGCGTCGCCGAAACGATCGGCGTCAACGTGAAGATGCTGACGCCTCAACAGGTCAAGGAAATCTGGCCGCTCTGCAACATCGACGGCATCATCGGCGCGATTCAGCACCCCGAGGACGGCTACATCCAGCCCGCCGACCTGACCCAGGCGCTGGCGACCGGCGCCCGCAAGCACGGCGCCGAGATCTACCGCAACACCGCCGTCACCGCGATCGAGCGGACGCCGTCCGGCGAATGGCTGGTCAAGACCGACAAGGGCGATATCGTCTGCGAGCACGTCGTCTCGGCGACCGGCAACTTCGCCCGCAAGACCGGCGCCATGGTCGGCCTCGACGTGCCGGTCATCCCGGTCGAGCACCAGTACATCGTCACCGAGGATCATCCCGAGATCGTCAAGCGCCGCGAGCAGGGCCTGCCCGAGCTCGGCGTGCTGCGCGAGGCGGATTCCTCCTGGTACATGCGCGCGGAGAAGGGCGGCCTGCTGCTCGGACCCTACGAGAAGGGGGCACCGGCCTGCTATGTCGATGGCCCGTCGGATCAGTCGGAATACGAGCTGTTCCAGGAGGACCTCGAGCGGTTGATGCCGCACGTCGAGACGGCGATCACGCGGGTGCCCGCCTTCGGCGAGGTCGGTATCAAGAAGATCTACAACGGTGCCATCGCCTACACCCCTGACGGTTCGCCGATCATCGGCCCGGCCTGGGATCTGAAGAACTTCTGGCTGAACGAGGGCCACTCGTTCGGCGTGACGGCGGCGGGCGGCGCCGGCTGGCAGCTCGCCGAGTGGATCGTCGAGGGCGAGCCCTCGCTCGACATGATGGGCGTCGATCCGCGCCGCTTCGGCCCCTATGCGACGCGCGGCTACCTCGTGAAGAAGAACGAGGAAGCCTATGCGAACGTCTTCACGCCGCACTATCCCGAGGAGGAGCGGATCGCCTGCCGCCCGCTCAAGACGACGCCCTGCTACGACCGCATGAAGGCGCTCGGCGCCGTGTTTGGCTCGGTCTACGGCTGGGAGCGTCCGGGCTGGTTCGCGCCGAGGGATCTGTCGCTCAGCAAGGCGGACCTCAACACGCCGGACGTGCTGCTCAATCACAATCACGCGCCCGCGACCGACGACGGCCGCATCGTCGAGAAGTGGAGCTTCCGCCGCTCGAACTACTTCCAGAACGTCGGCAACGAGTGCCGCAACGTCATGGAGAATGTCGGCCTCCAGGACATGTCGGCCTTCGCCAAGATGGAGGTCGCCGGACCGGGCGCGCGCGACTGGCTCGAAAGCATCCTCGCCAACAAAGTGCCGAAGACCCGCGGCCGCATCGCGCTCTGCCACATGCTGACGAAGAACGGCGGCGTCCGCTCTGAGTTCACCGTTTACGAGCATGCGCCGGGCCGCTTCTACCTCGTTTCTGCCGGCGCCTACGAGCGGCACGACCACGACTATCTGCGCAAGCTCGCGCCGACCGACGGATCGGTCACTCTCAACTATTTGACGACCCGCATGGGCGTGCTCGTCATCGCCGGCCCGAACAGCCGCAAGCTCTTGGCAAAGCTCACCGACACCGATCTTTCGAATGCCGCCTTCCCGTGGCTGACCGGCAAGCCGATCTCGGTCGGCCATTGCTCGGCACACGCGCTGCGCGTCAACTTCGTCGGCGAGCTCGGCTACGAGTTCCATCATCCGATCGAGCAGCAGAACGCGCTGTTCGACTGCCTGATGGATGCGGGCAAAGAGTTCGGGATCAAGCCGTACGGCATCAAGGCCATGGGCGCGCTCTCGATCGAGAAGAGCTACCGCCTCGTGCCGCGCGAGCTTTCGATCGAGTATTCGGCCTACGAGTCCGGCCTCGACCGCTTCGTGCATCCCAACAAGGGCCAGTTCATCGGACGCGATGCGCTGGTCGCCTCGCGCGCCAACGGCCTCAACTGGCAGTTCGTGACGCTCGAGGTCGATGGCGTCGGCATGGGTGACTCGGACGCCCGCGGCTCCGAGCCGATCTACCGTAAAGGCACGCTCGTCGGCCGCGCGACCAACGGCGGCTACGGCTGGCGCTGCCAGAAATCGCTCGCGCTCGCCATGGTGAAGCCCGAGCAGGCGGCTCTGGGCACTGAGCTGGAAATCAAGATCCTCGGCAAGATCCACGGCGCGAAAGTCATCGCCGAGAGCCCGTGGGATCCGGAGAACGTGCGGTTGCGGGGGTAAGGGGGCGCGAGCTCACCCAACCTCACAACCGCGTCACCCGGAAGACCCCGCGTACGCGCTTACGTTTGTGCGGGGCGTGGCGCACCTTGACCGGTTGGCCCTTGGTGGCCGTATCGCAGAACCAGTTGCCGCGAACCGCCACCCAGTGACCCGTGATGTGAACGACGAGCGCATGGTCGGGGTCACGCGGCATCCTTAACCACGTCGCCAGGGTCGGCGGGGCCTCGGAGTGGTCGGCGACGAGGTCGAGCCGGCATCCGTGGGCACGGAAGACCAGATTGAGCTCGCGGGCCGACGTTCCCATCACGGCCCGGCCGCCGCGACTCTCTTTGATAAGGTCGCGGGCAATGGCGGCATCGATGCCGATGAGTGTCGAGACGACGGTTGGACCGCACCACAGCTTGCGGCGGCGATCGGAGTTCCTGACTGGCCACAGCGTGCATTGATTGGCGGCGCGCCGGCTGCGCTCGGCGATGAAATCTATGCGATGGTCCGCCGTCTGGGTGACAGCGATGACGGCTGGCAACGCCTGCGGTGTCGTCGCTGGAAAGATCTGCGGAGGCGGTGCGGCCACGACTTCAAGGGGTTTCTTCCATCCGCCGGCGACCCACGCAATAATCCCGCCTACCCAGCTCATTCCGTGGCCCTCCCGCCAGCATGAGATGGTGATCGTCCGGGCTCCTGTCCACTGTGGAGGCCATACCATCTTGTGGATAGGAATTGGGCGGAGGAGAATATGTGCATGATCAAATCCGCCGCAGCCCACGACCTTCTCTACCGCACCTGGCTCGAAGGCGGCGTGATCGACGAGCTGCCCGAGGCGATGCGGCCGGCGACCCGCGCAGACGGCTACGCGATCCAGGCGCATCTCGAAGGCAAGAGCGCCAAGCCGCTCTACGGCTGGAAGATCGCAGCGACGAGCGCAGCTGGTCAAAGACACATCAACGTCGATGGACCGCTCGCCGGTCGACTATTGGCGGAGCGCGCGTTTGCGTCTGGTGCAACGCTCGCGTTCGGCGCCAACCGCATGGCCGTCGCGGAGCCCGAGTTTGCGTTCCGGATGGGTCGCGACTTGCCGCCTCGCCCGAGCCTGTACACGGTGGACGAGGTTCTGGCGGCGGTCGAAAGTCTACACCCTGCACTTGAGATCCCGGATAGCCGCTACACGGTCTTCACGAAGGCCGGCGCGGCGCAGCTCATCGCCGACAACGCCTGCGCCCACGAGTTCGTGCTCGGCCCCGCGGCGACGGCGGAGTGGCGGACGCTCGATCTCGTCGCGCATGCCGTTGTCGCCCGCGTGGGTGCCGGCCCAGCTCGAGAGGGCAAAGGCGCCAACGTGCTCGGCGATCCGCGCGTTGCGCTGGCTTGGCTGGCCAACGAGCTGTCGGGCTTGGGGCTGACGCTCCGCAAAGACCAGGTGATCACCACAGGCACCTGCATGATCCCGCTTGAGATATCCCGGGGAGATCATGTCCGCGCGGACTTCGGCGTTCTCGGCACCGTAGAGGTCTACTTCGTCTAGCTAACGCTTCGGCTGCTTCCTATTGGGCAACCCTTTTCGCTTCGTGTGTGCGAGCTTTTCCAGCTCCGCTTTGCTCATGGACTCGACCATCTGCTTGGACGCGCCACGTAGTACCTTCTTAGGCGTTTCGCCACGTTTCGCGGCCAATGCGGCTCCCGCAGCCTTTTGTTGAACCTTCGACCTCGCTGGCATGACGCTCTCCTAACGCAGCCCCAGGAACGACAACACGGCGAGCACCACGACGATCAGGCCGACAATGTAGATCACGTTGTTCATGGCGCACCTCTCATCTTAGGATCCGGCCGGCATGTAAACGCATCGGATATGTCCATTGGCGATGCAGATGTGCCAATTCGCATCGTGGCTGGGCCGGTACGGATACCCCTTAGGGACGGCCGTCGCCTTTCCACCGCTCAAGATCACGACCGTTCCGTCAGTCTGCTGGTCGACGCGGCTCGCCGGTGTGCAATCCTTGTCCGAGCAGCACCAGCCGTCGTACCAGCCGTGAGCTTCGGCTGGCATGGCCCCTGCTGCGAGCAATAGAACTGCTGTCGTCAACCTCATCGGAGCAGCCCCAAAGCGTGAGGGCGTAGAGGGCGGACCGTATTCGACCCGCCTCTGTCACGCAAAGCTAGTCGTCGTAGCCGTAGCCATTCCGCGGCCGAGGCGCCCAGCCCCACAACCTCTCGGAGCGGTAGCGATCCGGGAAGAAGGCGTAGGGTGGTGCCGCGCCGTCGTCGTCGCTGTACCGGTCACCGTAGAAGCCGCTCGTGCCATAGTATCCCGTAGACGGACCATCGTACGGCGTGTCGACGAACCCGCTGTAAAAGCCTGAAGAGACGTTGTTCCCGTCCCGGCAATCACAGATGGAGGTGACGTGAGCCGGTGTCGTAAGACCGGCGGCGGGGCTGAGAGCCGCCGCGGAGGCTGCCGGACTGCCCAGCCCGAAGACACCGGCGACCAGCGCCAACACTGTCAAACTCTTCATGTCAGTACTCCTGAAACGAGCGAAAACCTCTGCCTGTCAACGTCAGCACCGGAGGGCGGTTCCGGCTTTGGTTAACGTCCAACGCAGCCGTAGGCCTCCCGGCGCGACGTCAATGGAACTCGCGCCACCGATCGGCGTTGTGTTGGGTCGGGTGCTGCCGCGCGGGGATCGCGGAAGGGCCTCAGGGGAGCTGAATGTTCAAAGCCCAGCGAACGTCGCTTGACGCTTGGCGTACGTCTCGCGGAGCGTCCGAGCGTTTACATGGCCTTGCGGGGCCAATCTCCTGGATGCATCTGGCGCTGTTCTACGCCGCCTATCTGATCGCTGGCGGCCTTGGACAGGGGCTGGCGATCATTCCCGGCATCTCGATCACCTTCTGGCCTCCGGCCGGCATTTTCGTCGCTTCCCTGCTACTCACACCGCAGCGAGCCTGGCCATGGTGGATCGGTGCCGCCGCGCTTGCCGAGCTGACCGCCAACATCCTCTGGTTCCGGAACGGGCTACCACTCGCCGTGGCCTATTTCGGCGCGAACGCACTCGAAGCGATAACGGCAGCTCTCCTCATCGATCGCTTCGCCGGGCGGCCTTTCAAGCTCGAAACTCTCGGAGACGTCGGGGCCTTTGCGGTTCTGGGAGCCGGCCTAGCCCCGGTCGTGGGGGCGACGCTCATCGCCACCATCGATTCCCTCATCGGGCGGCACAGCTTCACAACCGCATGGCCTCTCGTCTGGCTCGGCGACGGCGCCGGTCTCATGGTGTCGACGCCACTCACCCTCTCCGTCGTGGAGCTTTGGCGCGCGCGCACGCAGATGCCGGCAAGCCGCCTCATCGAGGCCGTGACACTCACTGCAATCCTGATTGCCGGTGGCGTTTTCGCGTTGAGAAGCGAGGTTGCGACGCCCTATGCGATGCTCCCCGCACTCGTTTGGATCGCGGTGCGATTCCAAGTCGCCGGGGCGGCCGCGGCGTTGGCCCTCGTCGTTCTGCTCGCGTCCTTTGCGACGGCATCGAGCGATCTGGCGAGCACGGCGAGTGCGCAGGCCTTGCGGGATCACGCCGTCGAGCTGCAGGCGTTTCTCGTGGTGTCCGGTCTCTCGACGCTCATCGTCGCCGTGCTGTCGCTCCAGCACCGGCGGTCGCAGGAGCGGCTGAGGATCGCCAATGCCGAGCTCGCGGCCCGGGTAACGAGCCGTACGGCGGCGCTCAGAACGAGCGAGACGCGTTTGCGGGACGCCGTCGAAATCGCCAAGCTCGCGACCTATCGCTGGCGGCCCGGCACCGACGAGCTCGTGTGGGACGACCGGCTGAGAGGCATGTTCGGCCTACCGCTGGAGGCACCGCTCACCCCCAACACATGGCGCGAGGCCATCCATCCGGACGACCGTCAAGCAACAACGGCGGCGCTGGTGCGCGCGCTCGACCCCGAGGGCGATGGCATATTCGATTGCGAGTACCGGGTCGTCGGCAGAAGCGACGGCATAGAGAGATGGGTCGCCGCCCGCGGTCAAACCTTGTTTCACGACGGCAGAGCCGTCGACTTCATCGGCACCGCGATCGAGACCACGGAGCGCAAGCGGGCCGAGGCCGCGCTGAAGCAGAGCGAGCGCCGCTTGTCGACCGTGCTCAACGCGCTGCCGATCGGCGTGGCGCTCATCGATCGCAACGGCGAGGTGCTGACCGGGAACGCTGTTTTCAAGCGCTTCGTCCCCGGCCGCATCCCCTCGGCGGGAAACGAGCGGGCTCAGCTGTGGCAAGGCTTCGACGGTAACGGCCTGCCGATCTCGAGCGATGAGTTCTCTGGCGCGCGGGCGCTGCGCGGCGAGACGGTCTGGCCCGGAATCGAATACCTCTATTTCGGCGACACCGAGCGGGGCCCCATTTGGACCCGGGTCGCGGCCCTCCCCTTCAACAGCGACGCCGGCGCAAACCTCGGCGCCGTCGTCGTCATCAGCGAGATCGACGGCGAGAAGCGGTCGCGCCAGGCGCTCGAAACGAGCGAGCAGCTGCTCGCCTCCCGTGTCGAGGAGCTGCAGGCCTTCCTCGAGAACAGCCCGATCGGCATCTCGCTGGCCCGCGATCCCGCCTGCCGCGACATCTGGGTCAACCCGGCGCTGCGCAAGCTGCTCAGACTGTCGAGCGAAAGCATCGCGCCCGTCTGGCTTAGCGACCCGGACGCCGTGCCCTTCCGCATCGTCAAAAACGGTGAGCCTGTTCTCCCCTCCGACATGCCGATGGAGCGCGCCTGCGCCACGGGGCGTCCCGTGCTCTCCGAGGAGCTCGAGGTGCATTTCGTCGATGGCTCGAAGCGCATCCTGCTCGAAAGCGCGCAGCCTCTCTTCTCGAGCACGGGTCGCGTCAGGGGATGCATCGCCTTCGACATCGACATCACCGAGCGCAAACAGGCCGAGCACCGGCGGCAGGAGAGCGAGGAGCGGTTGAGACTTGCGCTGGAGGCCGCTGGCCTCGGCATGTGGAGCTGGAACCTCACGTCTCAAACCGGCAGTGTGACACCGCTCACCGCACGGATGTTCGGCCTGCCGGAGGATGACCTTACGCCCGATGCCGAGACCTATCGCAGGTTGATCCATCCCGACGATGTCGAGCGCATCGGCACGAGATTGATCGAGACGGCGACAGGCCCTGCTGGATACGACGAGGAGTACCGGATCGTCCGAACCGATGGTGAGGTCCGCTGGCTACATTCACGCGGCCGGCGTATCGCCATTCCTGGCGAAGGTGCGGATCGATTCAACCTCGTCGGCATCTCGCGCGATATCACCGATAAGAAGCGCGCTGAGGACGCGCTCAAGCGCAGCGAGCTGGAGTTCCGCACACTGGCCAACGCGGCGCCTGCCATGGTGTGGGTGGCCGACGCCAACTGGGGCATTCTCTACATGAACGATCGCTGGCACCGCTACACGGGCAAGCCCGCGGAGGCGGCCCTCGGCTTCGGTTGGACCAGCGCCGTCCATCCCGACGATCTCGGCCACATCTTTTCGCAGTGGCGCGAGTGCCGCGAGGCCGGCGTGCTCTACGAGGGCGAATGCCGCTACCGCCGCTGCGACGGCGCCTACCGATGGCACGCCGTTCGCGCCCTGCCGCAGCTCGGCCCGGACGGTGCGATCGAGAAATGGTTCGGCGTCGGCTTCGATATCCACGATCAGGAGATGGCGCAGCAGGCGACGTCGCAGCTCGCCGCGATCGTGACCTCCTCGTCGGATGCGATCCTGGGGCTGACACCGGACGGCACGGTCACGAGCTGGAACGACGGCGCCGAGCACATGTACGGCTATACGGCGGACGAGATGGTGGGCAGTCACATCAATCGCATCGTGCCGGAGGAGCTCAAGGCTTTTGAAACCGAAGTGCTGTCGCGCGTCGCAGCCGGTGAGACGATCGCCAATCTCGAAACGGTACGCGTCGCCCGCGACGGGCGCCAGATCTATATTTCACTGTCGGTCGCGCCTGTTCGCGACAGCGACGGCACCATTACGGGGCTCTCCAAGATCGCCCGCGACATCACCGAGCGGCGGCTGCTCATGAAGGAGATCAACCACCGCGCCAAGAACATGCTCGGGCTCGTCCAGGCGATCGCGCGGCAGACGGTAACGAGCACTCCAAAGGACTTCCTCGACCGCTTCCTCGATCGCCTGCAGGCGCTCGCCGCCAACCACGATCTGCTCGTCAAAAGCGAATGGAAAGGCGTCGATCTGAAAACGCTCCTCAGGGCGCAGCTCGCCCCCTTCGCGGACCTGATCGGCCGCCGCATCCGCTTGAAGGGCGCGCGCTTCCGCTTGTCCTCGACGGGCGCGCAGGCGATCGGCATGGCGCTCCACGAGTTGGCGACGAATGCCGGCAAGTATGGTGCGCTTTCGAACGATGATGGCGTCGTCGACATAACCTGGACACGCGATGGCGATCGTTTCAAAATGCAGTGGAATGAAATGCACGGGCCGCCCGTCGCGCCACCAACGCGGCAGGGCTTCGGCAGCACCGTCGTAACGACGATGACGAAGATGAGCACGAACGGCACCGCCGACATCACGTTCGCACCGGCGGGCATCGAATGGCGGCTCGATTGTCCAATTTCCGAGATCCTGGAGACGGGTCGATTGGACGAGACACCCCGCGAGGTCGCGGCACGAAGAGTGGTTGGAGTCTGATGCGCGTATTGATTGTCGAGGACGATCCGTTCATCGCCCTGGACCTCGTCGAGCAGTTGACGCAGGCGAGCTATCAGACGATCGGACCTGCTTCCACCGTCGCCGACGCGTTGAAGCTGGTTGCGAGCGAGGTCATTCAGGGCGCCGTGCTCGACGTCAATCTCGGCCGGGAGACAGCCGAGCCGATCGCCATCGAGCTCAGCCGGCAGGACGTGCCCTTCATCTGTGTCTCGGGCTACGACACCGATCAGCTGCCGGAAGCGTTCCGCGGCGCGCCGTGCCTCGTCAAGCCATTCCAGATCGACCGGCTACTCGATATGCTGCGGCAGCTCGGCGAGAAGCCGCGCTGAGCCGGTATGTGCGGGGGCGAAGGTGCGGATTGCAGTCACGGGCGGCGCAGGTTTCATCGGCAGGCCGCTGACGGCGCGACTGCGGGCCGACGGTCATGAAGTTTCGGCGAGCGATCTTAAGCCGGGTGAGGATGTCAGCGCGCTGGATCTGCGCGATCGGGCCGGCGTGCATGCCTGGATCGCAGCGTCGAAGCCTGATGTCGTCGTGGCATCGGGCGCGATCTCGGGACCGATGGTGGCGCCGGACGATCCCGAGCTCGTCATCGATGCCAATGTCGGCGGCACGCTGAACATTCTGGAGGGTATGCGGCGGGCCGGATCACGCCGTCTCGTCTTCATCTCTTCGATCGCCGTCTATGCCGCACGTGGCGACCTTGCGCCGGTTCCGGAGGAAGCCCGGCTCGGGGCCATAGATCCCTACAGTGCGAGCAAGATCGCGGGCGAGGCGCTAGTTGACGCTTACGCAGCTCGCTTCGGCATCGCTGCAACCACACTCCGGCTGTCGACGGTCTACGGCCCTCGGCGGATCGTTCCGGATCTCGTGGGCCGGCTCGTCCGGTCGGCGCGAGAGGGACATATCGTCGAGGTCTCCGGCCAGCGCGCCAACATGCGTCAGTACATTCATGTCGACGATGCCGTAGAGGCGATCCGGCTGGCGATCGGAACGCCGCTCGCCGGCCATACGCCGATCAACATCACCGGCGGCAGCTATGTGTCGGAGGTGGAGGTTGCGGAGAAGATCACGCGGCTCGTCCCCGGAACGCGCTATACGATCCGCCCGGATCGCGACGGCGGCGACGGCGATTTCGGGCCGCTCGCTCTAAGTCGTGCGGAGCGATTGCTCGGCTACCGGCCGCAGGTCACGCTCGACGAGGGGCTCGCGCGGCTTGCCGCCGAGGCGTGATTACCGAATGCTCCGCCACACCTTGATGATCGCGTCCGCCGATCGGTCGATGTCGGCCTCTGTGGTCGGTCCACCGATCACCGACAGCCGCACCACCCACTTACCCCGCCAGAGCGCACCTCCGGCATAGCACGTGCCGTCCTTTTGGAGCCCGGCGACGACCTCCTTCGTGGCCGCGTCATCGTCGCCGAAGCGCACGATCGCCTGATTGAGCACGACGTCGTTCAAGACAGCGACGCCGGGCTCGGCGGCGAGACGAGCGGCGAAGCGGCGCGCCAAGGCGCAGTGTTTGGCGACCATCGCCGCGATGCCGTCGCGGCCGAGATGCTTGATGATCGCCCAGGTCGCAAAACCGCGCGCGCGCCGCGACAGCTCCGGGACATAGTGAGAGGGATCGCGCTCGCCTGCCGCCTCGACCGGCAGATAGCTCGCGGCGGCCGTCATGGCCTTGCGATGCGGCGCCGGGTGACGGACGATCGCATAGCCACAGTCGTACGGCGTCTGCAGCCATTTGTGGCCGTCGGTTGCCCAAGAGTCCGCCTGCTCGATGCCCGCGGTCATGCCTTTGAGCTCTGGCACCACGCGCGCCCACAGACCGAAAGCGCCGTCGACGTGCACCCAGGCGCCCTTGGCATGAGCCATCGGGATGACGTCCGCGAAAGGATCGAAGGCGCCGGTGTTGAGCTGGCCCGCTTGAGCGACGACGAGGCAGGGGCCCTGGACTTTCCTGAGTGCCGCCTCCACCGCACCGGCCTGCATGCGGCCTTGAGCGTCGGTTGGAATGCGCGTCACGCGCTTGGCGCCTAGACCGAGCGTCTGCAGGCCCATGAATACGGTCGTATGCGCATCGTCACCGACGATGACGTCGATGGGCGGTGCGCCGAACAAGCCATCCGCCTCGACGTCCCAGCCTTGCCGCTCGAGCAGCGCCGTCCGTGCCGCCGCCATCGAGACCATGTTCGCGACGGTCGCGCCGGTGACGAAGCCCATCGAGCTCTCACGCGGCAGGTCGAGCATCTCGAGCAGCCACTGTCCGGCGACCGCCTCCGCCGCCGAGGCCGCCGGCATACCGTGGTGATTGGCGCAGTTCTGGCCCCAGGTGCTCGTCAGCCAGTCGGCCGCGACGCCGACGGGATGAGAAGCACCGATCACCCAGCCGAAGAAGCGCGGACCCGTCGAGGTGGTGAGGCCGGGCTTGGCACGGTGCGCCAGCTCCTCGATCACGGCGGCAGCCGGCACGCCCGCCACTGGGAGCGGTCCTCCGAACGACGTGACCATTTCGGCATAGGTCGCCGCAGGGCCGACGCGCAGCTCGCTCACGCCCTCGCGATAGGTGATGGCCTCGCGCGCGGCGGCAGTCCACAGAGCGGCGAGAGATGTGGTCACGAGAACGTCTCCTTGGAACCTGCACGAATCATAGGCGGTATGTAAGACGTCAGCAGCCGCCGCGACACCCGGAAACAGCGTCCATCGCGCAAGCTTCGTGTAACGTCTGGAGCATTGTGGCGGCGATTGCGCGTCAGGTCTTGAAATGCGCCGCCCGCCATTTGAGCGCGGCGCCGAGGCCGTCGCGCCCGGCGATCGCCATGAACTCCTGACCGTACTCGGTCTTGGCCGCATAGAGCGGAGCAATCGTGTCGAGGCCCGCCTCCATGGCGCGCCGGAACCCGGCCGCATCGAGACCGCGATTGATCGATCGCTTGGTCATGACGAGCGCCTCCGCGTCCACCATGGCGAGCCGGCGGGCATAGCGAAGCGTCTCCTCGACGAGCTTGTCGCGCGGAACGATGCGGTTGATCATGCCGATCTCGAGCGCCTTTTCGGCATCGATCATGTCGCCGAAATAGAGCATCTCGCGCGCCCGCTTCGGCCCGACGATCCACGGCAGCACGAAGCCGGGGCCGGAGTTGGAGAAGCGGATCTCGGGCTCGCCGAATTTCGCGTCGTCGGCGGCGATGGTCAAATCGCAGAACAGCGACAGCTCGCAGCCGCCGCCGAGCACATATCCCTGCACCGAGGCGACGACGGGCTTGGCGAGCTGCCAGGGCATCAGCTCGAGATCGAGCGCGCGTTTGAGCTCGTCGTACCAGTTGAGCGCCGGATCCTGCCAGCGCCCGCCCAACTCGAAGCCGCCGCCGACATCGTAGCCGACGCAGAAGCTGCGCCCTTCGCCGCGCAGCACGACGACGCTCGTCGCCGCATCGTCCTCGGCCTGCTTCAACGCCGCGACGAGCTCGCGCATCAGCTCACCCGAGATGGCATTGAGCTTCTCGGGCCGGTTCAGCGTGACGACACTGACGCGGCCGTCGGTGTCGTATGTGACGAGTGAATCGGGCATTGGTGCTCCGTGCTGGCTTTCCCCTCCCCCCTTGAGGGGGAGGGTAGGGAGGGGGGTCACAAGAAAAAGACTTCGATTGTGTCACTCCCCCCATCCCAAGCGCCTCGGACTTACTCGCTTCGCTCCTAAGTCCGAGGCGCTTGGCCTTCCCCCTCACGGGGGGAAGCAAGAAAGAAAACCATCGTCTGTGGCCGCGTGAGTGATCGCTACCGATACACCACCCCCGGCAGCACGCAGAGCATCTCGAACAGCAGGTTCGCGGCCATCAGCGCGGTGTTTCCGGTCGGGTCGTAGGGCGGCGAGACCTCGACCAGATCGCAGCCGACGAGGTTCAAGCCGCGGCAGCCGCGGATCAGCTCGAGCGCCTGGATGCTCGAGAGGCCCCCCGGCTCGGGCGAGCCGTTGCCGGGCGCGACGCCCGGATCGAGGCTGTCGATGTCGAAGGTCAGGTACACCGGTCCCTTGCCCATCTGCGTCCGCAACTCCTCGGCGAGCGGCTTTAAGGATTTGTGCCAGCACTCCTCGGCCTGCACGACGCGGAAGCCCTGCTTGCGCGGCCAGTCGAAATCTTCCGCGGCATAGCCCGTTCCCCGCAAGCCGATCTGTGCCACCCGCTTCTTGTCGAGCAGCCCCTCCTCGGCGGCGCGCCGGAACGTCGTGCCGTGCGCGACCTTGACGCCGAACATGATGTCGTTGACGTCGGCATGTGCGTCGATGTGGATCATGCCGACGGGGCCATGCTTCTTGGCCATCGCGCGCAGGATCGGCAGCGTCAGCGTGTGATCGCCGCCCATCGTCATCGGGATGCAGTTGTGGGCGAGGATCTTGTCGTAGTGTTCCTCGATGATGCGGACGCTATCGAGCAGATCATAAGGGTTCGTCGCGACATCGCCGATGTCGGCGACTTTCAACACGTCGAAGGGTGCGGCACGCGTGCCCATGTTGTAGGGCCTCAAGAACGCCGACTCCTGCCTGATCTGACGCGGCCCATAGCGGCAGCCCGAGCGGTTGGATGTGCCGATGTCGAGCGGCACGCCGACGAAGGCGGCATCCAGCCCCTCGGCGGTCTCCTGATGCGGCAGCCGCATCATCGTCCACGGTCCGCCGAACCGCGGCATGACATTGCCGCCGAGCGGCTCGTTGAGGGTCCGTTCCGTGCGCGGCTTCTTGGCCATGTGCGTCCACTCCCGATCGATTGCCTTTGGCGCGGATTGAACCGCGCCGCAGCTATCGAGCGCAAGCGCCATAAGGTCCGGCGGCCAGGGCTGGACGCATCCCCGGTTTGCGTGGCGAGCAGCGGTCGCAGAGCTTAGGCCCAGGTACGGACTAGGCGCCGATCGCCCGCCCTGCTGCCAGCGCCCGCAGTCCTTCGACGATCCGCGCGAAGCTCGCCTTGGCCTTGCTGCTCATCAAGCGCGCCCGCAGATAGCCGTGCACGAGGCCCGGCTCGTTGATCCACACCGCCGGCACGCCGGCAGACTTCAGGCGCTGCACCCACACATCGCAATCGTCGCGCAACGGATCGATGTCGGCCGAGATCGCGATGCACGGCGGCAGGCCGCGGTAGTCGGCGATCGCCAGCGGCGCGTAGGTCCAATCCTCCATCGGCGGCTCGCCACCGGCCCGCGCGCGCTTATAGAAGTCGAGATCCTTGACCGTCAGATGCACGGCTTCCGCATTGTCGCGATAGGAGGCGAGGCCGAGAGTGTCGCCGCCGAGGCCGGGATAGATCAGCAACTGCCCGATCGGCGCGTAGGACTTGCCGCGCGCCGCGATCGAGACGGCAGCCGCCAGATTGCCGCCAGCCGAGTCGCCCGCGACGATCACCGGCCGGCCCTCGGCCGCGATCGCCTGCAAGGCCGACAACGCGTCGTCGTAGTGAGCAGGATGCACGTGCTCGGGTGCAAGCCGATAGTCGACGGCGACGACCGTGAGCCCGCTACCGTCTGCCAGTTCCGCGCAGACGCTGTCGTGGCTGTCGAGGTTGCCGACGACGAAGCCGCCACCGTGATAGTAGATGACGGTCGCCGCACCAGCTCCGCCCGCTGGCGTGTAGCGGCGGATCGGGACCGGCCCGGCCTTGCCGGGCACGCTCGACGTCACGACCGTCACGCCCTTCGGATAGGGCGGCGCGAAGGCGTTGCACAGATCACGGTACACGCGGCGCTGCCCGGCCATGTCGAGATTGACGGCGTCCGGCGGATAGAGGCTGTCGACCTTCTTGACGTAAGCCTGCATCTCGGCGTCGAGTGTCCCGCTCGCGAAGCCCGTCATGATCTGCTGCCCCCTCGCCAGCGCTTCAACAATCCCGTCGTGATGATGACATGCCCGACGACGGCGCTGATGACAATGAGGCCGCCGAGGAACGCGGCCTGTCCGGGGTTCTCGCGATAGACGAGCCAGACCCAGAACGGGCCGAGCACGGCTTCCAGCGTATAGATCAGCGCCGTGTGCGCGGAGGGGATGTAGCGCGCACCCATGGTGTACATGAGGTGGCCGAGCGACTGTTGGCAGAGCGAGAACAGGAACAGGATGCCGATGTCGGGCCAGCCGACGGAGAACGGTGTCGCCGGATGCCCCAGCACGCGCGACAGGACGAGTGCATTGATCGCGACCAGGAGCGCCGAGAGCGAGGACGCGGGCAGCATCGGAATATCACGGTACTTGCGTACGATGACGGGGCTGACCGAGCCGAATATCGTCATGCCGACGGCAAGTATATCTCCACGGATGTCGCCATGCCCGGTCGCGCCGGCGACGGTGATGACGACGCCGCACATCGCGAGCACCGCAGCGACGATCGTCGTGAGGCCGGGCTTCTCGCGCGAGACGATGAAGGCGAGCGCTGCCGTCAGGAATGGCGCCGTCGCATAGATGATGGAGTTGTTGGCGACGGTCGTCAGGCTGATCGACGTCAAGAAACAGGTCATCGCCAGCGCTGCACAGCAGGCCATGATGAGGCCGGGCCTGCCGATCGCCTGGTAGGCCGGGATCACCTTCCCGCGCGAGCGGATGGCGACGGCGGTCGACAGGATGATCGCCGAAAACGTGCCGCGCCAGAACAGCACGTTCCACACCTGTGTCTCGATCGACCGCATGAACACGCCGCCGAGGGAAAAGGCGATCGCGGAGGCGAAGACGAGGGAGAGACCGTAGACGTAGAGGGCGTCGTCGGTAGGTGCTTTGACCGGGGTGTCGCTCGCGTCAGCCATGCAAGCGCACTTTCAGATCTCGAGGAACACCTGAGCGAACGCCCCCCTCCGCCCTTGAGAGGGAGCGTCGGGCGGGGGATAGGTTCCGGCCCAAAAGCTCGCCAGCACTGCCCCCTCAATAGCACCTAGGGAGGCATACGCAGCAACGAAACGACAAGCACCCTCGCGCCTGCCCACAACTGCCACATCCGCGAAACCAAGCGAGCGTCTAATGTTTCGCCTTCTTCAAGCCCGGACGATCCGGCGCCATGGCCTCGGGTTTGACGCCGAACGGCTCGAGGGCCTTCGGCATCGGCTTCTTCTGGACGAGCGCCGAGGCGAGCACCGAGACGCCGGCCGAGCTCTGGATGCCGTAGCCGCCTTGGGCCGCGAGCCAGAAGAATCCGTCCGCATCCGGCGCGAATCCGACGACCAGCTCTTTGTCGGCGACGAAGCTACGCAAGCCCGCCCACGTCCGCTCCGGCCGCTTCACGTTGACGGTCGTCGCCTGCATGAAGCGGTCGATGGCGAGAGCGACGTCCATCTCGTCGGGCTGGATGTCCTGCGGCTCGACGGGCGTCTCGTCGGCGGGCGAGACCATGAGCTTGCCGCCCTCCGGCTTGAAGTACCAGGTTGATTTGATATCGCCGACGCAAGGCCAGCCGACGGGCGATTGCCCCGCCGGCAACGGCACGATGACACCCGTGCGGCGCTTGGGCGTCAGACCGACCTTTTTGACGCCCGCCATCCCGGCGACGACATCGGCCCAGGCGCCCGCTGCGTTGACGACCGTCGGGGCGGTGAAGTCGCCGGCCTTGGTCGTAACCGTCCACTTGCCTTGACCGTGCTTGAGGCCCGTGACCTCGGCCTTGCAGACGAGGCTGCCGCCGTGGCGCTTCAGCTGCTTCAAGCGCGCCTGATGAATGCCACTCGCATCCATGGCGAGCGCCGAGGCATCGAACACGCCGCCGATGAGACGATCGCGCTTCAGGATCGGCGCGCGCTTGATGCACTCCTCTGGCGAGAGCACGTCGACCTTGGAGCCGGTGAGCTCGGCCTCCGAAACCGCACCCTTGAGAAGATCCGCTTCGCCTTCATAGCCGAGCAGGATGACACCCGATGGCGTCATCAGCGGCGTCTCGGTCAGGCCTGCGGGAGGATTGAGAAACCACTCGCGCCCGGCCCGCGTCAGGCGGCGAATCTGCTCGGGGCCGTAGGTCTCGATGTAGAGCGCGGCCGAGCGGCCCGTCGAATGATAGCCCGGCTGATCCTCGCGCTCGAGCAGCACGACCTTGGCGCCCTCGCGGGCGAGCTCGGCGGCGACGGACGCACCGGCGATGCCGGCGCCAATGACGATGATGTCGGTAGATGTGGACATAAGTGTTGACCTATCAATGCGTCTGATGCCGTTCGGCGGCGCAGGGACCCGGCCTCACCATAGATGGAGGCTCGCAGCCGAGCGACGGTGACGGCTGCATGCCAGCGCTGCATGCCTCAGGCGTCGGGCCTCAGATAATGCTCGACGAGCTTCGACCAGTAGGCCGCCCCGGGCACAAGCGCCTTGTCGTTGAAGTCGTATTTCGGGTTGTGCAGCCCGGCGCTGTCGCCGTTGCCGATCATGAGGTAGCTGCCGGGCTTCTCCTCGAGCATGAACGAAAAGTCCTCGCTGCCGAGATAGGGCTTGGGCACGTCGAACACGTTCGCCTCGCCGGTGAGCTCGACGGCGGCCGCGCGCGCGATGTCGGTCTCCTTGTCGTGGTTGACGAGCGGAGGATACCCGCGCACCCAGTTCAGATCGGCCGTGCCACCGAAGCTCGCCATCTGTCCCTTGGCAAGCTCCTCGATGCGGCGGCGGATGATGGCGCCGGTGGCCTTGTCGAAGAAGCGGATGCCGATGTCCATGAAGGCCGTCTCGGGGATGACGTTGCAGACGGCGCCGGCCTTGAGGCAACCGACCGTGATCACCGCCGGGTTGAGCGGATCGACGTTGCGGGCGACGATCGACTGCATCGCCATCACGAGCGAGGCACCGGCGACGATGGGATCGACCGTGTTGTGCGGATCGGCGCCGTGGCCACCCTTGCCTTTGAGCGTGATCTGAACCTGATCGACGGCGGCCATCATCCGCCCCTTGCGGAAGCCGAGCTTGCCGACCGGAGTGCCCGGCTCGTTGTGGAGCGCGAACACGGCATCGCAGGGGAAGGTCTTGAAGATCCCTTCCTCCATCATGATGCGGGCGCCGCCGATATCCTCCTCCGCCGGCTGGAAGATCAGGTGCACGGTGCCGGAGAAGTTCTTCGTCTCGGCGAGGTAGCGGGCGGCGCCGAGCAGCATCGTCGTATGCCCGTCATGCCCGCAAGCATGCATCTTGCCGGCGGTCTTGGAGGCATAGCCCTTGCCGGTCTCCTCGTGGATCGGCAGCGCGTCCATATCGGCGCGGATGCCGATCGAGCGATTTCCCCCGCCGTTCGTCATCGTCGCGACGACGCCGGTCTTGGCGAGCCCCCGGTGCACCTTGAAGCCCCATTCGGTGAGCTTTTGGGCGACGACCTCCGACGTCCGCACCTCCTCGAAGGCAAGCTCAGGATGCTCGTGCAGGTCGTGCCGGATGGCGACGAGATCGCCTTCGTAGGTCTTGATGCGGTCTTCGATCATGGGTCACCCGAATTCTTGAGCCTAGCTGAAGCTTAGTGGGTTCCAAGCTCGAGTTGAAGGGCGGGCGCCTGGACGGCGCCGCGCCGGGTTGCATGAGCTGCTCGCGTGGGCGTGCGCATACATCGGAAATTCTGCCGGCGTTGTGAGGATTAGATCACGCTACCATCCGTTGTCTGGCTGTAGGTTGCCGCCGGTTGCGGCTGATTAAGACCTCGTTGATTTGTTCCGTGCGATGAGTACCGCGACGCCGAAGCCCGCCCGGCCCGGCACATCCATATCGAACGCATCGACAGGTGGCACCCTTGGCACGTCCCAAAATTTCTTCGCCCGATTCCCTGACCGAGCTCGAAGCCATCCTGGCATCCGCGCGACAAGGCGGCGCGGACGACGGCGTTGTCGACGCCTCGCTCGACGGCTCGGACGATGACGACGATCTTTCAGGTGGTGGCGGCGACGACTCCCTCTCGGGCGGTCACGGCAGCGACGATCTCCACGGCGAGGCCGGCGACGACGACTTGCTCGGTGAAGACGGCGACGACCACCTGGACGGTGGCGTCGGCGACGATCATCTCAATGGCGGCATCGGCGACGACACGCTGCTCGGCAGCGGCGGCGACGACAGCCTCCTTGGCGGGTCAGGCTCCGATCGTCTGAACGGCGGCGCGGGCATCGACGTGATTCTCGGAAGCGGCGGCAACGATCGCGCGTTGGGCGGCGGCGGTGCGGACAAGCTGCGCGGCAACGCCGGCGACGACTCCCTCAACGGCGGCGCGGGCAACGACAGTCTGGCCGGTGGCGCGGGTGACGACACGCTCGTGTTCGGTCGCGGCAGCGGCGACGACCGCGTTGCAGGCTTCGTCGCGGGCGGCACCGACGATCAGCTCAACCTGCGCAATGCCGCCATCGACTTTCATAGCCTGGACGATGTGCTCGCCCATGCCGATCAGGTCGGCGGCGATGTCGTCATCGATCTCGGCCAGGGCAACAGCGTGCGTCTCATCAGCGTCGACATCGACAATCTGACGATGGGCGATTTCATCTTCTGAGGGTGTGGGGAATCTAGGCTCCCTGGCGCTCAGCGCTTGATCGGGACCAACTTCTCGAGGCGGGCGAAGATCAGGACGACGATTGCCGTCAGGATCATGTAGATCAGCGCGAGCAGCATCAGCGGCTCATAGGGGATCAGCAAGTCCTGACGCACCTTCGTATTGACGAAGAACGCGTCGGCGATGGTGACGGTCGCAACCAGCGGCGTCGACTGCAGCTGCAGCACGACCTCGCCCGCGAGCGTCGGCAGCGCTTGATGGACTGCGCGTGGCAGCCAAATGCGGCGCAAGAGCTTGCCCTTCGACATGCCGAAGGCGCGCGCCGCCTCGAGCTCGCCCTTGGGCACGCCTGCGAACGCGCCGCGCATGATCTCGCCCTCGTAGCCCGCGAAATTGAGCGTGAAGGCAAGCAGCGCGTAAGGCCACGCCGAGACCAGGATGTCTTTTGCGGTGATGCCTGAGAGCCCGAACAGGATGTCGGCGTTCCAGATGTCGCGCGGGATCGAGGGCAGGAACTCGCCGAGGCCGTAGTAGAAGAGCCAGAGTTGCACGAGCAGCGGCGTGCCGCGGATGACGGTGCAGAACCCGCGCGCGAGCCAGGCGAGTGGCTTGGGTCCCGTCACCTGTACCAAGCCGATCGGGATCGCCAGCAAGAAGCCGAAGCCAACCGAGGCGATCAGCATGATGATCGTGTTCACCGTGCCCTTGGCGAACATCAGCGCATACTGCGGGAAGTGACCGGTCGCCTCCTGGAACGACGGGTTGAGCCAATCCCAGCGCATGAAGAGCGCGGCAGGCAGGATGCCGACGGCAACGACCACCGCGTAGAGCCTCAGGATCTTCTTCAGATCGCTGACGTCGCCTTGGACGATCGTGCCCTGGCTAAGGTTTTTGATCGGACCGGCTGCTGCGACATCAGCCATGGACGTGCCTCATCCGAGCTTGGGTTGGCCACGGCGCAGCGAGCGCTCGAGCAGGGCGAAGACGTAGGTGGAGGCGAGCGACAGCAGCAGATAGAGCACACCGGCCGCCATGAAGAACAAGAAATACTGCTTGGTAGCGCCAGAGGCCTGCCGCGTCGACAGCGCCAGCTCCGAGAAGCCGACGACGGCAAGCAGCGCCGTCCCCTTCGTCACGACGAGCCAGAGATTGGCGAGGCCTGGAAGTGCGAAGGGCAGCATCGCCGGCAGGATGATGCGGCGGAAGCGGAGCGAGAACGACATGCCATAGGCCTTGGCTGCCTCGACCTGACCGACAGAGACTGCCTGGATGGCACCGCGAAAGACCTCGGTCGAGTAGGCGCCCTGCACGAAGCCGAGAACATAAATTCCCGCGATCAAACCGGAGATGGTGATACGCCCGTAGCCGAGGCCTTCCAGCACGCGATTGAGGAGATCGGTGCCGGCGTAATAGAGGAACAGGATCAGCACGAGCTCGGGAATGGCACGCACGAGCGTCGTGTAGCCGTCGAGAATGGTGCGGGTGATCGGGCCGCCGTAGAGCTTGCCCATAGCGCCGCCGAGCCCCAGCAGCAGCCCGAAGATATAGGCGCCGAGCGCGATCTGGAAGGTGACGAACAGGCCCCAGACCAGATTGCCGCCCCAGCCGGGTGGGCTCCAGGCGAGCAGCTCCCACTTGATGGCGGCGAGCGGGCCGATCTCGATCATGGGGAGGAACCGTCAGGAGAAATGGCGCAACGCGGTAGGCAGCGGCCGCGCCTCTCGCGAGACGCGGCCGCTGGCTTACAATCAGGACTCGGGGACGATGACCTTGCCCTCGAGACCATACTTGGCATTAAGCTCTTTGAGCTTGCCGGCCTTCGCGAGTGAGGAGATCGCGGCGTTGAGCTGATCCTTCAGAGCGGTGTCATCCTTGCGGACGCCGCCACCGACGCCGTCACCGAGAACCTCATGATCCTCGGGAACCATGCCTTTGAGCTCGCAGCAGGCCTTACCGGCATCCGACTGCAGGAAGGCATCGAGCGCCAAGCCATCGGCCATGGCGTAGTCGATCCGACCTGCGGCGAGATCGTTGTTCGCCTCGTCCTGCGTCTGATAGGTCTTCACGGTCGACTTGGCCGAGAAGTACTTTTGCACGTACTTCTCGTGGATCGTCGAGACCTGGACGCCGATCGTCTTGCCGGCGAGGTGATCCGGCGTGATGTCCATGTCACCGGTCTTGCCGCTGATCAGCACGGCCGCCGAGTTGTAGTACATGTTCGTGAAGTCGATCGACTGCTTGCGCTCGGCGGTGATCGACATCGACGACCAGATCACGTCGATCTGCTTCGCATTGAGAGCGGGAATGATGCCGTCCCACGCCGTCGGAACGAGCTCGCACTCGAGCTTCGCCTCGGCGCAGACCATGTCCATCAAATCCATTTCCCAACCGACCCACTTGCCGGACGCGTCGGCCGAGGAGAACGGCGGATAGGGCTCGTTGGCGACGCCGAACTTGATCTTGTCGGCCGACGCCGCGCCAGCGCCCAAACCGACGACCATCGCGGCCGCCAGTGCGACTTTCGCAAACACCTTCATTCAGACCTCCCATTCGCGGATTCTTGCCCGCCTTGCTACACTCACCAAGCTTGGCGCCGATCCGGGGGAGCGGCGAACCCAGCCTGGGCTGGCTCCCAGAGTAGGAGCCTTCACACCGTCATGCAAACCATGCGCACCCGGCGGAATTACGATTCTTCTCTACTTGTGAATCGACGAGATGAACTGCCGGAAGCGCTCGCTCTTCGGATTGGCGAAGATCTGCCTCGGCGGCCCCTCCTCCTCGACCAGCCCCTTGTGTAGAAACATTGTGTGGCTCGAGACCTCCCGTGCGAACGCCATCTCGTGGGTCACGAGCAGCATCGTGCGGCCTTCCTCCGCGAGGCTTCGAATGACCTTCAAGACCTCGCCGACGAGCTCTGGATCGAGGGCCGAGGTCGGCTCGTCGAACAACAGCACGCGCGGCTCCATGGCGAGCGCCCGGGCGATCGCAGCGCGCTGCTGCTGACCACCCGATAGGAAGGCCGGGTATTGATCTTTCTTCTCGTAGAGGCCGACGCGATGGAGAAGCTTCTCCGCGCGCGCGACAGCCTCCGCCCTGGGCAGCTTCAGCACATGGATCGGCGCCTCGATGACGTTCCCGAGCACCGTCATGTGCTGCCAGAGATTGAAAGACTGGAACACCATCGAGAGCTGGGTGCGCATGCGCTCGACCTGGCGCGTGTCGGACGGCATCATGTTGCCGTCTCGGCCAGGCTTGAATTTGATCGCCTCGCCGTTGACGACGATGTCGCCGCGCGAGGGTAGCTCGAGCAGGTTGATGCATCGGAGGAACGTGCTCTTACCCGACCCCGACGCTCCGATGATCGAGACGACGTCGCCTTCGCGCGCCGTCATCGAGATGCCTTTCAGCACCTCGAGCGGACCGAAGCTCTTGTGCAGATCGCGGACCACGACGGCCTCGGCGCCTCTACTCGGGCGCGTGCCGACCTCGGCCAATGCCTGGTCGTTCATACGGTTCTTCCCTTTGCAACCGGCCGGCTGACCCGGCTCTCGTTGTCTTGGCTGCTACTATATCGGAGGTCGCCTCCGATACAATCGTTTCAAGCGACGTGACGTGTGCTGCTTGCGGCAAGGCTCTCGGCAAAGCGGCGGATGCGGCGCGCCGCCTCCTCGAGCTCGGCCTCCGCCAGCGTGAAGGAGACGCGCAGGAAGCCGTTGGCACTCGGTCCGAACGGGCTCGCGTCGAGCACGGCGACCCCGGTGGTCTCGTAGAGCTTCCAAGCGAAGTCCTTGGCGGTGAGACCGGTCGCCGAGACATCGATCATCATGAACATCCCCGCCTCTGGCTTGAGGCAACGAATGCCCGGGGCACCGTTGAGGGCCGCCAGCATGAGATCGCGTCGGCGGCGGTAGATCTCACGCATCCGCTCGACCTCGGCGTCGCCCTCGGTGATCGCGGTGTAGGCAGCTTCCTGGATAAAGCCCGGCAGCCCGTAGGTCATGGCGATGGCCAGATTCGTCAGATGCCGGGCGAGCTCGGTGGGGCCGATCGCCCAGCCCGAGCGCCAGCCGGTCATGGCGTGCGATTTCGAGAGGCTCGAGATGGTCACGGTGCGCTCGATCATGCCGGGCAGGGAGGCGATCGAGACGTGGGGCCGCTCGAAGCAGAGATCGGCGTAGACCTCGTCGGCGACGACCCACAGATCGTGCACCTTGGCGATGCGCGCGATGCCCTCGACCTCCTCGCGGCCCAGAACGGTGCCTGTCGGATTGTTGGGCGAGGCGAAGAAAATCGCGCGGGTTCTGGGAGTGACGCGGCCTTCCAGCGCCGCAAGATCGACGCGGAAGTTCTGCGATGGCGGCTGCGGCGATTGCACGAGCCTGGCGCCGGTGCCGCGGATCACCGCATCATAGGTGAGATAGGTTGGGTCGAGGGCGATGACCTCGTCGCCCTCCTGAACGATGCAGCGAGCGACACCGTAAAGCGCGTTCTGGGCCCCAGCCGTGACCACCACGTTCTCCGCGTGAACGTGGACGCCGGCATGGCGGTTGAAGCGCCGGGCGATGGCGGCGCGCAGCTTCTGGCGTCCGTCCATGTCGCCATAGTGCGTGTCGCCCGACCGCAGCGCGGCGATGCCGGCCTCGGTGAACGCGGATGGCGTCGCGAAATCCGGATCGCCGATGGTGAGCACGATCACATCCTCGCCGCGCCCCTTGGCTTGGCCAGCGACGAAGTGCAGATCCCAGGCGTCGGTCGCCTCGCCGGCGATGCGATCGACCAGTTGGGCATAGCGCATGGGAGCTCCTGTCCAAATGTCGCAATTGAACGACTGTTCAAGATTGTTTAAGTAGCTACCATGCGCCATGCCGCCTGGGCAAGCGCTTTCGCAGGATCAAGGTTGCCTGTCCATGACCGCGCCCCGCAAATTCGTCCGATACCTTCCCGCCGACCGCCGGCTCGCCCTCATCGATGCGACGCTCACCTGCCTCGCCCGTGAAGGACACGACGGCCTGTCGATCCGGCGCATCAGCGAGACGGCTGGCGTTTCGGTCGGGCTCATCAATCATCACTTCGCGAGCAAGTCCGTGCTCGTCGCCGAGGCCTACCGGGCGCTGCACGAGCGCTTGGCGACGGATTTGGCGCAAACGCTCGGGGCGATGCCGCTCGATACTCCGGCGCGGGCGCGACTCGATCGCCATATCGAAGCGACGTTCTCGGCGCCGAACCTCGATCCGGATATTCTTCACATCTGGGTCGTGTTCTGGAGCTTGTCGCGGCATACGCCGGAAATCCGCGAGGTCCGGGAGGCGACGTATGCCTTTTCCCTCGGCGTGCTCGAGGGTCTCGTCGCGGCTGCGCTTGTGGAGGCGGGCCGGCCGGCCAATGACGCTCACCTCACCGCGATCGGCCTGACCGCCCTGCTCGACGGGCTCTGGCTCGAATGGTGCTTGAACCCCCGGACCTTCACGCCGGAGGAGGGGATCCGGCTCGGCAAATCGTGGATTGGGGCCATGCTCGGCCGCTCATAGAGCGAATGGCCCCCGCCAAGGGCATTCGAGCAGGTGTGCGACATGGTAAACACCGTATCTCCTCCGTGTCGCAAACTGTTGCAGGCCGATTAGCGCAATCTACAGCTCCGGATGATATCCCCACACTGACCGCAATCCCGGACACTCCCTACCATGACGATCCGCCCAGCGCCTCGCCTCCTGCAGCACTTCGCAAACGACCAGCGGGGCGTGACAGCCATCATATTCGCCGTGACGCTGAGCGTCTTGCTGATGATCGGCGGTCTGGCGTTGGACTATGCGCGGGCCGAGCGCGCACGGTCGATGCTGCTGAACGCCGCCGATGCCGCCAATCTGGCGGCCTCGAAGTCGGCGGCGGAGATCTCCAACAGCGAGCCGGACTTGTCCGCCGAGGAAGTGGCACTCCGGGCCAAGGAGATCGGTCAGAAGTTCTTCGAGTCCAACGTCGATGCCAATGGATATGCGATACGATCCTATGCGCTCGATCTCGTGTCGGAAGGGGGAGCTTGGACGGCCAAATCGTCGTTCCAGGTGAGCGTGCCCACGACCCTGCTCGCCGTCACCGGCAAGACGAGCATAAAAGTCGACGGCAGCTCGAGCGCCAGCGTCAAGTCGGCAAACCCGGTGCTCGACATCGCCATGTGCATCGATTCGACCGGCTCGATGACGCCGACGCTCGATGCCGTGAAGGCGAACGCGACGGCATTCTACGACAATCTCAGGGCGGAGCTCGACGCCCGCGGTGTGGCGGCCTTCGCGCAAGTCCGGGTAAGGCTGAGCTTCTTCAAGGACTTCGGCGACGCTACGCCCGGCACCTGGGATCCCGATCCGTTGCGCACGTCGGGATTTTTCTCGCTCCCCGACGAGAGCTCCGACTTCCTTTCGTTCGCCGCACCGCAGATGGCGGGCGGCGGTTGGGACTGGGCTGAGGGCGATATCGTTTGCCTTAACGACGCCATTCAGTCGCCGTGGTCGCGGATCGGCGATCCGATCCCCGGCACGGGCAAGACCGTCAGCGCGGTCTACCCGCTGATCGTCGTGTGGACGGACTCGCCCGCCCACAAGATCGATTTCGCGAACTCGCTCGCCAATCCTAACTATCCGCCACCGAACGTCATGCCGCGCTCCTACCCCGAGCTGCTCGCCAAGTGGAGCGACCCTGAGGTGATCGACCAATCGCACAAGCAGATCCTGTTCTTCGGCGATCCAGAGCTCAATGATTCATCGACCCCCGATGACCCGAGCGCCTGGCTGACGGTCAGCGAATGGCCCGGCTTCACCGTCGGCGGCACCCTGCTCGAGGGCAACACCTCGATGGTGGCGTTCATCGCGGACGGCATCGCTACGGCCTCCAAGGAGCTTTCCATCACCAACTGAGGCTCGCGCGAGCCGCGTCCACGCCTCTCTAGCGCCCCGGGGCTCCGGCGACGATCTCGCGGGCGGTGGCTACGGCCGATTCCACCGAGGTCTCGTAGGTGACGGCGGGCGGCTTCAAGCCCTGCTTGAGGAGCACCCGCCGCGCCTCCATCGAGGCCCCCGAGAGGATCACCTTCACGCCGTGCCGCGCCGCCTTGTGCGTTATCGACTCGATGGTGTTGGCGCCCGTCGAGTCGACGAACGGCACGGCGGCGAAATCGATGATGAAGACACGATGGGTATCGGCGATCCGGTCGAGCACGCTGCCGATGGAGGCCGCGGCCCCGAAGAAGAACGCGCCCGAGATGCGGTAGACGACGATCTCGGGATCGGCGCCGGCCTCGTCATAGGGCGCGCGACCGCCGTTCTCGTCGTCCGCCCTATCCTCCGCGACGAGGGGGGTATGACGCTCGACGGCGGCCACCTGCGACATGCGATGGATGAAGAGCACGGCGCCGAGCGCGAAGCCGACGACGATCGCCTCCGTCAGGTCGCGGAAGATGGTCAGCAGGAAGGTCGCCGACAAGACGGCCGCATCGCCGCGCGAGGCGGTCAGCAGCGTCTTGATCGCCGGCTTCTCGATCATGTTCCAGGAGACGACGGCAAGGACACCGGCGAGGCAGGCGAGCGGGATGTAGCTTGCGAGCGGCGCCGCGACGAGAATGAACAGCAGCAGGAATACCGCGTGCAGCATGCCCGAGATCGGGCCGTGGGCGCCGGCCCGGACGTTCGTCGCCGTGCGTGCGATCGTGCCGGTGACGCAGAATCCGCCGAATAGGCCCGAGCCGACATTGGCCACACCCTGCGCCACCAGCTCGCAGTTTGAGCGATGCCGCCGCCCCGTCATGCCGTCGGCGACGACAGCCGAGAGCAGGCTTTCGATGGCGCCCAGCAGCGTGAAGGAGATGGCGGCCGGAAATACCTCCTGAACCTTGGCCCAAGAGGCATCCGGTAGCGAAGGCAGCGGGAACGACGAGGGGATTCCACCGAAGCGCGTGCCGATGGTCGCGACATCGAGATTGAACAATGCCGTCACCGCCGCCGCTCCCGCCACGGCGATCAGCATGCCCGGCCAGTGCGGCTTCAGATGCTTCAAGCCGACGATGATTCCGATCGCGGCCACCGCGATCGCGACCGTCGTCGCGTCGATCGTCGGCAGCGCGTCCCACAGCACCGGGAGCTTCTCGGCGAGCGGCCCCGGCTCCGGCACGGCAAGCGTCAGCCCGAGCAGCTCCTTCACTTGACTGGCGAAGATGATGGTAGCGATGCCGGCCGTGAAGCCGACAGTCACGGGATAGGGGATGAACTTGATGTAGGTGCCGAGCTGCAAGAAACCGACGGCGGAGAGCATCAAACCCGACATGATGGTTGCGAGGATGAGGCCATCCATGCCGTGGGCTTGAACAGTCGCGCCGACGAGCACGATGAAGGCTCCGGCCGGTCCGCCGATCTGGAAGCGGCTCCCGCCCAGCGCCGACACGAGAAACCCGCCGATGATGGCCGTGTAAAGCCCTTGCGCCGGCGTCGCATGCGAGGCGATGGCGATCGCCATGGACAGCGGCAGCGCGACGATCGCGACGGTAAGCCCCGAGATCGCATCCGAGCGCAAATTCCTCGACGCATAGCCTTCGCGCAGCACGGTGACGAGCTTGGGCGTGAACAGCTCAAGAAAAGACGGCGCATGGCCGTGCGGCAGAGGAGAGGCGGTCATGGTCATGGAACACCCGGGGCCCGGATCAGCGGCGTAGGTGCGGATCATGCCGCTACCAACCGCAAAATGCACGCGGGTGCAGCGTCGCGGGGATCAACTGGCGAGTTGCATGCGCTCTGCGCCGGACGCGGATGCGGCATCCGCCGATGCTCTTTCCTTGGGCAATGCTCTAAGGTCGTGATCTCCATTGCACGGGAGCATCCCCATGGACGCGACACGTCAGCAGCTGTTGAATTGGATCGAGGCCGATCGCGAGACCCTGATCGCGTTCCTGCGCGCCTTCGTGCGCTGCAAGGGGCCGAACCCGCCCGGCGACACGCGCTCGACCGCCGATTTCGTCAAGGCGCACCTCGACAGCCACGCCATAGCCCATCGCACGATCGCGCCGCATCCCGAGATGCCCAACATCGTCGCGACCTTCGAGGCGGGAACGCCGGGCAAGCATCTCGTGCTCAACGGGCACATCGATGTCTTCCCCGTTGCCGACGACGGCCTCGGCTGGACGCGCGATCCCTGGGGCGCCGAGCTCGTCGACGGCAAGATCTACGGCCGCGGTGTCGCCGACATGAAATGCGGCACGTCCGCCTCGATCTGGACCTACATCTACCTCTCGCGCCTGAAGGATCGGCTCAAGGGCCGGCTGACGCTCACCGCCGTTTCGGATGAGGAGACCTTCGGCCCCTATGGCTCGCGCTACCTCATGGAGCATCATCCGGAGGTGCACGGCGACGCGCTGCTGAACGGCGAGCCGTCGGGCCCCAACAGCGTTCGCTTCGGCGAGAAGGGGCCACTGTGGCTCGAGTTCACTGTGCTGGCGCCAGGCGCACATGGCGCCTACACGCACGCGACGAAGAGCGCGACGAAGGTCGCGATGGCGCTCGCGGGCAAGCTCGAGACGCTCGGCGACATCAAGCCTGAGCTCTCCGGCAACATCATGCGCGCGATCGATGCGGGGCGAGAGACGATGGACGCGGCGATGGGCGAAGGCGCCGGCGCCATCGTCGACAAGGTCACCCTCAACATCGGTACGATGAAGGGCGGCGTGAAGGTCAACATGGTTCCTTCGAGCGCAACCTTCGAGGCCGACATCCGCCTGCCGCTCGGCGTCTCGCGCGAGCGCGTGCTTACAGAGGTCGGGAAGATCCTCGAGGACTTCCCCGAGGTGACGATGAAGGAAACCAACTGCAACCTGCCGTCCTGGGTCGATCCCAATTGCGACATCATCGAGATCGTGCGGGACACCGTGGAGGGCTTACGCGGCTTCCGTCCGCAACCGATCGTCAGCCTCGGCGGCACCGACGCGCGCCTCTGGCGCTATCGCAACATCCCGACCTGCGTCTACGGCCCGTATCCCTACGGCATGGGGTCATACGACGAGCATGTCGATGTCGAGGAGTATCTCCACATCGTGCGGACGCACGTGCTGGCAGCGTACGCGTATATGACGAGGGGGTGAGGCGAGTTTCAGACACGCGTGAGCTTAGCTCACGTTGAATTTCTCAATCCGATACCCACCGCCCGGCCTTTGCGCCAAGCGCTCGGCCAGGAACGGAAGCAGCCGCTCGAGCTCGTCCTTGAGCGTCCACGGCGGATTGAGGATCAGAAGCCCCGAGCCGTTGAGGCCTCGTGCCTCGACCTCGGGGCGGATCGTCAGCTCGGCCACAATGGCCTTGAGGGCCGGGTCGCGGGCCATGAGGTCGTGCACGCGGCGATGCTCGCCCGAGACCTTGATCGGGTACCAGAGCATGAGAACACCCGTTGCAAACCGCTTTTGCACCTCGCCCACGGCGGCGATCGCCTTGTCCCATTCGTCGGGCTGCTCGTAGGGCGGGTCGATGAGCACGAGACCGCGCCGCTCGGGCGGCGGCAGCAGCGCCTTGATCGCGGCCCACGCATCGAGGCCCATGACTTTGACGGCCTTGTCGCGACCAAGCTCGGCCTCGAGCAGCGCGCGATCCTCAGGGTGCAACTCGTTGACGACGAGACGGTCGTCGGGCCGCATCAGCATGCGGGCGACGAGGGGCGAGCCCGGATAGAAATCCAGGCGTCCAGGCTGATTGAGCGCACGCACGATGTCGAGATAGGGCGCGAGCAGCGCGTCGATATCCGCCGGCAAGGGCGCCGCCGACGGCCCGATCAACCGCCCGATGCCGCCCTCCCGCTCGCCCGTCTTGCCGGCCTCGACGCCGGTGAGATCATAGCGGCCGATCCCGGCGTGCACATCGATGACGCGGAACGGCTGCGGCTTGCGCTTAAGGTAGGTGAGGATCGATGCCAGCACCGCGTGCTTCAGCACGTCGCCGACGTTGCCGGCGTGATAGGCGTGACGGTAGTTCATGGTGCCTCAGCAGCTCATCCGGCTGCCGCCCGGCGCCAGCCGGCCGGGTCGAAGTGGCGAGGAAAATCCTCAGGCTCGATGCCATCGAGGCCAGGCGTTTTCGCTCGTCCGGCCTCCAGGCCGATCGCGTAGAGATCCTTGAGGTTCTGCCCCGAGCCGTTGTCGAGCTGGCGCATCCCCTCGAGCCGCGACGTGAATCCGAGGCTCTCCAGACGTCCGAGGTTGAGCGCGCGCTTCACGTCGTCGGCCTCGAGACTCGCGTCGAAGCGCTGGAAGACGAGGCTCTCGCCCATGGTCAGGCTCTCGCCCGCCTGATTGCCGATCTCGGAATTGATCGTCCACGGCTTCCGTGGCTCGGACAGAGCTTGCATGATGGTCAGCGCGCTCAATGAAGAATCCTGCACCATGCCCATGGCGACGTCGCGCGCCTTCAGAATATGCGGTTGCATCATGAACTTGGCCGCGTCCCGCCGCATCCGCCACCAGCCGGTGCCGAGCGAGATCATCAGCATCTTGTCGATCTCGAGCGGCCAGCCGAAGCCGTAGGCCGGCAGCGTCGCGGTCAACAGGGCCTGCACCGTCGGCGTGTTGTGCCCACCCATGGCACCGTCGACGAAGAGCCCGACCTCGCGCGGGAACTTGCCGCCCTCGTTGATGACGATGAGCGCCGGCTCGAAGAAGTAAGGTGCTGCGGTCGACGCGCGGATGACGGTCCGGATCTCGTAGTCGCGATTGGCCTTGTAGCTGCCGTCCGGGCTCTCCCAATATTTCGACGCCGGGTTGTTCGTCAGCACCCAGGGGCTGCCGGTGTCGATCCGCTTGCAGCAGATCATCAAGCCCGTCTCCAAGCGGTCCGAGGCGAGCGTCATCGTACCGAAGATCGATTTCAAGTGATGCTCGAGTGCGGTCGCATCGAATTTCGACCGCCGCACGCCCGGCATGATCCGGCGCGGCATCTTGAACACCTCCGGCGCCAACCGGAAATAGTGGTTCTTGACCTCGGCGACCGACATGCCCATCGCGAGCGCGGTCGCGATGATCGCGCCCGTCGACGTGCCGGCGATCAGATCGAAATAGTGCGCCAGCCGGAACCGCAAGGGATCGGGCGAGAGAGGCGCCAGAACCTCCTCCAGCCGCTCGAGCAGCCCAAGCGTGATCATGCCCCGCACGCCGCCGCCGTCGAGCGTCAGGATGCGCTTGCGCTCGCCCGCCTTGAGGTGGCGCTCGAGGGTCAGGCTCGGGCCGCCTGCCTCGGGGGGCGGCGAGGGAATGCGATCGGGCATGTTCATGACGGCATGGCATCCTGAGCTGCGAAGACCTCGCGCATGCGCGCTTCGAGGTCGCGATAGTGGTCGATCACGCCTTCCGGCGCGAAGGTATGGATCGGTGCGGTGGTGTAGCCGAAGCTGACGCCGATGCAGGGCACCCCGGCGCGCTTGGCGGTCGCGACATCGACATCGCTGTCGCCCACCATGATGGCGCGATCGAGATTGCCGTCGGCGAGAATGATGGTGCCAATGAGATGTCCCGGATCCGGCTTGTAGACGGGCAGCGTGTCGCGTCCGACGATCGCCCGGAACAGCTTGTCCATGTTGAGCTCTTTCAAGAGCTTGCGCGACAGAGCCTCGCGTTTGTTGGTGCAGACCGCGAGCTTCGTGCCGGCCTCCTTGAGCTTCGACAGGACGCGAACGACATCGGGAAACGGCCGGCTGTCGACGGCGATGTTCTCGGCATAGTGGACGAGGAACTTGTCGAGCAGCGCATCGACTTCCGGGTCCGGCAGCGAGCGGTTGGCGAGCGCCAGTGCGTGAACGATCATCGCCCGCGCCCCGCGACTGACCGTCGCGCGAATGGCGTCGCCCGGCGCTTCGGGCGCCTTGATCGACCGCATGACGAAATTGGTCGCCCGGATGAGATCGGGCGCGGTGTCGACGAGGGTGCCGTCGAGATCGAGGACGAGTGTAACGTTCTTCATGGACGGCGATCCGGTCAAAAGCGCAGGGTTATTCATGATAACGGCAGAGCCATGTCCTGTCAGGTGCGAAGGTTGGCCCCTGGTTTTGGGCATGGCTGGCCCCCCTGGCCTCCCTTGAGATCGCCGCCCGGGGCTCTATGATAGGGCCCAATTCCCTCAATCGATGAACACACGAAGGAGCTCACCCCATGGACCAGCGCGTCGATAACCTCATTCGCGAGCGGTGCTACGTCGACGGACAGTGGGTGGGCGAGCCCAAGCTCTCCGTCACCAACCCGGCCAACGGCGCCGAGATCGCCAAGGTGCCGCTGATGGATGCGGCGGGCGTCCGCAAGGCCGTGGAAGCGGCCGAGACCGCCTTCAAGACCTGGAGCAAAACGACCGCCAAGGAGCGCTCGACGCTGCTCCGCAAGTGGTACAACCTCATCATCGAGAACGCCGACAAGATCGCCGCCATCATGACGGCCGAGCAGGGCAAGCCGCTGGCGGAGGCCAAGGGCGAGGTCGTCTACGCCGCGAACTTCATCGAGTTCTTCGCAGAAGAGGCCAAGCGCATCCACGGCGAGACCATCCCGACCTTCAAGAACGACGCCCGCATTGTCGTCATCAAGCAGCCGATCGGCGTCGTCGCCGCCATCACGCCGTGGAACTTCCCGGCCGCCATGATCACCCGCAAGGCCGGCCCGGCGCTCGCGGTGGGCTGCACGGTCGTCTGCAAGCCCGCTTCCGAGACGCCGCTGACGGCGCTGGCGCTGGCCGAGCTTGCGCATCAGGCCGGCATTCCCAAGGGCGTGTTCAACGTCGTCACCGGCAAGGCGTCGGTGGTCGGCGGCGAGCTCACCTCGAACCCGACGGTTCGGATGCTCACCTTCACCGGCTCTACCGAGATCGGCAAGATCCTCATCGAGCAGTGCGCCAAGACGGTCAAGAAGGTCGGGATGGAGCTCGGCGGCAATGCCCCCTTCATCGTCTTCGACGACGCGGACCTCGAGAAGGCGGTCCAGGGCGCGATGGCGTCCAAGTTCCGCAACGCCGGCCAGACCTGCGTTTGCGCCAACCGCATCTACGTGCAGGACAAGGTCTACGACAAGTTCGCCGAGATGCTGTCGGCCGAGGTCGCCAAGCTCAAGGTCGGCGACGGCGCGACGACCGGCGTGACGACGGGTCCGCTCATCAACAAGGCGGGCGTCGAGAAGGTCGAGGAGCACATCCAGGATGCGCTCGCCAAAGGCGCCAAGATCGTCGTCGGCGGCAAGCAGCCCAAGCAGGGCGGCAACTTCTTCGAGCCGACTGTGCTCGCGAACGTGACGCCTAAGATGAAAATCTCGGTCGAGGAGACCTTCGGCCCGGTCGCGCCGCTCTTCCGCTTCAAGACGGAGGACGAGGTCGTCGGGCTCGCGAACGCAACCGAGTTCGGCTTGGCCTCCTATTTCTACTCGCGCGACATCGGCCGCGTCTGGCGGGTCGCGGAAGCGCTCGAATACGGCATCGTCGGCATCAACGAGGGCATCATCTCCTCCGAGATCGTGCCGTTCGGCGGTGTGAAGGAGTCCGGCCTCGGCCGCGAAGGCTCCACTCACGGCGTCGAGGAGTTCCTCGAGATGAAGTACATGCTGATGGGTGGCGTCTGAGAGCGAGTAGCGAATGGCGAATAGGGAGTAGAGAATGGGGAAGAGTGAGAAAAAACCTAGCTCGTCCCCTAAGCGTTCTGCACCCTCTCGCCAATCGCTGCTGAAGCGCGCCCTCGCCTTTCTCGACGCGGTGCCGCTGATCGACGGCCACAACGACATGCCCTGGGTGATCCGCGAGGACGGGACCGCCCGGGGCGATGTCGCGCGCTATGGCGCCGATCGCGTGCACCAGGAGACCGATACGGACCTGCCGCGGCTCCGCCAAGGCAAAGTCGCCGCGCAATGGCTCGCGGCTTACATTCCGAGCGAGATCGCCAACCCCGGCCGCACCGTGCTCGAGCAGATCGACATCGTGCGGCAGATGACCGACCGCCACGGCGATCTCGTGCTGGCGGCGACGTCCCCGGGCGACATCGCCAAGGCCCGCAAGCAGGGCAAGACCGCGATCTTTCTCGCGGTCGAAGGCGGCGTCGGTCTCGAGAACGCGCTCGCGCCATTGCGCATCTGGCACGCGGCGGGCGCGCGTCTCATGACGCTTTGCCACAACGACTCGCTCGACTGGGTCGATTCCGCCACCGACACACCGCGCAACGAGGGGCTGACGAAGTTCGGCCGCGCCGTCGTCCGCGAGCTCAACCGGCTCGGCATGATCGTCGACTGTGCACATGTCGCGCCACACGCCATGCATCACGTGTTGGATACGACGCGGGCGCCGATCGTGTGGTCGCACTCGAACGCCCGGACGCTCTGCGCGCATCGCCGCAACGTTCCCGACGATGTGCTCGACCGGGTGCCAAAGAACGGCGGCATCGTCATGGCGACCTTCGTCGCCTCCTTCCTGAACCCCGATCGGCTCGCCTGGGAGAAGCAGTTCGAGAGGAACGGGCGCGTCGATTTCCACGCCATGATCCAGGCCCATCGCGACGGCAGCGCGCCGGCACCGGCCGCGACGGTCGCGCATGTCGCCGACCACATCGAGTATTTCGCCCATCGCATCGGCACCGATCACATCGGGATCGGCTCTGACTTCTTCGGGTCCAAGCAGGATGTGCCGCTCGGGCTCGAGAACGTGTCGTGCTTCCCCAATCTCATTGCCGAGCTGATGGGACGTGGGTGGAGCGACAAGGACCTGGAGAAGCTCGCGAGCGGCAACTTCCTGCGGGTCTTCCGCAAGGTCGATCAGATCGGCCGCACGCTGCGCAAGAGCGAGAGCCCGATCACCGGCAGCATCGGCGATTTCGACAGGCCGGAGTCGCATTGACTGAGAAGGTGCCACAGATTGTAGGGGCGACCGGCGGTCGCCCTCTTGGTCCTCTCGACTCGCCGCAAGTGGGGCGACCGCCGGTCGCCCCTACAAGGAAACCACACAATGACCACCGACGCCCTCAAAGCCGCCGCTGCCGCCGAAGCCTTGAAGCTTGTCGAGAACGGCATGCGTCTCGGCCTCGGCACCGGCTCGACGGCGAAGCAGTTCGTCGACCTGCTCGGTGCGCGTGTGAAGGCCGGCCTCGACGTCGTTTGCGTCGCGACATCGCTCCAGACGGAGACCCAGGCGCGCGGTCTCGGCATCCGTGTCGTCACCCTCGACGCGGAGCCCGAGCTCGATCTGACCGTCGACGGCGCCGACGAGATCGATGCCGAGCTGCGGCTCATCAAAGGCGGCGGCGGCGCGCTGCTGCGCGAGAAGATCGTGGCGGCCGCCTCCGATCGCATGATCGTCATCGCCGACACGTCGAAAAAGGTCGAGACGCTCGGCCGGTTTCCACTCCCCATCGAGGTCGTGAAATTCGGCCTCGCAGCCACCACCAACATGATCGAGGCGCTGGCGGCCGAGGTCGGCTGCACCGGCGACATCCGTGTGCGCACAGGGGCGAACGGCACGCCGTTCGTCACCGACAACGGCAACCTCATCCTCGATTGCGCCTTCGGCCGCATCCCGGAGCCCGATGAGCTCGCGGAGATTCTCACCATCGTCCCCGGCGTCGTCGAGACCGGCCTGTTCCTCGGCTATTGTGATCTGGCTTTTCTCGCCGGCCCGAACGGCGTCGAGCGGCTCGAAACGACGCTCGACTTCTGAGCAGCGACGCGGATTCCCAGGATGACCACCTACGACTACGACCTCTTCGTCATCGGTGCAGGCTCCGGCGGCGTCCGCGCCGCACGGATTGCCGCCGGCTATGGCGCCAAAGTCGCCATCGCCGAATGCTATCGGGTCGGCGGCACGTGCGTGATCCGCGGCTGCGTGCCCAAGAAGCTCATGGTCTATGCGAGCCGCGTCGCCGATGAGATCGAGGAGGCCGCGGGCTACGGCTGGACGATCGGCGAGAGCCGCTTCGACTGGGCGGCGCTCATCGCCAACAAGGATCGCGAGATCGCGCGGCTCGAAGCCATCTACACGAAGAACCTCGTCAACTCCGGCGTCACGATCTTCGAGGCCCGTGCGATGCTGGCAGGTCCTCACGACGTCGTGCTCGCCTCCGACGGCCGCCGCATCACCGCGCGGTACATTCTCATCGCGACCGGCGGGCATCCCAACGTCGACACGGCGCTCCCCGGCGTCCAGCACGTCATCACCTCGAACGAGTTCTTCCATCTGCCCGAGCAGCCGAAGCGCGTCGTGGTCGCGGGCGGCGGCTACATCGCGGTCGAGCTCGCCGGTGTGTTCGCGGGCCTCGGCTCCGAGGTTACGCTGATGTATCGCGGACAGGAGATTCTCCGCGGTTTCGACGACGATCTGCGCACCGCTCTGCATCAGGCCTACGAGGCGCGCGGCATTCGTGTGGTCTGCGGCGAGGTTTTCACGAGGATCGAGAAGACGAGCAGCGGGCTCACGGGCACCTCGACGGCCGGCCGGACGATCGAAGCCGATCAGATCCTCTTCGCCATCGGCCGCAGCCCGAGCACGTCCGGCCTCGGCCTCGACGCGGCCGGCGTCGCCATCGACGACCAGGGCGCCATCAAGGTCGACCGCTTTTCGCAATCCTCGGTGCCCTCCATCTACGCTGTCGGCGACGTCACGAACCGCGTGGCGCTGACGCCGGTCGCTATCCGCGAGGGGCACGCCTTCGCCGACACGGTTTTCGGCGGCAAGCCTGTGGCCGTCGATCACGCGCTGATCCCGACCGGCGTCTTCTCGACGCCCGAGATCGGCACCGTGGGCCTCACGGAATCGCAGGCCCGCGCCACCGTGACGGCCATCGACATCTACAAGACGAGCTTCCGGCCGATGAAGGCGACGCTGACCGACAAGACCGAGAAAATGCTCATGAAGCTCGTCGTCGATGCGACGACGGACAAAGTGCTCGGCGCCCACATCCTCGGGCCCGACGCCGCCGAGATGGCGCAGCTGCTCGGTATCGCCATCGGCATGGGTGCCACGAAAGCCGATTTCGACCGCACCATCGCCGTGCATCCGAGCGCCGCGGAAGAGCTCGTGACCATGCGAACGAAGTGGCAGCCCGGCTGAGATCGTCATGACATCTCGAGCACGATCTCACTCGGCACCGGCGGCTTGCCACCGATCGTCCAGCCGTCGAGCCAGACATCGAACGGACATGCCGACACCACGGCGATGACGTCCTCCAACGCCTCGAGCGTGACGGAGCTGCCGGCCGGGATGTCTCTCGGTGGCGAGGTGATCCGCCCATCCGGCTCGATGCGGGAGCTGGTGAAGAAGTTGATCGGATGCGGCACGAAGAGAGGCTGCCGCCCGATGCGCCGGAGCGCCGTCAAAAGGTTGTCGGAGCAATTGGCGTGCGGCGCCGTATGGCCGAACTGATCGTAGCGAAACTGATCGCAGGCGGAAAACGTCAGGTCGTGCAGCCCGCCAGCGCCGTCCTCGACGAACCGCAGCAAAGGCCGGCGAAAGCAGGAGAGCAGATTGTCGCCTTCGTCGAGACGCATCCGGAACGTGCCTGACCACGTATGCGGCACCGACAGCCATTCGCCGACGTTGCGCGCCGAAAATGCGAAGAAGTCGACGGCTTGGTTGCCATGCGGTGTCGAGATCCTCAGTGTCTGCCCGCGGCGCAGCTCGACCGCACGCCCTTCTCTTGCCGGCACGATCACGCGTGACATGAGCATCCCCTCCCCGGCCCTCGCCAGGCCACATCGTTTCGCGTAGGTCTGTGGGCCGACCGAGACTCGAGATCCGGATGACCGCACCCGCCCCCCAACTCTACCCCCGCACGGCCGCGCTCGTTTTCGTCTGGATCACCGTCCTGCTCGACATGATGGCGCTGGGGCTCGTGCTGCCGGTGCTGGCACCGCTCGTCGTCCAGTTCATGGGTGGCGACGACGCGAAGGGCGCCGAGATGTATGCGCTGTTCGGCTTCGCCTGGGCGGTGATGCAGCTTTTGTTCGCGCCCGTGCTCGGCTCCCTTTCGGACCGCTACGGCCGGCGGCCGGTCATTCTGCTCTCCAATCTCGGCATGGGGCTCGACTACGTCTTGATGGCGCTGGCCCCCAACCTCGTGTGGCTGTTCATCGGCCGCGTCATCTCCGGCATTACGGCAGCGAGCTTCTCGAGCGCATTCGCCTACGTCGCCGATGTGACGCCGGCCGAGAAGCGGGCCAAGGCCTACGGCAGGATCGGTGCGGCCTTCGGCGTCGGGTTCGTGCTCGGACCGGCGCTGGGCGGCCTGCTCGGTCACGCGGATCCCCGCCTGCCGTTCTGGGTCGCTGCTGGCCTCAGTCTCGCGAACTTTCTCTACGGCCTTATCGTGCTGCCGGAATCGCTCGCGCCCGGCAAACGGACGCCCTTCAGGATCAAGGCGGCAAATCCGGTGGGGGCCCTCTCGCTCCTCTATGGTGCGGGCCTCACGCGCTACGCCGCCATCAAGTTTCTCAGCGATCTCGCGCACGTCGTTCTGCCGTCGACCTTCGTGTTGTTCGCGACCTATCGCTTCGGCTGGGGGGCGCGCGAGGTCGGCCTGACGCTCGCCGGCGTCGGCATCGGCTCGCTCGTCGTCCAGGGCGGACTTGTCGAGCCGATCGTCGAGGCGCTCGGCGAGGCGAAGGCGCTCGTCCTCGGCACGGTCTTCGGGATGCTCGGCTTCGCGATCTACGGATTCGCGCCGAATGGATCGTGGGCCATCCTCGGCATCCCCGTCATGGCCTTCTGGGGCATCGCCAATCCCGCTCTGCAAGCCTTGATGACGCGACAGGTCCCGGCGACCGATCAAGGCAAGCTGCAGGGAGCCGGCTCCTCGCTGACGGGCGTCGCCAACCTGATCGGTCCGCTGCTGTTCCCTTTGCTGTTCTCTTGGGCCATCAGCGGGAACGGCGTGCTGCACCATCCCGGCTCGCCGTTCCTGCTCGCGAGCCTGCTGATGGCCGGCGCTGTGACCCTCGCGCTGCGGGTCCCGGCGAGCTCGCCACGCCGTCGAGCAGATGAGCGCTGATCGCCGTCTCGATCTCGTCACGCGCGCACTTTCCTTCGAACGCCTTCCAGGCTTGCGATGTAGAGCCCGGCGCCGATGATGACGATCATGCCGGCAACCGAGACCGCATCGGGAAGCTGCCCCCAGACGGCGTAGCCCGCGATCAACGCCCAGAACATCCCCGAATACTCGAACGGCGCGATGACGGCCGGCTGACTGATCCGATAGGCCTGCGCCACGACGATCATGCCGACGCCGGCGGCGACGCCCGCCGACAGCATGAGAGCCGCGTCATGCAGATCGGGCATCTTCCAGGCGCGAAACATCAGCTGCACGCTCGGGTGACTGCTCGTCGTCCAGCCGCCATCGCCTGCAAACACACCCGCCAGCGTGCTCCAGAGTATGGCGAGCAGCAGCGAGTTCAGCGACATGGTGGCGCTCGACGCATGCGCGCCGATCTTGCGTGTCAGGATGGCGCCGAGCGCGTAGGTGATCGCCGAGGCGAGCACCAGCAGCGCAGCCGGCTCGAAGACGCCGGCGCCGGGCCGGAGCATCACCACCGTGCCGGCGAAACCGGCGAGGATCGCGAGCCACCGGGAGAGCCCGACATGCGCTCCGAGAATGATCCCGGACAGCGCCGTGATGATGAGTGGCGAGATGAAGCCGATCGTCATGGCATCCGCGATCGAGATCGTCGCAATCGCCAGGAACCACAGGACGTATGACACATACTGGATGGTGCTGCGAAGCGAGATCAGAAGATGCGGTGCGCGCAGGAACGACGCCACACCGCCCTCGTAGACGAGGAGGCTCAAGATCATCGGCAGGGCGCCGAGGCAGCGGAACAGCACGAGCTGGTGCACCGAATAGCCGCCGCTGAGGAACTTGATGATGACGTCCTGGATCGTGAAGGCGAGCACGCCGATGAGCACGTAGAGGATGCCGGTCATGTTCCGGTCGGGACTGCCGAGAGTGGATCGGGCTTGGCTCATCGGCTCCGCAGTGTCGCAATGATTGTATGATTCTGAGGGCCAGGAGCTCGAACGGCAAGAACGCCGATCACAGAGCCGCTATGCGCGCTCCTGGTCACGCTGCAACCGCACGCACGAACGCTGCGGCCGCAAGCACGATGAGAAAGCCCAGCGTGAAGCGCCGGAACTGCTCGGGTGAGGCCGAGAGAAAGTGCCGGCCGCCGAACCATAGCCCGGCCATCAGGATCGGCACAGCGAGAGCGACCGCCGACAAGCCGTCGATATCATAGCGGCCCTCGCGCCAGAACAGCAGGCAGGCGAATCCATCGAGCGGCAGAAAGTAGGCGATCAGCGTCGCGCGCAAAGCTGCTGGCTTCGTGCCGTCCGCCGTCAAGAAAGTGACGATGACCATGCCACCCATCGCGATGACACCGGTGACGAAGCCGCAGAGGAATCCCAGCACGAGCATGCCCGCATCGCCGACGGGGCGCGCCAGCCGCCAGCCCCCGAGCAGCGCGATCGAGATCGCCGCCACATAGAGCGCGACGACGATGCGGGCCGTGTTCGGCTCGATGAGACCGAGGGCTTGAACGCCGAGCGGCGTGCCGATGGCCGACGCCGCGAGCAGCAGCGCCAGCCGCCGCCAGGCGATGTCGCCGAACACGCCGCGGAGCTGGGTGATGCTGGCGATCACGTCCATCAGCAGGATCAACGGCACGAGCTTCTGCGGCGCCGCGACCAGCGAGCCACCGGTGACGAGCAGCGCCGGCATGCCGAAGCCGGTGTAGCCGCGCGCGAACGCGGCAACGGCCATCAGCAGGACGAGAAAGATCGCCGCCGCCGGTCCGAGCGAGAGGATCGTGCTGGTCTCGGCCAAGCCTGTTCTCCTATGTGGCTCAGAATCCTGCCACGGCTCTGATGAAGGCCCCGGCGGCGAGGATCATGAGCAGGCCGAGTGTCAGCCGGCGAAACTGCTCGGGGGTGGCAGAAAGGAAGTGCCGTCCGCCGAGCCACACGCCTGCGGCGAAGATCGGCAGTGCCGTCAGCAATATCCGCAGGCCTTCGGGATCGTAGAAGCCCCGCACGGCGAATAGGACGATCGCAAACAGTCCGAGCGGCAGGAAATAGGCGATCAGCGTCGCTCGCATGGCCTGTGGTTTCGTGCCGTCGGCGGTCAGGAAGGCCGCGACGATCAATCCGCCCATGGCGATGAGACCGGTCACGAATCCGCACGCGAAGCCGAGCGCGACCATCCCCTTATCACCGACCGGACGGTCGAGCCGCCAGCCGCGCAGAAGCGCGATGGAGATCGCGATCACATAGAGCGCCACGATGATGCGCGCGGTATCGGCCGGGATATAGCCGATCGCATGAACGCCGAGCGGCGTTCCTACTGCCGTGCCGATGAGCAGCATGACGAGCCGTCGCCAATCGATGGCACTCGTGACACGCCGAAGCTGCCACGAGCCGACCATCGTATCGATCAGAATGATCAGTGGCACCAGCACTTGCGGCGCGACCACCAGCGAGCCGCCGGTGATCATGAGCGCCGCCGCGCCGAAGCCCGTGTAGCCGCGCGCGAAGGCAGCGAGCGCCGTCAAGGCGACGAGATAGATCGTGGCCGCGGGCCCGAGCGAGAGGATCGCGCTGGTGCTCTCCAAGCCGATCCTCTCCCGCGCTCAGGGCGTCACGTTCGTGTGCTTGTACTTGTCGAGCAGCCGGTGCGGGTACTTCAGCGCATCGCGGCGGAAGGGATCGCCGAGCTCCTGCGTCACCATCACCTCGATGACGGTCGTCTTGCCCTTTTTCTGCGCATCGCAGGCCTTGTCCAGCGCATCGCCGACGGCCTCGAGCTTGTCGACGACGACGCCCTCAGCGCCCATCGAGCGCGCCACTTCCGCGAAGCTCGGATTGGTCAGATTCACGCCGAGGAAGCGCGTGTCGTAGAAGTCGACCTGGTTCTTCTTCTCCGCGCCCCACTGCTTGTTGTGGAAGACGACGGCGGTGACGGGAATGTCCTCGCGCACGCAGGTCAAGATCTCGCCGAAGCTCATGCCCCAGGCGCCGTCGCCGGCATAGGCGACCGCGGGACGCTTGGGCTCGGCGACCTTGGCGCCGATGATGGTCGGGAGCGCATAGCCGCAGTTGCCGAAGCTCATCGCCGCAAACATCGACGGCGCCTGCTTGAAGCGCAGATACGAGTTCGACACCGAGCAGATGTTGCCGATGTCGGTCGACACCATGGCATTGCCCGGCATCGCCTTTTCCAGCTCGCGCAGCATCTGGCGCGGATGCATGTACGGGCTGCCCTTGGAGATTTCCTTCGACCAGTCGTCATTTTCCTGCGACCAGGCCGAGAGCTCTTTCTCCCAAGCGTCCTTCTGCGACTTGATCTCCTTCATGCGCTCGTCCGCATTGGCGGAAGAGGCGAGCTTGCGGTTGGCGAGGCGGTAGGTCAGGGCCTTCGCCGCGGCCTTGGCGTCGCCGACGACACCGACGGAGATCTGCTTGACGAGGCCGAGCATCCGATGGTCGCTGTCGACCTGGATGATCTTGGCGTTCTTCGGCCAATAGTCCATGCCGTGCTGCGGCAGCGTGCCGAACGGCCCGAGCCGCGTGCCGAGCGCCAGCACGACGTCGGCCTGCGCGATGAGCTTCATCGCCGCCTTCGAGCCCTGATAGCCGAGCGGGCCCGTCCACAGCGGGTGGTCGGACGGGAAGCTGTCGTTGTGCAGGTAAGAGTTGACGACGGGCGCCTTCAGCGCCTCGGCAAGCTCGACGCATTCCTTCATGCCGTTCGACATGATCACGCCACCGCCCGAGACGATGACCGGGAACTTCGCCTTGGCGAGCATGTCGGCGGCCTCGTCGAGGCTCTGCTCGTCGCCGGGGCCGCGCCGAATGTTCTTCGGCACAGGGATCTCGTAGTCCGCCTCGCCATAGAAGTTGTCGCGCGGGATGTTGAGCTGCGTCGGCCCGCGCTCGCTCATCGCCATGTCGAAGCAGCGCGCGGTCAGCTCGGCCATGCGCGGGTGCTTAGACACATGGCCCTGGTACTTCGTGATCTTGGAGAAGATCGGCAGTTGCTCGGTCTCCTGGAAGCCGCCGAGGCCGATGGTGCCGGAGCCGGTCTCGGGCGTGATGACGACGACCGGCGAATGGGCCCAGTAGGCCGCCGCCGTCGAGGTCACGAAGTTGGTGATGCCGGGCCCGTTCTGCGCGATGCACACGCCGTGGCGGCCGGAGACGCGGGAGTAGCCGTCGGCCATGTGGCCGGCGCCCTGCTCGTGCACTGTCGGGATGAAGCGGATGCCGGCGGTCGGGAACAGGTCGAGCGCGTCCATGTAGGCCGAGCCGACGATGCCGAAGACGTCCTTGACGCCTTGCGCGATCAGCGTCTCGACGAAGGCTTCGGAGGCGGACATCTTGGGCATGGGCAGGGCTCCTCGGTCTGAGCGGATTTCCCGTGAGTGCTAGAGATGGAACTGGCTCCAGTTAAGGACCAGATGCAGCCGATGGCGTGCGCCAGGGGTTTTGCCGCTATGTCGTGCACGTGCGTCGTCCGTGTCTGTAGCCTTCGGCAAGGGCGAGTCAACGGCCTGGCGGTTTCGATGGGGTCCACATTGGGCCGCGACTACCTCCTCCAAGCCAACGCTCCGCCCTCTCCGCGGTCCTGAGCGGACCCGAGAGGATGAGGAAAGTCCAAGGGGACGGAGTGGCCGGCCCTGGGTAAGTTTCAGTCGGATGTGGCCGGGGCCACTCCGCCGTCATCGTGGGTTTCGCTTGCCGCCGTGGCTCGCATTTCTGCGAGCCGCTCGCGGACATCCGCCGCGAGAGTAGCTTGCGTCAGGTTCTCCCCATCGCAAGCGGCAGGTCAGCGCCGGATAGCTTATGTCCGGCACCCACGATGCTCCCAGCTACCGATCCACCAGCGCGCGTTCCGGTCCCTTGGCGGCAGGGCTGCGTGCAGTATGAGGGCGTGCGGAGTGAGCGGGGATAAGTTTGCGGCGTGATGTTTCGGATATGGTGAACGCGGCGTTATCCCGTAGGGGCGAGCGGCGCTCGCCCCTCTTGTGTCACGGGGGAACGACGAAGAGGGGCGACCGCCGGTCGCCCCTACGGCGGAGACGGCGTACGTCCCTAACCTGGAACCGACCTTCCTCTCCCGCTTGCGGGGTCATGGCCACAAAGGAGATCGTTGCCACAGATGAGTGGCCGGTCGCTCGCCCTAACCCTTGAACCCCACCTTCGCGTGACTGCCGTCGCAGAACGGCTTGCGGCTGGAGGCGCCGCAGCGGCAGTAGGCCGTCGTGCCAGAACGCTGCTTCGTCGTACCGTCGGAGAGGTTCAACGCGTGTGCCGATTTCACCAGCAAGGGACCGTCGGGCAGCAGCTCGATCGTCACGGCCGGCACCGGCTCCGCCGGCGTCACCGGTGCATCCTTCGCCGTCCAGCCCAACGCACCCGACGGGCACTTGCCGACCTGCGCCTTGATCGCCGCCGTATCGGCCGCGCTCATATCGATCCACGGACGCCGGTTGGGATCGAACACCTGCGCGAGGCCGTGAAAGCACTTCTCCGAGTGGATGCAGCGCTCGGGCGTCCACGAAACCGTGATGTCGGCATTGCTGTAGGTCTTGGTCGTCATCGCCGCTCGCCCTCCGCGACCCAGGCCATGATGAGCTTCCTCGCGATCGCATGGCGGCCCGGAATGATGAGCTCCTCGGGATGCTTGAGCTCGTCCATGGTTTTCACCTCGGCGCGGGTAAACCAGCGCGCGCTCGTCAGCTCGTTGGTGTCGACCTCGACGCGATCGTGCAGAGCGATCGCCCGGCAGCCCATCATCAAGGAATGCGGGAACGGCCAGGGCTGGCTCTCCTGATAATGCACGTCGCCGACGTCGAGCCCGACCTCCTCCTTCACCTCGCGCCTCACCGCATGCTCGATGTCCTCGCCGGGCTCGAGGAAGCCGGCCAACGTTGAAAACATCTTCGAATTGAAGCGCGCCTCGTGACCGAGCAGACAGCGATCCCCATACGTCACGAGCATGATGACGACGGGATCGGTGCGCGGGAAATGATCGCGGCCGCAGCTCCAGCATTTGCGCCGCCAGCCCGCATCCTTGATGTCGGTCGTTGAGCCGCAATGACCGCAGCAGCGATGCGTGTTGTGCCACTCGGCGAGCGCGCGGGCTTGGCCGGCGAGCGAGAGATCGTCCGGCGACAGTGCGCCCTGAACGGCGAGGCTCCGCAGATCGACGAACGGCTTCAGGATGTAGGGACCACCGGGCACGGCGCGGGCGCGATGCTCGGTGATGTCGATCGTGAAAACCGCGCCGGCGCCCTGCTCGAGCCCCAAGAAAATCGCCGTTTGTCGCTCGAGCCCGAGCGACAGGATCTCCTCGCGAGAAAAATAGCGCAGGCCCGTACGTGTGCCGGGCTCGGCCGCCATGATGCACGGTTTGTGGTCCACGGTGAGAATGTAGCGCGTGCCGGGCGCCGCGATCCTCTCGGCGACCCAGGCCTCGTCGGCGCGCTTGGGGCTCATCCGGTCGAGCGTGCGCATCGGCCCTAGCGTCGGCATCGGTTCCTCCGTCGGTGACGGGAAAGTGTAGGACCGCGCCTCAGGATCCGGCAAGCAGGACGATCGATCCGGCCGAGACGGCTAGGCCGATCGATTGCAGCCGGCCGATCCGCTCCTTGAGGAGAAGAACGGCGAGCAGAACGGAAACGGCCGGAAACAGCGCGCTCGTCGCGACCGCGACGCTGATTTCGCCTTTGGCTGCGGAGAGGGCGTAGCAAAGATGACCGAGGCAATCGCCGGTTCCGGCCATCAAGGCGAGCAGGACGCCAGCAGCCATCTGTACGCCGAGGGGCTCCCTGGCTGGAGCAAACGCGACAACCGGCACGCGCACAAGGGCGGAGGCGATAGCCTGCCGGTTCATGACGATGACGGCGATGAGAATTCCGGTTGCCCCGACCAGCCGCGCCGCCAGCACCGCGTCGCCCGCGGCTTCCGGCGCCACCGACCCGAGCGAGAGATCGGCGATCCCGAACAGGACGCCGCTGAGCATGCCATGCGCCACATCCAGCCGGGGGCTGCGGACCGCCTGGGCGATGCCCGAGCTTCCGCAGCAGCTGACGAGACCGACGGCGGAGGCCGCCATCAGGATGCCGAGGCTCTGCACGAGGCTCAGCCCATTGATCGCGACGCCATCGATCAATACAGGCAGCGCGATATTTACAATGCCCGAGACCGGCGCGATGACGCAGACGCGGCCGTGCGCCAACCCGTGATAGAGAAGCCCCACGGCTGCGACATGCGCGACGCCGCCGACGAGCCCCAGCATCAGCGAGGCCTGGTCGACGCCTGAGAGCGAGATCCCGCCGGCTGCGAGGATCGCGACCGAGCACGCGGCCATTTGGGCGATGAGCAGAACTGTCAGGGTCGGTAGCCTGGTCGAGGCGCGCCCGCCGAGAAAGTCCCCTGCTCCGTAGGAAAGTGCGCTCAACAGCGCAAATGCCGCTGGCCCGATCGCGAACATGACAGCTCTCCCCCAGCGGAGACTGTCCGCCGGCCTGTTGCGGCTTCTTTTTTTGTCTGAGCCCCCAATGGCAGGGGGGTTCGGCGCTGTACTGAGGGAGTTGGGGATCGGCCGCCGCCCGATCAACCCGCCGTTACATTTGTGACAGAGCCCCGAGCGGCAGGGTTGCACCGTCGCGAGCCAATCCCCATAATGCGCTTCGGGAGGTTGGCGGCGGACGTGTTCTTCGCCAACCGGGTCAGATCCGGAAGGAAGCAGCCCCAACGATTCGGATGCGGGTCGCCGTTCAGCCTCCCACTCGTTTCGCTCACGGATGGGCGCGGATCGCATCGCGATCCGCCATCCTCCGCGGGGGCGCGGCTCGCCGCGGGTCGCGTTGCTCCCCGGCCTTTATCGGCCGAAGGGACAGCTGGAATCATGGCAAAGAAAAAGAGTGCCGACAGCACCGAGGGATCTGCAATCGCGGGCGCGCCCGGCGACGCGCCACCGCCCTATCTGGTGCTCGCGCGCAAATACCGGCCGCAGACCTTCGAGGATCTGATCGGCCAGGACGCCATGGTGACGACGCTGCGGAACGCGTTCCGGACCGGCCGCATCGCGCAGGCCTTCATGCTGACGGGCGTGCGCGGCGTCGGCAAGACGACGACGGCCCGCATCCTCGCCCGCGCCCTCAACTACGAGGGGCCGGGCATCGAGGGCCCCGCGATCGACATGCCCGAGCTCGGGCTCCACTGCCAAGCCATCATGGAGAGCCGGCACCCCGACGTCATCGAGATGGACGCCGCCTCCAACACCGGCGTCGACAACGTGCGCGAGATGATCGAGAGCGTGCGCTACAAGCCACTTTCGGCGCGCATGAAGGTCTACATCATCGACGAGGTGCACATGCTGTCGAAGGGTGCGTTCAACGCGCTCTTGAAGACGCTCGAGGAGCCGCCGCCGCACGTCAAATTCATCTTCGCGACGACGGAAATCCGCAAGGTGCCGGTGACGGTGCTGTCGCGCTGCCAACGCTTCGATTTGCGGCGCGTCGATGCCGGGATGCTGGTCGCACACTTCGCCCGGATCGCCGAAAAGGAAGGCATCGCGATCGAGGACGAGGCGCTGCGCCTCATCGCCCGCGCCGCCGAAGGCTCGGTGCGCGACGGGCTCTCGATCCTCGATCAGGCGTTCGCAACCGCCGAGGGCCAAGTCACCGGCAAGGCCGTCCGCGACATGCTGGGCTTGGCCGATCGCGGCCGCGTGCTCGATCTGCTCGATCTCATTCTGGCCGGCAAGACGAAGGATGCGCTCAAGGCCGTCGACGGCCTCAACGCCGATGGCGCCGAGCCGATGGAGCTCGTGGGCGACCTTGCCGAGTGCGTCAACGCCATCACCCGCATCCGCGTCGGCGGCAAGGAGGCGGCCGGCGAAAGCCTGTCCAACGAGGAGCGGGCGCGCTCGGCAGCCCTGGCCGATGCGCTCGGCGTCGCCTTGCTGTCACGCGCCTGGCAGATGCTGCTCGCCGGTCACGACGACATTGCGCGGGCGCCCAACGGCGCCATGGCGCTCGAGATGCTCGTCATCCGCATGTGCCATATGGCCTCGCTGCCGAGCCCGGACGATGTGATCCGCCGGTTGGGCGAGCAGCGCGCGACGCCATCGTCGCCGAGTGCCCCGGCGAGAAGCGAGGCGGCCGAGCCGCAAGCCCGCGCCGAATTCGCGCCTGTGGACGCCCTATCGCCCGACGACTACGGCGACATCGAACCCGACATGCTCGATTTCGACATCCCGCCGCACGAGGACGAGATGCCGTTGGCGCCACCGCCCGGCGGCATGAGCGCGGCCCCCTCCGTGTCGTTCCTGAGCTTCGAGGAGCTCGTCGCCTTCGTCGGCTCGAAGCGCGATGCGATGCTGAAGATCGACCTGGAAGAGAAAGTCCGCCTCGTCCGCTTCGAGCCGCCCAAGATCGAGATCGCGCTGATCGAGGGTGCGAGCTCGAACCTCGTCGGCGACCTCTCGCAAAAGCTGCAGCGCTGGACGGGTGAGCGCTGGATGGTGGCGCTTTCTCGCGAGCCCGGACAACGGCCGCTCGGCGAGGTCCGGCGCGAGGCGCTGCAGGCCGAGATCGACCGGCTGAAACAAGTGCCGATGCTCAAGGCCGCCTTCTCCGAATTCCCGGATGCCGAGATCATCGACGTGCGTCCGATCACCGACACCGACGACGAGGAAAGCGCCGCCGGCTGAGCCGGGCGCCCCTCCCCTATGCGCACAACCAGGAACCAAATGACATGAACATCATGCAGATGATGAAGCAGGCGTCGCAGCTCCAATCGAAGATGGAGGCGATGCAGGCCGAGCTTGAGGCGCTCGAGGTGCAGGGCCAATCGGGCGGCGGGTTGGTGCAGGTGACGCTCACCGGCAAGATGAGCATGAAGGCGATCAAGATCGACCCGAGCCTGCTCAAGGCCGGTGAGGGCGAGATCCTCGAGGATCTGATCCTCGCGGCCTTCCAGGACGCCAAGTCGAAAGCCGATCGCGAGATGCAGGAGCGCATGCAGGCGGTGACCGGCGGCCTGCCGATCCCGCCCGGTCTCAAGCTGTTTTAGGAGTCATCACGCGCCGGTGACGGCCCATCACGTCTGGGCGAGCCGAGCTTGGCGATGGTCCAAGTCGCGCCATCTCTTGGCATGAACGGCGGCGTTTCAGCCGCTGATCCAAGCCAAGAAAGGCAACGACAATGAAAACCATCGCGATGATCATGACGCTCGCCGCCGGCCTCACCTCCTTCGGACTCGCCGCCTCGGCCGAGAATTCGACGAAGGAGCCGACGTTCCGGAGCGCGCATGCTGCCCCGGCGACGATGCCGATGTCGGGCACGAGCGCGTTCCTGCCGATGACCCCGACCCAGGGCACGCAGCCGGCCTGGGTCACCTATGGCTCGCTGCCGAAGTAGACGCGAAGCACAGCGGGGCTTGGCGGGCTGAACGCTCCGTCCGGCCTCGTCATCCCGGCCGCGATTGCAAGCCGGCCGGGATGCCTCCCAGCAGACCTACGCGCCCGACCTCGTCTCCCAAGCCCGCCCTTGCACCCTCGCCCCTCTCCCTGTACAAACACGCCATAAACCGCCCGGCGGGGCATGCCGTGGCGGTTTTCGATTGCTCAGGCAACACGTGGCCGGGCCGCCGTCTCGTTCGCTCAAGCCCTTGAGGCGACAAGCGAATTGGGCCGGAAACGGTCCCATTCGGCCCAACAATCAAGGAGAACGAGCCAAATGCCCAAGCTGAAGACGAAATCGAGCGTGAAGAAGCGCTTCAAGGTGACCGGCTCCGGCAAGGTCAAGGCGCAAGCCGCCGGCAAGCGCCACGGCATGCTGAAGCGCACCGCCAAATTCATCCGCAAGGCCCGTGGCACCATGGTGCTGTCGGATCCGGATATCAAGCGGGTGAAGCAGTGGATGCCCGCCGCACGCAAGGCCCGCAAGCGCCGGGCTGTTGCCGAGACGGCTGAGAGCTGAGGGAGGGCTGACACATGGCACGCGTAAAACGGGGCGTTACCGCTCACGCCAAGCACAAGAAGGTTCTGAAGCAGGCCAAAGGCCACTTCGGCCGTCGCAACAGCGCGATCAAGACGGCGCGGCAGTCGGTCGAGAAGGCCGGCCAGTACGCCTACGCTCACCGCCGGCTCAAAAAGCGCACGTTCCGCGCTCTGTGGATCCAGCGCATCAACGCGGCGACGCGCGAGCTCGGCCTCACCTACGGCCGGTTCATCGATGGGCTGACGAAGGCCGGCATCGAGATCGACCGCAAGGTGCTCGCTGATCTCGCCGTGAAAGACTCCGAAGGCTTCAAGGCGCTCGTCGAGCGCGCCAAGGCCGCGGTAGCCTAGACCTTCCCTTCCCCCCGTGAGGGGGAAGGCCAAGCGCCTTGGACTTAGATGCGCTCGCAGCTAAGTCCTTAGGCGCTTGGGATGGGGGGAATGACGCGGAACCAGAGGTATCTGTTTCAGACCCCCCACCCCGACCCTCCCCCTCAAGGGGGGAGGGGGATGCGCACCGCACGCGCGGAGCTTGATACAGCCCATGACCGACCGCCCCTCCCCTGATCTCAAAGCTCTGGAAGCCGAGCTCGTCGGCGCCGCGAAGGCGGCCGGCGACTTGAAGGCGCTCGACGACGTGCGGGTGGCCGCCCTCGGCAAGAAGGGCCGCATCTCCGAGCTGATGGCGACGCTGGGCAAGCTTCAGCCCGAGGAGCGGAAGTCGTTCGGGCAGGCGGTCAACGCGCTGCGCGACCGCGTGACGGAGGCGCTCGACGGGCGCAAGACGGCGCTCGCGGAAGCGGCCCTCGATGCCCGCCTCAAGGCCGAGCGCGCCGACGTGACGCTGCCGGTGCTGCCCGGCCCGCTCGCCGACGGGCGTATCCATCCGGTCTCGCAGGTCTGGGACGAGGTCTCGGAAATCTTCGCCGACATGGGATTTTCGGTGGCGGAAGGTCCCGACATCGAGACCGACGACTACAATTTCACGAAGCTCAACATTCCGCCGGAGCATCCCGCCCGGCAGGAGCACGACACCTTTTATTTGAAGACCGCGCCCGGCTCGACCGAGGCGCCGCTGGTGCTTCGCACGCATACGAGCCCGGTGCAGATCCGCGCGATGCTGGCGCAGAAGCCGCCGATCCGCATCATCGCGCCGGGCCGCGTCTATCGCATGGATAGCGACCAAACGCACACGCCGATGTTCCACCAGATCGAGGGTCTCGTCATCGACGAGGCGACCCATATGGGTCATCTCAAGTGGACGCTCGCCGAGTTCGCCAAGGCCTTCTTCGAGGTGGACGAGGTGAAGATGCGCTTCCGCGCTTCACACTTCCCCTTCACCGAGCCCTCGATGGAGGTCGATGTCGGGGCCGAGGCGATCGGCAAGCCGGGGCGGTGGCTGGAGATTCTGGGCTCCGGCATGGTGCACCCGAACGTCATCAAGAATTGCGGCCTCGATCCCGAGCGCTACCAGGGCTTCGCCTTCGGCATGGGCCTCGACCGCATCGCGATGCTGAAATACGGCATCCCCGATCTGCGCGCGATGTTCTCGGCCGATCTGCGCTGGCTCCGCCACTACGGCTTCGTGCCGCTCGATGTGCCGACGCTGGCGGGTGGGTTGTCGGGGTAAGGTGCTGGCTCCGTCAGCAGTCGAGTCCCGCCTTCCGCAAACCTTCGATCAGATGCTCGGTGTCGGCAGGATTTTTGTAGGGCTCGGCGAGGGCGAATTTGATGACGGGGATGTCGGGATTCATGCGGGTACATTCGTCGAGGACGTCGGAAGCCTCACTCCTGCGACCAAGCTGACCCAATGAAGCCGCAAGGTACAGCCTAACCCACGGAGCATCCGAATCAGACCTAAAGAACCCCATAGACAGTTCATACTTTTTCTCAACGTACGCGGACATTGCCATGTACTGCAAAAACCAGAGAGCTGGAATGGGATCAATCTCTAAGCCGCGGCGGTACCAAACTCCACTCTCCGATGCATTCCCCGTATAACTTAAGTACAATGCAACATTACCTTGCACGGCTACATCATCGGAGTTTAGAGAAATCGCCTTTTCATAGTGAGCTTGAGCCCTTAAGAAATCTCCGCTCTGCAAGTAGCAATGCGCAAGAGTTACATGACAGCGAGCAAAATCCGGATCCAGCTCCACAGATCTTTGAGCAGCGCGAACAGCCTTCTCCAGCGCCTCTCGGTTTAGGCCATACTCCCATTCCGTGAAATGGCACCAAGCTAGCCAGCCATAGGCCTCTGCATAGTGCGGGTCGAGCTCAATCGCCTTCTTGAGTAACTCCATTCCTGCACTAACATCGATCTTTGTGAGCTTCTGCTGCAGCTCAACACCTCGAAGCATGTAATCATAGGCCAGATAATTTCTTGGCCTGCTTTTGACGAACTTGCTAGCTACATCTTGCCCCACGCGCTTGATCGTTGAATACGCGACAATTCTCGCGACCTCTTCCTGCACCGCGAAAATGTCCTCAACACTTCGATCATATCGTTCTGACCAGACATGCTTCCCACTCTCAGCTTCAAGAAGCTGGGCAGTGATACGAACGCGATTGCTGGCGCGCCGTACGCTGCCTTCTACGACATAGTCAATTCCAAGGCGCTCGGCTATCTGTACGATCGTCAAACCCTGATCTTTCACAGAGAACGAAGAGTTTCGCGCGATTACGTGTATCATCCGGAACCGCGACAACGCCGTGATGATGTCCTCGGTGATGCCGTCGGAGAAATACTCCTGATCCGCGTCGCCGCTCATGTTGTCGAAGGGCAGCACCGCAACGGAGGGCTTGCTGGTGTCGCGCTTGGGCGGCGACGCGAGCGGCCTCGGTACTGCCGCCACCCCATCGCCGCTTGCGACCCGCCACACGCGCACCGGCGCCGCGATGTTCTTCAGCGCTTGCTCGCCCATGTCCTCGAATGCGCCGGCCGTCTTGCCTAGGACCTCGTCGCGAACCTTAGACGAGACACAGATGCCGCCCGGCTCGGCCAGCGCCTCCAGTCGCGCCGCGATGTTGACGCCCTCGCCGTAGATATCGGACCCCGCGCCGACGACATCGCCCAGATTGATGCCGATGCGGAGCAAAATGCGGCGGTCGTCGGCAACGCCCGCATTCGCTTGCGCCATGCGCTTCTGCAGATCGAGCGCGACAGCGACCGCATTCACCGCGCTGGCGAACTCGACGAGCACGCCATCGCCCATCACCTTGACGATGCGCCCGCGATGCTCCTTGACGATGGGATCGAGCACGGCGGCGCGACGCTGCTTCAACGCGGCGATCGTGCCGGCCTCGTCGGCCTCCATCAGCCGGCTGAAGCCGACGACATCTGCAACGAGGATTGCTGCCAGCCGCCGGTCCATCGTGCGCCTCCAGCAAACGAGACTAAGCGCTTTGACCGGTCAGGGCCATACCGTTCGCATGCTGTGCTTTATCGCGGCCCCACCGGCACGCAGTCCGTCCGCCCGGCCATGATGCCCCTGACGCGCGCCAGGATCTCCCGGCATTGCACCGGATCGACGCGGACGGGGTTGGCGGGGTCGAAGTCGGAGGTCCAGGAGCCGCCGACGATGACGTCGTCCTGGCGGGCGAAGATATAGGCCGAGCGGTAGTTGGGCATGTCGGCCATCCCCTCGTTGCAGCCGGCGCTCAAGAAGTAGCGCAGGTTGCGCGGGTTGTTGAGCTTGATGACATGACCCCGCCTGCCTTCGAGCGCCGCATCGTCGAACAAAAGCTTCGAGCCGATGCCGGTGCAGTTGACGATGATGTTGGAGTCGAGCGCTGGAATTTCCGCGCGGCTCACGACACGACTGTCGCCGATGCGGAAGACGACGCCCTCGGCCGTCAGCTCCTCGCGCAGGATCGGCAGCAGCACCGTCGGATTGACGAGCCAGGTCTCGTACTCGTAGCCGGAGAGATCGGAGAGGCCGTTGATCGGCAAGCTCGTCCAGCGCCGCGGCGGGCCGACGACCTCCGGCGGCATATAGCGCGCGTCGAAGGCGTCGATCGTGCGCATGATGGCGAAGTTGCGCCGCCGCCTGATGCCGTAGCGCTGGCGCTTGTCGCGGCCGAAGTCGAGCAGCTTGTTGTGCGAGTCCCGCAGGATGCCCTTCAACTCGTCGGTACGGCCGAGCCGGTAATAATCCCGAAAGACGACGGACGGCTCGAACTGGCCGGCGGCCACGAAGGACGTCGTATCCCGAAACGCCTTGGCCCGAACGGTCAGCCGCAACGCCGGCCAATCGCGTTGCCAGCGATCGACGAGCTCGCGCGCTGTCGTCATGCCGATGATGCCGGCACCCAGAATGACGATGCGTGGTGTCTCGCCCGCCGCCATCACCTCCCGCACAGCCGTCTCGATCAGACCGACAGCGCGTTTGGCCGATCCCCAGGACAGCGTGATGCCGGCGCCACCGTGGCCGTAGTGGTGAATGATGACCTTGCGGGCGGCGCCGCTGCCGATGACTTGACGCTCCATCCGGATGCCGGCCATCGGTCGCGTCGGGCGCACGCCCGCCTTGAAGCTTTCGCCGTCGGGACCGCGACTATCGAAGTCCGGAGCGTCGATGCGGGTGCCTGGCGGCAAAGGCTCGAAGTGCGACAGCGTATCGGCCTCGGCTTCATCGTCGAGCATGGGCAACGAAAGAGCGGCCGCAGCCGCGAGCCCTCCACCGATCACCATCCGGCGCGACAGTCCGCGCTTTTCGTCCATCATGCCCAAATCCCCCACGTTCCCCTCACCCGAGCTCCGACGGCCGATCGTGCTGGCGCACCTTGACCGAGATGACTGCCGGCCCGGTTGCCGCATTGGCTTGCCGGAGCGCGTCGCGCAGCTCGGCGACGGTATCGACCTCGAAGGCCGTCGTGACCCCCATGGCGCGCGCGAGATCGGCGTACCGCCAGCGGTTCAGCGTCGCGAACGGAATCGGCGCATCGGTGCCACCAAAATAGCTGCCGTCGATCAGATGCTGCTCGATGCCATAGGTGCCGTTGTCGACGATGATCACGATCGCCCGGATGCGCTGGCGCACCAGCGTCGAGATCCCTTGCGCCATCATCTGGAAGCCGCCATCGCCGCAGATGACGAGGGGGCGCCGCGTCCCTTGATCCTTGAGCGCCAAGCCGACGCCGACGCTGGCGCCGACCGAGAAGCCGATCGACTGCCAGACGCTGTTGCAGAGGAAGCTCGCCTTACCCTTCGTATCGAGCTCGCCCGCCTGATACATCGACAGCGTCGTATCGGTGATGACGACGTGCGAGGCGTCGAGCCCGTCGCTCACTGTGCCCATCACCTCGTCGTAGGTGAGGCCGGGATCGCTGCCGGAGGCGGTGCCCGCACGGCGGGGCAGGCGGCGGCGATGATCGAAGTCGAGGCTCGACAGCTGCATGCGATCGCGCCAGCCGCGGATCGTTTGCCGCTGGGCCGCGCTCGGCGACCAGGGCCCGCGCTGCAGCTCAGACACGAGGGTGTCGAGCTCAGCAGCGACCGGTGCGGCCGTGCCGATGCGGAGCTGCCCGTTGCCTGCCCGCACGATGCGATCGCGTGGCGGATCGACGAGATGGCGATGCCAGACGCCGAGCACGGTGCCGAGCATGACGATCTGATCGGCCTCCTCGATCACGCGCTTGACGGTCGGCGAGGCGTTGACGCCTTCGTAGACGCCGACGAAACCCGGCGTCCGCTCGTCCAGCACGGACTTCGAGAGCAGCGTCGTCGCCCACGGTATCTCAAGGCGCTCGAGCAGAGCCTTCACGCGATCGCCAAGTCCACAGCGGGCGATCTCGATGCCGCAAAGCAGCAGCGGCTTCGAGGCGGAGGCGAGCTGGCGCAGAATTGTCGCGGCCTGCGCCGCCTCGTTGCCCGCAGCGCGAAGCTTGAAATCGAGCGTGCTCACTGGGCCGGGCACGCTGGCGTCCCAGACGTTCTTGGCGATTTCCAGATAGGCCGGGCGCTGGAACGCGATGGCCTTGACGAAGGCCTCGTCGACTTGGGAGGCAACCGCGCTCCCGCTCGTCACGCGGCGCGCATGTGCCGTCACCGATCGGAACACCGAGAGGTCCGTCAGCGCCTCGCTCGCGGCCTCGCCGGCCCGGCCGATCGAATGCGTGAAGCGGACGTCGGTCTGGCGCTGCTGCTCGACCTCAGCCTCGCTCGGACCACCGTTGATGAGGAGCACCGGGCTCTTCTCCGTGTAGGCGCCGGCGATGGCGTTGACGAGGCTGAGCGTGCCCGGACCATAGGTCACGGCGACAGCCCCGAGGCCCTTGACGCGCGCGTAGCCGTCGGCGGCGTAGCCGGCTTCGAGATCGTTCGACGTGATGCAGAGTGCGATGCCTTCGCTGGCGGCCGCCTTGTAGAGCGCCTCGCAGGTCTTGCCCGGCACGCCGAACAGCGTCGTGCAGCCGTGCTGCTTCAGGCGGCGGAGAATGTAGCGGGCGGCGGAGATCGGCGCGGTGCCGGCGGACCCCACGGTTGTCGTGACGATGCCGCAGGCAGCCGCCTCGGTGATCGGACCGACGGCATTCAACGCCGCGATCACGCCGGCCATCTCGAGCAGCTCGCGGCGACTTGGACCGCTGTCACCACCGCCCATAGCCTGCCCCCATAGGTCGCCCGCGAGGCAAACGCTATACGAGGCACAAGCGCTGTGTCCAGATCGTCGGGCGTCGCTCACCTTCGACAGGCGCCCCCCGATCACCTAGGTTCTCGCCAACCCATCGAGGAGCATCGAGGACATGGGACGCATCCAGGGCAAATCCTGCATCATCACCGGTGGCGCGGCGGGCATCGGCGAGGCGACGGCCCGTCTCATGGCCCGCGAAGGCGGGAAGGTGGTGATTTCCGATATCGACGACACCCGCGGCGAGGCATTGGCCAAGAGCCTTCGCGAGGCGGGCGCCGAGGCGCTGTTCCTGCATCACGATGTGAGGAGCGAAGCCGAGTGGCAGCGTGTTTTCGCCACCTGCGTGCAGCACTTCGGCCGGGTCGACGTGCTGGTCAACAATGCAGGCATCGGCGTCGGGGGAAAGCCCGACGAGGAGACGCTCGAAAGCTGGCGTCACATGACGAGCATCAATCTCGACGGCGTGTTTCTCGGCACCAAGCACGCGCTGATCGCCATGGCGGCGCAGAGCCCCAAGGGCGGCTCGATCGTCAATCTCGCGTCGATCCTAGGGCTCGTCGGCGATCCATATGCCGGCGCCTACAATGCCGCCAAGGGTGGCGTGACCGTCTACACGAAGTCGGTCGCGCTCTATGCGGCCAAGCAAGGCTTGGGCATCCGCGTCAACTCCGTGCATCCGGGCTACATCTGGACGCCGATGGTCGAGGGCTTCCTCAGCAAAGCCGGCGATGTCGAGAAGGGGCGCAAGAACCTGGAAGCCTTGCACCCGATCGGGCGGCTCGGCGAGCCGGACGACATCGCCTACGGCATCCTCTATCTCGCCTCCGACGAGGCGAAATTTGTCACCGGCGCCGAGCTCGTGATCGACGGCGGGTATACGGCGCAGTGACGCTGGCTGCCTAAGCAGGTCAGCCGGCCAGCTTCGCAGCGTGGTTGAATGTTCGCACGTCTGGCGGGGAAGCGAGATGCGGGCCTACGCCGTCCCAGATGTCCTTGAGGGCCGGCCCCGCTGCCTCGGCGGCCGCGGCACTCTCCCAGAGTGAGAACGTGTGCGCCGATCCGTCGTCGTTCCACATCGAGCATGAGACAATGACACCGGGGACTTTCGCCATCTTCGCCCTCGCCATTTCGATGAGGGACTGGATCTCGGGCAGACTTCCCGGCTTCATCTTGTATGTGGTGGCGCGACCGATCATGCGGACCTCCTACGGGTTGCGAAACTCCTGTCTGCGAATGCTTGATGGCACGGCGATCTGCCGTGTGCTTTTCACTCTACTGCAAATACTCTGCTATTCAAAGCGCGGCTTGCGGCTCACACCAGCAACGCGCCCTCGTGGCGGAGCAGCCAGTGCTTACGGTCGATACCGCCGCCGTAGCCGGTGAGCTTGTTGGCCGAGCCGATGACGCGGTGGCAGGGCACGATGAGGCCGATGGGGTTGGCGCCGTTGGCGGCGCCGACCGCGCGTTGGGCGCCGTTGCGGCCGAGCTTCCGGGCGAGCGCGCCGTAGGTCGTCGTCTCGCCGGGTTTGATCTCGCGTAAGGCCGCCCAGACCTCGCGCTGGAAGGCGGTGCCGTGCAGGGCCTGTGCGGGCACGTCCTCGAGCGCCTGGATATCGCCGCCGAAGTAGCGCTCGAGGGCGCCGCGAACGCCGAGCGCATCCTCGGCGGGCTCGACCTCGAACGCACCGAATTCCCGCTCGATCTCCGTACGGTCACGCTCGACGAACAACAGGCCAGCAACCGCCGTGGCCGTGCAGTAAACCTGAATGGCGCCGACCGGCGACGACACATCGATGCGGACGAGCTTCATGGGTTCAGTCTACGCGAGGCTCCATAGCGATGCCACCGAGGCGTCGGGCGAATGTTCCTATTGACCGCGATCAGCGCCTCTTATGGGGCGGCGATCACTCGAACAGCGCCATCTGCGCCGGATCGGGACCCGGCCTCGCGAACCGCTGACGGCGCGAGAAATCCACCCGATCGGTCAGCGCCGGGTGCCGCTCGGCGAACACGCGCTCAGCCTTCTTGCGCGAGCCGATGAATCGCTCCTCCCACCAGATCTCGTAGAGGCGGCGCGGGTCGCAGCCGTAGCGCTGCACGAGATCCTTGAGCCGGATGCCGAGCCAGCGCGCGATCCAGATGTCGACCGCATCGGTCTCCGTCAGCCGCCGCGGCGGCAGGGCGAACGGCGAAAGCTTGGGTTTGGCGATGTGGAGACGCTTGGGCATGACACAACTCACACAACGAACGAAGGAAGAACTTTATCCTCTCCGAGTGTGGGAAGGCTATGGCAAAACGGGGGAAAGGCTTGCAGGAACATGCCGCAATTCGAGTTGCAGGAGCACGCTCCTCTAATCCTCGGCGTCCGCCTCGGTCTCGCCGGGCATCGCGACGGTGATGCGTCCGCCGGCGATGTCGATCTCGGGCACGGTCGCCTCGGTGATCGTCACGAGCAGCGTGGCACGGCCCTCGCCCGGATCGATCTCGAGGAGATCGCCGGCACCGTAGTTGGGCACATTGACGACGCGGCCGATGACGACGCCAGCGGGATCATGCGCCTCGAGACCGACGAGGTCGGACGCGTAGTACTCGCCCTCGGCCGCGGCCGGCAGGCGGTCCCTCGGCACGTAAAGATCGGTGCCCTTGAGCCCTTCGGCAACCGTACGATCCGAAACGCCGGCGAGCCGCGCCACGACGCCCTTGCTCGTCGCGCGCGCCGCCTCGATCACAAAGCTGCGGCGGCCCTCGGCGTCGGTCACCGGGCCGTAGGCCGCCACATCCTCCGGGCGCTCGGTCGAGGCCGCGATCACGACCTCGCCCTTGATGCCATGAGCGCCGGTGATGCGGCCGATGCGGACTCTGCGGAATGTTTCCGTCATGACTGCCGATCGGCAACAGCGGAAGCGTAGGCCGCGGAGCTCATGGCGAGCTTGAGCTTCGCTCTCCGATTGAGTTTGCCTGCCGACCGCGCCGCGCGCTCGATCTGTGCCGTCCAGGACGCCAGGCTCCGCTTCACGCCACCGCGGCGCACCATGCCGAGCCGAAAGACACGGATCGGCGCAACGCCGCAGAAGCCGAGAATTTGCTTCTTCCAACGCACGCCGACGGCATCGCGATAGACGAGTCGCAAGAACCAGGGCGGCGTGTCCATCGTGATGATGAGATCGGCCGAGCGGCCAGCGAGCAGCTTGTCCCACCAGGCCGAGCCTCGCCGGTACTTGAATGCGAACCCTGGCAGCAGCAGCCGGTCCATCAGCCCCTTGAGCAGCGCGGGCTCGGCCCCCCACCAGAGCGGGAAGCCGAGAACAATGTGGTCGGCGCGATCCAGCGCGTCGGCCACCTTGGCGAGATCAGGCTCCCAGGGCTGCTCGGGGCCGTAGCCCCGGCGCAGCATGGGATCGAAGGCGAGATCGCGCACAGCGACGCGCTCGACCCCGGTGCCGGCGGGGAGCGCCCTGACGTACCCGTCAAGCAGCGCGCCGATCAGCCGCCCCCGATCGGGGTGACCGTCGATAACGAGCACGTTCAACCGGTCCGCCATCGGATACCCGAGCGCTCTTGCGGACTACTCCGCCTTGGCTTCTCCGGCGGCGGCCTTCTCGGCCTTCGCGGCGGCGCGCTCCTGCGCCTTCTTCTTGGGCAGCATCTTCGTCGGGTTGTTGGGCTTCTCGCGCTTCATAAGCCCCGCGCCATCGAGAATGCGGGCGATGCGATCGGTCGGCTGCGCGCCCTTGGAGAGCCAGTGCTTCGCCCGCTCGATATCGATCACGACGCGCTTTGCCTCGTCGCGGATGATCGGGTTCAGCGTGCCGATCTTCTCGATGAAGCGGCCGTCGCGCGGCGCATGCTGGTCGGCGATGACGATCGAATAGTGCGGGCGGCGATTGGTGCCGCCACGGGCCAAGCGAATTCTCAACATGTCGTTCTCCTGAGTGTCGATCTGTTTGCTGATTTCAACGTTTCTTTCCGGGCAGTCCCGGCAGCTTCAAGCCGCCGAGACCGGGAAGCTTCATGCCACCGAGCCCCGGCAATCCGGGCGACGGCGGCCTGGGGGCGGCGCCCGCCTGCTCGATGATCTCGCGCAGGTCGGGCGGCAGGGCCTTGGGATCGAGGCCGGCGAGCTCGGACTGCATCTTGGCCATCTCGGCCTCCGACGGCATGCCGGCGCCGCCGCCCATCATCTTGCCGAACATGCCCTTCTTCTGGGACATCATCTTCATCATGTCCGCCATCTGGCGGTGCATCTTGAGGAGCTTGTTGACGTCCTCGACCTTGGTGCCGGAGCCCGCCGCGACGCGCCGCTTGCGCGAGGCGTTGAGCGCCTTCGGGTTCCGCCGCTCGTAGCCCGTCATCGAGGAGATGATGGCCTTCTGGCGCTTCAGAACCTTGTCGTCGAGATTGGCGTCGGCGATCTGCTTCTTGATCTTACCGATGCCGGGCAGGAGACCCATCATCCCCGACATGCCCCCAATGCGCTCCATCTGGCGGATCTGCTCGGCCATGTCGTCCAGATCGAACTGGCCCTTTCGCATCTTGGCGGCGATCTTCTCCGCCTTCTCGGCGTCGATCGTCTGCGCCGCCTTCTCGACCAGCGAGACGACGTCGCCCATGCCGAGGATGCGTCCGGCGATGCGGCCGGGATGGAAGTCTTCCAGTGCGTCGGCCCGCTCGCCGGTGCCGATGAGCTTGATGGGCTTGCCGGTGACGGCGCGCATCGAGAGCGCCGCGCCCCCGCGCCCGTCGCCGTCGACGCGGGTGAGCACGATGCCGGTGATGCCCACCTTCTGATCGAAGCTCTTGGCGAGGTTGACCGCGTCCTGGCCGGTGAGGCTATCGGCGACGAGCAGGCTCTCATGAGGATGCGTCGCATCGCGGATGGCGACCGTCTCGGCCATCAGCGCTTCGTCGATATGCGTGCGGCCTGCGGTATCGAGGATGACGACGTCGTAGCCACCGAGGCGGCCGGCTTCCATGGCGCGCTTGGCGATCTCGACCGGGCCTTGGCCGGCGACGATCGGCAGTGTCGCGATCGCGTTCTGCTCGCCGAGCACGCGGAGCTGCTCTTGCGCCGCCGGGCGGCGGGTATCGAGCGAGGCCATCAACACCCGGCGCTTCTCGCGCTCGGTCAGGCGCTTGGCGATCTTGGCGGAGGTCGTCGTCTTACCCGAGCCCTGGAGGCCGACCATCATGATGGCGACGGGGGCCGGCGCGTTGAGATCGATCGGCTCGGCGTCCGAGCCGAGCATGGCGACGAGCTCGTCATGGACGATCTTCACGACCATCTGGCCCGGCGTCACCGAGCGGACGACCTCATGGCCGATCGCCTTTTCCTTCACCTTGTCGATGAAGTCGCGTGCCACATCGAGGGCGACGTCTGCCTCGATGAGCGCCCGGCGCACCTCGCGCATGGCTTCCGCGACATCGCTCTCGGTGAGCGCGCCCCGGCCACGCAGGCGATCGAGGACCGATGACAGGCGGTCGGAAAGGGAGTCGAACATGCTTACTTGCCCTTCGCCGCGATGCGCGCGTCAAACAGCGCTGCCGCTGTCGCGAACTTGTCCCGGCAGCCCGTGTTGCAGAAGCCGACGACCTCGCCCCGGTAGACGGTCAGGCTGTCGGCCTGGATGGGCTTGCCGGACCAGGGGCACGATTCGTTGACAGCCTGCGACAGGTTGAGCGGCGCGGAGGCCGCTTTCCCTGATTTTCCAGTCGCTTCCGTCGTCGGCATCGCATCACCCAAAGCGCTAACGCACCCGTGGGCGCCTCGCGCTGACGGATGCTGACCTCCGGCCTCATGGAACCGGGCGGCGGAAAAAGGAATGATCCTGTTCCGGTTTGTGGGCGCTTGTGTACGGGAGAAGGGGCCGACGTGTCAATTCCGCCTCAGCCCCCGGCGCCGGAGTCCATCGGCTTGGCTGCTTGTGCCACCTCGGCCTGGGAGGGGGCGGGCGTGTGATCGCTCGGCAGCTTGACGGGCACCCTCAGGCAAACGCTTTGGGTCGGCAATACCTCCCGCCAGCTCTTGATCAGCCGCTGATAGGCGCGCCCGACCGGCCGCATCTTCCGGTCGAGGTCGTAAAGGCCGACCGGATTGACGCGATTGTTCGCCTCGCGCATCGCGGTATCCCAGTCCACCTGATCGGTCAGCGAGTACCAGGTGAAGCCGACGATCGGCACGCCGTCGTTGCGGACGCGCAGCACGTTCGCCCACTCCTTCCAAAGCCAGTGCACGGCCTCGTTGCCGCTCGGTCCTTGCTGGAGGTTCGTCTCGGTGTGCATGACGGGCAGCAGATAGCGTTGATGATACTGCCGCGTGATCTCGGCATAGCCGAAGATCTCGCCCGAGGCGCGCGGGAAGCCGCTGGTGCCGATCAGGTGCTCGTTCGTCTGGTAGTAGTCGTTCCCCATGATGCAGTTGTGCTTCAGGGTATTGCGCAGGAAGAAATGGTACTCCTCACGCGTCATGCCGTTGTCCAGCAGGTACTCGTAGATCTCGGAGGTGACACGGCGACCGTAGTTGAGATCGAGCGAGAGGAACCGCTTCGAATTCAGGAACTCGGCGGGTCCGATCGCCTCGGGGCTTTCGGCGTGAAAGTATTCCGAGGACTCACTCTGCACGAAGATGGCGTCGGAGCGAACCGCGATGATGCCATGCATGGCGAGCACGTTCGCTTTGACGATGTGCTTCAATGCCGTGACGAAGCTCTGGTCGCTCGCCAGCTGCTCGTTCCACCAGCCGTACTCAGCCGAGAAGGTCGCGCAGACGAACATCTCGTTGACGGGCGTGTAGAGCTGCACCCAGGGAAAGCGCACCGCGAAGGCTTGTGCATAGGTGGCGAAGAGCTCGGGGAACTCCGAATTCTGGAAGTTGCCGATCCAATCCGGCACGCCGAAGTGGCAGAGGTCCACGATCGGAACGATGTCGCGGCGATGGAGATCGGCGAAGGTCTCGTCGGCGAACGACCAGTCGTAGTGACCATCGCCGAGCCAGGTTCTGTGCAGCGGCGGGCCGTAGCGGAGAAAGCGGCAGCCGACCTCCGCGACGAGGTCGAAATCGTCCCGCCAGCGGTCGTAATGGCGGCAAAGCTCGTACTGGTCGCGACGCGTGCGGCCTCCATCGATGGTCGGCGCGCTGCTCTCGATGCCGGTTGCGAACATGAAATTGGCGGCGGGAGACGCGGGTGTATGCGACGAGAGGGAGAGGTTCATACGCACTCGTTTCGGCGTGACCGGTGAGAAGCTGACGGGCTCCAACCTTGGGCAACGGTTGCGGGCTGGCGCAGTTCCACGGCCAAGCAAACGAGGACGCGACTCATCTCGCCGCACAGGTTGCGCAGTCGAAGAAAGCTGCGCTTTCACCAATCCGGCCGTCGCAAACCAAAAAAAAGCCGGACCCGATCGGGCCCGGCTTCGATCGTCGACTCTTGGATTGAAGTGTTAAGCTGCCTTCTTGAGCAGGTTCCGGTTCGCGAGACTTTCCGCGATCTGGATGGCGTTCAAGGCGGCACCTTTGCGCAGATTGTCGGAGACGATCCACATGGCGAGGCCGTTCTCGACGGTGGCGTCCTCGCGGATGCGCGAGACGAACGTCGCATAATCGCCGACGCACTCGACCGGCGTGATGTAGCCGCCGGGCTCGCGCTTATCGACGACCATGATGCCCGGCGCCTCGCGCAGGATCTTGCGCGCCTCCTCCGGCGTGATCGGCTTCTCGAACTCGAGATTGACCGCCTCCGAGTGACCGACGAACACCGGCACCCTGACGCAGGTCGCCGTCACCTTGATCTTGGGATCGAGGATCTTCTTCGTCTCGGCCAGCATCTTCCATTCCTCTTTCGTGTAGCCGTCCTCCATGAAGACGTCGATGTGAGGAATGACGTTGAAGGCGATCTGCTTCGGGAACTTCTTGGGCTCGACCTCCTGGCCCGGCACGTATTTCGACTTCGTCTGGTCGAACAGCTCGTCGATCGCGTCTTTGCCGGCACCCGACACCGATTGGTAGGTCGAGACGACGACACGCTTGATCGTCGCGACGTCGTGCAATGGCTTCAGCGCCACGACCAACTGAGCGGTCGAGCAATTCGGGTTGGCGATGATGTTTTTACGGCTGTTGCGCTTCATGTAGGGCTCGAGCACATGCGCGTTGACCTCGGGCACCACCAGCGGCACCTCGGCGTCGTAGCGCCAGCAGCTCGAGTTATCGATGACGAGGCAGCCGGTCTTGCCGATCTTGGGGCTCCAATCCTTGGAGACGGCCGAGCCCGCCGACATGACGGCGAAGTCGCACTGCGAGAAGTCGAACGTCTCGAGGTCTTTGCATTTGAGCGTTTTGTCGCCGAAGGAGACCTCCGTGCCGAGCGAGCGGCGAGAGGCGATTGCGAAGACCTCGTCCGCCGGGAATTCCCGCTCGGCGAGGATGTTCAGCATTTCCCGGCCCACGTTTCCCGTGGCACCGACGACGGCGACCTTATAGCCCATGGCCCTTTCTTTCAGCCCGAGGCGACGGCTTTTGCCATCATTGGCGACCTCGAGGCCGGCGAGGGATAAGCCTGTTCCCCTTGCCGATCAAGCCGAATGGCCGGGGTGCGTTCATGAACCGCTAACCTTGGGTATGGCAGAACCGGGGCATGCAGACATCCACCGCCCCGTTGAGCCGCCCGACGATCATCCTGCATTGGCTGGTCGCACTCTCCATCATCGGCATGCTGGCCTTCGGCCAGATCTTCGAGGACTACCCGCCCGGCCCGGACAAGGATGTCCTGCTCGCCTGGCACAGCATGCTCGGCCTGTTGGTTCTGGTGCTCGGGCTGCTACGGCTCGTCTGGCGGTTGGTCGAGGGGCTTCCGGAGCCTGTCGCGGCAGGCGCGGGATGGCAGGAGCAGCTCGGCAAGGCCATCCACCTGTTTCTGCTCGTCGCCGTCATTGTCATGCCGCTGAGCGGCATGGTGACGATGCTCGGCCATGGCCGGACCGTCGATGTCCTCGGGCTGTTCACGATCGGCCCGATGGCCGCGAGCCACACGCTCGCCGAGGCGGGCGAGATCGTTCACGCGTTGCTGTCCAAGCTGATGATCGTGACCATCGGACTGCATGCCGCGGCCGCGCTGAAGCATCATTATCTCGACCGCGACGCGACCCTCGCCCGGATGCTCGGCCGCACCACCGCCTGACCTCAGGCGGCAGGCCAGCTGAACGCCTTCAGCTGGTCCCGCAAGTCCTTCTTCGACACCTTGCCGGTCGCCGTCAGGGGCAATGCCTGTACGAACACCACATCGTCCGGCACCTGCCATTTGGCGATCTTCGTCGCGAGCACGTCGAGGATCGCCTGCTTGTCGGCGGTCTGACCCTCCTTCGCGACGACGACGAGCAACGGACGCTCGTCCCACTTGGGATGAGCGATGCCGATGACGGCGCAGGTGGCGACGCCGGGGCAGGCCATGGCCGCGTTCTCGACGTCGATCGAGGAAATCCACTCGCCGCCGGACTTGATGAGATCCTTCGAGCGATCGACGATCATGAGGCGGCCGGACGGCGAGATCGTCGCGATGTCGCCGGTGCGGAACCAGCCCTCCTTGTCGAACGCTTCGCGGCTCGCCTTCTCGTTCTCGAAATAGCCGCTGATGACCGTGTTTCCGCGCACATGCAGCTCGCCGGACGCTTTGCCGTCGTGCGGCAGGCGGTTCCCGTTCTCGTCGAGGATCTTGAGATCGACACCGTAAAGCCGCCGGCCTTGCGACTGCTTGAGCTTCCACTGCTCCTCGGGCGGCAGCCGTTTCTCGGCCGGTGACATTTGCGAGCAGGTGCCGACCGGGCTCATCTCGGTCATGCCCCAGCCATGCATCATCTCGACACCAAAATCGCGCTCGAAGGCCTGAATGAGAGGGAGCGGAGCCGCCGAGCCACCGATGAAGATCATCTTGAGGCCTTTGGGACCACGTCCGCGCTTCACCATCTCGGCGAGCAGGCCCTGCCACACCGTCGGCACGCCCCAGGAGGCGTCGACGCCCTCACCGTCCATGAGATCGAACAGGCTCGCGCCATCGAGCTTGGCGCCCGGAAACACGAGCGTCGTCCCCGACATCGGCGAGGAATAGGGCAGCCCCCACGCATTGACGTGGAACAGCGGCACGACCGGCAGCACCTTGATGCCCGGGCCGAAGCTCGAACGGTTGGGCACCAGCACGCCGAAGGAGTGCAGAAAGCTCGACCGATGCGTGTAGAGCGCGCCCTTGGGCTCACCCGTCGTGCCCGAGGTGTAGCATAGGCCCGAGGCCGTGCGCTCGTCGAAGGTGGGCCAGTCGTAGTCCGCCGGCTGGCCCGCGAGCATGTCCTCGTAGCAGAGATGATCGCCCGTCACCGGCATGTGCGCGCGGTCCGTCATCACGACGGTCCGCATGTCTTTCGGCAGCTTGTCGCGCAGCTTCTCGATCAGCGGCACGAAGGTCAGGTCCGTGAAGAGCACCTTATCCTTGGCGTGATGGGTGATGTAGATGATCTGCTCGGGAAAGAGGCGCGGATTGATCGTGTGGCAGACGGCGCCGATGCCGGAGATGGCATAGTAGAGCTCGAAGTGGCGGTAGCCGTTCCAGGCGAGCGTCGCCACGCGATCACCGGGTCCGATGCCTTGGGCGCGCAGCGCGTGCGCGAGCTGCGATATGCGCGCGAGCGAGTCCCGATAGGTGTAGCGGTGGATGCCGCCCTCGACCGCGGCCGACACGACCTCGCCATCCGGATGGACATCGGCGGCATAGCGGATGATGTCGGAGATGAGGAGCGGCCGCTCCATCATGAGACCGTTGAGCATCGTTTCCTCGCGGCTGTTCTATTTGCCGTCAGGTTTGCACGATTTGGCGGCCCGCGGAAGCGCGCTTGCGTCAGCCGTCGATGCCGATTGCGGACAGAGCCCGCTCGGCGGCGCGGATGCCGGTCAGATGCGCGCCGTGCGCGGTCGAGAAGAAGTCGATGGACGTCGCCTCGCCCGCGAGGAAGATCCGGTCGGAGAAGGGCTCGGCCAGCCGCGGGCGCAAATGGGCCTTGCCGGGCCGGGCATGGCTGTAGCCGCCACGGATATATGGATCGACGGCCCAGCCGGTCGTCGTCACGCCCCGGATGCGGCGGGCCATGTCCGCGCCGAATGCGGCAAGGAACCGCTCGCGCGCGAAATCGGCCATGGCTGCTTCGCCAGCCTCGGTGAGTGCCCGTCCGTGATCACCGCCTAAGAAGGCGACGGCGAGCGGCCGGCCGAACGGCGAGAGGTAGAAGTTCAGCGCCGTCTCGCCCTCGACCATGACGGTCGTGAAGCTGTTGGCCGGGACGTCCTCGAGCGGCTTGTCGAGCAGGAAGGCGACTTTCTCAGCGCAGCCGATGGGGACGCCGTCGAGCGCCTCCGAGATCCGAGGCGGTAGCGCGGGCGTGAAGCGGATGCCGCCTTGGGCCAGCACGTTGGTCGAGGCCGTGACGATGACGGCCTTGGCCTTGAGGGTCCCCTTGGGCGTGGCAATGGTGACGCCTTTGCCCGACTCGTCGATCCCAGTGACCGGGACGCCGAGCTCGACGGGAACACCGGCAGCGAGCCGCTGTATGAGCGCACCGAGTCCCTCGGCGACCGGGTAGTTCTCCTCGGTGTCCCGATAGCGCGCCGAGTCGAGCGCCGAAACCTGCTCGATCTCGCCGGACGACATCAGCGTCCAGATATGCCGGATCGCCGCGATGTAGGGGAGGCCCGGATCGACAGCCTCGGCGGCGGCGACGTCCCGGCCGGCGCGGCCCATCGTCATGACGGCGCCGATCGCTGCGTCGAAGGAGCGATCCCAGGTGCCGCTATCCTTCGTGTCGACCCAGTGACCATCTTCGAAGACCTGCCGGTCGCCCCAGTCGGCCTGCCGCAGATAGGCCGCGCCGAGCTCGTCCGCCGCCTCGCGCAACGGATTGATCGAGGCCGAATGCAGCCAGTGGCAGCCGCGATCGAAGGCGATGCCGGGGAACGTCTCGCTGTCCGTCCAGGCCCGGCCGCCGCTGACCCGCCGCGCCTCGAGGATGCGGAACGTGACACCGGCCTGTTGCAGACGCTTGCCAGCCGCAAGGCCGGCCGCACCCGCACCGACGACGGCGATATCGACCTCGCCCGTCATGGCTTCTGCCTCGGATCAGCTCCGGAGCGATAGACGAACGGGCCCTTGTCCTCGTGACCCGGCAGCGGCGCGCCGATGTCCGTCCAGTCCGCTTGCGTGTTGAAGGGGAGCACCGGACGTGTCGCGATCTCCTGCAAGGCGACCGCGAGGTGCTCGGCATGCCGTCCGAGGCGCGCCGTCTCGGCTGCACTCACCTCGCCGGGGCTCCAGGCACTGACGCCCAGCGCCAGGATCGGCTCGACGACGGTGAAGCCGATATAGTGCAGGCTGAAGTGCGTCTGCCAGAGCGACTGGCGGGGATCGCCGTTGCGGCCGCCGAGCACGAAGCTCTCGGCTTCGCCACCGCCGACCATCGAAACGATCGCGCGCTTGCCTTTGAACCGGCCGTTCGCGAACCGCATCTTGCTCGTGTAGGCCGCGCCGTACGCGAACACGCGATCGAACCAGCCCTTGAGGATCGCGGGCGGTCCATACCACCAGAGCGGAAATTGCAGCATCACGACGTCCGCCGCATCGAGCCGCGCCAGCTCCTCTTGCACGAATTTGGGCAGCCGCCCCTGATCGAAGGCGTTGCGCTGCTCGGTCGAGGGATCGAAGCGCTCGCGGTGCTTGCGCTGTGAGAAATGGAGCGGCCCCTCGACGGGATCGAAGCCGAGGGTATAGAGATCGCTGAGCGTCACCTGGTAGCCCGCGGCTTGCAGAGCGCCCTGCGCGGTGCGGGCCAAATGCGCGCTGTAGGACTGCGGCTCGGGATGAGCGAGAACGATATGGGCTGTGGGCATCGGCGTCTCCAGCAAGGCGAGCATCCTAGGCGTTAGGCCCCAGCCATGCAAAGCGCGACCGTTGACGGCCGCGCGTGTCTGCTCAAGGCTTTGCGCGCAGGTGCAAGCGCCAAGGAGCAGGTCATGGCCGACGTCTCAGTCATCGGGTGCGGTGCGATGGGTTCGGCGCTGGCGCGGGCGTTCCTCGCCGGCGGCAACAAGACGACGGTCTGGAACAGGACGGCCGACAAGACATTGCCCCTCGTCGAGGCTGGCGCGCATCGCGCGGGGAGCGTCGGCGAGGCAGTCAAGGCGAGCGCGGTCGTCGTCGTCTGCGTCGCCGACTACCCGGCGACCTACGGACTGTTCGAGGCCGCGGACGTCTCGGGCGCGCTCAAAGGCCGGACGCTCATCCAGTTCAGCACCGGCGGTCCGGAGGAAGCTCGCGAGATGCACCTCTGGGCCAAGGGCCTCGGCACGGCCTACCTCGACGGCGCGCTGCTGGCCTTCCCAAAACAGATCGGCCGGGCCTCGACGACAATCTTCCTCTCGGGCGACGAGAGTGCCTGGAAAAGCCATCTGCCGCTGATCCAATGCCTCGCCGGCAAACCGGTGTTCGTCGGCACCGACGCGGGCGGGGCGGAAGCTGTCGACCTCGCCATCCTCACGAACTTCCTCTGCGCCGCCGTCGGGGCCGCGCATTCGGCCGCCATCTGCGAGGCCGAGGGCATCGACATGGCGCATGTCCTGGGCGTGCTGCCCGAGACGAGCGACGCCGCCTATGTCATGAGCACGATCCAGGCCGGCAAGTTCGCCAACCCCGGGGGAACGCTCGCCACCTGGCACAACACCGCCGTTCAGAAGCTCCGCAAACAGGCGGAGCGCCTCGGCATCGGGCGGCAGGTCCCGGAGTTCATCAACGCCCTCACGACGCAGGCGATGGGCGCCGGCCACAGCGCCGAGCACATCGCCGCCCTGACGAAGGTGATGCGCAAGACTTAGCCAAGGCTGCCGATTTTCGCCGCCGATCCTTGGATTTGCCCTAATCTCACCCCACCTCTGCGGTCAGTCGCGGGAGAACCAGGGCTATGCGCCTCGATTATGCTCGGACGTTCGGGACCACGGTCGTCCTGTGCGTGGGGTTGAGTCTGTCTGGAGCCTCCTTCGCTCAGGACACGGACGCGTCCGTCGAGGACCAGGGAGTGGCCGTCGTCGAGCCCCCCACCGACCCGCGCGACGGCGATGAAGAGTACGAGCGCGCCAAGGCCTTGCTTGCCGCCGTCGACGGCATCCTGGAAGACACCGCCGAGCAGCGCGCCGATCAGCGCAAGCTGCCGAGCAAGGACGAGTTCCTCGTTCCTCCCGTCTTCACCGAGACGAAGGAGGATCGTGAGGACAAGGTTCGCGCGCTCCTGGACAGTGCGCTCGCCGTCGTCACCGACGTGCCGATCGTGCAGCTCCAGAAGACGATGGAGGAGCATCGCAAGTCCATCCGCGATCTCGATGATCAGATCGCCGAGCTGAAAGCCCGCCAGCTGACCGCACCCAAGGATGCCCTCATGCCGGGCATCCTCAACGATACGGTCGAGAGCCTGGACCGGGAGATCAAGGATCTCGACGGCCGCATCGAGGGAAATCGCGCCGAGATCGAGAAGACGAAGGCCGAGATCGCGGCGGCGCTGACGCAATCGGGCGTCAAGATGGAGCCGGGTCAGCTCGACCTTTTGCTCGACAGCGTCCTGTCGGGCGATCTCGTCCGCCTCGTCGCGGCTTTCCAGGCCGCCCGCGCCATCGACGAGCAACTCGCCAAGGCCGTGCAGGCGACCGGCGACAATCTCGGCACGGCGCGCAAATTCTTCGCCATGCACTCGGCGCTGTTCGCCATGCTCGTGCACGGCCAGGATTCGATGATCAAGAAGATCGACAACACCTACCTGCCGCGGCTCGAAGCCATATTGGGCGACGTGAAGTCGACCCGTAAGGACACCGAGCGGCTGCTCAAGGAGAAGAACCGGCCGGACCAGAAGCGGGCGCTCGAGGCCAACTTGAAGAGCCAGGAGTTCGCCGAGGAGGTGGCCAACTACTATCGCGGCTATCTGCTCCAGCAGCGCGAGCAGCTGTCGTCGGCGCGGCTGAAGGCGGTCAAGGACCTGCGCATCGCCGACAACACCTACGAGACGGTCGAAGCTTCCTTCCAGCTGCGCGCGCTCATCAAGGACGCGGCCGCCTCCTTCGAGGCGATCCAGAAGCTGGAGGCTCCCGGCTTCGAGCAGATCTTCGAGAACCAGGAGCTTCGCCGCGAATTTGAAAATCTCACGCGCAAGCTCGACGTGCCGGGGTCGTGAGGCGCGCGACGGCACTTGCCCGTTGCGCCGCCCCCAATCTGCCGTCATGATCCGTTCAGCTCGCGGCTGGTAGCGTGGGGACGCTGCCAGTCTCGTCGCGCCAGGGGGGCGCCAAAACCATGAAACACGTTCTCACGCGCCGCGTTGCGCTCGTTTTTGCCGGGATCATGCTCGCCATGCCGTCCGCTCTCGCTCAAACCGCCCTCGACGCCTACGGCCCCAAGCAGGCGCCGAGCCTCAGCGGCATTCCGGTCGTCGACAGCTCCGGCGCCTATGTCGGCGAGGTCAACGCCATCGTGCACGACGGCCAGGGCATCCCGATCGTCGTCAAGGTCGGCATCGGTGGCTTCGTCGGCTTTTTCCAGCACGTGGTGCCGGTGACCGTCGATCAGATCGAGCTCAAGACCGATCAGACCGGCGACCGCTATCTGACGGTCAAGAAGACCAAGGCACAAATCCTCGGCAAGGCTCAGT
>JAXMDB010000008.1:0-202500 GCA_046348995.1 Hyphomicrobiaceae bacterium
GCCCAGAACCACACCGAAGCCGACGATGAGACCGCTCGCGATCAACAGGCCGGGGCTCGCCTCGCAGACGAGCACCGGCACCGTACCAGTGATGAAGCCGTAGACGAGTGGCGCCGCGATCATGCCGGCGAGGAAAGCCGCGCGCCACGCCCAATCGCGGCCAGCGTGCGGCCAGGCGCCGAGGACGATGCCGGTGATCCCCGCGATACGGCCTAGCAGGAGCATCAACAGGACGCTGGCACTGCCGATCAACAGGCCGCCGGTGAGCGCTGATCCAGGTGTGAAATCGGCCATCCGCGCAAGAGCTCCTCGATTGCGGACCGAAGATACCGTTTCGGCGCCCGAAACCCAACCACCCCTGACTATGCCGTCAGAGCCAGCCGCGGAAGCGGAACCAGACCCATGGGAGCACGGCCGCGAGCACCATCAGGCCGATCGCCATCGGGTAGCCCAGCACCCAATCGAGCTCGGGCATGTGTTTGAAATTCATGCCGTAGATCGAGGCGATGAGCGTCGGCGGCATGAACACGACGGCCATCACCGAGAAGAATTTGATGATGGCGTTCTGCTCGATCGAGATCATCCCGAGCACGGCGTCGAGCAGAAAGGTGATCTGGTTGCCGACTGAGGTCAGGTGATCGGAGAGCGAGGCGACGTCGCGCTGTGCCGTCTTGATGCGGGCCCGGATCGAGCGCTCGTCCTTGGCGTTCGCCGATTGCGTCAGATGGGCGAGGTAGGTCAGCAGGCGGTTGAGCGACAGCATCGCCTCCCGAGCGCGCGAGGCGATGTCGCCCTCGCGGCCGATGCCGTGGAGGATCTCGTCGAACCGCCGGGACGAGCGCGTCGCCTTCCCGCGCGGATCCTGTGCGAACACTTGATGCGAGAGGCGGTCGGTCTCGGTCTGGATGCGCTCGATCGCATCGGCATGGCGATCGATGATGATCTCGAGCAGGCCGACGAGAGTGGCGGTGGCGCTCGTGCAATCGATCTGCGCCCGCATGGCGCGGCTCGCGAACATCTGGAAGGAATAGGGCTCGGCGTAGCGCACCGTGACGAGCCGGCTCCCCGCCAGGATGAAGGTCACCGTCGTCGAGACCGGGCGGGGCGCATCGATCTGGATCAGCAGCGTCGCCGTCATGAAATGCGCGCCGTCCTCCTGGTAGAGCCGGCTCGACGCCTCGATCTCCTGCAACTCCTCGCGCGTCGGGATGTCGATGCCGAGCGTCTTCTCGACCAGCTTTTCTTCCTCGGACGTCGGATTGAGAAGATCGAGCCAGACGGTCGCATCCGTCGCAGCCGCATCGGCGGCCTCCCGCCGTTGCAGCCCGACACCGCTGCGGTCGTAGGCGACTAGCATGCAGGCTTCCCCCGGCTTCGTGACGCGCGGGCACTATGGGGAGCCGATCCGGCGTTTGCAACCACTCTCGCGCGGCGAGGGAGGGGGCAAAAATGCCGAGTATTTTCAATCGCCTCGGTCCAGGCTAGAGAAGTGACCTCGGCAACGGCGACGATTCGTGACCACTCAGTGGAGCAGACGCATGAGCACCGGCGGCGACAACGATGGCAACGACCTCGGACGGATGAAGCATCTCGAGCGATTGATCGAGCAGACCATCCTGGCGAGCCGCTGGATTCTCGTCGTCTTCTACATCGTGCTGGCGGCGGCCTTGGGCCTCTATGCCCTGGCGTTCGTCGCCGAGTTCCTGCACCTCGTGCAGGTGATCTTCACGCTGGGTGAGGACGAGATCATTCTCGCCATGTTGGGATTGATCGACGCCTCGTTGGTCGCGAGCCTGATCGTGATGGTGATGATCTCGGGCTACGAGAACTTCGTCAGTCGCTTCGACGAGGCGAACACCGAGCTGTCGTGGCTCGGCAAGCTCGATGCGGGATCGCTCAAGATCAAAGTCGCGTCGGCGATCGTCGCGATCTCCTCGATCCACCTCCTGCAGATCTTCCTGAACAGCAGCAAATACACGAACGACAAGATCATGTGGTCGATGCTGCTGCACATGACCTTCATCGCCTCGGCGGTATTCCTCGGCATTCTCGACCGGATGATGCAGCACTCTCCCAAGCACGGACCGAAAAGCGATGCTTCGAAGGTTCACGGTTCAGGCAAGCCGTGATCTTGGGCTTCGATTTTTCCTCTTCACAGCCGCCGCGAACCATGAGACGCTAAGAACAGGTTCAACAACAGGAAGGAGGTGATCCAATGTCGAGTGGGATCAACGCGCTATCGCAGGCTTCGCGCGCATCGACGTTGGGGCAATCTCCAGCGCTCTCCTGACGCGCGTCTAGAGACCTTCGCCGGCTCGGCCGGGGTCTCTGGAAAGCTGCGATCTGCGATGTCTCACGAAGGGGTCGCGCTTAACGGCGCGGCCCCTTTTCGTTTCGCCTCAGCGGTAGAGATCGGCCCTCGTCGGCGGCAATGTCGAGGGCCGCTTGGCCGTCCTGCTTGCCAGCGTCTGAAAAATGCGCAGCGTGCCACGCGAGAACGCGAGCGACACGCCGGCGAGATACGCGACCCAAATGCGATAGGTCTCCGGGCCGACGAGCGCTTCGGCTTCCGCGCGCCGCGCCGTCAACCGCTCACACCAGAGCTTCGTCGTCTGCGCGTAGTGGCGACGCCAGGCTTCCACGTCGTGCACCTCGAAGCCGGCCTGCTCCATGGCGGTCACCGTATGGCCGATGTCGTCGAGAGCGCCACCGGGGAAAATGTATTTGAGCACGGCCTTCTGCTCCGGCCGGGCGCCGAAGCGCCGTCCGTCCGGGCTCGCGCGATGCGATATCGCGTGGTTGAGGAAGAGCCCGTCGGGAGCGAGCACGCGGCGCACCGCTGTCATGTACTTCGGGATGTTTTCCAGACCGATGTGCTCGTACATGCCGATCGAGGCGATCTTGTCGTAGGTGCCGTCGAGGTCCGCGTAGTCGCGGATCTCCACCGTCACGCGATCGGCGAGGCCCGCCGCCGCGATCCGCTCCTTGGCGATGGCGAGCTGCGCCTCCGACAATGTGATGCCGTGGCCCCGCACGCCGTGATGCTTCGCCGCGTGGAGAAGGAGCCCACCCCATCCCGAGCCGATGTCGAGGAAGCGCTCGCCCGGTTGCAAGCGTAGCTTGCGGCAGATCATTTCGAGCTTGTCGTGCTGGGCCTGGTCGATGCCGTTCGACCACTCCGTGAAGTAGGCGCAGGAGTAGATCATCTCCTCGTCCAGGAACAGCCGGTAGAAGTCGTTGCCGACATCGTAGTGGAAGCGGATGAAGTCGCGATTGGCGACTTGCGCGCGGCCATGTCCCGCCGAATCGCCGGCAAAGGCGCGCGACCGCCCCGGGGCGTCAGGCTTGACCCAGAGGAACGGGAGCAGCTTGCGGGCAACTTTCCACCGCGGGAGCGACTTCAGACGCTTTCCAGCCCCGTCCCCTGCGAGACTTTCGCCGAGATCGATCAGCGTACCGCCCTCGAGACCGACCTCGCCGTGCGCGTAGTGCCGGATCAGGCGGTCGAGGCTCGGCCGCTTGATCAGCGAGGCAAGCACACCTGGCGAGGCGATGGTGATGACGAGCGGTCGCGACGGCGTGGCCGTCAGCGGGATCTCGCTACCGTCCCAGAGGCGCACCCGAGCATCGATGTCGAGATGGCGCGCGATCTCGCCGATAGCTTCGCGGGCAGCGGCGGTGAGACGTCCGTCTCGATCTCGGGATGAGCTCATGGTGCCATCAAGCACAGGCGCATCGGGCGAACAATGGGCAGTCCGGCGTTTCCATCACATGTCGCGGGCGCTAGGGTGGCCCGACGCTACAGGAGACCAAAACTCATGGACAATCGTTGGATCGGCGAGGTGCTGCGCTTCTGGTTCGTCGAGCGGGCGCCCAAGGATTGGTTCGAGAAATCCTGGGTCGTCGATCTCATGATCCGCGACCGGTTTCGCGGACTGCACGCACGCCTCGCCCAGCAGGTTCCACCCGACGTCCTCGAGACGGCCGACGGCGCACTTGCCGCCATCGTGGTGCTCGATCAGTTCTCGCGCAATCTGTATCGCGGCGACGCCAGAGCATTTGCTCAAGACGCGCAGGCGCTCGGGATCGCCAAGCTCACCATCGACCGGGGGTTCGATCGGAAGTGGCACCCTGAGAAGCGCCAGTTCGCCTATCTGCCGTTCGAGCATAGCGAGGACCCTGCGGTGCAGGAGCGCTCGATGCATCTGTTCGGCGAGCTCGGCGTGCCCGAAAACCTGCACTACGCCTGGCTGCACAAGATCATCATCGACCGGTTCGGCCGCTTTCCGCATCGTAACGCCGCGCTCGGGCGCGCCTCGACACCCGAGGAAATAGCCTTTCTCACCGGCCCCAACAGCTCGTTCTGACCCCTGTCACCGGCGGAACTGTCAAACGGCTCCGCTCTTCCTATATCGCGTTCAGATCGAACTCCTTTCGAGAAGGATTGCGTCATGAGCACAGTCAGAACGATGATCGTCGCGAGCTTGGCTATGGCCTCGCTACAGGCCCTTGCAGGCTCTCCCGCACAAGCCAAAATCCGCTGCGACGGTCCTTACCAAATCGTCGGTGGGTCGTCGCTGCCGACCCCCTATTGCGAGGACAACTATCTCGCTGCCGTCGCCCGCGGCTATGGCATCGGCGTCTCGGGCGCCGCCATCCGGCACAACTTCAACACCAAGCAGCATGTCTGTTATCAGATCGGCCACGACATCCGCGTCGCCAGCATCTGCTCGGGCATGCGGCCGGAAGATCGTTCGAAGCTGCTGGTGCCCTGAAACTCCCGGCCGGGAGGAGCGGCGTGGCGGGGCTCCCGACCCCTCACGCCGCTCGCTTGAACCGCAACTCGAACTCGTTGCGAATTCTTTCGGCGAGCGCGTCGGCGATCGCATTCTGCCCGATGCGACGCGCGTGCAGATTGATGTAGAACACGGGCAACGCCGGAAGCGCCTCGGTGGCCCGGATGATCTCGAGCTGGTCGGGCACCACGGAAGCCAACATCGGCGCGATCGCCATATCGGCCTCGAGCATCGCCTGCATCGGCGCCGTATCGCCGACCTGACACATCAGATGCCATGAGCGGCCGGCGTGGCGAAGCGCGTCGAGCGCGTGTGTCCGGAAGGCGCAGGTGTCGTCGCCGAGCGAAACGGGAAGCGGGTTTCGTCGCCAGGCCGTGCCGCCCCGCGCGCCCGTCCAAACCAGCTGATCGGACTTCAGCATATCGGCGCCGGCCAGTGGCTTGGGCTCGGTGGTGAGCGTCAAGTCGATCTCGCCGCGCTGCATGAAGTCGAGCAGCTTCGGCGTCGTCGAGGCGTAGAGCGACACCCGCACACGGCAGTGCGCCTGCTGGAAGGCGCGCAGGATCGGCGGCATGTAGATGCCGACGAGATCGTGCGGCACGCCTAAGCGCACCTCACCGTCGAATTCGGGACGGGTCATCGTCGCGAAGACCTGGTCGTTGAGCGCGATGAGTTGCTGGGCCGGCGCAATCAGCCGCTCACCCGCCGACGTCAACCGGAGCTGCTTCACCGAGCGGTCGATGAGCTCGGCCTGCATCAGCTCCTCGAGCCGCTTGATCTGCTGGCTGATGGCCGCCTGGGTGAGGTTCAATACCCGTCCCGCCGAGGTCATGCCCCCCGTTTCGGAGACGGTCACGAAGGCCCTAAGCAGGGCAATGTCGATATCGCGCTTCATAGCCAATATATAACGTGACGTGATGCTGACGACAAGGACTATTCGTTTCCATTATCGTCCGACGCGTCCCATGTTCCCTCCAACGAAGCCCCTTGGAGGAGAGATCTCATGAGCACATGCGAAGACTGCGGCCCCGGCGTCATCCCGTCCGAGCGTACGTCGTTCAGCCTCGGCGGGCTTGCTCACTTGGCAGCCGGCCTGCTCGAGCGGCTCCGCGAAATGCGGCGCGTCGCCTACCAGCGGCGGGATTTGCGCGACCTCGACGACCGGACGCTTCGCGATATCGGCGTGTCGCGCATCGATGTTCAGCGCGAGGCCGGCCGTCATTTCTGGGATATCGATATCTGACGCCGGATATTAAGCCGCTGCCGAGGGTTGGCCGAGCTCCGTGTCGGCCCTCGGCAGGAGCCGGTCCGCCGGCAGCCGGAGCCGCGCCGTCGTACCGGCGCCGACCGTGCTTTCCAGAATGAACGATCCGCCGTGAAGCTCCATGAGCTTCTTGACGATGGGCAATCCGAGACCGCTTCCCTCGACGTTCCGGTTGGCCTCCCCGCCCACCCGGACGAAAGGCTCCATCACCTTGTCGAGGTACTCGGCCGGAATGCCCGGACCATCGTCGGCAACCGTGATCTCGAGGCCATGCAGCCGTGAACGCTTGGCGCTGATCTCGACCGATCCGCCCTCACGCCCGTAGCGAACGGCGTTCGAGACGAGATTGAGGACGATCTGGAACAGCGCGCGCTCGTCAGCCAAGACGTCGGGGAGGTCGCCGTCGAGCGCAATCGAGAGCTTGGTCTTGCGCGCCTGTGCGGCGGGATCGAGGAAGCGGACGCAACGCGCCAGAACCTCCTCGATCGCCGTCGGCGCATCCTGCAACTGATACTGGCCGGCCTCGATCCGCGAGAGGTCGAGCAAGGAGTTGATGAGACTCAAGAGATGGCGCCCTGCCGCGCAGATGTCCTCGGCGTGCCCGAGCTGGCGCTGCGGCAAGTTCATGCGGCGGCACTCGTTGAGCAGCACCTCGGAGAAGCCGATGATGGCATTGAGCGGCGTGCGGATCTCGTGCGTGACGTTGCGCAGGAACTCGGTCTTCGAGCGGTTGGCGCGGTCGGACGTATCGCGGGCGACCGCCTCCTCCGCCCGAGCCTTGGCAACACTCTCCGCCATGCCGTTGAAAGCCTGCCTGAGCTCGATCAGCTCGGTTGGCGCAAACCAGCTCAGGGACTCGATCCGGACCTCGGTCTCCCCCTTTTGCATCCGTTGGGCGGCACGGCTCAAAGCCATCAGAGGCCCGACGATCGGCGCCGCGATGAGCGAGCCGACAAGCGCCGCCACGAGGATCACCAGGATGGCGATGGCGAACGAGGTTTGCGTGTCCCCCACGCCGACCTCGGCTGACGGCTCGCTCACGATTACGCCCCAACCCGCCCCGTTCACCGGCACCGCGGCCGCGATCATCGAACTCCCGAGCTCGGCCAGATCCGCCTCGCTGACGCCTTGAATGCCCATGCTGAGACCGCGCACCACCGGCAGAGACGAGAGGTCCTTGGCTTGCAGCTCCCAATGCCGAAGCGGGCTCGCAATAACGCGGCCGGCCGCGTCGACGATGCTGACGACGATCTCCCGATTGGCGTTCACACGCTGGGCGAGGTTGGTGATGTGCTCCGTCGAGACACTCGCGACGATGAGCCGGTTGTTGCGGCTTCGCACGAAGAACAGCTCTGGCCTGCTGCTGACGCTCGCACGCACACGCCCGAGCGGGGTCCCGAGCTTGAGCTCGGCCCTCAGTGCCGAGAGCCTGACCGTGTCGTAAACCGGCGGCACGAGATCCGCGTGGTCGCCGAGCTTGCGGAGAACGCGGCCCGTCTCGTCGACCCAGGCGATGTAGTCGAAGCCCGCTTCAGACGCCAGTTGCGCGTCGCCAAAGCTTGCCGGACTGTCGCTGTCGGATACGGCGTCGTCGAAAATGGCGGTGAGCTCGTCGTGATAGAATTCCAGCGACGCGCTCAACGAGCGGGCAATGAGGAGATCGCGCTCGCCGGCATCGGCCAGCCGCTCGTCCATCGCGGTCGAGTAGGGCCATGCCCAGAACACGATCAGGGGCAATGCGACCACGGCCGCAAATGCCACGAGTGATGTGTTCTTCAACGACAACATGAACGCTCACTACCCGATCGGCCCGAGAGCCGCTTCCCCACCGGCCAATTTGCGTGGTTGCTGCCAAGGATTGATTAAGGCTCACGGGTCCTTGCGGGCGTGGCAAATCCAGCGTTAGCCCGCACGCGAAAAGGCAGGGAAAAATCGCGACAGTTTTTGCGTGAATTGACCGGACGGGCCCGAAGCTGCGTGCCATCGGATCAGGTTTGATGCTATTTCCTCCCCGAAAGTGTCTGCAGGAGGCATGCGATGGACATCGTTCTCGAGCGTCGCCACGACATCACGTTGGAGGCGGCGCGCAAGGTCGCCTACGATGGCGCACGCGTCCGCCTCGGCGCCACCGCTCTGGCCCAGATCGGGCGCGCCCGCTCGGCCTTCGAGCGCTTGATCGAGGAGCCGGGCATCGTCATCTACGGCGTCACCTCGGGCTACGGTCAGAATGCCTATCAGCGATTTACGCCCGAGGAGCGGCGCACGCACGCCCGGCGTCCGCCTCTGGCGGCCCAAGCGCACTGGGGCGAGCCGTTCCCGGAGCGTGCTGTTCGGCTGATGGTCCTCGCGCGTCTCGCGAATTTCATCGAAGGTCATTCGGCAGTAACCCCAGCACTCGCTCAGCGAGTCGCGGCGATGCTCGACGGCCCGCTCCCGGCCGTGCCACTGGACGGCGCCGTCTGTGCGGGAGAAATCCTCCCCCTGTCCTGGCTGTTCGGCCCGCTCGCAAAGACCGTCGAGCTCAAGGAAAAGGAATCTCTTTCGCTCATCAACGGCGCACCGATGGCGGCGGCTCTCGTCACCGACGGAGCCCTCGTGGCCGAGCGACGGCTCGCCGTCGCGGAGGAAATCCTGGCGCTCGCGGCGGAAGCCTACAAGGTGCCGCTCGCGCATTTCTCCGTGCGGACGGCGGAGCTGCAGGGCGACCCGCACGAGATCGCGGCGGCCAAGCGTCTTGCCGCTCTCATCGCCGGGGGCACGAGTGAGCGCCGGCCGTATCAGGCTCCCGTGACCTTCCGCATTCTGCCCAAGATGATCGGCCGCCTGCGCCGCGACCTCGACCGCGCGCAAGAGGCAGCCCGCATCTCGCTGCCACAGGTCTCCGACAATCCGACCTATTTTCCTCCCGAGGACGACAGCTCCAACGGCGAGATCCATTCGACCGGTGGCTACCACAATTCGGCGGCCTGGCCCGCCCTCAACGCGCTCGCCATGGCCTATGCGGACCTGACGACGATCTGCGACCGGATCGTCGCGCGCATGCTCGACGGCGCGACCTCCGGGCTGCCACCCCAGCTCATCCCGGCCGACGCCGAGGAGAGCAGGGTCTACCTCGGCACGCTCGGCTTCGCCGTCGTCGGCTACGGGGAAGCGGCGCGGCGCGCGGCGCAGGCGGTGTTCATCCCCGGATCGGAGTCGGGTGGCTTCGTGCAGAACGACGTTGCCGTGCCGACAGCGCTCGCCTGGAAGGGTCAGGAGGATGCCGGACGCATGCTCGACCTGTGTCTGGGTGCGGTCGCCATCACGGCGGCGCGGGCCTTCGCCGTGACCGGGCGGGCGGCACCTCCGGCCCTCGCGGAGACACTCGCCTGGATCGAGCGCAGTCAGTCGGCTGACGGGAGCCAAACCGGTCCGGGCCGCCTGTCCGGCGAGGTCACCGAGGCGATCCGGGCGCGCATCTACGGCTGAGCGAGGACTGCCGGTTTCCCTCGAGTTGTAGTAGACAACCGAGAAAGTTGGGCGGCATGGAAACGTTCAGAGCGGGTTCATGTGGCAGGCTCTAGGGTGACCAGCATCGGTTGCTTGCCGGCGCGCGTATCGCCGGTCACACTTGAAAGGCCACACTCGCGGCCTAACTGAGTAGGGCCAAGCCGACGGGCCCAGTGCTTACGACGGCGGCAGAATGAAAGAGGACGTCATGCAGCGCATTCTCCAAGCCGGTCTCGCCCTCGCCATCGTTGCCGGTCTCGGCACGGCGGCAACGGCAGAAGAGGACTGCAGCTGGTACGCCCTCACCTCCGCCAAGCAGCAGCAAGAGAACGAGACGAAAGCTTGCGGCCTGACGGGCGACGGATGGACGACCGACATCAAGGTTCACACCACCTGGTGCGAATCGGTTCCCCCCGACCAGTGGCGCAAGGCCGTTGCCGACCGCCAGAAACAGCTCGAGACCTGCGGCGGCTGATCCAGGGCGCAACCCGGATCGATCGACGGACCGACTCAGTTTACTGTACCCCTCGCCTCTTCCCTGTCTCCATCTCCCGGCCGTATCGCTCCCCGGCGATACGGCCGCTCCATTTTCAGCTTGGCCACCCGGTATAGACCTCAGGCCCACGCTTCTTGATCTGACCGGCGATGATGACCCGCTGGATCTCCGACGTCCCTTCCCAGATGCGATCGACTCGGATGTCGCGGTAAAGGCGCTCGACGGGATTCTCGCGCATGTAGCCGCGGCCGCCCAAGATCTGCAGCGCTTTGTCGATGACGCGCCCAGCCATCTCCGAGCAGAACAGCTTCAGCGCACTGGCGCGGGCGTGAATGAGCTTACGGTCCAGGCCGTGATCGATTTCCCAAGCGACTCGATAAAGCATCGACTTCGCCGCGAAGATGTCGACGGCCATGTCGGCCAGCATGAACTCGATGCCCTGGAAATCGCGGATCGGCTGGCCGAATTGCACGCGCTTGGCCGCATAGTCGTTCGCGTAGTCGAAGGCACGAGTGGCGGCGCCGAGCGTGTGCGTTGCGATCTGCAGACGCGCCTCGACGAACCAGTCTTTCGTCAGCTCGAAGCCCTGGCCGATCTCGCCGAGCACCCGATCAGCCGGGATGCGCGCGTCCTTGAACACGAGCTCGGCGTGATCGAACGTGTAGGTGTGCATGAACTTAGGGCTGCGCACATGCGTCAAGCCCTCGACCGGCTTGTCGACGAGGAACAGCGTCGGCTTCTTGGGATCGCCGTCGACGTTCGCCTGCACGATCATGAAGTCGGAGGCGTTGAAAGAGGTGACGAACCACTTCTCGCCGCTGATGCTCCACTGGTTGCCGACGAGCCGGGCGGTCGCCTCGCCGGCCCCCGCATCCGATCCGGCATTGGGCTCGGTGATGGCGACTGAGGGCCGCCGCTCGCCGTGATTTGAGGGCTTGAGATAGGTCTCGATCTGCTCGGGCGTGCCGAACTTGAGACACACGGCCGGCCGCCACACAGCGGTCCACAGGCCGTTCGTCAGACGTCCGAGTTGCTCCTCGATGACCGTCTGCTCGAGCATCGTGAGGCCTTGGCCGCCGTGCTCCTTGGAGTGATTGATCCCGGCGAAGCCCCAGTCGCGCACCGCCTGGCGCACGGCTGCCCGTCGCTCCATCGGTAGCTCACCATGCTCCTCGACGACCGTCTCGAGGGGTTGCAACACCTCCTCGGTGAACTTGCGCGACCGTTCAGCCAGCTCCTTCTGGCGCGGGGTGAGGCTCAGATCCATGGAGCTATCCTTTCCTGGGAATGACGAGGGCGTCGACCGCGAGGGCGCCCGAAGGCGATGCGATCACCGGATTGACGTCGATTTCAGCGAGATCGTCAGCCAGCGCAGCGACCATCACGGAGAAGCGGGAGACCCAGCGCGCGAGCGCGGTGATGTCCGATGGTGGCGCACCGCGCACGCCTGCGAGGAGACGGGCGATCTCGAGCTTGCTGAGCAGGCGCTCCGCCTCTGCTTCGGAAAACGGCGCGAGCGCGGCTGCCGTGTCCCCTAACACCTCGATGAGCGTGCCGCCGGCCGAGAGCATGACGACCGGCCCGAAGCTCGGGTCGACGAACGCGCCGACGCCCACCTCGACACCTTTGGGCGCCATCTGCGCCACCAGCACCCGGGGTCCGAGGCGCGACGACAGATCCTCGTATGCCGCGCACACGGCCGCATCACTGTCGAGGTTCAAGCGCACGCCGCCGACCTCGGTCTTGTGCGCGTGATCTTCGCCAGTCTTGAGCGCAACGGAACCCCCGATCGCTCGCGCGGCAGCCATCGCGTCGCCGGCGCTGGTGACGAGTGTTCTTTGTGGGACGGCAAGGCCGAAAGCGGCCAGCATGTCGAGCCCTGAAGACTCGTCCATTGCGCCCGAGCGCAAACGCGAGCGCCACTGCGCGACGACAGTCGCGTCGATCCGCAGCATTGGTAACTCGCGCGGCAGCCGATCCCGCTGCGCCAACAGCGCGGCGACGGCCCTGAGAGCGGCCTGCGTCCCCTTGACGAGTGGGACGCCGTGATCGGCGAGCCGCGCGGCGCTCGCACCATCGCCAGTCAAATGCGTGTTTGAGACGATCGCCAGCGGCTTATCCGAATCTTTCGCTGCCGCGATGACCGCGTCCACGACGCCCGCGTGATACCAATAGCCGTCGCGCACGTCGGAGTTGAAGATCGTCAGCGCGACATCCGGATCGGCACTCAACGCCGCGATGCAGCGCTGAAACCGCGCCGAGAAGTCGCGCGCGGTGCCCCAGGCGTCGAGCGGGTTCTCCGCATGCAGACCGGGATCGAGCTCGACGGCGAGCCTCGCCTTCGTCGCATCCGAGATCTGCCCGAACGGCACACCATGCCGCTCGGCCAGATCGACGATCAATTCGCGCTCCCCGCCCGAGTCGTGGAGCGTCGCAAGGCCTCCGCGACCGACGCGCCGAGGCGTATCGAACAGCGCGAGCACAGCAGACATCTCGTCGAGGTCATCGACCTGGTGGACGCCGTAGGTGGCGAACAGCGCACGGTAGGCCGCATCATTGCCGGCGAGCGCGCCCGTGTGCGTCTGCGCCATCGCTGCGCTCTTGGCTGTGCGACCGACCTTGAGCGCGACGACAGGAACCCGCCTCTCCGCCGCGATTTCGAGCGCGGCCTTGAAGCGCTCCGGCGCGCGCACGCTTTCGAGGAACAGGCCGACCACGCGCGTTTCGCCGGAGAGCACCGCCCAGCGCATGGTGTCGGCGACGGTGACGACGCTTTCCGCGCCCGTCGACACGCAGAGCGAGAACCCGAGCCGGCGATCGTTATGGCAGAGCGCGGAAAAGGCCGAACCCGATTGCGCGAGCCACGCGATTCCCCCTTTTCGCAAACCCGCGGGCGACGGAAACGATGCGACGCGCAAACCAATCGTCGGCACATAGAAGCCCATGCAGTTCGGGCCGCACAAAGCGATGCGTGCCGCATGAGCCTTGGACCGCAACCGCTCGACGAGTGGCGGGTCCGTGTCGTCGTCGAGAAGGCCCGAGGCGAAGATCGTCACCGCCTTCGCGCCAACCGCGATCGCCTCGTCGAGCCCGGCTTCGAGCTTTGCGTTGGCGAGCGAGAGCACGACGTGCTCAGGCCTTTCCGGCAGCGCCGCGAGAGACTGAAAGCACGCGAGCCCCTCGATCTCGGTGTAGCCGGGGTTCACCGGATAGACGCGGCCCGCATAGCCGTCGATCCGCGTCATCTGCACGAGCGCGTGCCCATTCGTGTCCGCCTTGGCCGAGGCGCCGACGAGCGCGATCGAGCGCGGACGCAAGAGAGGCTCGAGGTCGAGTGTTTGGTCCTTCACAGCCATGAGGACAGGATAGCCGGGCGCCCCTACGTGTTGGCAAGAGGACGGCCTGCGTCACAGGCGTGCGGCGTCGTCAGCACTCCGCTTGATCTCGCCAGTCTTCGTATTTGAACTTCATCGCCGCACCGATCTCGAAGAACGGAGACGGGGGAACCGGGTCCGGTGTGCCGTAAGCCTTCAGATCGGCGGCGAGCGGGTTGTCGATGCCGCAGGCCATATCGGCCGCCGAGATGCCCGAGACGATCGACTTCGTCGCCCCGACGCCGTTCTCGCACACCGCCGTGAAGACGTTGTCCGCCACCTGCGCCAGACCATGGGCCCGGTTGCGCGAAGAGCACACGAAACCTGTCCAGGTGTACTCGAAGGTGACATCCGGCAGCATCGGAAAACGATCACGGAACAGGCGCTCGTGGTAGCGCCTGACCGCGGCTTGCTTGCCGAGCTTCGGGTCGTGATTCTTGCCGAGGCCAAGCCCCGCACGCATGAGGATGCGATGATCCTCGGTGTAGCGCATGGTCGGGCTCGAGGTGTGCACGACGGGCAGGATGCCCCAGCCTTTCACCGGATAGGCATCGCGCTCGGCCTCCGTCAGCGGACGGGTGAGGCTGGCGTAAAGCCGAACGGGAAAAATCCTGCCCTCGAAGAAGCCGAACTCCGGCGTGAAGCCGTTCGTCGCGAGAATGACCTTCGGCGCCGTGACGCTGCCGCCATCCGTGTGCGCGGTCACCTTCGGACCGTACTCGATGCGGGTGACGCGGCTCTGCTCGTGCAGCGTGACGTTCTGCGGCAGGCGATCCGCCAATCCATGAATGAGCTTGCCCGGCTGCATGAGGATGCAATTGGGCGAGAACAGCATCGCGCGATAGTGGGCCGTCCCCGTCTCGCGTTCGGAAGCCGCCCGGTCGAGCAGCCGGCAGGGCTCGCCGATACGCTCGAACTCGCGCTGCAAGATGCCGATGCGACGAAGCCCTTCAGGGCCACGCGCCGCCATGTACATGCCGTCCTTGCGCCAATCGCAGCGGATCTGGTGCGTCGTCACGATCTCGTCGAGGAAGCGTGTCGCCCCTTGCGAGATGCGCCACAGCCGCTTCAAAGGCTCGGGATCGGTCGTCTCGATGCCGTCGCTCGCGTGCTTCAAGCCGAGGACGAAGCCCGAGTTGCGCCCCGAAGCGCCTTGCCCGACGACCTGCGCATCGAGCACGACGACGCGCTCGTCCGGCCGCTGGCGCGCGTACTGCCAGGCGGCACCCAAGCCCGCATAACCAGCGCCGATGATGAGGAGGTCGGCGGTCACCTCGCCTTTGAGGGGCGGTCGTGGGGTTCGCGGCGCGATGGTGCGCGTCCAACCGTTGGTCTGATCTTCCTGCGGAAATCTACGGATGGATGGCACCGGCTCAGCCTCCCTCGATCGAAGGCCCCGAGCGTAAGGCCCGTTCCGGCGTTTGAACAGGGCCTGACCTCACCCGTGCTGCAATCCTGCCGCGCCCTTGCCAAGCTTGCTGGCAATGCTGAACCTGCGCACATTGCGAATCGACGACTTGTCCCTCCGGCAACGCCGCGCGTGCAACGGAGGGAGCTGCGGGGACTACCATGCAATCGGAGCTCTTGGCTCTGGGCTCGGCTGTCATGCTGGCGCTCGGCAGTCTCTTCGTCGTCGAGTTGAAAGGCCGGATCGACGCGCAGTCCGTCGCGCGCTGGACGATGCTGCTCGCAGGCACGATGACGGGAACCGCGGCGGTGGTCGACGGCGGCTGGGCAACGGTCGGGCAAGACACCCTCATCTATCTCGCCATCTCGGGCTTCTTCGCCATCTCGATCGCCGGGCCTGGATACTACGGCAGCATCTACAAGATCGGCCCGCGCAACACGCTATTGATCTTCTCGCTCAACGCGCCGATCGCGGCGATCGCGGGCTTTCTGCTGTTCGGCGAGCGATTTGCCTTGAAGGAGTTGGCGGCGCTCGGCCTCATTCTCAGCGGCGTCGCGCTCGCCGTCATGTTCGGCGAGCCGAAACCGAAGCCCGTGCGAGCATTGCGCCCGCTCGTGCCTGGCCGGCGCGACGAGCCAGTTGCCGAGCCGAGGCGCCCGATATCGTGGGTGGGGGTTGGGCTTGCGCTCATGGCGGCCTTCGGACAGGGCCTCGGCAACGTCGCCGCCAAGCCCGCGATGGCGGCGGCCGTCGACCCCTTCGCGGCCATGACGGTGCGCGCCTTCGTCGGCGTCATCTTCCTCTATCTGCTGTTGTTGTTGCCGTTCAAAGCGCTGAGGCCGGCCGGCCGGATGGATGCCGTTACCCTGTTCCTCATCTTCAGTAGCGCCGGCATCGGCATGGGGCTCGGCATCACCATGCTGATGGCAGCCCTCGCCGATGGCGACGTCGGCATCATGTCGACGCTCGGCGCGATGACGCCGGTCGCCGTTCTGCCGCTGGTGTGGGCGCGCACCGGCATCGCACCGCCGCTCCCTGCCTGGATCGGCGCGTTCCTCGCCGTCACGGGCACCGCGGTGCTGTTCATCAGCGGGTGTATTGGTAAGGTGTGTATTTAGACGTCGCTGAACGTCCCGAAATATCGCTCGATCAAGCGCCGATACAGGACCGTCAACTTGTCGAGATCGGCCGTCGGCACGCGCTCGTCGACGGCGTGGATGGTTTTGTTGACGAGGCCGATCTCGAGGACCTGGCAATGGTCCTTGACGAACCGCGCATCCGACGTGCCGCCGGCCGTCGAGAGCTCGGGTGTTCGCCCCGTCGTCTCGCGCACGACCTCGCGCACCATGTCGACGAGGGGGCCCGGCTTCGTCACAAAGGCATCGGCATTGCTCGAGAAGGTCCACTCGTGACCGAGGCCGGTGCCTTCGAGCGCGGCCGTCGCCTTCGCGCGCATCCACGCCTCCAAGCCTTTCGCCGTATGCAGGTCGTTGTAGCGCACGTTCATCTTGGCCTCGATGCGGGCCGGGATGACGTTGTAGACCGGATTGCCGACATCGGCCGAGACGACCTCGAGATTGGACGGCACGAAGTGCTCGGTCCCTTGGTCGAGCGGCTCGGCCTTGAGCGCGGCGGCGACCTTGACGAACCCCATCACCGGATTGTTGGCCAGATGCGCGTAGCCGACGTGCCCCTGCTTGCCGGTGACGATGAGCTTCGCCGACAGGCTGCCGCGCCGGCCGATGCGGATGGTGTCGCCGATCGCCTCCGAGCACGACGGCTCGCCGACGATGCAGTGGCTCGGCGTGTGGCCGTTCCTCGCCATCCAATCGAGCACCTTCACCGTGCCGTCGACCGCGTCCGCCTCCTCGTCACCGGTGATGAGGAGGCTCAGCGTGCCCGGACGGTCGCGCCCCTCGCCACCCAAATAGTCGAAGGCAGCGGCGAGAAAGCAGGCGATGTTGCCCTTCATATCGACCGCGCCGCGACCCCACAGCTGTCCATCGACGATGTCGCCGGAAAACGGCGGATGCGTCCAGCGCGCGAGATCGCCGGCCGGCACCACGTCGGTATGCCCGGCGAAACACAGATGCGGCCCGCCCTGGCCGATCCGCGCGAACAGATTGTCGACGGGATAGGCGCCATCCTTGAAGGTGAGCCGGTGGCAGGAAAAGCCCGCCTCTCGGAGCTGCCGTTCGAGGAGATCGAGCGCACCGCCTTCCTTCGGCGTGACGCTGTCGCAGCGCACGAGCGCCTGGGTCAAGGCGATGGGATCGATCGATGGGAGCGCTGACGGCATGATGGGCGGCCTCTCGACGGTCGGCGAGAGCGGACCCTAGTCGGCGGCCGTCTCGGCCGCAACGGCCGGCGTCTCCGGCTGTGCCTTGGACGTTGCAAGGCGGCTCTGCTCGATGATCATGATTTTCTGCCAGATCTTGGCCGACAGGCCCGCCGTCAGCCGCTCGATGTCGGCGACCGCCTCGATGATCACGGGATCGGGGATCGCCTGCGCGTAGAGAGCCGCCGCCTTGGCCGCGAGCGACAGCATCTCCGAGCAATAGTCCAGATACCGGGAGAGCTCGTAGGCGGTCATCGTACGGTCGGGCGAGGACGGCGTCGCGCTGCCGACGCGCGCGCCATGGCTCGGATCCTTGGTCAGCTGGTGCATGTCGATGACATGGATGATCGATCTGAGCCCGTGCAGATCGGCAAGCGCCCGTCGCCGCCGCAGCCGCTCCTCGAGCGTCAGAAGGAAGATCAGCGCCGCGCCACCGACGATCAGCACGTTGATGAAGGCGTCGATCCCCTGCATGACCCCATATAAATTGTCGGCATCGCGTTTGAACTCGATGACGCTCCCGAGATAGGCGAGCAGTACGATGCTCGCGACGACGATGGCGAGAATGAAGGCTCTGAGCCCCAGATTGGGCGAGGAGATTCGCTTGACCCGGGCCGAGTTTTCGGCGGCGAAGCGCTTGAGCTCGCTACAGACGCGCGTCAGGCCAGCGCCCGGGAAACGCTCGCCGATCCGACGCTCGAGGGTGTCGAGCGTATCGATGATCTTGCGAGGATCGAGCGTTGCGTACATGGCGCCCCCGGCGGCTTCGCCGAGAGTTATTCCATCTGTGCTGACCGGATGTCCAGACGCACCCTCGGGCGTCTCAGGCGACTAAGCCGCCGGGATCTTGTCGATGCGACAGTTTCGCAGGGCGGCCCAGACCTAGGCTTTCCACCACGACGCACGCCGCCACGAGCACGATGACCGAGAGCGGCAGCAGATTGAGGAGCGACGACTCGATCGACACCTGGAACGGCCGGCCGAACGCGGTCGTCATGATCACGAGCACGCCCATGATCACCGCTGGGAGCGTCAGCCAGCCGGGACCACGGCTGTGCGAAAGCCGCCGGATCGTGAGCCACAGCGCCGGCCAGAGCAGCACGGCGAGCATCAGCGTCTCGGCGACGATCAACGCCGGATTGTTCGTGAGGAGACTATCGAGCGTCGCCCCGGCAAGCCAAAGGCCGGTGAGGATCGCCAACCCCTGGCCGAGCGCGATCGCGGCCAAGGCGAGACCATACCGGACGCCGTCGACTGGCGGCGACGATGACGTGCTCAGACTCGCAACCGACATGACGTAACGCCCCACGACCGACGAGCTTGGATGTTTCCCCTGCCTTCAACCCTGGCAGATCTGTGTTAATGACTGCTTGCAGAACAATCCGTTTCGGGACCGCGGTTGCGCCAGCAGCACAGATGCTTAGCCTCCTGGAAGGACGATGACTTCTGTCGGAAATTACCGAGGCGGGCGGGCCCGCTACATAAGGTTTGAGAGGCCGATATGCTCCGTTACCTGACGCTCGGCAGCAACGACATCGTTCGGTCGGGCCGCTTCTACGACCCCGTGCTGGGCGTGCTCGGCCTCGGACGGATGAAAACGCTCGGGCATGAGATCGGCTACGGCGGCGCGGATGGGGGGCTCACGGTCTGGGTGGTAAAGCCCTTCGACGAGAGGGCGGCGACCGCCGGCAACGGCAGCATGCTCGCGTTTGCGGCACCGACTCGGACCGCGGTCGACGACTTTCACCGTCAGGCCCTCGCCCATGGCGGGAGCGACGAGGGCAAACCGGGTCTCAGACCCTACGGTGAAAATTTCTATGCCTGCTATGTGCGCGACCCGGACGGCAACAAGCTTTCGGCCGTCTGCCAGGGGCCGGCCTAGTTGCATGGCATGGGAAGGCTGACTAGACCAATGAGGGCAATGCGTTAGCGGAACGACTGGGGAGCGCCGGGCGGATGGGAGAGGGGCGAGCCAACGACGAGCGGCCGACCTCACCGCCGGTCGAAAGCGCCCCAACCGGCCTGCTGGGACGATGGCATCGGGACCGCGCCCGTCGCGACGCCTTGCGGCGGCGTGTCTACGACGTGCTCGAAACGGGCCGCGGCGAGTCCATGCTCGCGACCATCGTCGAGAACGGGCTCGTCTTCCTGATCTTCATCAACGTCGCCGCCTTCGTGCTCGAAACGGTTCCCTCGCTCGAGTCGCAGTATGCCAGCCTGTTCTTCTTCATCGACTGGGCCTCCGTCGCCATCTTCACCGTGGAGTATGCGCTGAGACTCTGGAGCTGCGTCGAGGTGCCGTTCCTGCGACGGCTGCCACCGGCCCAGGCTCGTCTCAAATACGCGACGCGCCCCTACCTCATCATAGATCTGCTGGCGATCCTGCCCTTCTACCTGACGTTCCTGCTTTCGACGGATCTGCGCGTTCTGCGCGTGCTTCGCCTGTTCCGCTTCCTCAAGCTCGCGCGTTACTCGCCGGCGATGAATACGCTCATGCGCGTGCTCGCCAACGAGCGGCGATCCCTGACCGGCGCCCTACTGTTGGTGCTGACCTTGCTCCTGTTCGCCGCAACTTTGATGCATCACATCGAGAGCGAGGCGCAGCCCGAGAAGTTCGGATCGATCCCACAATCAGCCTGGTGGGCGATCGTGACGCTGACGACTGTCGGCTATGGCGATGCCGTGCCCATCACCGGCCTCGGCCGCCTCGTCGGCGGCATCACGATGTTGTCCGGGCTGATCGTGCTGGCGCTCCCGATCGCCATCATCGCCACCGGCTTTGCGCAGGAGGTCGGACGCCGCGACTTCGTGCTGACTTGGTCGATGATGTCGCGCATCCCGCTCTTTGCGGATTTGGACGCACAGGCCATCACCGAGATCATGCGCTATCTGCACGCGCACAACTATCCGGCGCGATGGGAGGTGATCGGCCCAGGCTCACCGGGCGATGCGATGTATTTCGTGGCCTCGGGCCGGATCAGACGGCTGATCGGCGACGAGGAGCAGACGCTCGCTGCGGGTGACTTTTTCGGCGAGGTCGCGCTCCTCGATCACGCCGTCAACGAGCACTCCTATGCGACGCTGACGCGCTGCCGGCTGCTCAAGCTCGATCGCGCCGGCTACCAGCGCCTGCACGCTGCACACCCCGAGATCGCCGACGAGATCCGCAAGGTGGCCGACACCCGGCGCGGCGGCACCTCGCCGGCCAAGCCCGAGGCAAACGCCGACGCTCTCCCGATCGAAGAGACGGACTTGGACCTGCTTCCTGACGAGGACGAGACGCGACTCTAGAACCCCGCAGCCTCGAACCGGGCGAGCAGCTCTGCGGCATCGATGACATCGACGCCGCCGCCTGAGGATTCGACGAGGCGCACGAAACTCTCGGTGCCACCGGGCCCGTCGCCCTTGGAGCGATCCCAGAAGGCGAGCAGCCGGAGCTCCGACCCGAGCGCGCGGGCAAGCTCGAGCTCGGCCGCGTTGGCTGCTTCGTAGGGATTGGCGCCCTTGGGCGGCGCGACGACCAAGCGCTCGTTTTCTGCATGCCCGCGCCAGAGCGCCTCGAACCGGTCGGCCCAGTCGCTCGAAGGCACGCCTGCGACCGAGTTGGCGATAAAAGCCTCCGGGGGCTCGGGTAGAACCAGTCGCGTGTCGAGGCCGAGATCGTGGCAGGTCTCGAGAAACAGGATATCGCCACCGCGCGCGCCCGAGGAAATGCCGACGAGAGAGCCGGAGTGCGCCTCGCTCAGCGCGCCGACGCGGAGCCGGATCACGTCGGCCGTGACGGACTCGAGCTTGGGCGGAAACCGCGGCACCGGCCGGTCGGGCAAGTCCACCATGTGGCCGGTAAAGATGAGCGCCAGCCCGAAGGGGGGCGGTGCGGACGGCTTTCCGGTGGAGGGACGCTTAACCATGAAGCTCTCGATCCGGCGAGGGGCCCGTACAGTTAGGCGGCTCGTGGTGACGCTGGCAAGTCCTCCCGCTTGACGCCTCGCGGTCGCCGGCGTCAAAGAGAACGTCGCTTCGGCTCGGGCGCGCGTCAGTGTCCGGGGCTAAGAGTTTGCCCGAAGCCGGGAGCAAAATCGCCAGTGTCCGGGTCCGCTGACAAGCGTCGTGGCGTCTTCGCGGTGTCGCTCGGTGTCGCCGCCGGGCTGCACGGGGCGGCGCTCGCCTATGCGCTCGCGGTTTATGAGCCGAAGGCGACCGAGGTGCACGAAGAGGTCGTGACCGTCGAGCTGGTCGATGCGTCCATCCTGCCGGACGAGAGCGAGCCGTCGCCGCCGACCGACAAACTGCCGAGCGCGGCAGCGAGCAGCTCCCAGCAGATGGCCGCCGCCGAGCCAGAGAGCGCGCCTGCGCCTGCAATCGAAACGCGAGAAACCGCTCCGCCACAGGCAGCAAAGGCGCCGGAGCTCGGAGAGTCCGAGGCCGAGCGAAGCATCCAGACGGCCTCGATTGCCCCCCCGGTAGAGCCGGCTGCCGAGGCCCGCTCACCCGAGGCCGAGCCGGAGGCATCGGCCATGCCAGCCGCGGCGCCTGTGACCGAGGCGCCCTCACCTCAGTTGACCCCACCGCCGATCGTTCGAGCCGATCCCCCGCTGACGCTCGACGCGCCGCCGGACGAGACGGCGCCCGTGACGCTGCCGCCGCCCGAGGCTGCGACCGAGGCCACCGAGACCGCACCTTCGGAGCCTATGCCCAAGGCGACCACCAAACGCCCGCTGCCGAAGAAAGTCGCGTCGCTGGAGCCGCCCAGGCGCTCCGCCGCGGCCGATCCGAAGCCGAAAGAGAAAGCCAAGAAAAAGGCCGAGCTGCCGAAGAGCGACGCCAAATCCGGCACGACGGCGAAGGCCAAGGCCAAGAAGCTCGCGGCCCTGCCGACGGACGGCTCGAGCGACGCCTCTACCGGGGCGGCCAAATCCAAGTCGGCGAGCACGGGAAAGTCGAAGGCAAAAGGAACAGTCGGCAGAGCGTCCTCGGGCAAGGCCGGGATCGGGAGCTATGCGAACTCTGTCCGCGCACGTGTGGCCCGCAACAAGCCGGCAGGAACCAGTGGACGCGGCAAGGCCGTCGTCACCGTCGGCATCTCCACGACGGGCGGCATTCGGTTCACGCGCATTTCACGATCGAGCGGCAACGCCAGCCTGGATCGCGCCGCCATGACCGCAGTTCAGCGCTCGGCGCCATTCCCGCAACCGCCGAGTGGGGCAACGTCCGACCAACTCGTCTTCAACATCCCCATCTCGTACCAATAGCGCGCGAGTCGCCCGAAAACGAAACGGGCCCCGCAAGGGGGCCCGTGACGATCGAAATTCGCGAATGCACTACTGCTTCTTGGCGCGCTTCTTGACGCTCTTGGGCGTGTCGTTGGCGGCGACGACTGCGTCGACACGCTTCGACTTCTTCTTCCAGTTGCGCTTCTGCGCGCTGGCGTAGTGCTTCTTGTGCTTCTTCTTGTAGTGCTTGGCCGTGCGCGTCGCCTTGCCCGAGCCGCCGCCGACGACCTCGATGCGGACGCGCGCAAGTCCCGCGCCCTTGATGCCGAGCGCGCCGGCCGCGCCACGCGACAGATCGATGATACGGCCTCTGACGAACGGCCCGCGGTCGTTGATGCGGACGACGATCGACCGGCCGCTGGCGATATGCGTGACCTTCACGCGGGTGCCGAAGGGCAATGTCTTGTGTGCGGCGCTGATCCCGTCGGGACGGTACCGTTCGCCGTTGGCCGTCAGCCGGCCCTGCCAGTAGTACGAGGCAATCCCCGTTTGACTATAGGCCTTGGCGTCCGAGGCTCCGAACATCGGAACCAGGGCGAGCGCGACGAGAAAGGCCGCCAGAATGGCTCGCTTCATAACGTAACTCCTCTGTAACTGCTTGGTAGAGCCGGAAGGAAATTCCCGTGCACCCAGGGCACGAGCAAGCGATGCGGTTACGCGCAACTTTGGAAATCGCCTCAGGACGAGGCATTTGCCGCAAGGCGCTGCGATAGGGGTTGAACATTATGGCCAGAGTGTGGAACGTACAACCCTCCCCACTGCGGCCGTAGGACGCTGGTTAACCATGCGTTAACCCTTTCTGGGGCGCCAAGGTTGCATCGCTTGGCTCGCGGCGGTGCCGGCATGCCGGATCGGCACGCCAGCCATCTGGTGCACTTCGCCAATTCGTGCCACGTAACTGCCCGCAAATTTTCGCACCACGCAACCGCGTGAGGACCATCCGGAGAGATCATGTACGAGACGCTCGAGCTCTATATCGACGGCCAGTTCCGGCAGGGCGCCGGCGGGCGCACGCAGGACGTTCTAAACCCTGCGACCGGCAAATCGATCGGCCAGGTTCCGCACGTCGCCAAGAGCGATCTCGATGCCGCCCTCAAAGCGGCCGACAAGGGCTTCAAGGCCTGGCGCAAGGTCAATGCCTTCGAGCGCGCCAAAGTCCTGCGCAAGGCCGCCGATCTCTTGCGCTCGCGCGCCGACCACATCGCCCGCTGCCTGACGCAGGAGCAAGGCAAGACGATCGGCGAGGCGACGATGGAGGTCAACGTCAGCGCCGACGTCATCGAATGGTTCGCGGACGAGGGTCGCCGCGCCTACGGCCGCATCATTCCGCCCCGGATCGACGGCGTTCGTCAGATGGTGGTGCTCGAGCCGGTCGGCCCGGTCGCGGGCTTCGCGCCCTGGAACTTCCCCGTCTCGCAGATGCTGAAAAAGATCGCACCGGCGCTTGCCGCCGGTTGCTCGATCATCATCAAATGCCCGGAGGAGACACCGGGCTCGTCGGTCGCGGTGCTGCGCTGCCTGCATGACGCGGGCGTGCCGGCGGGCGTCGTCAATCTCGTGTTCGGCGTGCCGGCCGAGATTTCGAGCCACCTCATCCCCTCGCCAATCATCCGCAAAATCAGCTTCACCGGCTCGGTGCCGGTCGGCAAGCATCTGGCCGAGATGGCCGGCCGCTACATGAAGCGCGTGACGATGGAGCTCGGCGGGCACGGTCCGGTCCTGATCTTCGACGATGTCGACGTCGACCACGCCGCGACGCTGACGGCGGCCGCCAAGTGGCGCAACGCCGGTCAAGTCTGCATCTCGCCGACCCGCTTCTTCGTGCACGACAAGGTCTATGACAAGTTCGTCTCGAAGTTCACCGACCTTGCCAAGGCCGTGAAAGTCGGCGATGGCCTCGATCCCGCGACCAAAATGGGCCCGCTCGCCAATGCGCGCCGCCGGGACGCCATCGAATCCTTCGTCGCCGATGCACAAGAGCACGGCGGCAAGGTCCAGGCCGGCGGCAAGCGCATCGGCAATCAGGGCAATTTCTACGAGCCGACCGTGCTCACCGACGTGCCGGAGACCGCGCGCATCATGAACGAGGAGCCGTTCGGCCCCGTCGCCGTGATGACGCCATTCAAGACGTTCGAGGAGGCGATCGAGCGGGCGAACCGCCTGCCCTTCGGACTCGCCGGCTACGCCTATACGAAGTCAGCCAAAACAGCGACGGCCGTGGCCGATGCGCTCGACACCGGCATGGTGTCGATCAACCACCACGGCCTGGCGTTGCCTGAAACGCCCTTCGGCGGCGTCAAGGACTCGGGCTACGGCCACGAGGGCGGGCTCGAAGGGCTGACGCCCTTCATGGTGGCGAAGTTCGTCACCCAGGCCGGCGTCTGATCAAGGATAGGACGACAACGGAGCCCCGGCCGGCAGCGGCCGGGGCCTCATATCTTTCGCTGATGACCTCATCAGCCATTCTCTCGTTGACAAGCTGCTATGCATTGTCACATTTGCCTCAGACGAAGAGGCGAGCCTCGAAGCTCGTCCAATGGGTGGGAAACGTCATCCCGTAGTCGCGATTTTCGCCGGTGTGCGAAAGCGGCGCAGGTCGAGGGTTTGGAATGGCGGGCGCGCAAGGTGCGGGCCTGGCTGCCTCTGGCAGCCATGTGCAGTTCAAGGACGTTCAGAAGAGTTTCGACGGCGAGACTCTCGTCGTCAAGAATCTCAATCTCGACATCGCGAAGGGCGAGTTCCTGACGCTGCTCGGCCCGTCAGGCTCCGGCAAGACGACGTCGCTCCTCATGCTCGCCGGCTTCGAGACGCCGACCCATGGCTCGATCCTGCTCAATGGGAAGCCGATCAACGCCCTGCCCCCGCACAAGCGCGGCATCGGAATGGTGTTTCAGAACTACGCCCTCTTCCCGCACATGACGGTCGAGGAGAACCTCGCATTCCCCCTCGAGGTGCGGCGGATGTCGAAAGCCGACATCGACAAGAAGGTGCAATGGGCGCTCGATCTCGTGCGGCTGCCGCAGATGCGCAAGCGCCGTCCCTCGCAGCTCTCGGGCGGTCAGCAGCAACGCATTGCGGTCGCCCGCGCCCTCGTCTTCGACCCCGAGCTGGTGCTCATGGATGAGCCCCTCGGCGCGCTCGACAAGCAGCTGCGCGAGCAGATGCAGTACGAGATCAAGCACATTCACGAGAACCTCGGCGTCACCGTCGTCTACGTCACGCACGACCAGTCGGAAGCGCTGACGATGTCGAACCGCATCGCCGTCTTCAACGACGGCGTCGTCCAGCAGCTCTCGACACCAGCCGAGCTCTACGAGCGTCCCGTCAACAGCTTCGTTGCCCAGTTCATCGGCGAGAACAACCGCATCGCCGGCACGGTGAAGGCGATCAACGGCGAAACCTGCGCGGTGGAGATCCAAGGTGGCCCCGTCGTCGAGGCGCTGAAGATCAACGTCGCGGGGCAAGGCAAGCCGACGCTCATCTCGATCCGGCCCGAGCGCGTCGAGCTCAATCCGCAGGCGAGCGACATCGTCAACCGGCTGTCGGGCACGGTCGCGGAGACGATCTATCTCGGCGACCACGTACGCGTTCGCGTCGAGGTGCCGGGCAGCAAAGAGTTCATCGTCAAGGCGCCGAACAAGGAAGGCGCCGGACTATTGAACGCAGGCCAGCCGGTGACGGTCGGCTGGCGAACGAGAGATTGCCGCGCGCTCGATCCGCAGTGAGGCGAGCGACGCGGCAAGGCAGTGATCGGTCAGGTAACGTGCAACGGAGAACGATAGTATGAAGAAGCTTGGAATTTTAGCCGCAGCCGCCATCGCGGCGACCGCGACTTACGCTTGGGCCGAAGACGCGATCACCATCGTGTCCTGGGGCGGCGCCTATCAGGCGAGTGAGCAGAAAGCTTACTTCGAGCCCTTCGTGAAAGAGACGGGCATCAAGATCACCGAGGAGGAGTTCGGCGGCGAGATCGCCAAGATCCGCGCCCAGGTCGAATCCGGCAACGTGACGTGGGATGTCGTCGACAACGACTCCCAGACCGTGCTCGCCGCCTGCGCCGAAGGCATCATCGAGAAGCTCGACTGGGCCAAGCTCGGCCTCGACCGCTCGAAGTTCCTCGGCGCCGATGCCAGCGATTGCGTCGTTCCGACGATTTTCTATGCCACGGTCGTCGCCTACGACACGACGAAGCTCAACCCGGGCCCGACCACGATCGCCGACTTCTTCGACACCAAGAAGTTTCCGGGCAAGCGCGGCTTGCAGAAGAACCCCTTCATCAATCTCGAGTGGGCTCTGATCGCCGATGGCGTGCCAAAGGAGGACGTCTACAAGGTCCTGTCGACGCCTGAAGGTGTCGACCGCGCCTTCGCCAAGCTCGACACCATCAAGGGCGACATCACCTGGTGGGATGCCGGCGCGGTGCCGCCGCAAATGCTCGCCGACGGTCAGGTCGTCATGACCTCGGCCTGGAACGGCCGTATCTTCAAGGCGATCAAGGAGGACAAGAAGCCTTTCGCCATCATGTGGGATCACCAGGGCCTCGATTGGGAGGGCTGGACGATCACGAAGGGCTCCAAGAAGATGGATCAGGCCTACAAGTTCATCGCCTTCGCGAGCCGCGTCGACCGCCAGGCCGACCAGACGAACTACATCTCCTACGGCCCGTCCAACAAGGACGCGCTCGGCAGCATCAATCCTGACACCGCGAAGGATCTGCCGACGACGCCCGAGAATATGAAGACGGCCTTCATCGCCGAAGCTCAGTTCTGGGCCGACAAGGGCGAGGAGCTGCGCGAGCGCTTCAACGCCTGGGTTGCGCAGTAAGACAGTGGTGGCGAGGGGTATCTTGCTCCTCGCCCCTTTTCTCCCGTCGAGGGGCCGCCGATGACGATCGCCATGTCCGCCTCAGGCTCGGTGGCTCCGGCTGAGGTCTCCGTGCTGCGGCGTCAGCTGCGCCGGGCGGAGCGCTTGGGCAAGCTCAGGGCCTTCGGGTTGCTGCTGCCGCTCCTTCTCTTCATCGTCATCTCGTTCGTCATCCCCATCATCATGATGCTGACGAACGCCGTCTACGATCCCGACTTCCGGGACAACCTCCCCAAGACGCTCGCGGCACTCGAAAGCTGGGATGGCAAGGACCTCCCCGACGAAGCGGTCTACGCAGCGCTCGTCGAGGATTTCAAAGGCGTGCGCGAGAGAAACTCGCAAGCGCTGCTCGGCAAGCGCCTGAACTACGAGATCAGCGGCATCCGCTCCAAATTCATCGGTAGCGTGAGCAAGGCCGAGAAGATCGTGGCGCCTCCCTACAAGGAGGCGATGATCGCCGCCGACAAGATGTGGGGCGATCCGAACACCTGGGCGAAGCTCGGGCAGGTCGGTCACGCGATCACGCCCTCCTATCTGCTCGCGGCCGTCGACCTCGAGCAGAACGCCGGAGGCGGGATCAGCGCCGTGCCGGCCAACCGGCAGATCTACTTCAGCATCATGATGCGGACGTTCTACATCAGTCTGCTCGTCACGGTCGTCACGCTGATCCTCGGCTTCCCCGTCGCCTATGTGCTCGCAAACACCTCGCCCAATTGGGCCAATCTGCTGATCATTCTGGTGCTGCTGCCGTTCTGGACGTCGCTGCTCGTGCGCACCACCGCCTGGTACGTGCTCCTGCTCGACAACGGTCTCATCAACGAGGTGATCATGGGTCTCGGCCTGTCGAGCGAACCGGTGAAGCTGATCTTCAGCCGCTTCGGCACGATCATCGCCATGGTGCATATCCAGCTACCGTTCACGCTGTTGCCGATCTACAGCGTCATGAAAGGCATCTCGCCGACCTACATGCGGGCGGCGCGCTCACTCGGCGGCGGACCCGTCTACTCGTTCTGGCGCATCTACCTGCCGCAAACGCTGCCCGGCATCGGCGCGGGCTGCCTGCTGACGTTCATCCTGAGCCTCGGCTACTACATCACGCCGGCGCTCGTCGGCGGTCCGGCTGACCAGATGGTCTCGGGCTTCATCGCCCAGGCCATCAACCAGGAGAACAACTGGGGCAAGGCGTCCGCGCTCGGCACGATCCTGCTCGTCGCGACCCTCATTCTCTACTGGGTCTACAATCGCCTCGTCGGCATCGACAAAGTGAAGCTCGGATAAGCGGTCATGAAGCTCGCCTCCTACGCAACGCCGGTCGAGAAGGTGGCCTACTGGAGCACGTGGATCTTCACGGCCGCGGTGCTCCTGTTCCTGATCGCGCCGATCCTCGTCATCATGCCGCTGTCGTTCAACGCGGAGCCCTACTTCACCTACCCGATGCCCGGCTTCTCGCTGCAGTGGTATCAGGACTTCTTCATGGGCGATCGCTGGATGCCGGCGCTCTGGGTCAGCGTCAAGGTCGCGGTATCGGTGACGATCCTGTCGACGATCCTCGGCACGCTCGCAGCGCTCGGCCTGTCACGCACGAACCTGCCGCTACGCTCGTTGATGCTCGGCACCCTCATCTCGCCGATGATCGTGCCGGTGATCATCTCGGCGGTCGCCATGTACTTCTTCTATGCCAAGCTCGGCATGATCGGCTGGATCATCGGCATCATCCTGGCGCACACGGTGCTGGCGACGCCGTTCGTCGTCGTGACGGTGACGTCGACGCTCGCCGGCTTCGACTGGACGCTGGCGCGTGCGGGCGCCAGCCTCGGCGCCTCGCCTTTCACGGTATTCCGCAAAGTGATCATGCCGCTGATCCTGCCCGGCATGATCTCGGGCGCCTTGTTCGCCTTCGTCACCTCGTTCGACGAGGTCGTCGTCGCGCTCTTCCTCGCCGATCCCGAGACGCGGACGCTACCCAAGCAAATGTTCTCGGGCATCCGCGAGCAGATCAGCCCGACCATCACGGCGGCCGCCACCGTGCTGATCGTCTTTTCGACGCTGCTGCTCGTCGGCGCCGAGCTGATGCGGCGGCGCGGCGAGCGGTTGCGCGGGATTACCGGATAGCGCGATCTACTTGTCCGGCTCGGCCATCGCGTAGATGTCGATCTCGATGACCATGCCGGGATAGGCGAGCTTGGGCAGCGGAATGCCGGTCGTCGCAGGCCCTGGATCGGGGAAGTGCGAGGAGCGGATTTGCAGGTTCTCGTGCAAGTCCCCCGCTCGCTCGCCGCCCTCGTAGACGGTCAGCACCTTGCAGACGTCACCAAAGCCCGCGCCGAGCTCCTTCAGGATCGTGCCGATGTGCGTCATCGCTTGGCGTGTCTGCTTGCCCATGTCGTTCGGATTGACGGCGCGTCCTGTCTTGTCGATCGAGACCTGGCCGCCGAGGAAGATCATGTCGTGGCACTTGAGGCCATGTTTGTAGGGGAGCTTGATCGTCCAATCCCAGAGGCTTTCGGGCCAGACGTGCCGGCGCGGCAGATGTGAGCCGTCCTCACCCAGCATGGCGATGACGTCGATCTTGATCTGAACACCCTCGCGCGCATGCCGTGGGATCGGAACGCCCGTCGCGGCAGGGCCGGGTTCTTTATAGTAGGAGGCACATTTGAGCGCGGCGGGCTCGAAGTCCTCGACGGTGCCGTGGCCGACATACCAGCGGTTCTGCTTCACGACATCGCCGAAGCCGGCGCCGAAGCTCGCCAAGGCCTTGCCGATCTGGTCCATCACCGCAATCGTCTGGTCGACGACCTTGCCGGGCGCGATGACATCGCCCTTGGCCGTGATCGGCGCCTGAGCGCTGACGAAGATCATCCTCCCGCATCTGACGGCCGAGGCGAAGGGCGGCGCGAGCGGCGACAGGCCGTCGGCCTTCGCGTAGGTGCGCGGCATCGGCTTGCCGTCCGGCCCGCGCATGGCGATCGCCTCGATCTCGACCACCATGCCGGGATAGGCGAGATAGGGCACGGGCACGGCCGTGATCGCGGGCTTCGCCCCTTGCGGCAGGCCGGCGGCCACCATGCCGAGGAACGCCGTCTCGTCGAGACGCCCATCGTTGACGTAGAAGCAGTTGAGCTTCACGAGATCCTGAGGCTGCGCATCGAGCTCGGCGAGAACGCGCGTCAGGTTCTCCATCGCATGCCGCGCCTGCATCGGCACGCTGCCCGGATTGCGCACTTGGCCCTCGGGCGTCAGATCCACCTGGCCGCCGACCCAGAGCATGTCTCCACACCGCACACCGTGCTTGTGGGACACTTTGATCGGCCAATTCCAATGATCTTTCGGCCAAGCGTGCCGCTTCTCCATATCGAGCCTCCTGCGCAATCCCTGAGGCAATGTGGAGCGCAAGCGCGCGATTTGTGAAGTCACGCACTGTGCGGGGCCGCCATTCGCGGGGCGGGACGGTCGAGGCGAACGGCCGGGCTAAGTGCCGGCGCCCGTGAGCGGCACGCGCTCGCCCTTGCGGATCACGGCCGGATCCCAAGGCGTGCGTGCAAAGACCTCGCGCAGCATCGGCTCGAAGTGCTCGAGCTGTTCCCACTTGTAGTCGGGATCGAAGGCCGACTGATCCCAGCGCTCGCAGAAATCGACGCCGGTTTGATAGAAGGGATGGTCCTTGTAGACGTTGCGCGCATAGCGGTCGCCGCCGGTGAAATGGGCGTAGTAGACCATCTGGAAAATGCCGTGTGTCTTCAGCGCCCACGTGCATTCGTCGCGCAGATAGGGCGCCACGATCGAGGCGGCGAGCTGGCTGTGATTGTGCGGTGCAAGAGCATCGCCGATGTCATGAATGAGAGCGGCGATGATCCAGTCGATATCGGCGCCGTCGCGCTCGGCCATCGTCGCCGAGATGAGAGAATGCTCGAGCCGGGTGATCTGATAGCCGGAATGGCTGTGCTCGAGATCGCGCAATTCCTTCAGGATGCGATCGGGGAGCTGCTTGCAGAACTCCACCTCGAGCTCGGCCAGCATCTTGTACTCCTCGGCCGTGCCATCGGCCATGCGGCGGAACTTGACGATACGACTGGCGTCCATGGTGATCCTCGCGGTGGGGCCTTCGATCTGCTGGAGCTTAAATTGCGATGTGCGACTGCGAAAGGGGCAGGTCGCAGGAGCGATGCATCCCGGCGTTGCAGCCGCGCCCATGGGCACCTCGAGACGAGACCGGTAGAGTGAGGTGAAATACCTTTGCGCGGGGATACCATGACCGCCGGAACATCGACGCTCTCGACCGGCCGGTCCGTCGGCATGGCGGTCACGTTGGCCGCGGCCTTGGCGCTCGCCATCAACAACGTCACGCTTCCCTTCGTCTACAAATCGGGCTGGAACGCCCAGTCGGTCGTGCTCTTCCGCTTCATCTTTTCCTCGACCGCGCTCGGGCTCGTTCTCTTGCTCGGCGGGCGCGGCTTTGCGCTCTCGCGCCGCGATATCGCACATGCGATGGGGAGCGGGGTCGCGGTCGCGATCGGCGCCATCGGACTGCTGGGATCGTTCCAGTTCATCCCCGTCAGCCTCGCTATTGTCGTCGTCTATACCAATCCGGTGCTCACGGCGGTGATGCTCGCCATCTGGCATCGTCATCCGCCGAGCTTTCTGCAAATCGTCTGCCTCATTGTGGCGTTCGCGGGCGTCGCGGTCGCGACCGGCATCGGCGATGTGACACTCGACCCGCGCGGCATCGCGCTCGCCATCATGAGCGCCATCGGCTTCTCGTTCTCCTTCGCATGGAACAGCGTCAAGCTCCGCGCAGCCGATGCGATGACGGTGACGTTCTACATGGTCATCGCCGGCGGCATCGCGACGGCGGCCTTCGTGCTGCTGTCGGGGACGCTCAGCCTGCCGGCCGTCACCTACGGATGGCTCCTGTTTCTCATCCCGGCATGCTGCTTCAGCTTCGCGATGTTCGGCATGTATGAAGGCGTCCGGCGGATCGGGGGCGCCCCGGCGGCAATGCTCATGAACCTCGAGCCGGTGATGACGATCGCGCTGGCGCCCTTCGTGCTGGGTGAGCATTTGACGGCGATGCACATCATCGGCGGCTTGCTCGTGATCGGCGCGGTCTACGTCTCGGAGCGAAGCGGAGAGGCGGCATGACCTCTGTCGCCGCGCCGCCCAAGCGACTGTTCGCCGGAATCGCCATCATGCTCGCCTCGGCGATCTCGGTCGGCATCGGCAATGCAGCCATCCCGCTCTACTATGCGGCCGGCGGCAATGCGCCGACGATCATGGCCTTCCGCTACACGTGGTGCATTTTCATCTGCGTGATCGCACTCCTGGTTCTGCGACGGCCGCTCAGGCTACCCGCCCGTCAGATCGTCGCCGCGTTGGGCTCGGGCACCTTGTTCGGTGCGGGGGCCATCTCGGTCATCACGGCCTTCGCCTATATCCCCGTCGGCGTGGCGATCCTGATCCTGTTCACGTTTCCCGTGCTGACCGCATTGTTGCAGGCCCTCATCAATCGCCGTCTGCCGGGCGCGATCGAGACGGTCTGCCTGATCGTGGCGTTGGCGGGCGTCGGTCTGACGATCGGGCTCGACGAGGTTGCCTATGATCCGAAGGGGATTGTGCTCGCAGGCCTCGCCGCGCTGGCGGTGACCGTCGCATTTCTCGCGGGTGGTCGTGCGCTCGACGGCGCCGATTCCCTCGTCGTCTCGGTCTACGTGGCGCTCGCGGCGCTCGGCGCGGCCCTCGCCTTCTCGCTCGCGACCGAGCGTGGCATCGTGCTCTCGCTCGATGAGGGCGGCTGGCGCGCCTGCGTGGTCGTCGTGCTGACGAGCGCCGTAGCCTTCTTCGGCTTGATGTTCGGCATCAAGCTCATCGGCACGGTGCCGGCCGCCATGCTGACGAACTTCGAGGTCGTCTTCACGATGCTGTTCGCGGCGCTCTTGCTCGGCGAGGTCATGACACCGATGAAGATCGCTGGCGCCGCTGTCGTCATCGGCGCCGTGCTCATCGCGCAGTCACACGCCTGGTGGCGCAGCTGATCTAGAGATCAATGGCCGTCGAAATGCGGCAAGTGCTGCTTGACCTGTCCCTTCGGCGTCTCGATCGGCAAACCCCACTCGTGACCCGCCTCGGCGAGCAGACACCAGAGGTAGTCCGCCATCGAGATGCGGATGAGGATCTCGAACGCCGGTCCCTGGCGGCCGATGTCGTCGCGCGTCTGGCGCAGCACGGCGACGGCCCGCGCCATGTTCGACGACACGGCATCGCCAGCCTTGAAGGCGCGCGGGTGCAGGTCGATCGTCATCATCTTCATCAGCATCTCGCGGGCTTTCGAGCCCTCGAGCGCGATCGCCGTGTAATAATCCGTCACGTCGCTGACGAGCGAGGGCGTGCCGAAGAGCGCGATCTCGAGCTTCGATTTGATCGCGATCTCCTCGCCCGGCGGCGTCAAGATCCACCACTCGTCCGGTGCGGTCCAAATCGCGGTTACGCCACCGTTCGCCGCCGTGCCCTTGACCGCGCGCGGCAGCTCGAGACCGAGCACGGTCGAGACCGGACCCGATACGCGATAGGCGTCACCCCGGAGCACGAGCTTGCCCTGGAACGGCACCTCGCGGATCGAGGCTTCCGGCGAGGACAGCGCGCGACGATGTGCGAGTGCCGATTTGCGGCGCGGGTCGCTCATGAGCGGCCTCCTTGCGCTTTGAGGAAATCGATCTCGGTGACTTTGACCGGGATCGGCGTGCCATTGCGGCGCGAGACGTAGAGCGTCTCGCCCATCCGCTTACCCCCGCTTTGCACGAGCGCCAGGGCGATGGAGCGGCCGAGGTTCGGGCTCATGTAGCTCGACGTGACGTAGCCGAGCATCGGCACCGGCGGTGCAGGCTCCGTCGAGGTCGCGATCACATGGGCGCCCTCCATGAGAACGACGCCCGGATCCTCGGTGAGAAGCCCGACCAGCTGCTTGCGGTTCGTGCGCGCCGTGTCGGAGCGCGTCAGCGAGCGCTTGCCGATGAAGTCGGCGTCCTTCTTGACGAGGCCGTCCATCCGGAGATCGACCGGCGTCACCGTGCCGTCGGTGTCCTGGCCGACGATGATGAAGCCCTTCTCGGCGCGCAGCACGTGCATCGCCTCCGTGCCGTAGGGCGTCACCTCGATGCCGAGCGATTTGGCCACCTCGAAGATCTTCTCCCACAGCCACAGCCCATAGGATGCGCCGATGTTGATCTCGTAGGAGTGCTCGCCGGTGAAAGAGATGCGGAACACGCGGACCGGCAGTCCGTCGATCTCCGACTCCTTGAAGGCCATGAACGGCAAGGCCGCCTCCGACGCGTCCAGCGTCGGACAAAGCTTGGCGATGATTTTTTCGCAACCGGGTCCACAAATGCTCGCAACCGCCCACTGCTCGGTGACGGTGTTCATGTAGACGTCGAGATCGGTCCACTCGGTTTGGAGATACTCCTCGAGCCAGCCGAGCACGCGCGCCGCTCCACCGGTCGTCGTCGTCATGTGGAAATGATCGTCGGCGAGGCAGGCGGTGACACCATCGTCGAACACCATGCCGTCCTCTCTGAGCATCAGCCCATAGCGGCATCGGCCGATACCGAGCTTCTTCCAGGCGTTCGTGTAGACGCGGTTCAGGAACTCGCGCGCGTCCTTGCCCTTGATCTCGATCTTGCCGAGCGTGGAGGCATCGAGAATGCCGACGCCGGTGCGGGCGGCCTTCGTCTCGCGTTGCACGGCCTGCTGGAAAGTCTCGCCCGCCTTCGGATACGTCTGCGCGCGTAACCAGTCGCCGACGGGCTCGAAGATCGCCCCGCGATCGACGTGCCAATCATGCATCGGGGTCGTGCGGCGCGGTGCATAGAGCGGGCCGGCATGCTGACCCGCGAGCGCACCGAACGTCACCGGCTTGAACGGCTGGCGATAGGTCGTGATGCCGGTCTCCGGGATCGTCTGCCCGAGCGCCTTGGCGATGATGCCGAAGGCGTTGACATTGACGAGCTTGCCCTGGTCGGAGCCCATGCCGGTCGTCGTGAAGCGCTTCACGTGCTCGATCGAGCGGTAGCCCTCCTTCACGGCCTGCTTGACGTCCTTCGCCTGCACGTCGTTCTGCAGGTCGATGAAGGCGCGGGTCTTCGACTTGTCGAGACCGGACGGAACCTCGACGAGCGTGTCGACACGGTAGTGGATGTTGCGCTCGAGCTCGAGCTTGGGCGTCTCGGGCGGCTCTGCTGTGAAGCCTGCCTTCGTCGCCGCATCCGCGCCGGCCCTCGCGCCTTCGGCGAACGTATCGGCGAAAGACGTCTTGCCGTTCGCGCCGCCAGCCGAGCGCTCGCGCTGCCAGGAGACCGCCGGCCGGAAGGCTTGCAGACCTGGATCCCAAGCGAGCTTGCCGCGCGAATGCGAGAACAGTGCTGCGTTGGCCGACCAGCCGCCCGACACCGCGACGAGATCGGTCGTCAGCGTCGTCTCCGGCCCCGTCACGCCGCCTTGGCCATCGAGACTCCGGATCACCGCGAGATTGACCCGCTTGCGGCCGCGCGTCGCGACGATGCCGGAATGGGTATAGACCGGGATGCCCAGCGCCTTCGCCTCGGCGATCGACTGCGACTCGACCTCGGCGCGCGTATCGACGATGGCCTGCACTTGGGCCCCCGCGCGGGCGAGATCGAATGCGGTCGTCCAGGCGCTCGCATTGTTCGTGAACACGATCGGCCGCTTGCCGGGCAGCGCCGCATAGCGATGGATGTAGGTCGAGACGGCGCCGGCGAGCATGATGCCCGGACGGTCGTTGCCGTGGAACACGAGCGGCCGCTCGGCCGCGCCGGTCGCGAGCACCACCTCGGCCGCGCGCACGCGCCAGACCTGCTGGCGGGGCTTGCCTTGCTTGCGCAATTGCGGCGTGAGGTGATCCTGGCAGGACTGATGCAGGCCGACGAAGTTGTCGGCGTAGTAGCCGAACGCGACCGTGCGGGTCAGCACCGTCACCTCGGGATGCTTGGCGAGCTCGTCCGCCATCGATTTGACCCAGGCCTGCGGCGAGAGCCCGCCGATGCGGTTCGTCATGGGGTCGAGCGCGAGCAGCGAGCCGCCCAGATGCGCCGTCTCCTCGCAGAGAATGACCCGCGCGCCCGAACGGGCCGCTCCCAACGCCGCCATCAACCCCGCCGCGCCGCCGCCGGCGACGAGCACGTCGACGTGCCGGTTGAAGGATTGATAGTGCTCGGGATCGGCGCCGGCCGGAGCAACGCCGAGACCGGCGGCGTTGCGGATGTGCTTCTCGTAGAACATCCAGCCGGGGAAGCCCATGAAGGTCTTGTAGTAGAAGCCGGCCGAGAGCCACTTCCAGAACAGATCGTTGAGCGCACCGACGTCGAAGTTGAGCGACGGCCAGACGTTCTGTGGCCGGGCGACCAGCCCGTCGAAGATCTCGGCTTCGGTCACGCGCGTGTTCGGGTCCGTCGAGATGCCGTCGCGCCCGATCTGCACGAGCGCCGCCGGATCGTCCGAGCCCGCGCCGACGATGCCGCGCGGACGATGGTACTTGAAGCCGCGCGCCACCATGTGGACGCCGTTGGCGATCAGCGCGGAGGCGAGCGTATCGCCCGGATAGCCTTCGTAGCTCTTGCCGTCGAAAGAAAACTTGATCGTCCGGTTGCGGTCGATAAGACCGCCCTTGGAGAGACGGAAGGGAGCGCTCATCTCGATCCTCCGTCGCGCACGATCTTGGCCGCGTCGTTGCCCGAGCCGGCCGGCGGCTCGCCCGACGGCGTCGCCAGGCCGGAGTCGCCCAATTCGGGTTTCGGATCGCCCGGCTTGTAGACGGCGAGGAACTTGTCGGTCGCCGTGTTGCGCACGGCGTTGAACCACTTCCGGCAGCCGGATGCGTGCATCCAGCGCTCGCGGAACAGGCCCTTGGGATTGTTGCGCATGAAGACGAACTCCGCCCACTGCTCGTCGTTGAGCTCGTGGCTGTTGCCGGGGCGCGGGATGTGCGCCTCCCCGCCGTAGCTGAACTCGCTCTGGTCACGCGGACCGCACCAGGGGCAGGTGATGACGAACATGTGGGTCAGCTCCAACGCGAATTGGATTGGGGAAGGGCATCGACGCCCGGGATTTTCCGTTGCGGCATCGGCGGCACGGGATCGCGCCCGCAGACGATGTTCCAGTAGGTCCAGGAGCGGACATCGAAGACGCCGGGTGGCGCGTGCTCGAGGGCCTCGCGGAAATCGTCGAGCGACGCATGCTGGCGAACGACGGCGAAGTCCGACGGGGTCGTGAACGTCATGAGATAGGCAAGGAACGTGAGAGGATGCCGCAAGGTCTCCTCGCCGTCCTGAAACCAGACGACTCGACGGGCGACATCCAGCAATTCTGGCGTGTGCGGAAGGGCTTTCATGGGAAGGACTTCCAGCGGCCGGGCTCGCGGCGGTAGGCCTCGACAGTCGCGTCGTATGCGCTCATGTCGATCGTCGCGACAGCTCGCTCCAGGCCTTTGCGAACATTCAGCGGCACGGATGAGAACTCCATGTCGCCGAAGTAGGTGATCGCCTTCAACGCAACAAACGGATTGAAGCTCTGCCCCTCGAACACAAAGCTCGCAGCGACGAGCGAGGCCAGGAGATCGATGCCTCCGATGGTCACGAGCGCATGTAGATCGACGTAGTCTTTGGCCGAGGCACGTTGGAATATGACGTTGACCTTGGTCGCCGCAAGGTCGATCAGCGGCGCCAAGCGCAGTTGAGGCGAGGCGCTCACGTACTCTTTGCCAATGATGCGAAGCGGCTTCGGTGGACAAAAGTACGAGATCTTCACCCCCGTTCCCCGCCGCGTCGTCACGGAAAGGGTGTCCTTCGCGAGCTGAAATACTTCGGCACCTTTGAGATACGGTACCGTGTCGAGCAGGACCGCCGGATCGAACGGTTTGTCAGTGAAAAAATCGAAGTCGACCGACTGGCGATGGCCGAGCCTGAGCGCGATGGCGGTGCCGCCATAGAGCACGAACTGACTTGGAGTCGAGCCGAGCTCGTCCCACAGCATACGCTGGCCCGGCGGCAGCACATCGAGGTGCAGCTTCGACTGGGGCTTTGCAGGCTTGCGTGCCATCGCCGATCCGAAACCCGTCGCGTTCTCAACCAGAGCCAGCTCCACGACCAACCCTCAATGCGCGACCGCGGCTGCGCCGTGCTCGGCGACGAGGGCGCCGGAGGCGAAGCGGGTGAGCGAGAAGGGCGCGGCGATGGCGTTCGGCTCGTCGTTGGCGACGAGGTCGGCGAAGACGTGGCCGGAGCCCGGCGTCGCCTTCCAGCCGCCGGTGCCCCAGCCGGCGTTGACGTAGAAGCCCTTGACCTTGGTCTTGGAAATGATCGCCGACGCATCCGGGCACGTGTCGACGATGCCGCCCCACTGCCGCATCAGCCTGAGCCGCGAGAACATCGGGAACAGCTCGATCAGCGCCGCGATCGAGTGCTCGATGATGTCGAGGCCACCACGCTGCGTGTAGGAGTTGTGACCGTCGATGCCGGCGCCGATGACGAGCTCGCCCTTGTCGGACTGGCTTACATAGGCGTGCACCGCGTTCGACATGACGACGCACGGGATCAGCGGCTTCAGCGGCTCGGAGACGAGCGCCTGTAGCGGATGGCTCTGGATCGGCAAGCGGACGCCGAGCATGGCGGCAAGCACGGACGTGTGCCCCGCGACGACGCTCGCGACCTTCGGCGTCTTGACCTCGCCCTTCGTCGTGACGACGCCGGTGACGCGGCCGGCCTCCGTCGTGATGCCGGTCACCTCGCAATTCTGGATGATGTCGACGCCCATGGCGTCGGCGGCGCGCGCGAAGCCCCAGCAGACGGCGTCGTGCCGGTTCGTGCCGCCACGGCGCTGCAAGGTCGCGCCAAGCACCGGATAGCGGGCGGAGGCCGAGATCGAGATCGGCGGGCAGAACTCCTTCACCTGCTTGGCATCCAGCCATTCGGCATCGACGCCGTTGAGCCGGTTCGCCTCGACACGGCGCTTCAAGCCCCGCGCCTCGCTCTCGTCGTGGGCCAAGTTCATGACGCCGCGGTGGCTCATCATGATGTTGTAGTTGAGCTCGCGGCTGAGGTTCTCCCACAGCTTCATCGAGTGCTCGTAGATGGCGGCGCTCGCATCCTCGAGATAGTTCGAGCGGATGATCGTCGTGTTGCGCCCCGAGTTGCCGCCGCCGATCCAGCCCTTCTCGATGACGGCGATGTTCGTAAGCCCATGGTTCTTGGCGAGGTAGTAGGCGGTGGCGAGCCCATGACCGCCGCCGCCGATGATAACGGCGTCGTACTTGGCCTTGGGTGCCGTCGGATGCCGCCAGACCGGCTTCCAGCCCGTATGGCCGCGCAGGCCCTCGCGAAGGAGGGAAAAGACGTTGTATTTGCTCATCGCAAGCACCTTGTCGGAATGGCGCGACCCTGGTTCGACTCGGCCGTCGAGCATCGAGAAATCAAATGCGCGGGGCACGAGCCCTGCCGAATGCGACGGACCCTATATCGCCCGCGCCCATGCGGCAACGCGGCTTCGCGTTATGCGGCGATAGGCGGGAGTTATGGGGTGCGGATCAGTGACGCGAGACGCGTCGTTCGTAGGGGCGACCGGCGGTCGCCCCTCTTCGTACATCTTGCCATGAGGACCAAAGAGGGGCGAGCGCCACTCGCCCCTACGTGATCCGTGACCGACGCGCCGCTCCCGCGATGAACCCCGGCCCTCTCAATCCCGTCATACCGGCGAACGCCGGTATCCACGGGAGCCCATGAAGGCCAAGATCGTTCCGCTCGGCCCGATTCCGCATCCCACACCCCTCTCGTGGATGCTGGCGTGCGCCAGCATGACGGTGGGGGTGGGAGTGATGCGCTGAAGAGGCGGCAGAGGCGGGAGGGCTAAAACAGCCCCTCGATCTCGCCTGCGGCGTTGAACCGAATGATCTCGGCCGACGGTGCCTTGGGTAGGCCCGGCATCGTCATGATGTCGCCAGCGATGGCGACGATGAAGCCGGCGCCGGCCGACAGGCGCACCTCGCGGATCGGCACGATGTGGCCGGTGGGCGCGCCGCGCATGTCCGGGTTCGTCGTGAAGGAGTACTGGGTCTTGGCCATGCAGACCGGGAAGTGGCCGAAGCCCGCGTCCTCCCAAGCCTTCAACTGGTCGAGCACCTTCTTGTCGGCGGTCGCCTTCTCGGCGCGGTAGATCTTCGTCGCGATCGTGTTGATCTTGTCGAACAGCGACATCTCGGAGGGATAGAGCGGCTTGAAGCTCGACGGTGTCTCGGTGAGGGCGACGACCTTCTTCGCCAGCTCCTCGGTACCTTCCGAGCCCTTCGCCCAATGCTCGCAGAGCACCGCCTCGACGCCCTGCGACTTCGCATATTCCTTGATGGCGGCGATCTCGGCGTCCGAGTCGGTGATGAAGCGGTTGATCGCGACGATCACCGGCACGCCGAAGCCCTTCACGTTCTCGATGTGACGGCCGAGGTTGGCGCAGCCCTTCGTCAGCGCCTCGACGTTCTCCTTGCCGAGGTCGTCCTTCTTGACGCCGCCGTTCATTTTCAGCGCGCGGATGGTGGCGACGATCACCGCCGCCGCCGGGTTCAAGCCCGCCGCGCGGCACTTGATGTCGAAGAATTTCTCGGCGCCGAGATCGGCACCGAAACCGGCTTCCGTCACGACATAGTCGGCGAGCTTCAGCGCCGTCTTCGTCGCCAGCACCGAGTTGCAGCCGTGCGCGATGTTGGCGAACGGGCCACCGTGGATGAAGGCCGGGTTGTTCTCGAGTGTCTGCACGAGGTTGGGCTGGATCGCCTTCTCGAGCAGAACGGTCATGGCGCCGTCGGCTTTCAGATCACGCGCGGTGACGGCCTTCTTCGCCTTGTCGTAGCCGACGACGATCTTGCCCAAACGCGCTTCGAGATCGGCGCGGTCGTTGGCGAGACACAGGATCGCCATGACCTCGGAGGCGACCGTGATGTCGAAGCCGGTCTGGCGGACCACGCCATTGTCGTTCAAGCCGAGCGCCATATCGCGCAGCGCGCGATCGTTCATGTCGAGCACGCGGCGCCACTGGATGCGGCGCGAATTGATGTCGAGCGGATTGCCCCAATACATGCTGTTGTCGAGCATGGCCGAGAGCAGGTTGTGTGCCGAGGTGATGGCGTGGAAGTCGCCGGTGAAGTGGAGGTTGATGTCCTCCATCGGCACGACCTGGGCATAGCCGCCGCCGGCCGCGCCGCCCTTGACGCCGAAGCAGGGGCCCAGCGACGGCTCGCGCAGGCAGATCGCCGCCTTCTTGCCGATGCGGTTAAGACCGTCGCCCAAGCCCACCGTCGTCGTCGTCTTGCCTTCGCCGGCCGGCGTCGGGTTGATCGCGGTGACGAGGATCAGCTTGCCGTCCTTGCGGCCCTTCAGCGAGTTGATGAAGTCGAACGAGAGCTTCGCCTTGTCGTGGCCATACGGCTCGAGATGCTCCGACCCGATGCCGAGCTTCGCACCGATCTCCTGGATCGGCTTCTTCTTGGCGGCGCGGGCAATCTCGATGTCGCTTTTGACGGTAGCCATGGGCGGCGTTTCCCCTCGTGACGGTCTCTTTAGGATGCGGCCGCAACGTGGCTCTAAACGGGCTCTCCTCCCGTTCCGGCGGCGACGCATCCTAGCCGGATTGCGACGGCTACCCCGGGTCGTCGGCTGTGTCGCAACGCTTCTCAGGCGGTTTCAGCCGTGATAGATGTGTGTCGCATCTGAGCCGGGTGGACGCAAACAAGCCAAACGAGACCCCTGCCGTTATCCCGGCCCTGTGGGAGAAGAGTCTCATGTCAGGTCGCTCCGAGGCCAACGGTCATGGCCACAACCGTTCGCAGCCGTTGCCGCAGCACCTCTATTTTCTTCTCGTCCCGCAGTTCTCGATGATCGCCTTCACGATGGCGATCGAGCCGATCCGCATCGCCAATCGGATGCTCGGCCGCCCATTCTACAAATGGGAGCTCCTCTCGACCGACGGCAAGCCGGTGACCGCCTCGAACGGCGTCACCATCGCCGTCGACACCTCGATCGCCGCCGTCCAGCGCGCCTGCCTCGGCCCGACGCCGACGCGGATGGTGGTCGTCTGCTCGGGGCTCGATGTCGAGAATTTCCGCGATGCCTCCGTCGAGGCGTGGCTGAGACGCATGCACGCCCAGGGCGCCTCGATCGGCGGTGTCTGCACGGCGGCCTGGATCCTCGCCGAGGCCGGCCTCCTCAACGAGCGGCGCTGCGCCATTCACTGGGAGAACCTGCCGGGGTTTGCCGAGCGCTTCCCCGATGTCGATGTGCAGTCCGTGCTCTTCGAGGTCGACCAGAGCATCTACACCTGCGCCGGCGGCACCTCCTCGCTCGACATGATGCTGCACATGATCGGCGCGACGCACGGCGAGGAGCTGGTGACGAGCATCTGCGACCAGTGCCTCATCGATCGCATCCGCCGCCCCGACGACCGGCAGCGGCTGCCGATCGGCGCGCGTGTCGGCGTCCAGAATCCGCGGCTGCTCCGCATCATCGAGCTGATGGAAGCCAACATCACCGAGCCGTTGAAGCTCGCCGAGATCTCCCGGCAGTCGAAAATCTCGCGCCGCCATGTCGAGCGCTTGTTCGATCATCACATGGGCCGCTCGCCCGCGCGCTACTATCTCGACGTCAGGCTCGAGCGGGCGCGGCAGCTGCTGCGGCACTCGAACCTGCCGATCGTCGAGGTGGCGATCGCGTCGGGCTTCGTCTCGGCCTCGCATTTTTCCAAGCGCTACCGCGAGCGCTACGACATCTCGCCCCAGGCCGATCGCCGCGAAGGCGAGCCGCTGGTCATCACGAGCCACGCCTCGGCGGTGGCGGCGGAGTAGCGGCACCGCCAGAAACGGCGAATTGCTCCCTGAACGTCTCTTCATCTCAAATATTCCGTACGCCCCTGTTACACATGTGACAGGCAACGGCACCGGCCGTCTCCTAAGTATCTGTGGACTGACGGAACACAGATTTCAGGAGCCTCCCATGCGCAACTCTCCAATCCTCGCTGCCTGTCTCGCCTCGCTCGTAATCAGCACTCTCGCACCGGTATCCGCCGAAGCTGCCACAGCTCGGCAATGGTGGATGCGCGACTGGAACTGCACGAACGCCCACAAGCAGAAGATGCAGATCAAATCCCAGATCATCGACGACATGGAGTGCAACGAGGACTACTGCACGGTCAGCAGCGACGCCATTGCCATCCTGAAGTGGCGGCTCGTCGATGGAGCCGGCTCGGTGAGCTTCCGCGTCACCAATGCGACGAGCACGTCGGTCAGCGCGACCGATCGCCCGGACGGCGGCGACACCGTTCTCGACATGATCGTGCAATTCAAGGAGAACGGCCACGAGCGCGCTGCCGGCACGATGACATCGGCGGGATCGGGCCCGTCCGACATCATCTGCACGACCGGCAGCTTCGCCTCGCTCGAGCCTGTCGTCGTCAGGAAGCCGGGCAGCAAGTTTGACGCGAAGAAGGACAAGCTCCCGGCCGGTGACGAGGTGGTCGCTCGCAAAGCATCGGACAGCTCGGCGATCCTCAAGAAAGCCAAGCCCAAGCTCGAAATTCCTAACATCGCCGAGTAACCGAGCTTAACCACTCGCCTGTGACCATCCGTCGTCGCACTGTTGCGCGACGGATGGACTTGCTAGACAGGACGCGGCCTTCACTCAGGATCGGTTGACGAGATGACACGCACATTTGCGACGATAGCCACCACGCTCGCCCGTCCGGCCGTCGCTGCGCTGCTGGCGGCGGGTGTGCTTGCCGGTGCTGCGCGGGCTCAAACCGCGACACCGAGCGCCGATCAACAGGCGTGCCTCGTCGCCAAGTTCACTCGGGCGAACGAGGTGATGGATGCGGCCAGCACGCAAGCCGCTGATCTCTTCAAGTCGCGCTATCCCGACAAGGCCGAGCTCATCGATGCCATGCGGGCGGCCGACTCCTCGCTCCGGGATGGCTCCCTCGTCGTCTTCAAGCATCTGATCGCCACGGATCCGTCGAAGCTCAACCTGCGCGACGGCATGGGGATCGAGATCGCGGTGCCGATGTTCACCGTTGCGACGGAGCTCGAAGCCCTCAAGGGCGTCGATCCCAGCGTTCAAGATCTTCTCGATCGAGGCGCGGCAGCGCAGAAGTCGCTCGAGGCCAACGAGGCGCTGCAGACCTGGTATCGCGAGGAGGCCATGCCGGCACTTCAGAACGAGGTGATGGCTTTTCAGACCGAGGCGCGGAGCAAGCTCGCCGAGATCAACACACAGGAGTGCGGCTGGCCGGCCAAAGGCGCGGCGGCGCTGAGCGATGCGCGGCGGAGCTGCATGATCGATGCCGTCAAGACACTGTCGACGGCTCAAGTCACGAGCGAGCAGGCAACAGCCGCCCTTTGGCTAAAGGCTATGCCGGAACAGGCCGCGCTCATCTCGGCCGAGCGCGACCGCAAGATCGCCGAATCCGAGATCGCGGCCATCGAGTTCGCTTACGCCGCGACCACCGCGCCCATGCGTCTCCTGATGTCGCCTGATGCCGAGGAGGTCTACCAGTTCCAAACTCTCATGCCGCTCGAGATCGAGTCTGCGCGCATGGAGCTCGAGACCAGTGATCCGGCCTACGTCGAGGCCAAGGAGCGCAGGCGCGCGGCGACTCGAGCCTCGGCCAAGCTCGGGGGCGTGCGGCGGCTCACCTATCTCATCAGCGACGCCCAATCGAAAGGCATCCCGATGGACGATGAGCTGTTTCGCGCCGAGCAGGAGGCGATTTCGCAGGCCGGCACCGCCTCGTCGGCCAAGTGCCCCCGCTGAACATGTGCGCCGGACGTTTCCCCTTCCTCTGGAGAGCAAAAATGTTCCCCCTTCCCCAGCATCTGCGCCGCCTCGCGCTCTCCGCATTCGCCGCCGCAGTCGTCCCGGCCGGCGCCCACGCGGGCATCGCGCTGACGCCCGCGCAGAAGACCTGCATCGTCGAGACTGGCGCAGCGATCGCCGAGGCCAAGCGCGCAGAGCTCGCGGCCCAGCTCGCCTATGCCACGGCCCTCGCCCCCGACAGCAAACCGCTGTTCGATGCACTCCAGGTCGTAGACCTCGCGTCCCTCGAGGTGCAGCGCCTGCAGCTCACCTATCTCACCGAACACTTCCCCGCCGAAACGCCATACGACCCCGCGGAAGTGCCGGTCTCGAGCCTGCAAGCGGCCGTCGACGAGCCGATGCTGATGGCGCTCGAGACCGATGCGGTCTACACCCAGGCCGTCGCGGCCCTTGCCGACGCCACCTACGACGCCGACAAGCTCGGCGGCCGCGAGCGCGCCGGCTACGTCATGGCCAAGGCGCCGCCGAACCCCGACCAGCAAGCCGCCGCCCTCGAAGCGGGCAACGCGTACTACGCGTTGACCGACAAAGTATGCGGGCCGTAGCTGAATGCGTGAACACTGACGGCGCTGAATCTGGGACTCGGCTGTAGCCTGAGTTTGCTGGCTGATGTTGCGATCGAGCAGCAGTCACCTTTGGCTCAGCGTGCACTATCACCGCGCGTATATGCGTGCGGTGAGTCCATGTTTGAATTCATTCAAGAGTTTTTCAGCTCCCTCGTCGCCTGGCTCGACAATCCAGCCATCAAGCTACTCTCTTATGTCGTCAGCCCTCTTCTCGCCCTGATCTCGTTCGCCTACGGCATGCGCGAGCGTGGCCGCCTGCAGCGAATGATCTTGTCGATCACGAAAAGCAACCGGCGTCTCGGTCGGGTCAAGGAGCAGGTGCACCAGGAGCAACTCCGCATCGCCGACATGCATCGCGAGCTCGAGGCGACAAAGTCGGAGGTCTCGGAGAAGGAGCGCACGGTTCGCAATCTGCGCGCCGAGCTCGAGGGGATTACCAAGGGTTCCGCGCAGCTCTGGAAGCTGAGGCCCAACCAGCCATTCCCGGAATACAAGAGCTGGATGCGGGACCCGTTGGGCGCGAGGATTGTGACGTTCGCAAACCTGAAAGGTGGCGTCGGGAAGACCACTCTCGCGGCGAATTTTGCAGCTTATGTCAGCGAGACTCTCCGAGAAGCCGGTCTTAGTCATTGATCTCGACTACCAGGGCTCGCTCTCCAACATGATGATGCTGGCGGCCGAACAGGAGATCGAAAAGTCAGACGTCGACGAATTGCTCCGGGATGGCGCCACTCTGTCGACGCTCACCGGAATCGAGAAGCATCTGTCTAGGCGCCTCAAGAACGCCTGGCTCGTCCCCGCAAGCTTTACCCTGGCCGAAATCGAGAACCAGCTTCTCCTACACTGGTTGCTCAACGAAACTTCCACAACCGATGTACGGTACAGACTGCGCGCGTGCTATTGGATCCGAACGTGCGCCGACGCTTTGCGGCCATTGTGATCGATACTCCCGCCACGGATGAGCATCGGCACAATCAATGGGCTTCTCGCCAGCCATTACTTTGTCGTCCCCTCGACTCTGGACGCACTTAGTGCCCGAGCAGTTCCACAGTTTATAGCCAACATGCGCTCGATAAAGAAAGAACTGGACCTGGACCTCGACCTAGCGCGTGTGATCGGAATGATGTCGCGAGCAAGCGCGCTGGCCTCACGCGAGAAAAAAGCCCTAGATGCCATCCGCGATGGAGCAATGAACTGGAAGGCCGATACTGACTTCGTTTCACCGTACTTTCTGCCCCGCCGGGTCGGGATTGCCGACGCCGCAGGCGACGACATCGCGTATCTGGGCTTTAACAATGGGGAGCCGCTTCGGGCGCTCTTCGATCCGCTTTTCGCCGACATCGCCGAGCGAATCATGTTAACGAATCATTAATCTCCCTTGACTCGCTGCGCCGCCTATCGCGCCGCCCCCGAGTCCGTATGGGCACTCGTCACATGCGTAGCCCGCCCTGGCAGGGACCGCATTGGAGGCCTATATTGGATTACAATAGCTTAGATGTTGACGAGACGGATGAGATGGCACGCGGCCGAGCCGATGATGGGCTCGTTAGGGAGCATGCGGGAAAGCTGACCGCGACGGGGCTGGATCGCGAGCAGTTCGACTCTGCTTATTCTGACCTGGCATCTGACAAGCGGCTCAAGGCCGCCGAGATTATCGCAATCGCCCAGGCCTATGCCAAGGGACGCAAGCCCAAGTCCAAGTCGGACGCCATGACGGCGATCCGCAAGCGCTTCGTCGAGCTGAGGCAGATCGAAACCCTAAGTCGCAATGCCGAGAAGGCCCGTCCCTGGTAGGCGAAACCCTTACCCCCGCCTTGCCCCCCATCTTGCGATGGCGACGCCCATGAGGATGATGCCGAGCGCGAGGTAGGCCGTCAGTCCGGGGCGCTCGCCGAGCACGACGGCGCCCCAGAGCACGCCCGAGATCGGCACCAGGAAATTGATCTGCGAGAAGAACGATGCGCCTTGCCGGCGAACCAGCGTGAAGAGGATTACGGTGCCGAGCGCCGTCTGGAAGATGCCGAGCGCAACGATCGCCAGGAGCGAGCGCGCGGAGGGCGCGATCGTCCAGGGCTGATCGACGATCAGCGACACGGGCAGCAGGAGCAGTGCCGACACCAGCATGACGGAAGCGATGGCCGCCATTCGCGGCACGCCGTTGAGCGAGCGTGTGACGTTGGCATTGATGCCGTAGCAGAATGCGGCCGCGGCGACCGCAAGCTCACGCATCACCTCGCCGCCGAGGCCCGTCAACCGCGACGGGCCGATGAGAATGACGAGACCGATGAAGCCGAGAACAATGCCGGCGATCTTGCCGGGCGTCAGGCGATCGTCGGCCGTCATCACATGCGCGATCAGCATCGTCGTCAGCGGCATGACGCCCATCAAGATCGCGGCGAGGCCCGAGTCGATCCGCTCCTCTCCCCAGCCGATGAGCGAGAACGGCAGGGCATTGCCGGTGATTGCCGTCACGAGGATAGCGCCCCAGATCCGTGAGCCGCGCGGCAGCCGCTCGCCCTGCCAGCGGGCGAGAGCCAGCATGACGCCAACCGCGATGACGAGCCGCATCAAGGTCATGGTGACGGCCGGCACCGTCTCGACGCCCATCTTGATGAACGTGAAGCTGCCGCCCCACAACGCCGCGAGGCCGAACAAAAGCGCATAGTCCGCTGGCATCGGCGGCGGGCGGATGCTGGGCGTGGAATCGGACATGGCCGCCCGGTTAACACGCGACGCCGTCATTCACCACTCCTGTGGCAGGGCGTCTTCCTGCCGAGATCTCCAATCGCCGCCCACAAAATCCGCAAACGCATAAAACTTTCAGGCGGGAATTTGCCGCTTGTAAGCATTTCGCGAGTATTAACGATGGCTGGCGCCAGTCCACCAAAGCAGTCCGTCGGGGATAGTCCATGAATTTCGTGTTCGTCGAGCCGGAGCGGCCGGCGCGAAAAGCGCAAGCCGAGTCCATAGTTGCCCAGCTGCCCGTGGTCGTCGCGCAGGCCGAAGCGCCGTCGCGTCCCGCAGCCGCTGCGAAGCCGAGCGACAACCGCCGCGCCCACCGCAAGCCCGTCAAGCTGCCGGCCAACATCAGCGACGCCAGCCAATCGTTCGGCTGCACTGTCGTCGACATGTCTGCGACGGGCGCCCGCCTCGAGCTGCATCGGCGCGAAAGCCGCCGTCACGGTGGCGACATCGAGCTGCCGCAGCGCTTCTTCCTCGTGATGGAGAACCTGCTCGAGCGCTCGGTCGTCGAGTGCTACGTCATGTGGCACCGCGGCAGCCGCGCCGGCGTCCAGTTCATCGGCCCGATCGATTCCCGGACCAAGAAGCTGCCTCAGCGCAAGGCCACATCTGCTGGCAAGGAAAAGGCCAAAGCCGCGCCCGCCTCGCTGCGCCGCCGCTGATCCCGTCATAGGAAGTTGTAGGGGTCGATATCGATCTGCAGGCGCATGTCGCCCTTGAGCGGCGGCAGCGCGTCGAGCCAGCCGTGCAGATAGGCTTGCAGGTCGACCTCCTTCGGCGCCTTGACGAGCAGACGATAGCGATGGCGGCCACGCACGATGGCGAGCGGCGCCTCGGCGGGGCCGAGCACCTCGATCGTCTTGGCGGGCGGCGCGGCGTAAGCGATCGTGCGGGCGAGCACCTCCACGGCCGGCTTCTCGCGACCTGAGATGACGAGCGCGGCGAGGCGCCCGAACGGCGGCATCATCGCCGCCTGACGCGCCGCGATCTCGCGATCGAGAAACGCCTCCCGGTCGCCGGTGATGATCGCCTCCATGACGGGATGCTCCGGCATGTGCGTCTGCACGAAGCCACGCCCCGCCTTCTCGGCGCGGCCGGCGCGGCCCGTCACTTGATGCAGCAGCTGGAAGGTTCGCTCGGCCGCACGCGGGTCCGCACCGCCGAGCCCCAGATCGCCGTCGACGACGCCGACCAGCGTCAGCCCTGGGAAGTTGTGCCCCTTGGCGACGATCTGCGTGCCGATGACGATGTCGGCCTGGCCCTCGGCGACGGCGTTGATGATTTTCCGCAGCTCGGTGATGGACGGCGTCAGGTCGCTCGAGAGAATGGCCAGGCGCGAGTCCGGAAACCGCTCGGCCACCTCCTCGGCGACGCGCTCGACGCCTGGCCCGCACGGCACGAGCGATCCCGTATCGCCGCACTTGGGACAATGCTCCGGCTTCTGGAGAGCAAATCCGCAATGATGGCAGACGAGGCGGTCGCGGAAGCGATGGTCGACGAGCCAGGCCGAGCATTGCGGGCATTGAAACCGATGCCCGCAGCTGCGGCAGAGCGTGAGGGGCGCGTAGCCGCGGCGATTGAGGAACAAGAGCGCCTGCTCGCCTTTGGCCACCGTCTCGGCCACCGCTTGCACGAGCTTGGGCGCCATCCAGCGGCCGGGGTCGGGCCGATCGATCCTCAAGTCGATCGCCTCGACGTTCGGCAGCAATTGGCCCGAGTAGCGCTCCGACAATCGAATATGCCGGTAGCGGCCGGTGCGCGCATTGACGTGACTCTCGATCGAAGGCGTCGCCGAGGCGAGGATCACCGGTGCCGCCCCGAGCGAGCCACGCACGATTGCCATATCGCGGCAGTGATAAGTGACGCGGTCCTCCTGCTTGAAGGCGCCGTCGTGCTCCTCGTCGACGACGATGAGGCCGAGATCGTCAAAGGGCAGGAACAATGCCGAGCGCGCGCCGATCACCGCCCGCGCCTCGCCTGTCGCCGCGCCGCGCCAGATGCGCCCGCGCTCGGCCGGCCCCACCGCCGAATGCCACTGCACCGGCTCGACGCCAAAGCGCATTTTGAAGCGATCGAGGAACTGCGTCGTCAGCGCGATTTCAGGCAGCAGCACGAGCACCTGGCGGCCCTTGGCGAGCGCCCGCGCCACCGCCTCGAAATACACCTCGGTCTTGCCGGAGCCGGTGATGCCGTCGAGGAGCGATACGGAGAAGCGCTCCGCGTCGATCGCCGCCTCGAGCTGATGCACGGCGGCGGATTGCTCCTCGCTGAAGCTCTGCACCTTGTGCTTGGGGTCGGGTGCCGGCAAGCGGCGCTCGGGGATCTCGACCTGAACGAGCGTGCCTGCCTCGGTGAGGCCGTCGATGACGGAGGTCGAGACGCCGGCTTCCTGGGCGAGCGCCACCTTGGCGCGGATGAGGCCGTCCGCCGCCACCTCGAGCACGCGGCGCCGGCCCGGCGTCTGGCGCTCGGGCGCGGCTCCGGCGAGCCGCACGCCGAACTTGGGCGCGACGGGCTCGAAGGCGGCCGGAGCGCCCATCATGAGCCTCAGCACCATGCCGCGCGGCGATAGGGTATAGCGCGCGATCCACTCGACGAACCGCATCGAGATCTCGGGCAAGGGCGGCAGGTCGTAGACCATCTCGACCGGCTTGACCTTGGCGTCGGGAATGGGCTTGGCGCCCTCGTCCGGTTTGTCCCAGACGACGCCGATGCGGGTCACGTTGCCGAAGGGCACGGCGACGAAGGCGCCGGGTGTGAGCTCCATGTCGTCAGGCACGCGGTAATCATAAACTTGGTCGAGCGCCACCGGCAGCAGCACCGGCATACGGCGGACCGAGTTAATCGTTGTGCCTTCGGCCCCCGAGGGGTTATCCAGGGGCGCAAAGAGGCTCGGATGGTTCTTACGACTCACGAGGGCATCTTACCGTAAGCCCCACGACACTGCCGTGGCGGCACGTAACTGACAGGGCAAGCTCATGAAATTCTTTGTCGATACCGCCGACGTCAAGGACATCCGCGATCTCGCCGAGAGCGGTCTTATCGACGGCGTCACCACCAATCCGTCGCTGGTGGCCAAGGCCGGTGGCGATTTCAAGGCCATCATCAAGGAGATCTGCGCCCTCGTCGATGGCCCGGTGTCGGCCGAGGTGATCGCGACGTCTGCCCAAGAGATGATCGAGCAGGGCAAGACGCTTGCCAAGATCGCCGACAACGTCGCCGTGAAGGTGCCCTTGACGATGGACGGCCTCAAGGCCTGCCGGGCGCTGACGCAAGCCGGCACCATGGTCAATGTCACGCTCTGCTTCAATGCGAACCAGGCACTGCTCGCGGCCAAGGCCGGGGCGACCTTCATCTCCCCCTTCATCGGCCGCCTCGACGACATCGGCCTCGACGGCATGGAGCTGATCCAGGAGATCCGCACGATCTACGACAACTACGCCTTCGATACCGAAATCCTCGCAGCCTCGATCCGCTCGGTCAATCACGTGAAGCAAGCCGCGCTCGCCGGCGCGGATGTCGCGACGGTGCCGCCACAGGTTATCCGCGATCTCGTCAAGCATCCGCTGACCGACAAGGGCCTGGCCGCGTTCCTCGCCGACTGGGGCAAGACGGGGCAGAAGATTTGAGAAAAGGCAATAGGCAGTAGGCAACGGGACCCTTTCTACTCGCTATTCGCTCGCCCACGCTCCGCCGTCTCCGCGGTCCTCGCTGGACCCGAGAGCATGGAAACAGTCCAAGGGGACGGAGTGGCCGGCCCGTGATAGAATCAGTCGGATGTGGCCGGGACCACTCCGCCGTCATCGTGGGCTTCGCTTGCCGCCGTGTCTCGCATTTCTGCGAGCCGCTCGCGGACATCCGCCGCGAGAGTAGCTTGCGTCAGGTTCTCCCCGTCGCAAGCGGCAGGTCAGCGCCGGATAGCTTATGTCCGGCACCCACGATGCTCCCCGCTACCGATCCACCAGCGCGCGTTCCGGTCCCTTGGCGGCAGGGCTGCGAGGAGTATGAGGCCGTGCGAGGGGGCGGGGATAAGTTTGCATATGATTGTTTCGGATATGGTGAACGAGGCGCTATCCTGTAGGGGCGAGCGGCGCTCGCCCCTCCCTTGGCGCCGCGATGGAGGAACGAAGAGGGGCGACCGCCGGTCGCCCCTACGGACACGCATCCGTTTCTCAGTATGGTCGGATACTCAGGGAATGATATGCTTGTGGGCATCGCTGCCCCTCACCCTGCCCTCTCCCCGTTCGCAGCAATGGCTGCGACGGGGAGAGGAGGATACACGGCACGTCCCTGACGAGTCAGGAGGGCGCGGCTCTCTCCTCCTCTCCCCGTGGCGCAAGCGTACGGGGAGAGGGAAGGGTGAGGGCCAGCCACAAGGGAGATCGTTTCCATAAGCGGGCAACCTGCCGGTCGCCCCTACGGCGGATATGCCTCGTTTCATGACGTCAGGTGCTTACACCCTATATGGTGTAGGGGCGAGCGGCGCTCGCCCCTCTTGCATCACGACCTTAGGTCGAAGAGGGGCCGACCGCCGGTCGCCCCTACGACGGAGATGGCGCCCGTCCCTAACGCGGGACCCATCTTCCGCGTTTGCCTGGTAAGAGATCGCCACAAAGTAGATCGTTGCCAACAAAGGGCGACCTGCCGGCCGCCCTACGGCGCAGGCAGCGGGCGTCACCGAGGGCTGGCGTGCGCATGTGAGTCCTATCAATTTCTGTCTGACGGTTGCTCCGATCACCCGCCGATCAGCAGGAAAGCGACGCAGACGATCACCCCGACGAGCGGCACCGCCAATGGCTGCACGACGACGCCGGGCGGCGGCGGGTCGCCACGAAGCTTGATGCGCACCAGCGCCAGATTGACGAGCGCGAACACGACCAGGGTGATCCGCGACGTCCATTCGGCGAGCGCCCCCAAGGGGAAGAACATCGCTAGCGCATAGACTGAGGCGACGATGAGCGCTGTCGCGATCACCGGCGTCGCGGTCACCGGACTGACGCGGGCGAGCACCGCCGGGAGCCGCCCCTGGTCGGCCAAGCCGTAGACCACGCGCGACGCCATGATGATCTGTACGATGACACCGTTGAGCGTCGCGACGATGGCGATGGCGCTGAGCCAGCGTGGTGAGGCCCCCGTCGCGCGCTCGAACACAAGTGCGAGCGGCGCCCTCGATTGCGACAACTCGGCCGCCGGAACGATGACGACGGAGACGGCCGCGACCGCGATGTAAAGCAGCGTCGCCAGGATCAGCGTCAGATAGATGGCGCGCCTGAGCGTTTGCGTCGGATCGCGCACCTCCTCGGCGATGTTGACGATGCCCTCGAAGCCGATGAAGGCGAAGAAAGCGATGAGCCCTGCCGACAAAACACCGAGCCAGACCTTGGCCTCGGCATCGGGAAGCATCGTGTCGGCGACATCGGGAAGCCGCTCGGGGTGGGCAAAGATGCTGGCGGCGACCACGAGCAAGAGCCCGCCGATCTCGATGACGGTCATGACGGCGGCGAGCGTCACCGATTCCTCGATGCCCCAGACGGCGACGAGCCCCATGCCGGCGACCACCATGGAGATGAGGAGCGCGTCAGGCCAGTCGAGGAACACGCGGATATAGCCGACGCTGCCGAGCGAGATCGCCGCCGCCGAGACGACGCCGACGCCGATCACGAGAAGCCCGACGAGAACGGCGAGATCGTTCCGCTTGAAAGCCGCGCCGACGAATGCCGCCTCGCCCGCGCTGACCGGATAGCGCGTCGTCAGCTCGGCCAGCGTCAGCGCCGTCGGCGCCATGACGAGCGCGGCGATGACGAAGGCGAAGGGCGCATGCTCGGCGGCGCGCCACGCCGCATCGCCGATCAGCACGTAGATGCCGGCGCCGATCGTGACGCCGAGGCCATAGAGCACGACGTGCCAGAGCCCGAGGCGACGCTTCAGTTGCGGCTTCGACGCCGAGGGCGCAGCAGCAGAACGGGATGTCTCTGTCATGCGCCCCCTTGCCGTCCTCGCGAGGCTACCGGAACCAGCGCGGAATGATGCCCTTCTCGCGCGCCTCCCGCTCGAGGCCCTCGCGGAAATCCGGGTGCGCGATCGAGATCAGCGCCTTGGCGCGCTCGGGCACCGACTTGCCCTTGAGATTGACGATGCCGTGCTCGGTGACGACGTACATCGTGTCGGTGCGCGGCGTCGTCACGACCTCGCCCGGCGCCATCTCGCAGACGATGCGACTCTGCGGCTCGCCCTTCTTATCGTAGGTCGAGGAGAAGCAGACAAACGACTTTCCACCCTTGGACGCATAGGCCCCGCGCACGAACTGAAGCTGCCCGCCGGTGCCGCTGATGTGGCGATGCCCCGCCGTCTCGGAAGCCGCCTGGCCCTGCAGGTCCATCTTCGTCGTGTTGTTGATCGAGACCACCTTGTCGTGGCGCTGGATGTTGTGCGGCAGGTTCGTGTAGTCGACCGGCTGGCAGACGATGTCGGGGTTGCGATGGATGAAGTCGTACTGCCGGCGCGAGCCCAGCGCGAAGGTGCACACCATCTTGCCGACATCGAAGGCCTTACGGGCGCCCGTGACGATGCCGGCCTCGTAGAGATCGAGCATGCCCTCGACCATCATCTCGGTGTGGATGCCCAGATCCTTGACGCCCGATTCCCGGATCATCGAGCACACCGCGTTCGGCATGCCGCCGATGCCGATCTGCAGGCACGCGCCGTCCTCGATCTCGGCGGCGATGATGCGGGCGATCTTCTTGTCGATCTCGGTGACGGGCGGATTTCCGACCTCCGTGATCGGCGCATGATCGCCGTCGATGATGAAATCGACCTTGCTCTTGTGGATGCCGTTGTGGGGCCCGAAGACGTAGGGCAGCGCCGTCGACACCTCCACGATGACGATCTTCGCCTTCTCGAGCATCGCCTCCTGATAGGTGCAGGCGCCGCCGAAGTTGAAGACGCCGTTCTCGTCCTCCGGGCACACCTTCACGCAGGCGACATCGACGTGATCGATGAAGCGCCGGTAGTAGTCCGGCACCTCGCCGAAGTTGATCGGGTTGTAGGAGACGCGGCCGCGGTCGTGGTGGCGGCGGTCGTAGCCGCCGAAATGCCAGTTGAAGACGCCGAAGGAATGACCCTCGGCATCGTTCTCGAGCACGGCGCGCGGCTTGATCGTCAGGCAGTTGCGAATCTTGACGCCGGCAAGCTCGTCGACTCGGGCGCCCAGCGCCTGATCGAATACGTCGGGCTGGCCCATGCCGAAGCCGTAGTCGACCCAGTGCCCGGAGCGGACGAGCCCGGCCGCCTCCGCAGCTGAGATCCGTTTCGCGGTCTTGGCGCCGCTCGATTGCGAAATCATGCGTCCCTCCTGGAGCGAGCCGGAGCAATTCCCAACAAAAGCTCACGGCCGCTCCAGGCTACTCCGAACGGCGCGCTTCGTGCACCCGGATTCGCTCAGGATGCGCTAGCGGGCGACCGTTACGGAGCAGTGCGCCTTGGACACGATGGCGTCGGACACCGAGCCGAGCACGAGCTTGGCGACGGCCCCCTTCTCGCCCGTGCCGGTGACGATGTGATCGAAGCCGTGCTCGTGCGCGTAGTGGATCACGGCACCGGCCGGGTCGCGGGCGCGGGCCACCACGACGTCGACGGACGGCGCACCGCTGCCCTCGGCGACCGCGCGGCCGTCGGTCCCGATCCGATCGGCCTCGGCCGGCTCCCATTGGTACATGGCGATCGAGCGGGGTGAGCCGAGCGCAGTATTGATGACGAGGATCGTCAGGCTCGCGCCGTGGGCCTTGGCGATCTGAGCCGCCTCGCGAACCGCGATCTTCGCATGCTCCGTCCCATCAAAGGCGCAGAGAACCTTTTTCATGTCACAAGCCTCCGGTGACCTGGGCAGCCTTGCTGCCCCGTTGAGTAAAGTCACCATAGGCCCAGAGGTTGCGCCTTGACGCGCGTCAAGTGGCCGAGCGAACGCGTGCCGCCTCGGCGGAGGCGCGGATGGCGGCGATATTGGCCTTATAGGCTGCGGCCGTGCCGCCCTTGAAGACGGCCGAGCCTGCGACGAGCACATTGGCGCCGGCGGCCGCGACTTGAGCCGCCGTCTCGGCCGTCACCCCGCCGTCGACCTCGATGTCGATCGGGCGCTTGCCGACGAGCGCCTTCACCTGGCGGATTTTGTCGAGTATCGCCGAGATGAAAGCCTGGCCGCCGAACCCGGGATTAACCGTCATGAGCAGGACGAGGTCGAGCCGGTCGAGCACGTGGGCGATAACCGACGCGGGCGTCGCCGGATTGAGCGAGACGCCCGCCTTCTTGCCGAGCCCACGAATGGCTTGCAGCGAGCGGTCGAGATGCGGCCCCGCCTCCGCGTGCACGGTGATGATGTCGGCGCCGGCGTCCGCGAAGGCGGCGAGATAGGGGTCGGCCGGCGCGATCATCAGGTGGACGTCGAAGGTCTTGCGCGAGGCGCCGCGAATGGCCTTGATGACCGGCGGTCCGAACGTGAGGTTGGGCACGAAATGCCCATCCATGACGTCGAGATGAATCCAGTCGGCGCCGGCGGCATCGATGGCCTCGACCTCGGCGCCAAGCTTGGCGAAATCGGCCGACAGGATGGAAGGAGCAATCGTGATGGGCTTTGTCATCGAGCGCCTCGGCTGACCCGGATCGGCATCCCATGAGCCGGATGCCGATCCAGGTCAAGCCCGTGGAAACGCGCCCCCCGGCGCATCCCCTCCCAAATTCTCTTGCCTCAGCTCGAGATGCGCAGCGCGTTCAAGTCCATGCCGATCGCCTCGAAGGCTTTGACGAGATCGGCCTCGCTGCCGGCCTCGAAATAGTTGTCTGGCGTGCTCGCGCATTTCTTGAGCTGAGACCGCGCCGTCGCGTCGCCCGCGAGGTTGTAGGCGATGCTGTAGACGACAATTCCGTCGTCCCGGACGTTTCCGCAGGCCGATTGCATGACGGTGTTCATCGCCGTCGTGAAACCCGAGGACGTCTTAGAGGCGGCTGCGAGACGCCCCGTCACGCCATAACCCCACCCGGAATAGTTCGATTGATTGTGGTTGCTCGCAGCCGTCAGCGTGTTGGCGCCGTCCGACATGACGACGAGGACCTTCTGGTTGTTGGGCGTATTCTTCGGCAGCCCTTCCGTGAACGGCTCCTGTGGCGACAGCACGCGCCAGCCCCACATCACGCCCTCGCCGATGTTGGTGTAGCCCTGAGCCACGAGGTCGTCGATCGCGGCGTCGATCGCCTGCCGGTCGTTCGTCAGCGGCGTGATCGGTCGGCTGTCACACATGTTGTTGGGACCGAGGCGCGTCGTGCCCGACATCGTCTGGTTGGGGGTGACGTTGTCGTATTTGCAGAGGCGCGACTGTGCGACTGCCGGATCGAGCGCCGCCGTCTTGTATTGAATGCAGGTGCCGCGCCAGTCCTTGCGAACGCAGATCGGCGCCGCCGCCGTGCATGAGCCGCCGTCGTCGGCCAGGTAGCTGTTGGAGTAGCGGTTGCCGTTCGCATTCGCGGTATCGGGCTCGTCGGGCGCGAAGCTCGGCACGAACAGACTGTCGGGCTCGGAGACGTCCGGCTCGTCGTCGGTAGTGGCGAAGGCGCCGGGGCGGACCTCGACGCAGCCGGCCCAACTGGCACCCCTCATCCGGTCGAGCAACGTGAAGCGCGGCACATTCTCCGACATGTTCTCGTAGTGGACGCTCGACCGGCCGTCCGTGTCCATCCAGGAGGCATTCTGATTGTCGGAGCCGACATTGACGAGGGCGGCAAAGGGCACGACGCCGACGCGCACGTTGTTGCTCGTCGAATTTTCCCCGAAGAGTGCGGTGATGAGGCCGTGCGCACCCGTCTTCAAGCTCGCGATATGGGTTCCCTTCATGGAGCCCGAGCCATCCAGGACCAGCACCACCTCGAGCTCGCCGGCGCCGGCGCTGACCATCGCCTCGGCGTCGATGTCGAGCTCGTTGATGCCGGCGATGCGCACGAAGCTCGTTTGCAACGTCATCGCCGCACGCAACGTGACTTGGCCGCTGTCCGAATCGACGTCGACGGCGGAGAGCTCGGCATCCTCCATGCCGGCCGGCAGGTTGGCCATGAAAGTTTCCCGCGCCTTCGCTTCGGCCTGGACTTTGTCGGCGCCCGTCTCGAGCTCGCGGCCAGCGGCGAGCGCCGCCGAATCGAGCGCGTCCTGGATGCCTTCGCGGGCCATGAAGGCGCGGCCGAAGTCGACCGCGGCGCCGACGAACATGATCATGACGACGATGATGGCGCCGAACATGACACCGATCGAGCCGCGCTCGTTGCGGCTGAACTTTCCAACGCGAATGGAGAGAGCGGCGGCGAGACGAGCAATACGGTGCATGGCGGCCAACCCCGAAGTGGCGTTAACGGCCGCACCGCAGTTTGTGCGAATTCGCGGCCAATTTAGTCACTTCTACGATAGAGCCGTTGTGTTCTCGTAAAGCCGCTCGGCGCAAACAAGCGAAAACTTCTGTAAAATTGTCGGTATTCCGGCTCGGCGCACGCCCCTGCCTTTAATATCCGCACTTACCCTCCGGCTTTCGCAACTTTCGTCTCCGCCTTGGCGCCGGTCAGCTCTTTGAGATAGGCGACATTGGCGTCCGCGACACCGGCCGGCGTGTCGGCGGCAGCGATTTTTTTGCTCTCGTCGTATTTGCCTTGCAGGCCGAGCACGAGCGCCAGGTTCTGCCGCGTCCGTGGCTTGGCGCCCGGCGCCGCGCTGGCCCGGCGCAGCAGGTCCTCGGCCATCTTGGGATTGCCTTCGAGCGTGTAGACGAAGGCCAGGTTGTTCAAGAGCTGCGGCTGATCGGGCGCAAGCTCCAGCCCCTTCTGCAGTGTCGACTTGGCGGCGGCGAGATCGCCCTTCTCGGCCTGCACGGCGCCCTTGGCCGAGAGGATCCGCCAATCTTTGACCCCACCCGCTTCCGCGCCCGAGAGCGCTTTCTCGGCCTCATCCGTGCGCCCGAGGCCGACGGCGAGACGGCTGTAGGTGATGACCGCATCGGCATTCCCGGGCTCGGCCGCGAGCGCCAGCGACGCGGCGGAGAACGCCTTCTGCTTGTCGCCTTTGATTTCGAGCGAGGTCGCCTCGGCGAGACTTGCGGCGGCCGTCGGCGGGGCCGTGGATGCGGTCGTCTCCGGGCTCGCCGCGAGCGGATCGGCAGCGAGCAGATTCACATCCCCCTGCGCCGCACACCCGGCGAGCGAGATCGCAAGCACGCTTAACGCCACTCCGGCCCGCAACGTCGAGAGCATCCCAGACATGATTGCCCGTCCCACATAGCCTCACTCCTCCCGGGATCGGCCCGGGCTCCGGCTACGCCAACACAACCGATACCTGAGAAAGCGCGCAGACCTTACTGGTTCTGCGACACGTCGGCCTTCTGCTCGACCTCGGTGGTCGCGGCACTCGTCTCCTCGCCGCCGGTGTACTTCTTCATGACGACGTCGCGCCGGTCGCTTAAGCGCGGCGTGCTCCGCCGCGGGCCGATGAGATCGTTCGGATTGGCGACCATCATCGCGAGGTTGCGGCTCTGGGCGCAGCCGAAGTTCCAATAAGGAACGTTTTCCCGGCTCTCCGACAGGTTGTCGGGCCAGTAGCCGCACTCGGGCGGATGCGCGACGTAGCCCGTCTCGAACGCCATCGTGATGGCGTTGCCCTCTCCATAGGTGCCGGGCGTGACATAGCGAACGGCGCGCGTGGGCACCGCTGCGTTGACGAGCAGCGCCTGCAATTGCTCCTCGGCGAGACTGCCGCGGGCATGCTCAGGCATCTCGATGGCGAGCGCGGTCTTACCCTGCAACCGATAGCGGCGGAAGAAGCGCAGGGCATCATCGGCCTGCTGGCGAGTGAGCCCCTTGTCCTCGCGGGCGAGATCGAGCGTCAGCTGATAGGGCCTGACGCCGACCGCGATCGGGTGATTGACCATCGGATCGACGGTCGACCAGCCGGCGACCGGGCCACCCTCCCCGTCGTCGCGGCAAGCGGCGAGCGGGCCGGTGAGTGCGATGATGGCGGTCAGGGTGAGGGCGGCGGCTCCGCTCCTCGACGCCTTGGACTTCGTGATCGACATGTGAGTTCCCCGATCGCTTCGCTACTCGATGATGAAGCCGATATCGCCCTGGAAGCTGCCGGGCGGCGGTGACGACGGATCGCCGTAGACGCGGTTGAGGCGGCCGATGACGGCGCTTTCGATCTCGGCGTCCGGCATGAAGCCGTCGTCGGGCCGGGCCAGCGCATCGCGCGACGTCGGCCGCACGACATAGGGCGTGACGATGATGACGAGCTCGGTCTCGCGCGCGCGGTAGTCCTTGCTGCGGAACAAAGCGCCGAGGATCGGGATGTTCTTGAGGCCCGGCACGCCGTCGATGTTCTGATTGAGATTGTCGGAAAGCAGGCCCGCCATGACCAGCGAGCCGCCGCTCGGCATCTCGACCGTCGTCGAGGCCCGCCGGACGCTCAGGCTCGGGATTGAGATCGTGTCGAGGGTGATGGCGCCCTCGGTCGAGATCTCGCTCACCTCGGTGGCGATCTTCATGCTGATGCGGCCGGCGTCGAGCACGACCGGCGTGAACGAGAGGCCGACACCGAACGGCTTCCACTGGACCGAGATCGTGTCCTTGTCCTGGGCGACCGGAATGGGGAACTCGCCGCCGGCGAGGAAGCTCGCCGTCTCACCCGAGATGGCGGTGAGCTTGGGCTCGGCGAGGGTGCGCATGAGGCCCGCCCGCTCGAAAGCCTGTACGGAGCGCGCGAGGCAATCGACCGAGCTCAAGCCGCCGACCGTCGTCGGTGGCACCATGGCCGTGACGGCGCCGGGGATGACGCAGGAGCCGACATCGTCGCCGAGCACGCCGAACAGGAAGGAGTCGCGGCCGATGCCGTTGGAGACCGGGAAACCGTTGTTGGTGGCGCCGCCGACGACGCCCTCGCCGATGTGGTTGCCGTTCCAGTTGACGCCGATCCGCTTGACGCTCTCGCGATGCATCTCGGCGACCGTGACCTGGAGCATCACCTGCTCCTCGGCCTTCACCTCGATCATGTTGATGAGCTTCTTACCGGTCGGCAGGAAGCTCGAGGCGATCTCGGCCGCGCGGGTGGCATCGACCGGGCGTGCGAGCGAGCCCTTGAGTACGAGGTTTTCGTTGGCCGACTCGACCGTGATCCCACCGTCCGGGAACATGCGCTCGAGCATCGTGCGCAACGGGCCGTAGTCGAACTCGACACCCACCTCGAGCGTCAGCAACCGGTTGCCCTGCTCGTCGAACAGAAGCGCATTCGCCTGGCCGACCTTGCGGCCGATGAGGATGACGCGGTTCGTCGTCTGCACGACGGCGTCGAGGATGTCGGGGTTGGAGACGACCACGTTGCCGAGACGCACCGGCATCTCGAGCACCATGGACTTGTCCATGCCGAGCCGCATCATGCGGGAAATCGGAAACTCGGTCTCGGGCGAGACGACGAGAGTCGACTTGTGGGCCGTCAGCTCCTCCTGGGCCGTCGCGGAGGAGACCGCGCCTTGCACCAACAGGGCCGCGAGCCAAAGCCCGAAGACCGACACAAGCAACCGGTGACTGAACCTCGACATGCGCAATACCCCACACCGCGACGCTCTACTGACGAGCGCAACGACAAGCCAAACTTCGCAACAACTGAAGAACGGTGCGGCCCAACAGGGCGGACGCAACAGGTCCGACTGACACTCTCGTCACCGTGGCTTGCACGTTAGTCCGATTCACGGGAGCGCAACCGTCTTGGCCGGGATCTGTCCCCAGTTCTGCGCAGCCGGTGGAAAAGCCGGTCTTCAAGCGCGGTCGAAGAGCGCGGGACGTGAAGCGTCAGCTCACTGATTCAAATGAGCTTTGCCACGCATGCCTCGACACCGAGACGGGCTCTCGGTCCGTCAGCGCCGATTGTTGATTTCCTGTCGAGGACGGTGAGGTGTGACCTCGACGTCATGCTCGAGACACGACTCGATCCGTGTCCGTGAGGCCGGCGAGCTCGCCGATGGTGACGGGCCGCAAGGCCGGCCGGGGCGCGAATCGCTGCGATTCGTCCGCGGCCGCGTGCGCGTGGCCCGCCGTGGCCATCGCGACCGCCTCGCCGCAGTAACGGCCCTGGCATCGGCCCATGCCCGAGCGGGTGGCACGTTTGAGCGTACCGGCGGTCGCGGCATGGTCGAGCGCACCGGACACGGCTGTGCCCGCCACACCCTCGCAGCGGCAGAGCGGCACCGCCTCGTCGAGCGCAACCGATGCGGCGATGGCGGGGCGGTACATGCGCCACAGCCCCCGCTGGAACCGCAGCGCATCGGCGCGGCGGCGAAAAGCGATCGCGGCCTCCTCGCGCTGCCCGACGGTGAGCGGCTGCCCGAGCGAGCGCACGATCTCCGCGGCAGCGATGGCGCCGTTGGCGGCGGCGGCGTGCGCGCCCTGCAGGCCCGTGCAGTCGCCCGCCGCATAGAGACCCTCGACGGACGTTTCGCCAACCGCCGATACCTCCGTGACGAGTTGGCGCCGCTCGACATCGTAGCGATGCGCCGCGCCCAGCATCCGCAGGATCTCGTTGGCCGGCTGAAAGCCGTAGCCCATCGCCACCGCATCCGCCTCTATCAGGCGGGTCTGGCCGTTGGCGTCCTGGAGAAGCGCGGTCAGCGCATTGCCGTGCCGCTCGATGGCCGAGAGTCGCGTCGCCGGCAGCACCGGCACGCCCGCACGCTTCAGGATCCTGCGGTAGCGCAGACCTTGCGAGAGCAGCTCCGGCATGCTCGCCGCCATGCGCAGGATGGCCGGGACATCGCGCCAGCCGGGCGGCGCCGCAAGCTCCGCCACGGCCTCCACCTTCGCCCCGGCCTCGAGAAGCTCGACGGCGACCTGCAGATTGAGCGGCCCGTTGCCCGCGACGACGACGTGGTGTCCGGCGAGCACGCGATAGCTGCGCAGCAGGGTCTGCGCCGCACCGGTCGTCATGACGCCCGGCAGCGTCCACCCCGGCACCGGCCAGGGCCGCTCGTAGGCGCCTGTCGCAATCAGCAATCGTTTCGGATGCACCAGCCGCAGCTGGCCCGCCTCGCGCACGACGACGCGCAGCCCTGCATGCGCGCTGACGACCTCGGCCGGCGCCAGCCGCACCGTACCTGACGCCGCGAGACGCTCGACCAACCGCCGGCCGTCCACGAATTGCGCATCGCGCGCCCGGGCGTCGAGCGCGCCCGGTACGGCTTGCTTGTAGAATTGGCCACCCGGGAGCGTCCGCTCATCGACGAGCACCGTGTCGAGCCCGGCCTCGGCCGCGAAGGCGGCGGCCGTCATGCCGGCCGCACCTCCGCCGACGACGAGCAGGTCGGGCGCGAGCGGGGGCAGCCCGCCCTCGCTCTTCGCAGGCGCGGCGGCAACCTCGGGCCACGCCCGTTGCTTGCCGATCGCCATCGGCCGGTCGATCTTCGTCATGCAGGCGCGCTGGCTCGGCACGCCGTCGATGGTGACGAGACAATCGAGGCAGACGCCCATGCCGCAGAAGACGCCGCGCAGCTCGCCTTGGGTTTCCCTGAGCGAGCGGATACCGGCCGCCGTCAGCGCGGCCGCGACCGACTCGCCGCGGCGCGCGAGCAACGGCCGCCCCTCGAACGTCACCTCGATCCGCTCGGCGAGATCAGGCTCCGATCCTCGAGCGCGCTGGCTCACGACTCGGCCTCGGGATCGACGAGCGTCTTGAGCGCCGTCTCCCGGCGCCGCGCGCGCAGCAGCGCCATCAAGGCCCGGTCGCGCGCCGCGCCGCGCTCAGCCCACCGTGCGAGCGGCACGCGCCGGCGTCGCGCGGCCTCGACGTGTTGCACGAGCTCGCCCCCCCAGGCCGGCCGGATGCCGCGCGCCTGGCGCATGCGAAAATAGTACGGCCCCATGCGCTCGGCATGCTTGGCGATACCGCCTTGCGTGTTCAGATCGACCGTCTCGAAGGGGCCGATCAGCGACCAGCGCAGGCCGAGACCATCGCGGACGAGCGCATCGACACCATCGACGCCGATGATGCCGTCCTCGACGAGGGCGTAGGCTTCCGCCAGCAGCGCGCCTTGCAAGCGATTGAAGACGAAGCCGTCGATCTCGCGGGCGAGCGTCACCGGCGTCATGCCGGCAGCCTGCATGAGCCGCGTGACGGTGGTCACCGTCTCGGCCGACGTGAACGGCGCCGGCACGATCTCGACGACGCGGATGAGGTAGGGCGGATTGCCCGGATGCGCGACGAGCACGCGATCCCGGCATAAAAGCTCAGCCGCATACTGCGATGCCGGCATGAAGGACGACGACGAGGCGATGGTAGCGTGCGGCGGTGCCAACCGGTCGAGATCGGCGAACAGCGCGCGCTTCAGATCGAGGTTCTCCGGCGCGCATTCCTGGACGTGGGTCACATCCCGCAGCGCTGTGGTCAGCGACGACTCGCTCGTCACGCGGGAGAGGATCGCGGCCGGTGCATCGTCGATCAGCTCGAAGGCGGCAAGGTCGGCGAGGCGCGCGGCGATCGTGGCTCTCGCCGCTGCGAGGCGCTCGGCTTCCGTGTCGAACAGTCGGACGTCGTGACCTGCCGAGGCGAACACGATCGCCCAGGCCGAGCCGATGCTGCCGGCCCCGACGATGGCAACCGTCGCCTTGTTCACACGATCCGCCGTCGCCGTCACGTTTGCTCTCTCCCTGACGCGCGAGGGAGCTTTTGCGAGGCAGGGTGCGAAGTCAAGGCAGCGGAGGCCGGCGGTGAAGCCTCACCCGCCCGACGCCGCTCTGAAGACGGCGAGCTGAGCGGCGAAGGCGCGCTTGAAGGCTGGCCGCGCCTCCCCGCGCGCGACGTAGGCGAGGAGATTGGGAAACATCCCGAGCACGTCCGATCCTGTCAGCCGGCGCAACACCGTCACCATCATGAGATCGCCGGCGGTAAAGTCGCCCTCGAGCCAGGGCGCATCGCCGAGGCGTTTGGAGAGGACGGCGAGCCGGCCGCGGATGCGCTCGTCGAGCAGGGGGAGGCGCTTCTCGTACCAGGGTTTGTCGATCTCGGTGTACTCCGTCATCTCCCGCTCGACGATCACAGGCTCGACCGAGCTTGCGGCGGCAAACATCCAGGAGATCGCTCGTGCCCGGCCATGGGGGTTGTCCGGCAGCAAGCCCGCATGGGTCAGAGCGATGTGCAGGACGATGGCGCCTGATTCGAACAAGACCAGACCGTCTTGCTCGAAGGTCGGGATCTGGCCGAAGGGCTGAAGCGCGCGATGCTTGGGCTGCTTCAGCTCCTCGAACGTGAGCAGGCGAACGTCATAGGGCCGGCCCGTCTCCTCGAGCGCCCATCGGACAGGCATGTCGCGCGCCATCCCCTGGCCGCCATCGGGAGAGGTCTTGAACCCGGTGATCGTCGGGGGCATGGGTAAGCTCCTGTTGATGGCGTAGCGTCGTCACTGGCTTGAGCCCGGCTGTGGGCTTAGGACGATCCATCAGGTGCAACGCCGACAGGCGGCCCAACGATACACGATTGCTTTCTGTTCAATGGAAGCGGTTGTATCATCCGCGAGAGCACGCACTGAACCTGGGCGCTGCCGGTCGAGGGAATTTGCATCATGACTTTGCGATACGTGACGGCGGGTCTCGTTGGCCTCTCGCTGATGAGCTTCGCGTCTCTAGCCGCCGCCGAGGTCCCCGCAAGCCAGTCACCGGCAGCGGCTCCGATCGATCGGCGCGACGCCTTCCCAGGTGAGACGGGGCACGTCCAGCCGGCCGCAGCCGCGGCCCCTGCTGTCGCGATTCCCGCCGCTGCCCCTGCGGTCGCAGCTCCTGCCGCTTCCCCCGCCGCCACGGTCACAGCCACCACGCCCGCCGCCGCAACCGTCGATCCGCTCATCTTGGCCGTGCGCGCCCGTCTCGCCGACAAGGCGCTGATCGGCAAGGCGAGCCCGGCCGGTGACGTGGCGGCGCTCGCGGCCTTCTATGGCGCGCGCCCCGATGCGCTCTGGATCGCGGGCGGCACCTACAATGATCGCGCGAAGGCCGTCATGGCCGAGCTGCAGAAGGCGGAGGATTGGGGCCTCGAGGCGGCCGACTTCGTGGTCTCGAGCCTGGCCCCCGGCGCCGCGCCGGACGCGCAAGCGGCCGCCGAGGTCGAGCTCGGCTTGGCGACCCTCCGCTACGCCCGCTATGCGCGCGGTGGCCGGCTCGATCCGCGGGCGCTGAGCAACATTCTCGACATGGCCCCGCCGGTGCTCGAGCCAGGCGCCGTCCTCGCCGAGCTCGCACAGAGCAGCGCGCCCGATGCCTATCTCAGCGGTCTCAACCCCAAGCACGTGGGCTTCGAGCGGTTGCGGCAGGAGCTTCTGCGCCTGCGCGGGGCGAGCAAGGGTGAGGCCATCGACCCGGCCCTGCTCGTCGAAATCCCAGTGGGCAAGCTCCTGAAGGCCGGCGCAAAGGACGATCAGATCGCGCTGTTGCGCAAACGGTTGAAGCTTCCAGCCGCCACGCCCGAGGGCGAGCGGGTTTTCGACGAGGCGCTCGTCACCGCAGTGCGCCAGTTCCAGACCGACAACGGCCTCAAGGTGACGGGCTCTCTGAACAACCGCACCCGCACGGCGCTCAACGCGGCCGGCCATCCGGGCGCCGACCACGGAAAGAAAGAGATCGACCGGTTGCTCGCCAACATGGAGCGCTGGCGCTGGCTGCCGGCCGACCTCGGCCCATTCTACGTGATGAACAACATTCCGGAGTTCGTCAGTGAGATCTGGAAAGGCGAGGAGCTGAAGCTCAAGCAGCGCATCGTCGTCGGACAGCCCTCGTGGCCGACGCCGGTGCTCGCCGCCAGCATGCAGTTCGTGATCTTCCATCCGTCCTGGGGCATGCCCGACGGCATCAAGCGGAAGGAGCTGCTGCCGCGCCTCAAGCGGGCTGCCGAGGGCGGCGACGACTTCTTCGAGCAGTTATTCGGCGGCGGCACGCGCGTCGCCGAGGTCGTGAAGAGCTACAAGCTCCAGGTCACGATGAACGGTAAGCCGGTCGATCCGGACACTATCGACTGGAGCACGGCCGACATCCGCAGGTTCGAGTTCGTGCAGCCGCCGGGCGCCGACAATCCGCTCGGCCAGGTGAAGTTCCGCTTTCCCAACTCTCACAACGTCTACATGCACGACACTCCGCAGCGCGGCCTGTTCGGGAACGCCAATCGTGCGCTGAGCCACGGCTGCATGCGGCTGTCCGAGCCCCGCAAGACCGCCGAGGTGATCCTGGGCGAGGACAAAGGCTGGTCCGTCGCCAAGGTCGACGAGCTCTACAAGGGCGGCAGCTCGATCACGCTCGACAAGCCTGTTCCCGTCTACCTCGTCTACTTCACGGCGCGCGTGGACGACCAAGGACACCTGCAGACCTTCGGCGACATCTACGGCAACGACAATCGCATCATGCAGGCCTTGCGCGGTCATGCCGTCCGCTATGTCGCGCCGCAGGCCGTCGATCCGACGGAAGCCGCCGAGCAGCAGAAGGCTCAGGAGCAGCAGCCGAAGAGCAAGTCCTGAGCGACCTGCCGCGCACCGTTTTCAAAGGAACTCTTCGATGCCGAGCCTCACGGGCAAGACCATCCTCGTCACCGGCGCGTCGAAGGGCATCGGCGCGGCGATCGTGCGCGTGCTCGGCGCGGAGGGCGCGCACGTCATCGCGCACTACGGCAATGATCGCGCCGGCGCCGAGGCATCGACGGCCGACATCCCGGCGGAGCGCAAGCATCTGATCGCCGCGGATCTGGCCGACACCGGCGCCGTCGACCGGCTCTGGCGCGAGGCGCAAGCCTGGCGCGGTCGCGTGGATGTGCTCGTCAACAATGCGGCCGTCATGCGCATCGCCGGCGGCATCGACGATAGCCAAGACAAATGGGATGAGGTGTGGGACGAGGCGTTGGCCGTCAACGTGCTGGCGCCGGTGCGCCTGATGCGGCACGCGGTACGGCACTATCGGGAGAAAGGCGGCGGCATCATCGTCACGCTGTCGAGCTGGGCGGCGCAGCGCGGCCCTGGCAATCCGGCGCTCATCGCCTATGCGTCCTCGAAGGCCGCCGTGCTCACCGCGACGAAGACGATCGCGCGGCATCACGCCAAGGAGAACATGCTCACCTACATTGTGGCGCCAGGCGTCGTGCGCACGCAGCTCTCGGTCGACGCCGCCGCGGCTGTGGGCGGCGAGGCGGTCGTCACCGCTGGCCTCGCGATGGGCGAATGGATCCCGCCGGAGGATCTGGGCCAGCTCGTCGCGTTTCTCGCGAGCGGCAAATGCCGGCATCTCACCGGCGCGACGCTCGACGTCAACGGCGCGAGCTATCTGCGGTAGGGACGCTGAGGGCCTATGTCGTAGGGCGGACTGAGCGCACGCGAAGCCCGCCGCGGCAGGCATTGGGCTCGGGATGGCGGACTTCGCCCAAAGGCTCAGTCCGCCCTACAGTCAGTGGCCCATGCGCTCCTTTCACCCTAACGCCTCGAACACCTCGCGATACCCCGTCACCGCGCGGTCGAAGATGATATCGGCGCGGCGCAAGGGGCGCGCCATCGCGAGACCTTCGAGCGTGCGCACGCGGGATAGAGCGACATAGGCCTGACCGTGGGCGAAGGTGCCGCGGCGCAGATCGATGAACACGCGATCGAGCGTCATGCCTTGCGCCTTGTGGATCGTCAGGGCCCAGGCGAGGCGCAACGGCAATTGCCGGAACGAGCCCGCGAGCGTCTCGACGATGCGATCCTCCTTGGCGTCGTAGTCGTAGCGGATCGCCTCCCAGACCTCGGGCTCGACCTCGTGCTCCTCGCCGTCTATCTCGACGAACACGCGGTCGTCCTCCAGCCGCGAAATCTTGGCGAGCGTGCCGTTGACCCAGCGCTTCTCGGGATCGTTGCGGATGAGGATGACCTTGGCACCTTCCTTCAGCGTCAGCACCATGTCGGTCGGCTGCGCGCTGTCGGCGTAGCTTCCCGTGACGAGCGCCTCGTGCATCGCCGTCTTGCCGGTGAGCGATTTCAGGAACGCCATGTTGATCTCCTGCGCCACCTGGTTGGTGGGGGTGAGGATCACATAGTCGTCGCGGCGCGGGAGGCTCTCGAGCGGCGAGACGCGCTCGTTCAGAAGCGCCAGGTCATCCGGGCCGGGCGTGCCCTCGCGAATGCTGTTTAGGCTCGCGAGAAACCGCGCGTCCTTCTGACGGAACACGCGCTCGAGCTCGATGCGCTTCGTATCCGTCTCGCGGAAGGCCGGCGCATCGAAGAAGAACGGGCCGCCGAAGCGCTCGGCGAGATAGCTCTGCAGCTCGGGCTCGGCGATGACCGGCGGCAATTGATGCAGATCGCCGAACATCACGAGCCGCACGCCGCCGAAGGGATCGTTGGGGCGCTTGCGATTGAGCCTCAGCATCTTGTCGATGCCGTCCATGAGGTCGGAGCGGACCATCGACACCTCGTCGATGACGAGCGTCTTGAGCTTGCGCATCAACCCCAGGCGCCGGCTCGGGCGGATGTCCTCGGCCTTGATGAGGCGGGGCGGCAAGCCGAAAAAGGAGTGGATCGTTTGCCCGCCGACCTGCACCGCCGCCAAGCCAGTCGGCGCGAGCACGACCATCTCTTGGCTGTCCTCGTCGCGCAGCGCGCGCAACAGCGTGCTCTTGCCCGTACCGGCCTTGCCGGTGACGAACAGGTGGCCGTCGCCTCCCGAGGCATAGGCGGCGGCCGCCTCGAAATCGGCGGTTGCCTCGACGCCGCGAGGCCAATGCATCGGAGAAGGGTTCGAACGGCTTGCCATGGCCGTCAGATAGCCGACTTCGCGGCAAAGGCCCAGCCGGTAAGATAGCGAGCGCTCAGGCCAGCCCCATGACCTCGCGCGCCGAGAGCACGTGGCTTGCTTCCGTGCCTGCGGGGAGCTTCAGCGTGCGGCCGTTGCGAAGCTTGATCTCGGCCGAGCGGCCGAGGGTGCCGGTCGCGTCGACATCGTGCACCAGGGCCACATCGGCCACGTCCGAGAAGTGCAGCTCGCGGTTCGTCAGCGCGAAGCGTCCCGAATGCACGAGCGTCACGACCCGGCCCTCGGGATCGAAGCGGGCCGCCACGATCTCGCCGGGCACCAGCACGGTGTAGATGTAGATGCCGGAGGCGATGGCGAAGACGATCGCCAGCAGTGCAGTCGCCTCGGCGTGCAGGCTGCCGAGCACCCCGGGTCCTGCGATGATCGCCGCCACCATCGGCGTCGCGATGCCGATGAGGATGGGGGAGAGCAGATGAAGAGTCAGTCGCGAGCGTGGCGCGGCACCCGGCGACACGGGCGCATCAAGGACGAGTTGCGCATGCTCCACAGCAATGTCGGCCATGTCCGGCGCCCCAGCGTTCGCGGCGAATCATGACAGTGAAGCGTACATCAATTGAGATAATGTTAGTTGCAGCGCCACGCCCGAAGGCACGGCGTCACTCGAGCTTGAGGTCGTCCTTCACCTCGAGGCATTTCTTGTCGATGAGCTCGTTGACGGTCTTCACGACCTCCCCGCCCAGCACGTTGACCTTGTTGTCGAGGGCGGTCGCCGGCCAGAGCACGCTTTTCGCAACCGATGGGGCCTCGAGCGCCCCCCAGGTGACATAACCCTCGGTCGCCTTGCCGTTCTCGAAGGTCAGATTGGGGGTCATGGCGATCTTGAAGCTGTAGGGCTCCTCGCCGTCGCGCGCGATATCGCAGGAAAGCTGATGCTCGTCGAAGGCGGCCTCGTATTTGGGCTCCGTGCGGGCGCTGACGAGCATCGACCGCTTGAGCTTCACGTCAATGTTGCAGGTCGTGTTACCCCACGGCCATTCGACCTTCGTGCGCTTCATGAGCTTCGTGATGTCGGCCTTGGGCCAGGTCTTGACGATGTGGCAGCCGACGTCGGCGCCTTCGGGCTTCTTGCCGAGTAGAATAGAGCAGATCTCGATCTTGCAGGCCTTGCGGGCCTCCTTCTCCTTGGCGAGTAGCTCGGCCAGCGCCGGATCGGTAACGGCCTCCTCGGTGGCCGCCTCGGTGTCCTCGGCAAAGGCTGAGGATGCCGGCAGCACGGTCGCGAGGCAGGCAGCAAGGAGCAGCAGGGCAAGAGCTTTCATGACAGGTCCGCAGCCGTTGACGACGAGGGCGCCTCTCCTGCACGCCCGTCATGACGCCATTGTGGCCGATGGCAGCGACGGGCGATAGACCGTACGGGCATCTCGGACCAAGCGAGACTGCCAATCGTTCAAGCCCCATTCAGGCAGCGCATCGTAGTTTCGTCGCCATTCGGCCATGGCCCAGACGAACTCGGGGCGCTTTCTGAGCACGACAGAAGCGCCGCCGGTTCGGGGTGGCGAGGCCAATGACGACGATCGGGGTATGTCATGTGGCGTAAGGCTCTCGGAGCAGTGACGGCGGCGGTCATCGGCTTTTGCTCGGTGCCCGCGCTCGCCGGCGATGTAACGCTCGTCCTCGTGCTCGAGCCGAAGAAATTCACCGGCAAGGCCTGGGATATCGATCGCGGCGCCGACCCCATCATCTGCATCGGCGACGGCTGCTATCGCTCCGATGGCCTCGATCGGGCCGCGCGCTACATTCCAGGCAAGCAGGCGCTCGGTCCATTCGTGGCACTCAACTTCGGCGGCAAAGCGGGCGCCTGCACCAACAAGCTCGCTTGTGTGCTGCGCAGCGTCCCGCTCGCCGAGGGCCCCGTCCGCATCAGCCCCATCGATGTCGACATCGACCGTCACGACCGGCTCGAGGAGCGCTTCATCGCGGCCGACACGAGCTGCCGCGTCAAGCACGGCCGCCTCGACTGCTACAACGGCGTCTACACGCGCGAATACTCGCTCTGGGCGGTGCCGGACTCGATCATCGAGGCCGCCGGCAGCGATGTCCTCATCGAGGCGGTGAGCGATGGCGTCCGCGCCGGCCGCGCGCGCTTTGCCGAGGAATTCCTGAGCCAGGAGCGGGATGCCATGCCCGAGCGGCTGAGCGAGTTCTACCGTCTCGTTCTCGGTGAGACCGTGAGCGAGACCTGCCGCGCCGATGCGACACTGATGGCGGAGACGTTCAAGCTCGCCAACATCGGCACGGCGGCGGGTTCCAGCGCCGGCACGGCTCTCGATCGCTTCGTCCGGCAAGGCTCCGATATCGAGATGGTCGACACGATCAGGACCGCGCCGCGCGAGTTCTGGGCGCTTCAGCAGGCGATCGATCGCTTCCAGAGCCTGGTCTCGGTCGAGGATGTCTCGCACAACGTGCAGTCGTCGGGTTTGAAGGTCGTCGACCGCAATGGCCAGCTCACCCTCGATGTCGGCTGGCCGATCGAGGAGCAGGCCCGCGATCTCTTCGACCGTTGCGAGGGCATCGACGCGACCGATCTCGACTCGATTTTGGGTGGCGGCGCCAAGGGGTGAGTATTGCCCTGTTAACGGCTCGCGTGTAGGGTCTCGCCATGGTCCGCTCGATCGTCACGACGCGAATTAGCCGCCCGGCTGCCTGAACGGCCGTCGGGAACGTGCGTCTTTCGCCTCGCTGTCAACGATCACCGGATTGCTTCCACCCATGCCGACCAATTCGAGCGCCGCTGGCGCTTTGTCCTCCGCGCCCTCGCACGGGCCGGCCAATTCTCTCGTGCGCGCCTATTTCCTCGTCTCAGGCCCCGCCGAGCCCGGCCTCGTGCCGCGGCTTGCCGGCTGCGTCGCCAAGCTCGGGCTGACGCCACTCCGCCTGCACGCCTCCTCGGAGTCGGGCGATGGCAGCGAGCTCGATTGCGATCTGCGCGTCGGCGCCTTGCGCCCCGACGAGGCCGAGCGGCTCGCCGGGCTGCTCAGGCGGGTCGTCGGCGTCCGCCGCGTGGTGAGCCGGGTCGAGCCCGCGGCTTGACGAGACGGCGCAGCGTGCCGACATCTGACCGGTGATCGCTGATGGAGTGCATCGATGTGGCAGGGCCGCAAATCGCCGACGCTTGCCGACTTGGAGTCGCTTGCCGAGCAGGCGTTCGCTCGCCTGCCGCAGCCCTTCCGCGAGATGGCGGCGGGTGTTCTCCTCCGCATCGAGGACTTCCCGACCGACGAGGTGCTAGACGAGCTCGGCATCGCCTCGGAGCTCGATCTGCTCGGCCTCTATCAGGGCGTCTCGCTCGATCGCAAGAGCGTCAGCGACACCAGCCTCTCCCCCGACATGGTGTTCCTCTACCGCCGCCCGATCCTCGACTATTGGGCCGAGCACGACGACACGCTCGAGGGCATAGTCACCCACGTGCTCGTGCACGAGATCGGTCACCACTTCGGTCTGTCGGATGACGATATGGAGGCGATCGAGCGCCAGGCCGACGTTGCCGATTGACGAAAAGTGTCAATTCATACCGAGATTTAATGATTTCTTGGAGATTTCTGCTTGCACGCTTCCTGAACGGATTCGACAGTATTCTCAGTCGGGTCATCCAATGACATCAGGCATTGGCAAACGGGAGGTTCGTGTGGTGCGGGTGCTTCAATCGCGGTTTCTCGTCCTCGCTCTAAGCTTGCTCGCGGCAAGCGCATTCGTCTCCGAAGGCAAGGCCGGGTCGACGACGATCGCAGGCCAGAAGGTCAGCTGCTACGCCGCCAAGTCGATCGTCAAGCACAGCGGCGTTCCTGGCCCCGGTTACGCCGGACCGGGCGTCATCTATCTCGGTCCGCAGTATCTCAAGGCCTATCCGGCGGTGGTCCAGCGCTTCATCTTCCTGCACGAGTGCGGCCATCAGTATGTCGGCACCGACGAGACGGCGGCGGACTGCTGGGCAGCCAAGGTCGGCAAGAAACAGGGCTGGTTCGGCGCCTCGCAAGTCAACGCGGTCTGCAAAGCCTTCTGGAACACGCAGGGTGGCCAGTACCATCTTCCGGGGCCGGAGCGCTGCCAGGTGCTGAAGCAATGCTTCGCCGGTGCCGCCGGCCGGACCTATGCCACCAAGAGCGGGGCCAAGGTCAGCGCCGTGCGGGAGACGACGCGCAAGAAGAAGTCGAAGAAGCGGCGCAAGAGCTGAGGGGCTCGGGGCCGGCGCTCGGCCGCCGGCCGCCCTAATCTCGCCTAACCCGTCTTCTCACACTTGCCATCGCGGGTCGTCTCGGCCAGTTTGTCGGCCGATTTGGGGTTAGCCTGACGGTTATGGAGCGCGCCTTGCGGCGAGGGGTGTTTGTCGCGTTGCTTCTGGCGTTCCTGCCCTTCGCGCGGGCAGAGGCCGAGGAGCTTTCGGCGGAAGCCTACGTCTCCCACGTCGGCGGCGGCGCCTACATCATGGAGTACGGCGAGCTTCTGCTCGCCGGCAAACGCATGACCTGCGGCCGCCGCCCGGTCGTCATCGATCCTCATCTCGACGACTACGCCGCGGCCTATCCAGGCTTCCTCATCCTCAATCCGGCGAAGATCGAGCAGGTCGAGCCGACGGTCGCCTGGTGGATCTTCAAGCACGAGTGCGCGCACCAGTTCAAAGGCCCGGACGAGGAGACGGCGGATTGCTGGGCCGTCCAACGCGGACGCGCCGAAGGCTGGCTCGAGCCGCAAGGCATCGAGCAGATCTGCCACTTCATTCGTCCGGCCGAAGGCGATGCCATGCATTTCAGCGGCTCGGAGCGCTGCGGCATCGTCCGCCGCTGCTACGGCGACAAGAAGCTCTGGTAAATGCCCGAGAAGCCCTCAGGCTCGGTCCGTGGCAAGGTGCTCTACTGGGCGGCCCTTGCGGTGCTCGCGGTCGTGGGCTCGGCTTACGCCTATCGGCTGACCTCGGCGCCGCGCCCACCAACGGTCGAGGAGTACCTCGCGGAGGTCGGTGAAGGCGCGAAGCTCGCGCCGGCCGGATTCACGCTCTCGGGCGTCACGCCATCCTGCCGGGGCCTGCCGATCGTCCTCGATTCCACCCTCACCGATGTCGCCGCGACCCACATCGGCTTCATCATCCTCAACGAGGCGCGCATCTCCAAGCTGCCGAAAGTCGTGCAGCTCTATGCCTTCGGGCACGAATGCGGGCACCAAATCCATGGGTTGAGCGAGGAGAAGTCGGATTGCCAGGCGATCGTCGACGGGCACAAGGCCGGCTGGCTGGACGAGGCCGGGATTGCTGCCATATGCGAGTTTTGGAAGCCCTATCAGGGCGACAACTCCCACGCTCCGGGACCCGAGCGCTGCGCGCTCATGAAGCGCTGTTTCGCCGAGGGCATGACGGCCGCAGGCGGTTAGGCTTGGCGAGACGTCCCGATCTGGGCTAAACGACCATCCAAGCGCAAACCGAGGCTTGCCCCATGCAGAAGTTCACGACGCTCACCGGCATCGCCGCCCCCTTCGCCGAGATCAACGTCGACACCGACAAGATCATCCCGAAGCAGTTCCTGAAGACGATCAAGCGCATGGGGCTCGGCAAGAACCTGTTCCACGAGCTGCGCTACGATGCGTCGGGCAAGGAGAATGCGGACTTCGTTCTCAACAAGCCGGCCTACCGCAAGGCGCAGATCCTCGTCACTGGCGAGAATTTCGGCTGCGGCTCGAGCCGCGAGCACGCGCCCTGGGCGCTGCTCGACTTCGGCATCCGCTGCGTGATCGCGCCGTCCTTCGCCGACATCTTCTATGGCAACTGCTTCCAGAACGGCATTCTGCCGATCGTGCTGCCGCAGTCGGAGGTCGACAAGCTGCTCGACGACGCGAGCCGCGGCGCCAATGCAACGGTGACGGTCGATCTCGAGAAGCAAGAGATCCGCGGCCCCGATGGCGGCCTCATCAAGTTCGATATCGATCCGTTCAAGAAGCATTGCCTGCTCAACGGCCTCGATGCCATCGGGCTCACGATGGAGAAGGGCAAGGCGATCGACACGTTCGAGGCGAAAGCCGAGAAGGCCAGAGCGTGGGCGTGACGATCACTCTTTGAGGTCCATCGCCCCCTCGGCGGTCGCGACCACCTTGCCGCTGCGATAGATCTCGACGCGGCCGGTGTAGTGGCCAGCCGGCCAGCGATCCTGCTTGAGCTTCCTGCCGGCGAAGCCGACATAGGTCGCCTTCCAATTGTCGAGCGGCGGCATCGCGTGCTCCTGGCCCCAGCCGGCCGGCCCATCGAGCACGAAGCGCATCTGGTCGCCTTCGCGCATGTTCATGCCTCGGGCGTAGAACACGAGACCGGGCGACGTGGCACTGGCAGCAGCCTCGGGCGTCAACCCGGCCTCGAGGTCGGCCGGCGCCACGGGTGAGCCGGCGAAGCCCACATCCAGAATTCGCGTCTCGTTCGAGGCGGTAGCGGCCAGCACATCGGCCGACCAGAGCGAGGCGGCCGTCGCCTTGGCGGCATCGGTGGCGCAGGCCGTGCTCTCGGTCTGGCCCGTATAAGGGTCGACGACCTTGCCGTCGTGGCGGACCTCGAAGTGAACGTGCGCATAGGCGGTAAGCCCCGACAGACCGATTTCGCCCAAGGGCGTGCCGGCCTCCACCTTGTCGCCGGACCGGACCTTGAGGCTGCCTTTGTGCATATGCCCGTAGATCGTCTGCCAGCCGTCGCCGTGATCGATGATGACGGCGTTGCCGAGGCCGTAGCTGCTGACGGCCTTCACCTCGGCATCCGTCTCGACGATCTTGTCGGCGACGCCGTCGCGGGTTTTCGCCACCGTACCCGGCGCCGCCGCCTTGACGACGACGCCTGACGCCGCGCCGACATTGAGCAGCCGGAAATCGATACCGGTGTGGCCTGGATCGGAGGCGTGGCCGCAGAGATAATCCTGGTAATCCGGCCCCGGATCGACGTCGACGTACTTCTGCACGAAGCAGGTCTTGCCGGGGTCGCAGTCGAGGGGGAGGGCGAGCTTGGGCATCTCCGCCCGAACTCCTCCCGAGCCCGCTGCGAGGGACGCGGCAAGGATGGTGAACGCGGCCAATCTGGCGACCCAAAGCATGGTGCGACGACCTCCCTCGGCGGCGCGAGAGGCTGAGACCTTGCGCCTTTCTGCGGCCACGGCTAGCAATGCCCGCATCATCCCATCTCTCATGCGATCAGGACACCCCTATGGCGAGCTTCGATGTGCTTCTGCTGCCCGGCGACGGCATCGGTCCCGAGGTCATGGCCGAGACGAAGAAGGTCATGGGCTGGCTCGCCAAGCAGAAGAAGGGCGTATTCAACACCGAGGATGGTCTCGTCGGCGGCTCGGCCTACGACAAGCACAAGGTCGCCGTCACCGAGGAGACGATGGAGAAGGCGCTCAAGGCCGATGCCGTGCTGTTCGGCGCGGTCGGCGGGCCGAAATGGGACAAGGTGCCCTACGAGCAGCGCCCGGAGGCGGCGTTGCTGCGGCTACGCAAGGATCTGGGCCTGTTCGCCAACCTGCGTCCGGCGATCTGCCATGCCGCCCTCGCCGACGCCTCGAGCCTGAAGCGCGAGCTCGTCGAAGGCCTCGACATCATGATCGTGCGCGAGCTGACCGGCGGCGTCTATTTCGGCGAGCCGAAGGAGGTCGTGACGCTCGAGAACGGCGAGAAGCGCGCCGTCGACACGCAGATGTACACGACGCACGAGATCGATCGCATCGCCCGCGTCGGCTTCGATCTGGCACGCAAGCGCCGCAACCTCGTGCACTCGGCCGAGAAGCGCAACGTCATGCGCTCGGGCGTGCTCTGGAACGAGGTCGTGACCCAAGTTCACGCCAAGGACTACAAGGACGTGCAGCTCCAGCACATCCTGGCGGACGCCTGCGCCATGCAGCTCGTGCGCAATCCGAAGCAGTTCGATGTCATCGTCACCGACAACCTGTTCGGCGACATGCTCTCGGATGAAGCTGCGATGCTCACGGGCTCGATCGGCATGCTGCCGTCGGCGGCGTTGGGCGAGCCCGACGCCAAGGGCCGCCGCAAGTCGATGTATGAGCCGGTCCACGGCTCGGCCCCCGATATCGCCGGCAAGGGCCTCGCCAATCCGATCGCGATGGTGATGTCGCTCGCGATGGCGCTGCGCTACTCTTTCGACATGGGCGAAGCGGCCGATTTGGTCGAGAAGGCGGTGACGGGCGTGCTCGGCCGGGGTCTCAGGACCGCCGACATCGCCGAGCCCAACCGCAAGAAGGTCGGCACCTCCGAGATGGGTGCCGCGATCGTCGAGGAGCTGGATCGGCTCGCCGGCTGATCGGTGACGGATCGTCCTCAGCGCGCGTAGGCCGCGAGCCCCTCGCGATAGGTCGGATAGCTGAGCGTCCAGCCGAGCTCGCGCTTTGCACGCACGTTCGCGACGCGTTTGACCTCGCTGTAGAAGCTGCGCGCCATTGGCGTCATCTCGGCCTCGGCGAACGGAACGGCCGGCGGCGGGGCGATGCCGAGCAGCGATGCCGCGTAGACGATCACGTCCTCGGGCGGCGCCGGAAGATCGTCGGCGATGTTGAAGACGCCGCGAGCGGACGGCGTGCGCAGACCCGCGATGACGGCGCCCGCGATGTCGTCGACATGAATGCGATTGAACACCTGCCCCGGCTTGATGATGCGGCGCGCCTCGCCACGCCTTACCGCTTCGACCTGATTCTGCCCCGGTCCATAGATGCCGGCGAGTCGGAACACCTGGACGGCGCGCCGCGCGCTATCGAGCGCGAGCCAAGCGCGCTCCGCCTCGACGCGGCGCTGACCGCGCTCGGAGATCGGCGCCGGCGGCGTCGTCTCGTCGACCCAGGCTCCGCCGTGGTCGCCGTAGACCCCGACGGTCGAGAGGTAGCCGATCCAGGTGAGGCTCGACGAGCGCGCGATGTCGTCCGCGTGCCAGCGCAGCAGTGGATCGCCATGGGCGTCCGGCGCGGCCGAGACGAGGAGATGCGTCGCGCTGGCGATCGCCTGTTCGAGATCGGCTGAGCGAGCCGTGCCGTCGAAGGCCACGGCATCGTAGCCGCACCGCCGGATGCGTTCCGCGCCATTGATGCTGCGCGAGGAGCCCGTGATCCGCCAGCCCTCGGAAGCAAGCCGTTTCGCGACCCGCTCGGCCGAATAGCCGAGGCCGACGGCGAGAAGATGAGTCATGGGTCCAAGGCCTCCTGCCACTCGCGGCGCACATCGGGATCGGGCTCGGAGGGCAAACGCCGCTCCGCAGTATCGCGAACCGCCTCCGCATCGCCAATCGACGCCAGCGCCCACACCGCCATGGCGCGCACGAGCGGCGAGGGATCGTCCAGCAACGCCGTGACCTGCGGCAGCAGCGTCACCTGCCGCGCGTTACCGGCCGCGATCAGCACGTTGCGCAAGAAGCGGTCGCGCCCGGTGCGCTTGATTGGCGTGCCGGCAAAGCGCGCGCGGAAGGCGGCATCGTCGAGGCCGAGCAAGTCAGCCAGCGGTGGATTGTCGATCTCCTCGCGCACCGCGAAACGCTGATCGGCCGCGTGCTGTGCGAACTTGTTCCAAGGACAAACGGCGAGGCAATCGTCGCAACCGAAGATGCGATTGCCGACGGCGCGACGGAGATCCCGGGCGATGTGCCCTTTGTGCTCGATCGTGAGGTACGAGATGCAGCGGCGCGCATCGAGTTGATAAGGCGCGGGGAACGCATCCGTCGGGCAGATGTCGAGACAGCGGCGGCATGAGCCGCAGTGATCGATCTCGGGTGTGTCGGGGGCGAGCTCCGCTGTCGTCAGGATCGCGCCGAGGAGGAACCACGAGCCCTGTGCGCGCGAGACGAGGTTGGTGTGCCTGCCTTGCCAGCCGAGACCTGCCGCCATGGCGAGCGGCTTCTCCATCAGCGGCGCCGTATCGACGAAGACTTTCACGTCGCCGCCGGTCTCCCGTTGCAGCCACCCTGCCAGGTGCTTGAGCCGCCCTTTCAGCACGTCGTGGTAGTCGCGGCGCTTGGCGTACAGCGAGATGATTCCGCGATCGAAGTCGTCAATGGCAGAAAGCGGGTCGTCGTCCGCCCCGCCGTATTGCATCGTGACCAGAACCGCCGAGCGCGCTTCCGGCCAGAGCGCGTGAGGATGCGATCGCCGCTCCACCGTGTCGGCGAGCCAATCCATGTCGCCTTGCCGGCCGAGCGCAATGAATTGGGCGAGCCGCTCGCCAACGGCCGGCAAACCCTCGATCGCCGTGATGCCCGACGCCGCGAATCCCTGCCGCTGCGCTTCGATCGCCAAGCGCGCCGCAAAGCTCGTCGATCGTTTCGATGATATAGGCGGCTCAGAAGTCGGGATCGACATAATAGCTCGGTGGGGCGGGCGTGCCCGGGATGCGCTCCGAAAGGATCGCCCGCATCGACGGGCGCGATTTCATCCGAGCATACCAATCCCGCGCCGCTTGTCTCTCCTCCCAGACGATCTCGCCCAGATAGTCGGCCGAGGAGAGCTGAGCCGCCGCCGCCAGATCCGCAAACGACATGTGCTCGCCGCCGAGCCAGTTTCGTTGCTCGGCGAGGTGCGCGATGTAGGAAAGGTGATAGCGTAAATTCTGCCGCACAAGCTTGAGCAGGCCCGTGTCCGGGCCGGTCCCGTGACCAGCCCGATGCGCCCCGTAAACGCGCTCCTCGAGGATGTGCGAGATCGCCTCGCCGTGCAGCTTGCGCTGGAACCAGTCGATGAGCCGCCTGATCTCCGCCCGCTCGATGCGGTTGCCTGGGATGATCGGCGCGGTGCTGCGCTCGTACATGTGCCCGTCGACGGTCTCGGCGAAATATTCCGAGATCGCGTAGGCGCCGCAGAGCGGCGGCCCATTGTCGAGCTCGAGCACCGGCAGGTCGCCCGCCGGATTGAGGGAGAGAAAATCCCGCGACAGCGCCCAGGGCTGCTCCTCGAAGAATTCGACATCGACCTTGAGCTCAGCCATCAGCAGGCGGATCGACCGCGAGAACGGACAGAGACGGAAATGGATCAATCTGTGCATTTGGCCGGCCGCTCTATCTGGTCATGCCCGGTGTCGGTCGCGCCCGAGCATAGTCTTGATTCGCCTCGTGCCCACCACCGTGGCGATCGAGCGTGGCCGGGGCGTGACCTCGAAGGCTCACGGAGACGTTTTGTCCCGACAGCTTGCCGCAAAACCTGATAACGGTGCCGCCGGCTGATCAGGCTGGGGACATCCATGAGCGATTACGTGACCGCCGCCATTCTCGGCATCGTCGAGGGGCTGACCGAATTCCTGCCGATCTCGTCGACCGGCCACCTGATCCTCGCCAACAAGATGCTCGGCCTCAACGAGGCCGACTGGGCGACCTTCGACATCATGATCCAGCTCGGCGCGATCCTGGCGATCGTCTGCCTGTACTTCCAGCGGCTTTGGAACGTGCTCATCGGATTGCCGTCGAGCCCGGCCGCGCGGCAGTTCGCGCTCGTCATCTTGTTGGCGCTCGTCCCTTCTTTGGTGCTCGGCGCCGTGTTCGGCGGCATGATCAAGGATCTCCTGTTCTCGCCGCTCGTCGTCGGCATCACGCTCATTCTGGGCGGCGTGGTCATCCTGATCGTCGAGGCGATGGCGCCCAAGATGATCTATCGCGAGGTCGAGGCCGTGCCGGCGCGGACGGCGATCGCCATCGGCTTCGCGCAGGCCGTCGCGATGATCCCCGGCACCTCGCGCTCGGGCGCGACGATCATCGGCGGCATGCTGCTCGGCCTAGAGCGCAAGACGGCAGCGGAGTTCTCGTTCTTCCTGGCCATCCCGACGATGCTGGCGGCCTTTGCGCACGAGGCCTACTCCAACCGCCACACGCTCGACTTCAGTCACGCCGGCGTCATCGCCGTCGGCTTTGCCGTATCGTTCGTCTCGGCCTTGCTCGTCGTGAAGCCGTTCTTGAACCTCATCGGCCGCTTCGGTTTTGCGCCCTTCGCCTACTACCGCGTGGCGCTCGGCGCGCTCGTCCTGACGCTGCTTTGGCTGTGAGCGGCCGTCAGCCGCGGTAGTGCGAGAACTGGCCGTCCGGCTTGTACTGCTCGAGGTAGCCCGGCACAACGCTGGCGATCGCGTGCGGCTCGGCGACGCCGAGAGCGGCGAGCGTGCGGCCCTCGCGGAGTGCCGCTTCGCTCACGACATTGTCGACGGCGAGCAGCCGCACCTGGTCGACCGTGATCGGGCGCAACGCGTTCGGGAGTGGCTTGGTCAGGACCGCGCCGAGCTTGGCGGCGAAGCTCGGCACCGGAAGCAGGCACCGCCGGCGTCCCGAATAGGCGAGCGTGAGCTCCATCAATTGCCGGAACGTCAGCACCTCGGGTCCGCCCGCCTCGTAGATGGTGCCAGGCTTGCCTGCGCCCTCGATCGCGTTGGCGATCGCCGCCGCGACATCGGCAACGTAGACCGGTTGAAAGCGCGTCCCGCCTTTGATCAGCGGAAGCGCCGGCGCCACCTGCGCCATCGCCGCGAAGCGATTGAAGAACTGATCCTCCGGTCCGAATAGGATCGAGGGGCGGATGATGATGGCGGAGGAAAACGCCTTCAGCACGGCCGCCTCGCCCTGGGCCTTGGTCCGGCCGTAAGCCGCGCGCGAGCGCGCATCGGCGCCGATCGCGGACACGTGCACGAAAGTCTTGGCGCCCGCCGCCCGCGCCGCCTCGGCGACATGCCGGGCGCCATCCACGTGCACGGCCGCGAAGGTCTGTCGGCCGGACGGCGCGAGAAGTGCCACGAGATTGACGACCGCGTCCGCCCCCTCGACGGCTTGCCGCACGGATGCCGCATCGCGCAGGTTCGCCTGCACGGCGTGAATCTGGCCGACGCCACCCATGGGTTGCAGATGCCCGGCGAGGTCCGGACGCCGGCAGGCCGCCCGGATGCGCCAGCCTCGCGCCGCGAGAGCCCGCACGACATGACGGCCGAGGAATCCTGCACCGCCGAACACGGTGACCAAGCCCTTCTCGCCGACCCCTGCTGCCATATCTCGATGCTCCGCCAATGCACGCCTGGATCAGATGGGACAGTTGCATAGCGCCCGAGCGCCCTCAAGGTTCGCAGGCCTCAATTGACAAGATCGCGGCGCCGCACTAGGTCAAGCGCTTCGTGCCCGTGAGGGCCGAGCCCAGATGGCGGAATTGGTAGACGCACTAGTTTCAGGTACTAGCGCCGCGAGGCATGGAGGTTCGAGTCCTCTTCTGGGCACCATTTCCGCCGGCAAGCCGCATCCTCCTTCAGGACAGTGAAAGCCGGTCGCAATGAGCATCACACTGCACAAGGACGACCTCCCCGCCGGAGTGACCTTTTCCGGCTCGGTCGCCATCGACACCGAAACGCTCGGCCTCAACCCGCATCGCGACCGTCTCTGCCTCGTGCAGCTTTCGGCCGGCGACGGGAAGGCGCATCTCGTCCAGATCCGGCAGGGCATCCAGGCGGCACCACGCCTCAAGGCGCTGCTGGCCGACGAGGGCGTGCTCAAGATCTTCCACTTCGCCCGCTTCGATCTCGCGGCGCTCTCGCATCATCTGGGCGTCATGCCGCGGCCGGTGTTCTGCACCAAGATCGCCTCCAAGCTCACCCGCACCTACACCGACCGGCACGGGCTGAAGGACCTTTGCAAGGAGCTGATCGGCGTCGAGCTGTCGAAAGAGCAGCAGAGCTCCGACTGGGGCGCACCGGCGCTCAGCACCGACCAGATGGGCTATGCCGCCTCCGATGTGCTGCATCTGCACAAGCTCAAGGCGGTGCTCGAGAAGCTGCTGGAGCGCGAAGGACGGACGGGGCTGGCGGAAGCCTGCTTCCGGTTCCTGCCGGCCCGCGCCGAGCTCGATCTCCTGGGCGTCGTCGATCCGGATATCCTCGATCACTGAGGGCTCGAAGAGCTCGACCGCTTTCCGCCTTGTTTCGGCCATAGGCTCGCAAGTCGACCGGATCGGGGCCCCGGTCTCCTCCTGATCGATGCGCTCTCATTTCCCGGCAGGCGATGACGACGGCAACGAGCGATTTTGATGTGCCACAGGTGCCGTCCGGCCGCCGCAACGCGCCGGACCGGCGGCGCGCCCGCGCATTCGCCCAAGCGCGGCGGCACAGCGTCGTCGTCCGCGTCCTGCGCCTGCTTATGCCGGTCGCTGCCGTCGCCTGCCTCGGACTTTATTTGCTCGGCGGCCCGATCTCGCTCTCCATCGGCGAGGGCACGCTCAGCATCGAGGAGCTGTCGGTCAAAGCCAAGAACCTGCAGATGTCGAACCCGGTCTACGAAGGGTTCACCGACGACAACGGGCGCTACATCGTCAAGGCCGTCAGCGCGACGCAACAGATCTCGAAACCCGATCTCGTGAAGCTTCAGACGGTGAGCGCCAAGCTCACTCAAGTCGACGGCCGCACCGCCGAGATGACCGCAAAGACGGGCGAGATCGATACCAAGAAGGAAATCCTGAAGCTCGGCGGCGGCATCGCCATCGCCTCGAGCGACGGCATGAAGGCCAAGCTCGCCTCGGCGACGCTCAAGCTCAAGACGAAGAAGATCACCTCGACCGAGCCGGTCGAGGTCGAGATGCCCAATGGCACGGTCCGCTCCCGCGCGCTCGACATCGACACGGAGACGAAGCGCATCCTGTTCAAGACACAGGTCGTGACGCATCTCGTGCCGCCCCCACCCAAGGCGGAGACGGCGAAGGCCGCACCGCCCAAGCCCGCGGGCTTTGCCGCCTCGGCCGGCTTCGGTGACGGCCCGATCGACATCACCTCCGACCTGCTCGACATCCGCGACACGGAGAAGCTCGCGCTGTTCAGCGGCCATGTCGTCGCCAACCAGAACGGCACCACGTTCGCCTCGCCGACGATGACCGTCAGCTACACAGGCGAGTCCGCCCTCAGCGAGACCGCCAAGGACGCCAGCGCCGAGAAGACTGCTGCCCCGGCTGCCGGCACCGAGATCTCCAAGATCGAGTCGAAGGGCGGCGTCGTCATCACGACGGCCGAGGGACGGAGCGCCAGCGGCGAGTGGAGCGTCTATGATCGCGTTGCCGGCACCGTCCAGCTCGGCGGCGGCGTGACGCTCACCGACGAAAGCAACGAGCTCACCGGCGATCTCCTCGTCGTCGATCTCGCCAAGGGCATCAGCCGTTTTCCGCCGGGAGGCCGTGTCAAAGGCCGCATGGGCGATGCGGAGGCGGGCAAAGGGAAGGCGAAGGGGAAAGCTGCCAAGAAGAAGCCGAAGCCCCAGAAGGCCGGGCCTACCGATCTCACGAGCTTCACGGCCGACAGCGGCGGACCGATGACGATCGAATCCGATAGCCTCGAGGTGAACGACGCGAAGGGCTCGGCCCTGTTCAGCGGTGACGTCATCGCCAATCGCGGCGGCCAGCAGATCAAGGCCAAGAGCATCGCCGTCAGCTACGTCGCGAGCGGCACCGGCGCCTTGCCGGAGGGGCAGGACAACATCCGCCGCATCGTCGCCGACGGCAACGTCGTCGTCTCGGCACCCGACGATCAGGTGGTGACGGGCGACAAGCTCGACTACGACGCCAAGACCTCGATCATCACCATCTCCGGCAACGTCACGACGACGAAGGGCAAGAACGTCATCAAGGGCGACAAGCTGGTCGTCAATCTGGAGACGGGCGAGAGCTCGTTCGATACGGATCCCGGCGCCGTGGTGCAGGGCGCGCAGAAACGCATTAAGATGCTGATCAATCCCGACGAGCTTCCTCAGTCGCCGAATTGATCGCCATGTCCACCCCGCAGCCCGGCCCGCTTTCCTCGCTCATCGTTCTCGATCTGACGCGCGTGCTCGCCGGCCCCTGGTGCACGCAGATCCTGGCCGACCTGGGCGCCGACGTCGTCAAGATCGAGCGCCCCGGCAGCGGCGACGATACGCGCGACTGGGGACCGCCGTTTCTCGAGGCCGAGGACGGCACGCGCGGCGACGCGGCCTACTACCTCGGCTGCAATCGCAACAAGCGCTCGGTGACGCTCGATATCGCAAGACCGTTGGGGCAGCGCGCCGTGCGTGAGCTCGCCATGAAGGCCGCCGTGCTCGTCGAGAACCACAAGGTCGGCGGACTTCAGCGCTATGGCCTCGACTATGCGAGCCTGTCGAAGCTCAACCCCGGCTTGGTCTACTGTTCCATCACGGGCTTCGGCCAGACCGGCCCCTATCGCCACCGGCCCGGCTACGACTTCATGATTCAGGGCCTCGGCGGCCTCATGTCGGTGACGGGCGAGCGCGACGACCTTCCGGGCGGCGGCCCACAGAAAGTCGGCGTCGCGGTGTCCGACCTGATGACGGGCATGTACGCGACGACCGGCATTCTCGCCGCGCTCCTGCATCGCCGCGAGACCGGACAGGGCCAGCACATCGATGCCGCGCTGCTCGACACGCAGGTCGCGATGCTCGCCAACCTCAACATGAACTATCTGGTTTCCGGCCGCGTGCCCGGCCGCATGGGCAACGCGCATCAGAACATCGTGCCCTACCAGACGTTCGCGACTCGCGACGGGCACATCATTCTCGCCGTCGGCAACGACGGGCAGTTCGAGAGCTTCTGCCGCGCGGCGGGCCGGCCCGATCTCGCCGCCGACCCGCGCTTCCGCCGCAACAGCGATCGCGTCGGCAACCGGGCCGTGCTCGTGCCGATGCTCGAAGAGATCCTGGCCAGCCGGACGAGCGCGGACTGGCTCGCTGCGTTCGAGGCCGCGGGCGTCCCCGCCGGGCCGATCAATCGGCTCGACCAAGTCTTCGCTGACCCGCAGGTCATCGAGCGCGGCCTCAAGATACCGATGCCGCACCCGATCGCGCCCGATCTCTCGGTCGTCGGCAGTCCGCTGCGGCTCTCCGAAACTCCGGTGAGCTACCGCAGCCCGCCGCCCCTGCTCGGGGCCGACACGCGCGACGTGCTGTCAGGCCTGCTCGGCTGGCCGGAGGATCTGATCCGCCAAGCCGAGCAGGAAACGACGGTTTCCACGTAGCCGGCAGATCTCAGGCCCGAATCCATTGCCGTCGCCGCGCGAGCACAACGAAGATGATCACGTGCGTCACGGCCAGGAACGGCACGATGATCATCGGAATGAAGTAGGTCGATCCCATGTGGCTCGGCGGGACGTATATCAGTCCACGCACGAGCGCATCCACGAAATCGAGCGTCCCGACGACGTTGAAGAGAAGCACGAGTGGCAGGGCTCCGCTCCAGCGCAGGCGAAGGGCGAACACCGCAGCGAAGGCGAGAAGCGCCGCCACGAGATCGCCGTAGGCGGCCGGGAAGGCGAACCTCGGATCGAGTGGCTCGGTCGTCACGCCCGCAATCAGGAAGGAAAGCCCGAGGTACCGGAAACAGTGCGGCAGCACGAGCGGCACGAGGGCATCATGCACGTCCAAGCGCAGCAGCGCCGGCAACACGTACCAGTAGGCGGCGAGACCGAAGCCGGTGAGCGCCATCGTCATGGAGAGGGGAAGGATGAAGTCAACAGGGATCATGCGAGCGCTCCTTCGATGCTTCGTCGCGCCTCGAGACCGTGCCCATAGCTGCGCTCCTCATAATAGATTACGATTGACATCCAAATTTTAGATGATATATATACTCTATAAAGTCAAGGAGTTTCGAGCATGCGGGTGTCGCGAGCCGCCATGGCACGCCATCATGAGGAGATCGTCGGCAAAGCCGTCGTCCTGCTGAAAGAGCGTGGCATCGATGGGCTGAGCGTCGCCGACCTGATGGAGGCGGCAGGGCTGACGCACGGTGGCTTCTACCGGCATTTCGCCTCGAAGGAGGCGCTCGTCGCGGAGGCGACCCGCGCGGCCTTCGACGAGATAGTGTCCAGGCTCGACACCGATACCGAAGCGAAGGGCGCACGGGAAGCGGTTGCCGAGTACGTCGACCGATATTTGTCGCTCAGCCATGTTGAGCGGCCGGCGATCGGGTGCCCGATCGCCGCTTATGGCACCGATGTTGGCCGCCAAAGCGACGTGGTCCGTTCGGCATTTGCCGACGGACTGGAGGGCCTGTGCAGGCGGATCGCCGCGTGCCTCCACGCCCACCACCGCGATGCTCAGGCCTGCGCCCGCCAACTCGTCATGACCATGGCGGGCGCGGTCGTCACCGCACGTGCGGCCGGAGACCAGACGCTGGCGAAATCAATCCTGATAGATGCACGCGCGGTGGCCGAGGAGCTTATCGCGAATGCCCCATGAACCCTCAGGCGCGCTTCACGCCGCAGGTGCTGACGCCGATGATGCGATAGAGCGGGCAGAAGCCGATCAGCGCGGTGGCGAGCGGCACGATGCCGATCCAGCCCCACGGCGATCCTTCGATGCCCGGGAAGAGATTGAGCGCCCAGCCGATCAGGGCCAAGCCGACGATAATTCTCAGAACCCGGTCGATGCCACCGACATTCGCGCCCATTGATGCCTCCCAAAGCTTGCGCGGCTCAGATGGGGAACACCTAAGCTCGGCCGCGACCGTGGTCTGTGATCTGGATCACATAGCACTCACTGGCTCAGCCGGCTGCGGCCGCGAGCCGCGCCTTGTCGAGCACCGTGATACGGCCGCGCTCGACGCTCAGGATGCCGCGTTGCTCCAAGCTCTTTAACCGGCGACTGACGACCTCGCGCGCGGTGCCCAGGTCGTCCGCCAGTTGCTGGTGCGTCGATTGAACGATGGCGCCGGTGTGCACCAGGTCGAGCAACCGGCCGGCGAGCCGCGATTCGGTGCGGTGGAAGGCGATCTCGTCGATGAGCCCGATGAGCTCGTAGATGCGGCTCGTCTGGATGCCGATGACGCGGTCGCGGAAGGCCGGCGAAACGTCCATGAGCTCGCGCAGCGTCGCCCGGCCGATGGCACGCCCCTCGACGTCGGTCTCGCAAATGCCTTCGGCCTGATACACGCCTTCGCCTATCAAACAGGCCAACGACAGCACGCAGGCTTCGCCGGGATTGACGTGGTAGAGCAACAGCTCCCGCCCGCTTTCGGACACGGTGCGGACCTGCACGCGGCCCCGGGCGAGGAGGACGAGCTGCTCGCAGGATTGCCCAGGCGAGAAGAGCACGGTGCCGGCGGGTGCCCGGGCCGCCACAGAGTTGCGCGCAAGCAACTCCTGGGCGGCTCCATCCAACCCCGGGATGTCGCCGACACGAACCTCATCCGACCGCATGTCTCCGCCCCTCACTGCAGAATTCCATCGATAGCAGTCTAGCGGGGGCCAATCAGACGGGCCAATCGTAATCGCCCGGGAAACCCATTCCGCTCGACATGGCCGAACTTTCTCCCGTATTGAGGCGGATAGGAACGCGCTCGGACTGCACGCTCACCCGGAAGTCGCCCGCTGCCGTGAACTCGATGTTCAAGCCACCGCCGAAGCCCGGACGTCCCGCCCCGCAGGCTGGACGGCGGGAGCGGCCTGTCCAGCTCGGTGAGGCGAGCCACATCGGTGGCGGCCACCGGGTCGAGGTGCCGCGTGCCGAGGGCTGGCTGTCCGTCGACCATGTCATGAAGGCCTACAAGAGCCGGCAGGTCGTCAAGGGCGTGAGCCTCGCGCTGAGGCGTGGCGAGGCAGTGGGCCTGCTCGGCCCCAACGGCGCCGGCAAGACGACGGTGTTCTACATGATCACCGGTCTCGTCGCCGCCGACAGTGGCCGCATCTTCATCGATGGTCACGACGTGACGCGCTACCCGATGTATCGCCGCGCCCGCCTCGGTGTCGGCTACCTGCCGCAGGAGGCCTCGATCTTCCGCGGCCTCACCGTCGAGCAGAACATCATGGCCGTGCTCGAGCTCATCGAGCCCAGCCGCAAGAAGCGCAAGGAGCGGCTCGACAGCCTGCTCGAGGAGTTCCGCATCACCCGGCTGCGCGCCTATCCCTCGCTCCGCCTGTCCGGCGGTGAGCGGCGACGGTGCGAGATTGCGCGCGCACTCGCCTCCAACCCGAGCTTTATTCTCTTGGACGAGCCCTTCGCCGGCATCGACCCGATCGCCGTCGGCGATATCCAGGAGCTCGTCCACCATTTGACCCAGCGCGGCATCGGCGTGCTGATCACCGACCACAACGTCCGCGAGACCCTCAACCTGATCGATCGCGCCTACATCATCTACGATGGCAACGTGCTGACGCAGGGCACGCCGCAGGAGATCGTCGCCAATCCCGATGTCCGCCGCGTCTACCTCGGCGACATGGAGCTTTAGTCGAATTTTGTGAGCAAATGTGCGGGGTTAAGGCAACCGTAAGGCCGCCAGTTTAGGCTTCGAAAGGAAGTCGAGGGTCTGGTATGGCGTTAACCACAAAGCTCGAGCTGAGGCAGGGCCAGTCTCTGGTCATGACTCCGCAATTGCAGCAGGCGATCAAGCTGCTGCAATTGTCGAACCTCGAGCTCAGCGCCTTCGTGGAGGCCGAGCTCGAGCGCAATCCGTTGCTCGAGCGCGAGGACAGCGAGGGCCCCACCGCCAGCGACGCCGAGCGACCCGAGCCCGCGGATAAGGATCAGGACGGCCTCGTCTCGCTCGAGCACGGCGACGGCGGGGAGGACTGGGACAGCACACCCGTCACCCGCGAGGACGCAGGCGCCGGTGCCGACCTCGACCACGGCCCCGAGGAAGGCCAGCGCGCGGACGACGATCCACACGGCGCGAGCTGCTCTCCCTGGTCGAGCAGCGCCTCAAGCTCCAGTCACGGCGGCGGCGACGAGGACTACAATCTCGAGGAGTTCGTCGCTGGCGAGCTGTCGCTTGCGGACCATCTGAAAACGCAGCTCGCCTGTGCCATACCCGACCAGGCCGAGCGTCTCATCGGTCTCGCCCTGATCGATATGGTCGACGAGGCCGGCTACGTGCGCGGCGATCTCGACGGGCTCGCCGAGCGCCTCGGCACCTCGCTCGGCGCGGTCGAGCGGGTGCTCGCCGTCATGCAGGCGTTCGAGCCCGCCGGCGTCATGGCCCGCAATCTCGCCGAGTGTCTCGTTCTGCAGCTCAAGGATCGCAACCGCTACGACCCCATCATCGCCAAGCTGATCGACAATCTCGACCTGCTCGCCGGCCACAACCTGCCAGCGCTCCGCCGCATTTGCGGCTGCGATGCCGAGGAGCTCGCCGATATGATCGGCGAGATCAGAGCCCTCAATCCCAAGCCCGGCCTGGCCTTCGGCCCGGTGCAGGTGCAGACCGTCGTGCCCGATGTCATCGTGCGTCCCCGCAGCGACGGCGGCTGGTCGATCGAGCTGAATTCCGACACGCTTCCCAAGGTGCTCGTCAACCAGACCTATCTGACCTCGGTCAGCAAGATCGCGGCCTCGCCCAAGGACAAGACGTACTTGCAGGATTGCCTGCAAACCGCGAACTGGCTCGTGCGCAGCCTCGATCAGCGGGCGCGGACGATCCTCAAGGTCGCCGAGGAGATCGTGCGCCAGCAGGATGCGTTCCTGAGCTACGGCATCCAGCACTTGCGGCCGCTGAACCTCAAGACTGTGGCGGACGCCATCGGCATGCACGAGAGCACGGTGAGCCGTGTCACCTCCAACAAGTACATGGCGACCAACCGCGGCATCTTCGAGTTGAAGTTTTTCTTCACCTCGGCCATCGCCTCGGCAGGCGACGGCGAGGCCCATTCGTCGGAGTCCGTGCGCCACCGCATCCGTCAGCTCATCGATGCGGAAACGGCCGACGACATCCTGAGCGACGACCGGATCGTCGCCAAGCTCAAGGACGAAGGCGTCGACATCGCGCGCCGGACCGTTGCCAAGTATCGCGAGGCGATGCACATCGCCTCCTCCGTGCAACGGCGCCGGTCGAAACGCATGGACGTTTCCGCCCGCGTCGTTGCGTGAGAAGAACCGGACCGGGGGGCGTCGCTCGTTTGACAGTCACTGCCCCCTGGACTAGGATTCATTCGATCCGCAGGCCTCCACTTTGACCCTTGCGGCTTTGCATCGTAGACCCTCTCAACAACGGCTGTTTTCCGTTCGGAGCGCTGTTCCGCTCCCCCGTCGGCGTCAGCAAAGGTGAGCTGGGAATGACCACGCAGATCACAGGCAAGAATCTCGACATCGGCGAGTCGCTGCGCACCCATATTGCGGCGCGCATCGACGAGATCAGCGCCAAATACGGCGGTGGTACGGTCTCCGGGCACGTCGTCGTCGAAAAGCTCAGGAGCTCGTTCGTCACGCGCTGCTCGTTGCATCATCGCTCTGGCATGATGTTGCAATCAGAGGCTGACGCCGGCGATCCCTATCAGAGCGCGGAAGCCGCGTTCGAGCGCCTCGAAAAGCGGCTCCGGCGGCACAAGCGACGTCTGCGCGATCATCATGGGGCGGTCCGCAACGGCGACGCGAGCCCGGCGATCGACTATACGATTTCCGAGACCGCGGACGTCGACGACGCCCCTGAGGGCCATACGCCGGTCACGATCGCGGAGACAAGTGCGCCGGTCCGGCGGCTGTCGGTTTCCGAGGCGGTCATGACGCTCGACTTGGCCGACGCACCGGTCGTCGTCTTCCGCAATGCCGGCCACGGTGGCATCAACGTCGTCTACCGGCGTCCGGACGGCAATATCGGCTGGGTCGACCCGGGTCCCTCCCAGGCGGACTGAGCACTCACGCAACGCCGGCACGCATGCCCTTCGAGGATGCCGGGCCCGACAGAAGGCGACCGTTCATGGATCTGGGCGATCTCATCAAGCCCGAGCAGGTCATTCCGGCATTGCGGGTGAAGAGCAAGAAGCAGATGCTGCAGGAGCTCTCGCAGCAGGCGTCCGATCGTCTGGGCATTGCGCAGCGGGCGATCTTCGAGACGCTGCTGCAGCGCGAGAGTCTCGGCTCCACAGGGATCGGCCGTGGCGTCGCCATTCCGCATGCCCGGCTCGCCAATCTGACCGATGTGTTCTGTCTCTTCGCGCGCCTCGAGGAGCCGATCGAGTTCGACTCGAGCGACCGCGAGCCCGTCGATCTGATCTTCCTGCTGCTCGCGCCCGAGACGGCCGGGGCCGATCACCTGAAGGCGCTGGCGCGCATCTCGCGGCTGTTGCGCGAGCCGGCGACGATCGAGAAGCTGCGCTCGTCGAAGAAGCGCTCTGCGCTCTACTCGATCCTCACCGAGCCGCTGGCCTCCAGCGCCGCCTGAGCGCGCTCTGGCTCCTCACACCGCCGGCATCGGCAGACCGCGGCTCGTGCAGGCGGCTTGCACGGTATTGCGCAACAGGCAGGCGATCGTCATCGGGCCGACGCCGCCCGGGACCGGCGTGATCGCGCCCGCGACCTTTGCCGCCTCGTCGTAGGCGACGTCACCGACGATGATGCTTTTGCCCCCGCGATCGATGCGGTTGATGCCGACGTCGATGACGATGGCGCCGGGCTTCACCCAGTCGCCGCGCACCATCTCCGGCCGGCCGACGGCCGCGATCAACAGATCGGCGCGGCGACAAACGCCGGGGAGGTCGCGTGTTTTGGAGTGCGCGATCGTCACGGTGCAATTTTCGTTGAGCAGCAGCTGCGCGCGCCGGCTTGCCGACGATGTTTGAGCGGCCGACGACCACGCCCTCGAGGCCGATTCGAATCCTTGCGCGCTTTCTTGGCGAGGATGACGCTGCCGAGCGGCGTGCAGGGGACGAGTGTGGCTCGCCGGTCTGCAAGCTTGCCGACGTTGATCCGGGTGAAAGCCGTCGACGTCCTTCGCCAGATCAATCAGGTTCCAGGCGCTGTACTGTCGATGTGCTTGGGGAGCGGCAGCTGCACGAGGATGCCGTGCACGTTGGGATCGCGATTGAGCCGATCGACGAGCGCCAGCAGCGGCCTCCGGCGTCGCGGCATCGAGCTTGTGCTCGAAGGAGGCCATGCCGGCCTCGACCGTCTGCTTGGCCTTGTTGCGGACGTAGACCTGGCTCGCCGGATCCTCGCCGACCAGCACGACCGCGAGCCCGGCGGGAAGCTGTGCGTCGCCCTGGAGCGCCGCGACGGCGGTAGCCGGGTGCCCCTGAGCTCGGCAGCCACCGCCTTGCCGTCGATCACCGTACCCGTCATGTCCTCACCCGTTCTTGTCCTTGAGCAACGCCGCGAGGCCGCTCCGACAACTGGGTGCCGTCACCCGCGATATCGAGCAGCTGTAGCGCGATGTGGCCGCCCTGAGCCAGGGCGACCGATGTCCGCGGCACGTCCGAGGAGCTTGGCGATCAAACGCACCGCCGCCTCGTTGGCAGCGCCATTCTCGGGTGCGGCGCGAACTTGAGATCGAGCCGCGGCCCATCGGGCCCGGCGAAGAGGCAGCTGATGCCGTCTTGAGACGATTTCGGTGTGAGGCGCACCAGCAGGGCGCTGGGCCACGCGCTGTAATCTGCAGCCGGCGTTGTCTGTGCCGTAAGCTCAGGCTGCGGAGCGGCGGGCATTTAGCTGACCGTGCGCGCACCATTGCTCATTGCTGGCAGGCAAGGGCATCAGGAACCCCGAGCCGCAGGTGCCGATAACGACGCTCTGCAGAAAAAACACCGCCAGCAGCAACACGATGGCAGAGAAGTCGATGCCCTGCGTGCCGCGAAGCGGAAACGCGGGATTGTACAGGCCAGCTCGGTGACTGCATCGAAGCCCATCATCAGGCTGCCCACGAAGTGTTGTAGGGGTTGATGACGTTGAAGGCGACGAGCCAGCTCAGCACCACGCTCGCGATCACGACCCAGCTGTAAAGGCCGAGCACGTAGCGAACGAATTCGAAGTGCGGTCATGGGTGATGCCCTCGCTGCGGACTGCTTGTGTAAAGGGCAGGTAGCGTGGGCGCAAGGCAGTGGCCGGACGGTCCGACCGCGGCGGCCACGAGGACCGGCCGCCCATCCGCTTGACACCACCTCCCCCGCCCCTAAATGCCCGCCACCTGGGGCCGTAGCTCAGATGGGAGAGCGCTGCAATCGCACTGCAGAGGTCAGGGGGTTCGATTCCTCGGCTCCACCATTGCTCCGAGACAGCCTCTGAAATTATTGGCATTTCAGGCACCATTCCCAACCCGATCTTCGAGGTTTGGGAATTGATTGCTTCAACGTGTTCCGGTGTCAGGAGGATGTCGCCAGCCTTCGAGGCCGTTCGCAGTCTCCGAATAGCTGCTTTCGCCAACTGATGCTGCTCAGCAGCTCGAGTGTATCTGGAGACCTCGGCAAGGGTTGCATGACCCGTAATCGAAGCGATCCGAGGCCGCGGCGGATGGGCAATCAACACTGGACGTCCGTCTTGCCGGCCATGGCCAGTTCCTGTCCCGATTAACCGGGCAGAGAGCCTTGGCATTGGAAAGCCTGACCGAAAACTACTCCGCACGAATTCGTGGCATGATTCCGACCGGCGATTGGGAGTGCAACGCTTCACATTAGACCAGGTGACGAGCCGCGGCATGCGCTTTGTCTTCGATCGCTACGGTGTTCAGCAGGCCGGCCATGACGGCGCCTTGCACCACGAGGGCAACGCGCGGCGGAGATCGAGATTCGTCGGTCTGAGCGGATAGCAGACGCCAAACCCCTTTGTCGCGACGTCTGCTTGTGTCGGACTCCTCCCAATAGCAGCACCCGAGCCGACGCTGGCTGGCTACACGGGGCAAGGACCTCCAGCGTTTGGCGGATGCGCTCGTGGCCATAAGCTCGCGTTTCCAGAATAGATCTCTTGACCCAGGCCAGGGAGAATTGGTTTACTCACTAAGTTATGTGCTTTGGTTTTCTTCCGAGCCCACCCGGGCAACAGGGGAGGTGACGATGCTTAAGTCTGCCGAGGATCATCTCGCGGCAGTGCGCGACGGGAGAAAGGTCTATGTGGGCGATGAGCTGATCCAGGATGTGACCTCGCATCCCGCCTTCCGAAATGGCGCGAAAACACTCGCCTCGCTCTACGACCTCAAAAGGCGTCCAGAGGAGCGCGAGACGCTCAGCTATGAAGAGAATGGCGAGCGCTTTGGTATGTATTACCTGATGCCGAGGTCACGAGAGGACCTCGAGCGGCGCACAAGAGCTCACAAGCGAATTGCCGACGCCACGCATGGGCTCTTCGGGCGCTCGCCCGATCACGTGGCGAGCTTCGTCACCGGAATGGCGCTGCAGGCCGATGTGCTCGATGAGGGCGACGGCGGCAAGCGAGGCTTTGCTGCCAACCTTCGGCACTACTACGAGCACGCCCGCAAGCGTGATCTCTACATCGCCTATGCCGTTCTGCCGGCCCCGGGAGCACGGGACCCAAAGTTCAGCGGCGGGCGTGGTGAGAGGAGCCCCAGCCTTTCTGTGGTTTCTGAGGAGGACGATGGACTCGTCGTCAGCGGCATGAAGATTCTCGCCACCGGCGCCGTGTTCGCAGATGAGCTGTGGGTTGGCAACGTGCAACCATTGGCGCCCGAGCGGAAACTCGAAGCGGTCACATTCGCTATTCCGATGGCAACCCCAGGACTGACGCTTTGGTCCCGCAAACCCATGGAGCCGACAGCGGAATCCGAGTTCGACAATCCACTGAGCTTTCGCTTCGACGAGTCGGATGCCATCGTCTTGTTCGACAACGTCAAGGTTCCTTGGGATCGCGTGTTCAGCCACGGCGATCCGGGGCTCTCGCGCGAGATGTACTATCGCACTCCGTCACACTGCTTCGGCAATCACCAATCGAATGTGCGTTTCTGGTCGAAGCTGCAGTTGCTCGTCGGCTTGGCAGCAGAGGTGACTTCCGTCACGCAGACGGAGAAGGTGCCGGCCGTCCGCGAGCGTCTCGGACGGCTGGCGGCCCAGGAGGCCATGATCGCAGGAATGGTTCACGGCCAGCAGATGAACCACGAGGAGCTAGGCAACGGCTTTGTCAGCTTCAATCGGCGCTACATGTACGGCGCGCTGTCGTGGTGCACGGAAAACTATGCCGCGATCGCAGACGACGTTCGCGAGCTCATGGGCGGTGGCGTCTTCCTGATGCCGGCCAATGCCACGATCCTGCGCAATTCCGAATTGCGGGAGGTCTTCGACCGGGATTGGAGCAACTCGACCTACGATGCGCTCACGCGCATGAAGATCATGAAGCTTGCTTGGGACATGCTTGGATCGGAGTTCGCCTCTCGCCATTGGCAGTATGAGAGGTTCTATGGCGGCCCGCCCTATGTCGTACGCGATCACAGCCATCGGGAAGCACCGTGGTCTGCGTTCAGACAGCGCGTGACCGACATCCTCGGTAGCTACGATGCGCCGGGTGCACCGGTATGACGGCGAACGGCAAGAGGCGCAGGACCCAGAAAACGTTCAAGGCCCCGGACAGTCTCACATTGCCGTTCCGGTCTTCGAGCTCGAATCGATTTCGTGAGTCACTCGACGATCTCCTGACGATGGCCGAACAAGTCCGGGAGCTCCGAACGGACCTCGCTCGAAGCTTGGGCGTTACCGAACCTCAGTATCGGTTGATCTGGGCCTTGGCCGCGCTGCAAGGCCCTCTCGGTGCCACGGTAACGAGCCTTGCGCGGCGGCTGAGAGTGACAGGCGCCTTCGTCACGACCGAGGTCAACAAGCTACTCAAGCTGGGATTGGTGTCGAAGAAATCCAATCCTGGTGACGGTCGCAGCGTCCTCGTCAAACTGACCTCCAAGGGAGAAAGCGAGCTCGAGCTCGTTGCCATCCGAGCCCAGAAGATCAATGACTCATATTTTCGCGACATGAGCGGACCGGAGTTCGAGATGCTCGGCCGGATTGTCAACAAGCTGATCACCAATGGCACGGAGGCGCTGTCCCTTCTCAGAGGCACCGATAGAGTTGCGCCCGGGCCTATCGCCCTGCTCGGTGGGCGCGCAAGCGGAAGCCGGCGTTCGCAGCAGAACGTGCGTCCCATGGAAAAGACGACAAGACTGTCTCGCAAGGAGAGGAAACATGTCTAAGGGCAAGGCAACCGACGAGAAGATCGACATCGCGCGAACCAAGGTTGCCCGTGGCGAGCGGCGCAAGCTCAAGCTGCCGCTCTTGGAGCTTGCCGATGGCTCGACAGTCGAGCTCCCCGTGATGATCGTACGCGGGCAAGATCCAGGTCCAGTGTGCTATGTCGGTTCGGCCTTTCATGGAGACGAGATCAACGGCGTCGAGATCGTCGCGCGGCTGGCGCGCGAAACTGATACCCGCGATCTCCGCGGCACGCTCATCATCGTTCCGGCTCAGAATCCACTCGCCCTCCAGGTGCAGCACCGCTATCCCGTCGGCCACCTGATGAAATCACCTCTCGATCAGAGTCCCGCCGACCCCTGGGTCTGCTTTCCCGGCCACGCCGAGGGCAACATGGCGACCCTCATCGCGCATCGCATCTACGACGAGCTGATGTCACACGCCGACATCATGATCGACATCCACACCCCGACGACCGGCGGATGCTATGCTCCGTTCGCCTTTCTCCCACCGACACATGCCGGTGCAACGGTCGCAGAATCGGAGAAACTCGCGAAGGCTTTCGGCGCCGATTACGTCCTGGCCTCAGACAAGGGCGTGTATGTCCAAGACACGAGCCCTCACGTCGTGCTGGCCAAAGCCGGCAAGATCGCCATGGGGCTCGAGATCGGCGAAGGCGGCAAGGTCGACCCGGCAGTTACGGAGCGCGGCTTCGCAGGTCTTCTCAACATGCTTCGTGGCGTCGGGATGTTGAAGGTGGAGCGGCCCGTCACGGGACGCAAGCTCGTCATCAGCGATATGACGCCGGTGCGTGCACATCGCGGCGGCCTCATGCATCGAATCGTCGGCCTCAACGATGACGTGAAGAAGGGGCAAGTGGTTGCGAAGATCATCGATCTCTTCGGCGAGGTCGTCGAGGAGATCAAGGCTCCTCACGATGGTCCGATCGTACGGATTGCCACCTTCCCGATCGTGTCCGCAGGCGAGAGGGTCGTGCAGCTCGGCGTTCCACGTTGAGCGAGCTTCCAATGACAAAGGCGCGCGAGCAATTCGAGCAGGGGGTGCGCCGCCGGCACGGCGAAGTTGTTACCCTCTGTCAGCGATTGATCCAAACGGGAAGCGAGAATCCGCCGGGCGATACTGGACCTCTGGCCCGTGTCGTCGCCGCGGAACTTCAGGGCTTGCCGGGCACGAGCGTTGAGGTCATCACCGCGAAGGTCCCCGCAGACAACGTTGTGGCACGCATCGGCTGCGCCAAACCTGGCCGCCGGCTCGTGATCAACGCCCATCTCGATACGTTTCCGATTGGGGATGCGTCGCGATGGACCCGCGCCCCCTTGGGTGGAGAGATCGTCGACGGCCGGCTCTACGGCCGTGGCGCTGGCGACATGAAAGCGGGCCTAGCCACCGCACTCATGACGGCGCGGGTCATCGCTGAGCATCGGGATAGGCTAGCGGGCGAGCTGGTGGTGACGTGTGTTGGTGACGAGGAGACCGGCGGACGATGGGGAACCGAGTATCTCCTCGATAACGTGCCCCATTGCCGAGGCGATGCGGTGCTCAGTGCCGACGCAGGTTCGACCCAGGTTCTACGGTTCGGTGAGAAAGGCCAAATCTGGGTCGAGGTCCGCTCGGAGGGGTTGGCCAACCATGGTGCTCACGTTCACCTCGGTCGAAATGCCATCGAGCCGCTTTTGGAGGCGATCCGGCGGTGCCTGCACCTTCGCGGCATGAAGCCAGCGATTCCGCCGGATGTCCTGGCGGCGATGCAGCAAGCCCGCGCTGTTTCTGAAGCACTATCAGGGGCGGGGGAGTTCGATACTCTTTCGAATGTGACCATCAATGTCGGCGTGATTTCAGGCGGCTCGGTCGTGAACATCATTCCGGACCGCGCCTCCGCTCGCCTCGATGTTCGCATTCCCCCGGGGGTAACCGTGAACCAGGTGGTCTCCACGATATCAGATCTACTGTCCGACTTACCCGACGTAAGCTTCGAGGTCTTGCAATCCTGCAATCCGACGGTGACGAGCCCACTCGACGAGATCGCCACCCTGGCATTGGCCAATGCTCGTGCTCATCTCGGGCCTGGCGTCGTCGCCAACATGCGCGTCGGCATGTCAGATGCGCGCTTCTATCGGCTGCGCGGCATGCCGACCATCGTCTATGGGCCTGCTCCCCACAACATGGGCGGGATCGACGAGTACGTGATGGTCGAGGACATTCAGAATGTCTTCCACGTCCATGCCATGACGGCCTTCGACTATTTGAGCAGGCCGGCAGTCTGAGAAACCGCCTCGCCACTCAGCTGAGACCTTAGTGCTGACCAACCTTCGTGTTGCTCGTACCGAAAGATCGCTGCTCAATTGGATTGAGGACGCGCAGCAGGATACCGGAGCCCCGCCCTAGAGCGCTGTATACCCGCCGTCCACCGAGATCACCTGCCCGGTGACGAAGCTCGCGGCGGGGGAAGCGAGATAGACGACCGCCCCGGCAAGCTCGTAAGGCTCGCCCCATCGCTCGAGCGGGGTGAGACGCTTGACCCAATCGTTGATCTCGTCGCCCACGTAGCGATCGGCGGTGCCCTTCATGCGGTGGGTCATATAGCCAGGGCACACGGCGTTGACGCGGATGCCGCGCTCGCCCCAGTCGACAGCGAGTTGCTTCGACAGCATGATGGAACCGGCCTTGGCCGTCGAGTAGGCGGTGAGCTTCTTGAAGGAGACCACGCCGCCGGTGGAGGCGATGACGACGATCGATCCAGCCGTGCCATCCGCGATCATTTGTTTGCCGCAGGCTTGCGCGACGTTGAAGCAGCCGGTGAGGTTGACCGACATGACTCGATCCCACTCGTCGCCGGTCATGCTCTCGGGGAGCCCCGCAAAGCCGATACCGTGATTGATGACGGCAATGTCGAGGCGACCATATTCCGCGATTGTTTTTACGACCAGCGCCTCGCATGAGGTGCGGTCCGTCGCATCGAACCGGACGGCCATGGCGTCTCCTCCTTCACTGCGGATGTCCTTGGCCGCAGTCTCGATCTCCGATTCCGTTCTTCCGCAGATCACGACGCGCGCACCGTGGGCTGTCAGGCTGCGGGCGATTGCCGTGCCAAGACCCGTGCCCGAGCCGGTGACGATCGCAACTTGCCCGGTCAGGTCGAACAAGCCCCGTAGCTCGGCGAATGTCGTCGGAGACTTGCTCATGCTGCCACCTGGAGTTTTCCGAATGAGCAGGCAGCGCCCATGAGAACATTCAGAGGGCGGCCACCATGGTTGAATATGCGGTGCTCGACGCCCGCCGGGATAAAGACGACGTCGCCCGGCTCGGCGGCAAAGTAGTCACCGGTTGAGGGCGACTGGACATGCACCAGCGCGCTGTCGGCATGATAGACGGTATCTGCTGGCGCAGTGACGAGAGCGCTCTTGGAGTTGGCGTTGACGGTCAGCACCGCGAAGAACACTCGCTCCGTGCTGGCGAGCACCTCGGCCCGGACAGGATCGCGATCTCCGATTATGGCGTTCAAGGCATCCGATCGGCGGCAGACGCGCAGGTTCTCGACCAAGCCGTCCTTGCGGCGCGGCCAGTTCTTGGGAGCCTGCGGGTCCCAGCCGACGAGAGATTTGGGCCGCGGAACGTGCGCGAGCGCCGCCTGATTTGTCGGGGGTGAAATGCATTCGAGAAGATGCAGATCCTCGCTACCGAAGTTGTAGCCGTAGTGCCAGCGCTTCTCCGGCATAAACAGCATCTCGCCGGTCCGCGCGGTTCTGACCTCGCCCGTCTCCGGGTCCTGGCAGGTGTACTCGCCTTTGAGGACGTAGAGACACTCATGCGTATCGAAGTAGGCGCGAAACTTGTCGGATGATCGGAAACGCGCTCCGGGCGGCATCGTGACGGTGACGACGACGAGCTCCCGGCTCAGGACGTAGAAGAGATCGTTGACGAAACCGGACTCGTCGTCGCCCCAGACGACATAGGGAACCTCGGCCCGGCGAACGAGGGTCGGGGCATCGAGTGGTTTCAACTGATCACGTCTTGGCATCAGCTCTCTCCATGACGGCCTTGCCGCATAGACGTAGAAGATGTTTATTGGTCATGCAATAAGTTTTAGGGAGCCTTCTCATGCCGAGCACTGCCGACGAGCACGACTACATTGTCGTCGGCGCCGGGTCCGCCGGGTCGGTCCTCGCCGCGCGATTGTCGGAAGAGACAGACGTCGGCGTGTGTCTCATCGAGGCTGGGCCAAACGACGGCCACTACACGATCCGGATGCCGGCCGCGGTCAGCATCAACATCAAAGGCCGACGCTACAATTGGGGATACAGGTCGGAGCCCCAAGCCGCGCTCGGAGACAAGCGGGTCTATCAGCCGCGCGGACGCGTGCTCGGAGGCTCCTCCTCACTCAATGGAATGATCTTCATCCGCGGACATGCTTACGACTACGACGGTTGGGAGGCGCAAGGCGCCACGGGCTGGGGCTATCGCGACGTGCTGCCCTACTTCAAGCGGCTGGAGAGTTTCGAGGGTGGCGAGAGCACATACAGGGGTGGAAATGGGCCGGTTCCGGTTCGACGCGGCAAGCTGACGGATCCACTGCACGTGGCCTTTCTCGAGGCCGGCCAACAGGCCGGCTTCCCGTTGACGGATGACGTCAACGGCTACCAGCAATACGGCGTCGGCACATTCGACAAGAACATCTCCGGCGGCGAGCGCTGGAGCGCAGCGCGTGCCTATCTCGATCCCGCGCGGCGCCGCGCCGGCCTCGCGATCCGAACAGACGCTCAGGTGACGCGGCTGCTTCTCGAAAAGGGACGCGCAGTCGGTGTCGAGGTTTTCGCCGATGGGCGCCTGCAAAGCCTGAGAGCCCGGCGCGAGGTCATCCTTTGCGCTGGCGCGTTCGATAGCCCAAAGCTCCTGATGCTGTCCGGAATTGGTGACCCCCGTGAGTTGCGCAAGCTCAGCATTAAAACGGTCGCCCCACTCCAGGGTGTCGGTAAGAACCTTCAGGACCATACCGAAGTTCACATCCAGCACCGGTGTCTGAAGCCGATCACGCTCTACGGCGATCTCAAGCTGTGGCGCCGGACACTCTCAGGCGCACAATGGTTTCTGACCCGGTCTGGTCGTGCCGCCACCAACCACTACGATACCGGGGCGTTCCTCTATACAGACGCTGCCGTCCGCCATCCCGACGTCCAATTCCACTTCGTGCCCATCGTCTACAACAACAGTGTCGAGCGCCGGGTCGACTGTCACGGCTACCGTTTACATGCTGGCCCAATGCGACCGGCATCGCGGGGCACGCTCTCACTCCGCTCGGCCGACTGGCGCGATCCACCCGTCATCGATCCCCGCTACTTCTCGGAAGATCGCGATTGGCGGGATATGCGCCGCATCGTCGAGTTGGCACGTCACGTCTTTGCGCAGCCCGCGTTCAAGCCGTACCGGGATATCGAGATGTCGCCAGGGCCTGAGGCTCAGGGTGTAGCTGCGCTCAACGATTACATCCGCGCCTGGGGAGACACCGGCTATCATCCGGCCGGCACGTGCCGGATGGGTACGGACGAGGATGCGGTTGTCGATCCCACGCTCAAGGTTCACGGTGTCGAGGGCCTGCGCGTCGTCGATGCATCGGTGATGCCGACGATTGCGAGCGGCAATCTGAATGCCCCCGTGATGATGATAGCGGAGAAGGCCGCGGACATCATCCTCGGTCGTGCCCCCCTTCCGGCTGAGGACGCTCCCGTCTACGAAGCAAGTCCAATGGCAGGGGGAGAACGGACATGAAACAGGCTTTGCGACGCCCACCTGTCGAGCGGCCCTCGACTCAACCCGAAATCAACCGCTTCCGCCGCGCCTCGCTCATTCGCGCGGCGATCGAGGTCGTGGCGCGTGAGGGCTTCGAGAATGCGACGATCGCGAAGATCTGCACGGCGGCCGGCGTCTCCAGCGGATTGGCGGCACACTACTTCGAGAACAAGGACGATCTTCTCGCGCAAGCCTTTTCCAGGCTTCTCGACGATGTGGGTGAGGCGACAGCGGAGGCATCGCGCAGGGTGGTGAGACCCGAAGCAAAGCTCAAAACCATCTTCTCCGCAATCTTCAGCAACGCGGTCTATTCTCCGATCGCTCGCTCGGCCTATCTGGCCTTTTGGGCGGCCTCCCTCACCAATCCGGAACTGCTCAAGATCAACAAAGCAGCGTATTTGCGTTTTCATGCCTCGGTCGAGGCGCTTTTCGAGCGCGCCGCGCAAGAGCAAAAGATCAAGATCGATGCCCGCGCCGCTGCGATCGGCATCATCGGGCTGTCCGACGGTCTATGGCTCGATCTTGCGATCGGGGTCGATGGCTTCACGCGCGACGATGCCGTACGAGCCTGCCTGGACTACATCGACGGTGTCCTCGACGACCGCCATGCGAAGCGACGGCATGGAAGGCTTCGCTAGACCGCGAATTGTAGCCAGCCCAGAGTTCATCGTGCGCGTCAGAAAAGGTTCAGGGCGGGCATTGTGGTGGACGGGTGAGTGGTCTCTTGGTCACCTCGAGGCACATCGGTAGGCCGTTCAGGACATCGATGTTGGCACAAATCTAGCTAGCGGACTTTGAGAGGCCCTCCCTGACCAATCGCTTTGTCCGCGAAGCAGACCTTGGGTCATTATCGCCAGAGCCAAGACTCTTCCTCGGGGCAATCGGCCGGCTTGAGTTCCTTCACCGATTGCGATCACGACCTCGGGCCCTTTGTCGTCGAAGCTCAAGTTGTTTGAGGTACCGCGTGCTTGCTGCGAGCGAGTTGGCCATGTCGTAATGCTCTGTCACGGTTTGAACCGCCCCGGGTTCTCCGGAGGCTCATTGGTTTGAGTCAGGCGGCGAGTTTCTCGGACTCCTCCAGGTCCGCAAAGTATCTGGCTTCAGCCTCGGCGGGCGGCACGTGGCCGACGGATGAGAGCAGCCGGCGGTGGTTGTACCAGTCGACCCATTCGAGCGTCGCGTACTCGACAGCTTCGAGCGTCCGCCACGGTCCGCGCCCCCAGATGACCTCGGCCTTGAAGAGCCCGTTGATCGTCTCTGCGAGCGCATTGTCGTAGCTATCGCCGACGCTGCCGACCGAGGGGACGAGGCCAGCCTCCGCCAACCGCTCGGTGTATTTGATCGAGACGTATTGCACGCCGCGATCGGAGTGATGGACGAGACCTCCGCCGACCGGACAGCGCTCGTGCAAGGCCTGCTCCAGCGCATCACAGCACGTTTGGCCGTGACGCAGAGAACTGCCGGTTGACGTGATCGAGCGGACATTGAGCCGCCTTGTCCGGCACCGTCGTCTTCACGGACTTGCCGCGGATGACGCCGGAAAGGCCCATTTTGTGCATCAATCGCGCGACCGTGCAGCGGGCGGCCTCGATCCCTTCCCGCAGCAATTGCCGCCACACCTTGCGGAGGCCGTAGACCTGGAAGTTCTCGTCATACACGCTCCCGAAACCACTAGAGAAAGCCACCGATGTCTGAGGACGCCCCCCACCTCACACGAACGCGTCCGCGATCTTGGCGATGCTGGCGTTGCGGGCGCGGGAGCGGGTGAGCAGGCCCTTCGCCTCGCGGATCACGTGCGCTTCGTCGAAGCCTAAGATCCGGCCCTCGTCTAGCACCACGCGGCCGTCGATGATGACCGTCCGGACGCCGGCCCCACGCTCGCCGAACACGAGCTGCTGGACCGGATCGTTGAAGGGCACCCAGGTCGGCTCGTCGAGATCGTAGAGCACGATGTCGGCCTTCTGGCCCACCTCCAGCCGCCCGAGCTCGGGCTCGAGCATGGCGGCCGCGCCCCCCGTCGTGCCAATCGCGAGCACCTGCTCGACCGTCACCCAGCGGCTGCGGTCGGGCTCGCTCGCGCGATGGATCATGGCGGCGAGCTGCATCGCCTCCTGCAGAATGAGATTGTCGTTGGTGCTGGCGCCGTCCGTGCCGATGGCGCAAGGGACGCCAGCCCTGAGCAGAGCCGGGATCGGCGGCACGCCCGAGCCGATCTTGAGGTTGCTCTCGGGATTGAACGTCGCGACGGCGCGCGCTTCCGCCATCAGCTCCATGTCGTGCTCGGTTACCCAGTTGCAGTGGGCGTTCGACCAGCGATGGTCGAGGACGCCGAGGGCCTGCATCTGCTCGACCATGCTGCGGCCATAGCGCTTCTGCGCAACGGTCTTTTGCGTCTCGGTCTCGAGCAGGTGGCAGTGGACGCCGAGATCGTGGCGCTTGGCGATCTCGTGACAGGCGACGAGAAACGCATCCGAGCAGCGCACCGGGTTCGAGGGCGCCGGAAAAATGCGGATGCGCCCGGCGGTCCGATCGAAGCGCGCGACGGCCGCCTCGACGATCGCCATGCTCTCGGCCATCGGGCGCGGCACGAGCGGATTATGCTCGGCGATCGCGGCGGTGAGGGCCGGCGTCGCCTGACGCGAGTCCGGCATGATGTCGGTGTACTCGCCATCGAAGATGCGCAAGGCAACGACGCCACGCATGCCGCTTTTCTCGAGCGCCGACACCGCCGCCCCGACATCCTCCACCTCGAAGCGTTGCTCCGGGAAGTGATCGACGACCGAGGTCGTTCCGGTGCGGATCATATGGATGATGCCGAGCAGCGCCGAGATCTCGGTCTCCTCGAGCGAGCGCCCGGCCGTGTCGGCCTGGTTGAGCCACATGAAGCGCTTGTGATCGAGGCGGTCCGACGTGCCGACCGAGGTCTGCATCGGCGAATGCCAGTGCGCGTTGACGAGCCCCGGGACGGCGATCCGGTTGCGGCCCGAGATGACCTTGGCGCCCGCGGGCGGCTTCAAGCCGTCGCCGATCGCTGTGATGCGGCCGCCTTCGATGAGGATGTCGCAGCTTCCCGTGACCGGCGAGGCCATGGTCGCCTCGAGGGAGTGAATGAGAAGTGTGGGCGCCGAAGACGCCTCGGACGATTTGGACATGGGTCACCTCGGGGGCGGCGGCCAGGGCGGCCGATGGGGGGCGTTCGCCACAGTAGAAGGTCGCTTTGCGCGTGGGAAGCTCGGGAGGCCGCGTCGAGCGGCTGCTATGCCCGGATGGCCCATGTCGAAAGACGGCCGCCCTTGGCGGCGCCCGTATCGAGAAACACGGCCCGGCCACCGCTCGCGTTCTCGACCACCAACGGCTCGTGCATCTGACGCGTGTCATGGCCGGCGACGACGGTCAGGCCTTCGGGGATGTGGTCGACCCATCGATAGGTGCGCACCGGAAAGCCCTCGGTGGTGAACGTGCCGTCGGTCTCCCCGTAAAGTGCGAGGGCCCGGAGCTTTCCCGGCACGCCGGGGCCGGCTCCTCCCGACCCGAAGGTCAGCATCTCGGGATGGAAGGCCCCGTGCACGAGCAGGTATCCGGGAAGCGAGATCCAATACGGCGCCGCCGCCAGCATGCGCGCCGTGAGCGCGGCCAGCGCCGCCCCATCGGGAGCCGCCAGGAGATCGAGGAGAACTTTCGTTTTCTTGCCGTCCGGCCGCGTCAGGCTCTTGAGCAAGCGCTCGTCGTGATTGCCGCGCACCAGGGCGAGAGTTCCTGCCGCCAACCGTGGCACGACGATGCGAAGCACAGCGACGCTGTCTGGGCCCTTGTCGACGAGGTCGCCGAGCAGAATGGGAAACGCGTCGTGCGCTTCCGCCTCGGCCAGCGCGCGGGCGAGGTCATCCGCCATGCCGTGCACATCGCCGATAGCGAGGACGGGCAGGGCGATGTGCGAGGGATATGCCGGCATGGCCGGTGCTTAAGGGGCTAGCCGATCGGATACAAGTCGGGATGCATCAAATCTCGAACGATGCCTCGGCGCTGAAGCCGGGGACCCTCTCGCCCTTCGAGAGGAAGCCGAGAGCGTTCGAGCGCACAGTCGTGTCACCGATCCGATAGGTGCGAGCGATATGCGTGTGGCCATGGACCCAGACCCTGATCCGAGGCGAGGCGGCTATGACTCCATCAAGGTCGCTTGCGTACGCGCCGTCGAGGCCATTGCCGCGAAAGCGGGGATTGAGCCCCTGAAGGCTCGGTGCATGATGGGTGACGACGACGAGAGGCCTATCCACGGATGCGACGGCTTCACGGAGCGCGGCAAACGCCGCATCGTGACGTGCAAGCGCATGCTCTGGACGAAACTTCACCGGCGCGCCAGCTCCCGTGTCACGTGTCTTGATGAAGAAGTAGTCCCCCAGGCCGCGTCGCACAGCCCGCATGGCAGCATCGCTCCGGCCCTCGAAATCCGACCAAAGCGTCGCGCCGAAGAACGCAACGCCTTCAATGTGGACAATTTCGGTATCCAGGACCGTTACACCGGGGAGGAAGCGGCGGAAGAGTCCGGCGGTCTCCTCGAGAACACCATCGTAGTGATCGTGGTTGCCGGGAACGAGCAGCACCCGTGAGAACCGCGACAGGGCGGCATCGGCAAAGCGCAGCGTGCGATCGCGCTGCGTCTCGGCGTAGCGGTCTTTCCGCTCGGGATCGAGACAGGAGGCATGACAGAGATCGCCGGCAATGATCAGCACGTCGCCAGCCGGCACGACGGTGTCGAACAACTGGGATTCGAGGTGCAGGTCGCTCAGATATCGCACGCGCATCGTGGCTCCATCCCGAATCGCAGGGCGCAAGCCTGCACCGGCCGGAGCCCGTTGTCGGTTAAGCCCCGTTTACGATTGCCGGATATCGGCGAGCCTGGAATACTCGGGCACCGGCCAAGGGAGTGGACCCATGACCTTCGACAGCATCGGAGACATCATCGACACCGAGCGCTATCCGCTGCACGAGCTCGGCAGCCCGAAGGTCGATGCGCTTCTCAGGCAAGGGCGCGAGGCGCTGGCGAGCGACGCGCTGTTCTCTTTGCAAGGCTTCGTCAGGCCGGAGGCGACGGACTTCATGGCGCGCGAGCTCGAGGCGCGGCTTGCTTGGGCGTCCCGGTACGAGGCGATGGGCAGCAGCTATGGTGGCGCTGTCCAGCAATGGCCAGACGGCCATCCGCGCAACGCCACCCACCCCTTCCGGTACCATCAAGTGCTCAACTACCAGATCTCGAACGTCTCGCCGCTGCGGAAGGTCTTTTGCTGGGAGCCGCTGCGTGAGTTTCTGCGCCAGCTCATGGGCTACGAGACGTTCCATCGCAGCGAGTGCCCGCATCTGGCGCTCACCTCCAAGCTCGCCGGCGAGGGCGATACCGACGGTTGGCATTTCGACGGCAACGACGTCGTGTTCTCGGTGCTGCTGCGGGAGCCGGAGGGCGGTGGACTGTTCGAGTACATTCCGAATATCCGCACCGACACCGAGGAGAACTACGACGACGTCGCGGCGGTGTTCTCGGGCGATCGCGCCCGTGTGAAGATCGCCAAGCTCGCGGTCGGCGATCTCAACGTGTTCCAGGGCAATCAGACGCTCCATCGCGTCACGCCGGTGGAGGGCAATCGCAAGCGCGTGGTTGGGCTCTTCAGCTACGACCGCAAGCCCGGCACGAATTTCGGCGAGAGCTACATCGCGACGTTACGCAAGCGCACGCCGGGCGTGGTGCCGTTGGAGCTGCCGGGCGCGTAGGTCGCCTCCCTCACCGTCCACCACCCACGTCGAGCAGCGCCGCCGTGATGTAGCTCGCGGCGTCCGAGGCCAGGAACAGGATCGCCTCGGCGACCTCGTCTGCCGTGCCGCCACGCTGCATCGGCACCTGCCCCTGCAATTCCTTGACGCGTCCCGGCGCGCCGGCGGACGCATGGATCTCCGTGTCGATCAGCCCGGGACGGACCGCATTGACGCGGATGCCTTCGGTCGCAACCTCCTTGGCGAGGCCCTGCGTGAAGACGTCGATGGCGCCTTTCGTGGCGGCATAGTCGACGAACTCGCCGGGCGCGCCGTGCTTGGAGGCAGCCGACGCCAAATTGACGATCACGCCTCCGTTGCCGCCACTCTTCGTCGACATCCGCTTCACGGCCTCGCGTGCCGCAAGAAAGTTGCCGATGACATTGAGCGCGAACATCCGCTGGAGCCGCTCGGCCGTCATATCGACGACGCGCGAGCGCGGCGCGACGATACCTGCGTTGTTGATGAGCACGTCGAGGCGTCCAAAGGTGCGGTCGATCGCCTGGAAGAAGGCGATCGTATCGGCTTCGACGGCGGCGTCGGCCTGGACCACGAGCACCTTGCGACCGAGCGTCTCGATGTCGGCCGCGACAGCTTTGGCGGCGCCGGCATCGGCACGATAGGAGATTGCGATGTCGTAACCGCGTTGGGCCGCCATGCGGGCCACCGCCGCGCCGATACCCCGTCCGCCCCCGGTGATCGCCATCACGCGCGCTGCCGGCTGTTTCGACATTCTCTTGTCCCTTCGATGTCTTCGGTGCTCAGTCGGGCCGTCCCTCGACCATGACGCGGTAGGCATCGCGCTGCAAGCGCGCGGCCGTCACCGCATTTCGCATCAGCGTTGCGACGGTGACGGGACCGACGCCGCCAGGCACCGGCGTGATCCATCCGGCGACCTCGACGCAGCTGTCGAAATCGGCGTCGCCGACGACGCGCGTACCGCCATCCGGCGTCGACACCTGGTTGATGCCGATGTCGATGAGCGCCGCACCGGGCTTCAGCATCTCGGCCGTGACGAGGCCCGCCTTGCCGACCGCGACGAACACCGCATCGGCTTGGCGCGCATGCATCGCGACGCTGCGCGTCATGTGGTGGCAGACTGTGACCGTCGCCCCCTCGCTCATCAGCAGGAAGGCGATCGGCTTGCCGACGATCTCGGAGTGGCCGATGACGACGACCTCGAGGCCCTGAAGCTTGAGCCGCGTCGACTTGAGCAACTCGACCGCCGCGACCGCCGTGCACGGCCCCATGACGAGATCGTTGTAGACGATGTTGCCGATGGAGGCCGGATGCATGCCCTCGACATCCTTCAAGGGCGCCACCGCGCGCTGCACGGCGCGGATCGGGATCGAGGCCGGCACGGGGCGCTGGATGATGATGCCGCTGACCCGGGCGTCCGCATTCAGGCCATGGATGATGCCGGTCAGCTCCTCGACGCCGATGGTCGCTGGATAAACGCGCTCCTCGAAGGCGATCCCGACCTCCTCCGCCACACGCTTCTGGTTGCGCACGTAGAGATGCGTCGCCGCGCCCTCGCCGACCGTGATGGAGACGAGCTTGGGCGGCCAGCTCTCGGCGGTGAGATCGCGCACGTTGGCGGCGATCTCGGCCTTGAGGCCCGCGGCCAGACTGCGGCCGTCGAGAATCTTGTGGCGCAGCTCGGGCGGCACCTCGCGCAAGGGTTGGCTCCATATGGGTGAAGGACAGCCCCTGGTAGCGGAGGAATACCAGCGGGGCAAGGCTGGAGGTCTCCGCACCCTCAGTGGCCGGCCGCCCGCGAGCCACGTATACTTCGGCCATGCTGACTGACTTCGCCAAGGTCCGGACGGGACGTGAAAGCGACGCCGAGGTGCTCGTGCGGACGTTTCGCGAGTCGTGGCTGGTCGCCTATCAGGGGATCATTCCGCACGCCTATCTGACGACGATGCTGCACCGCCGCGGCAAAGAGTGGTGGACGACGATCCTGTCGGGGGGCGACCCGCCGCTCGTGCTCGAGGCCGGCGGCGAGGTGGCGGGCTACGCGAGCTTCGGCCGTGCCCGCGGCCCGCTCCGCTATGATGGGGAGATCTACGAGCTGTATCTGTCGCCCGTCTATCAGGGGCTCGGGTTCGGCGAGCACCTGTTCGAGGCCGCACGCCAGCGGCTCGGCGTCATGGAGCTGCACAGCCTCGTCGTCTGGGCGCTTTCCGACAATGCCGGGGCCTGCGAGTTCTATGAGCGCCGGGGCGGCCGGCCGGTCGCCAAGGCGAGCGAGCGGTTCGGCACCACGCTCGTGCCCAAGATCGCTTTCGGCTGGAGCTGAGGGTCCAAAGCTCCGGCTGGGCCTTGAGCTACGCCCGCAAAGGCAGCCGGCGCACGGAACAGCCTATGCTTCCACCGCTTTCAGCGTCCGATCGAGCACGCGCAGCACGCGCGGGAGCTCGTGGCCGCGCTTCAGCACCTGTCCGCCGGCGGCGACGACGCTGTAGGCGCCCTGCTTGCGCGCGAGCTTCGGGTCCTTGACGATCGAGTAGATCGGCACGTCGCTCGAGCGGCGGAACACCGAGAAGATCGCCCGATCCTTGAGGAAGTCGATGGCGTAGTCCCGCCATTCGCCGGCGGCGACCATGCGGCCGTAGAGCCAAAGAATCTGCTCGAGCTCGCGGCGATCGAACCGCGTGAGGACCGGCACGCTACCGGGCGCCGCGGCCCCGTCGAGCTGCCCGCCGCGACGCGGGCCAAAGTCTATCGGGTCGGTATCGTTCAAGGACGCCCTCCTGCCGATTCGATAAGGTAAATTTGTCACATCGCAAGCGAATTGCAATAGTGCTTGCATTTTCCTTCCGCGTGTAATAAACAGAAACATAATTCACAGAGATGCCCAGTTTCGATCCTGCGTCGGCCGCATTGATGGGTAAGATCAGGATCGTCGGCACTGGCCCGGTTCGCATGTAAGGCCTCGGAATCTCAGCCCCCCAGTCCCCCCCGAGTCTTCTCTCCGCGAACCGGGCCTCCTTTCCCTCAATCGCCGGGAAAGGCCCAGTTGATCGACCGAGCGGCAGGTGCAGAAATGCATCTGCCGTTTCGCATTCGTAGGCCGCGCCCGGGCCGGCGGCACGCGACGGTGATCCGGCGAACTCCTACGATCGCTTTGACCTGAATTGCGATCACGCCGGCCAATCACGGCTCGGCGAGCTGTGCGGCGGCGAGGATCGGGCCGGCCGCGCCCTCCTGCAGGAGCGCCACGCAGCCGTCGGTTCCAGCCGGCATCAGATCGGCCTTCTCGAGCCGCATCGATTGGGCCGCCCCCGTCCAACGGCCGACCTCGGCGAGCTTTCGGACGACGTTGTGGTAGACGATCGTCTTGCCGCGGTTCTCGCCCTTGGTGATCTCGACCGGGACCTGGCGCTCGGTCACGGCCATCAGGATGCGGCCATCATTGGCGGCCGACCCAGCGGGCGCCGCCCCGACCTCGACGACGATGGCCTCGCCCTCGTACTTGACGACGAGGCTCGTCACCGCCGCACCGAGCTTCTGCCTGCTGGTTTCGACGGCGGCCTCGATTTCCGCCATCCGGCTGCCGACGGCGTGGACCATGCCGTTGACGACGACCTGGGGCGTATAGACCTGACCGTCGCCCCGCGCAGCGGCGTAGGCGCGCTGACGCTCGGTGAAGGCGTGCTCGGCCAGCGTGTCGCGCCATCCGAGGTAGTCCCAATAGTCGACGGGAAGGCTAAGCGCCACGATGCCCGGCCGGCCGGCGAGCTCGCCCAGCACCTTATCGGCTGCGGGACAGCTCGAGCAGCCCTGGCTCGTGAACAACTCGACGACGGCGAGCGGCGTGGCATCGCCGGCCGCTACCGGCGACGCTCCCAGCGCCGCCAGCACGAGCCCCGTCACCACTGCCGATCCGCACCGCATCTGACGCTCGCTCCGCCTCGGGACGCCCTCGTCCCGTTCAACGCCGCAATATGCTGACCCGCCCCTTCAACTACCACTCACAATCGGGTGACGCCCCCTCTCACGCCGCCGCGAGATTCCGCAACACGTAAGGCAGAATGCCGCCGTGCCGGAAGTAAGCGAGCTCGTCCAGCGTGTCGATGCGGCAGAGCAGGGTCAGCGTCGATGTCTTACCGTCCGGCGCCGTAACCTGCGCCTCGACCTGCTGGCGCGGCTTCAGGGTTGCGAGCCCCTTGATCGTGACCGTCTCGCGGCCCGTCAACCCCACGCTCTTCCAGCTCTGCCCGTCCGGGAAGGTCAATGGCAGCACGCCCATGCCCACGAGGTTGGAGCGATGGATGCGCTCGAAGCTCTCGGCGACGACGGCGCGGATACCGAGCAGCTTCGTGCCCTTGGCGGCCCAGTCGCGGCTCGAGCCCGTGCCGTACTCCTTGCCGGCGAAGACGATGAGCGGCGTGCCCTCGGCCATGTAGCGCATCGCCACATCGTAGATGGAGGCCTGCTCGCCTGAGGGCACATGCAGAGAGACGCCCCCTTCGGTGCCGGGCAGCATCTGGTTCTTGATGCGGATGTTGGCGAAGGTGCCCCGCATCATCACCTCGTGATTGCCGCGGCGGGCGCCGTAGGAGTTGAAGTCGGCGGGCGGCACTTGATGCGCGATCAGGTATTTGCCGGCCGGGCCGGACTTGGCGATGTTGCCGGCGGGCGAGATGTGGTCGGTGGTGATGGAATCGCCGAACAGGCCGAGGATGCGCGCGCCGTCAATGTCGGCCGGCGCCTCGGGCGTCATCGTCATGCCCGTGAAGTAAGGCGGGTTCTGCACGTAGGTCGAGCCCGGGCTCCAGGCATAGGTGAGACCAGGCTTGCCGCCGATCTTCTGCCAGCGCTCATCGCCCTTGAAGACGTCGCCGTAGCGGCTGGCGAACATCTCCGGCGTCACGCACTCGCGGATCACCTGGGCGATCTCGGTCGAGCTCGGCCAGATGTCCTTCAAATACACCGGACCGTCCTTGCCCATGCGGAGCGGCTCGGTGGCGAGATCCCGCATCAGGCTACCGGCGAGCGCATAGGCGACGACGAGCGGCGGCGAGGCCAGATAGTTCGCCTTTACGTCCGGATTGACGCGACCCTCGAAGTTGCGATTGCCCGACAGCACGGCGGCGACGACAAGATCGTTGTCGCGCACGGCTTTGGCAATGTGATCAGGCAGGGGCCCTGAGTTGCCGATGCAGGTGGTGCAGCCGTAGCCAGCGAGATTGAATCCGAGCGCATCGAGGTCGCCCTGCAAGCCCGCCTTGGCAAGATAGTCGGTCACGACCTGGCTTCCCGGCGCGAGCGAGGTCTTGACCCACGGCTTCGATTGCAGCCCCTTGCGCCGCGCGTTGCGGGCGAGCAGCCCAGCCGCGATCAGCACCGACGGGTTGGACGTGTTCGTGCACGAGGTGATGGCAGCGATGACGACATCGCCGTTCCTGAGCTCATAATTGCTGCCGTCGACTTTCGCCGCCGTCTTGGCCCCATCCGGCTTGCCGAACTCGCCCTCGAGCGACTTGGCGAAACCGGCCTTGGCGCCGGCGAGCGCCACGCGGTCCTGCGGCCGCTTGGGGCCGGCAAGCGACGGCTCGACTTTGTCGAGCTCGAGCGAGAGCGTACCCGTGAACGTGAGCTCGGCGTTCGAGCGATAGAGGCCCTGTTCCTTGGCGTAAGCCTCGACGAGGGCGAGACGATCTGCTTTGCGGCCCGTTGCCTTGAGATACTTCAGCGTGTCGCCGTCGACCGGGAAGAAGCCGCAGGTCGCGCCGTATTCCGGCGCCATGTTGGCGATCGTCGCGCGATCTTCGAGCGAGAGGTGGTCGAGGCCCTCGCCGTAGAACTCGACGAATTTGCCGACCACACCTTTCTTGCGCAGCATCTGCGTGACGGTGAGCACGAGATCGGTCGCCGTGACACCGTCGGCGAGCCCACCCTTGAGCTCGAAGCCGACCACCTCGGGGATCAGCATCGACACCGGCTGGCCGAGCATGGCCGCCTCCGCCTCGATGCCACCGACACCCCAGCCGAGCACGGCGAGACCGTTGACCATCGTGGTGTGGCTGTCGGTGCCGACGCAGGTGTCGGGGAAGGCCTGCACGATCTCGCCCTTGTCCGTCGTGACGGTACGCGTCCACACCGTCTGCGCGAGATACTCGAGGTTGACCTGATGGCAGATGCCGGTGCCGGGCGGCACGACGCGGAAATTGTTGAACGCGCCCGCCCCCCAGCGCAGGAACTCGTAGCGCTCGAGATTGCGCTCGTATTCGAGCTCGACGTTCTGCCGGAAAGCCTGCGCGTTGCCGAAATGGTCGACCATCACCGAGTGATCGATGACGAGATCGACCGGCACCAGCGGGTTGATGAGGCGCGCGTCGCCGCCGAGGCTCTGCATGGCGTCCCGCATCGCCGCGAGATCGACGACGGCCGGCACACCCGTGAAATCCTGCATCAGCACCCGCGCCGGACGATAGGCGATCTCGCGCTCCGAGGTCTTGGCGGCGAGCCAGGCGACCATCGCCTGAATGTCGTCAGCCAGCACCGAGCGGCCGTCCTCGTGCCGGAGCAGATTCTCGAGCAGCACCTTGAGGGAGACGGGCAGCTGAGACGCGCCCTTGAGCCCATTCCGCTCCGCTTCGGCCAGGCTGAAGATCTCATAGCTCCGGCCACCGGCGGCAAGGGTCTTGCGGCAACGGAAGCTGTCGAGCGAGGTCGCGGACATGGGGGCTCCTTCTTCTTGATGCCGGACGGGCCACTGGGCCGCACGCGAGATCCCGGTGAGGTGGGGTCGGCGTGCGCGCGGGCCGCAGACTTGGCTATGGCATTTGCGACGCGAGCCCCCTTATAAGGGACCGCTCCAACCCAAGTCTATGCAGGTCGCGAGGGCATAGGTTCCATGCGCTTGGTTGCCGATCAAATCTCAGCGATGCGGGCTGGGCGCACGGTTGTGTCGGGCCTGTCGTTCGCCCTATCGGATGGGCAGGGCCTCCTGCTGACAGGCCCCAACGGCTCGGGCAAGACGACGCTGCTGCGGGTGATTGCCGGGTTTTTGCCGCCGTCGGCCGGTGCCGTCCGACTCGAAGGTGCAGCCGACGACGACGTCAGCGCCAACGTGCATTTCATCGGCCATCTGCCGCAAACCAAGGCCGGTTTGACGGTTCGCGAGAACCTCGACTTCGAGGCCGGGTTTCTGGGCAACGGCTCCGGCAAGGTTGTCGATACCGCCATGGCGCGGCTCGGTCTCGCCGACTTGGGCGACATTCGCGCCGGCTACCTTTCCGCCGGCCAGCGCCGTCGCGTGGCCTTGGCGCGCCTGCTTGTCGCCAAGCGGCCGATCTGGCTCCTGGACGAGCCGTCGGTCTCGCTCGACCAGGCCTCGACCGGGGTGCTTGCCGCACTCATCGGCGAGCACCGGGCCCAAGGCGGCCTCGTCATCGCCGCGACCCACATTCCACTCGGCCTGACGGACGCCGGCGAGCTCAAGCTCGGCGCCAAGGTGGCCGCATGACCGCTTTCACGACCTTGGTCGCCCGCGACTTGCGCATCGCGCTGCGCGACGGCGGGGCCATCGGCATCGCCCTCGGCTTCTACCTGATCGTGGTCGCGATCGTGCCGATCGGGCTCGGTCCCGACTTGAACCTCTTGTCGCGAATCGGGCCGGGGCTGCTCTGGGTCGCGCTGCTGCTCTCGGCGCTGCTTTCTGTCGATCGCATCTTCCACAACGATCACGAGGATGGAACGCTCGAGGTCATCGCGCTGGGGCCGCTGCCGCTCGAGCTCGTCGTCGCGGCCAAGGCGCTCGCCCATTGGCTTTCGACTGCCGTGCCGCTGGTGGCGCTCGCGCCGGTCCTCGGCCTCTTGCTCAACCTCGAGTTGGGCGCCTACCCGGCGGTCGTCGCTACCATGCTGATCGGCTCGCCGGCGGTGAGCTTTCTCGGCGCGGTCGGTGGCGCGTTGACCCTCGGGCTCAGGCGAGGCGGCTTGCTCGTCGCCATGCTGATCCTGCCGCTGTTCGTACCCGTGCTCATCTTCGGCGTCGCCAGCGTCGATCGCATGACCTCCGCGCTCGGATCGCCGGTGCAGCCCCTCTTGATCCTGGCGGCCTATGCGCTAGCTACCGTGGTGCTGGCGCCTTTCGCCGCAGCACAAGCACTCCGCGCCAATCTCGCCTGATTGCTCTGTCACGCCGCAGAGATTAGGAAGGTCACATGTACAGCCTCGCCAATCCGCAACGCTTCATGAGCCTCTCGGCCAAGGCGCTGCCCTTTTTCGCTGCGGCCGCCGCGATACTGATCGCCATCGGGCTCTACATGGGCTTCACCGCGCCACCGGATTTCCGGCAGGGCGAGACGGTTCGCATCATGTACATCCACGTGCCGTCCGCCTGGCTCGGGATGTTCGCCTACGTGATGATCGCGATCTCCGGCCTCGGCGTGCTGATCTGGCGTCACCCGCTCGCCGACGTCGCCGCCAAGGCCGCCGCACCGCTCGGCGCCGCCTTCACCTTCCTCGCACTCGTGACCGGCTCCCTCTGGGGCAAGCCGATGTGGGGCACCTACTGGCAATGGGACGCGCGCATGACGTCGATGCTCGTGTTGCTTTTCCTCTACTTTGGATTGATGGCGCTCAGAGGTGCGATCGAGGATGCGTCGCGGGCGAGCCGGCTCACGGCTATCCTCGCGCTGGTGGGTGCGATCAATATTCCGATCATCAAGTTCTCGGTCGACTGGTGGGAGACGCTGCATCAGCCGGCAAGCGTATTCCGCATGGGCGGCTCGACAATCCATCCCGATCTGCTCTGGCCACTCGCCGTCATGGCGCTCGGCTTCACGCTTCTGTTCGTGACGTTGCATATTGCCGCCATGCGCAACGAGATCCTGAGGCGGAAGGTCCTCGGCGTGCAGCTCCGCCGCGTCGATCGCGCGGCGGCTGCGGTCGCAACGTGAGAGAATGATGCCCGATCTCGGACCCCACGCCGCTTTCATCTGGGCCGCCTATGCGGCGGTCGCGCTCGTGATCGCGCTGCTCATCGGCTGGGTCGTCGTCGATGGACGGCGTCAGCGGGCCCTGCTGGCGAGACTTGAAACGGGCATTCGAGAGACCGCGTCGAGGGACGAAGCGTCATGACCGAAGCGTCGCAGCCCGGCAAATCACGCGGGCGCCTCTGGCTCGCCTTTCCACTCGTCGTGTTCGCCATCATTGCCGTCGTCTTCAAGCTGGCGCTGACGTCGGGCGATCCCTCGAAGCTGCCGTCGGCGCTCATCGGCAAGCCGGTGCCCGTTTTCGACCTGCCGGGGATCGAGGGCATGAGCGTACCGGGGATTGCGAGCAAGGACCTGGCGCAAGGCGGCGTCACCGTCCTCAACGTCTTCGCTTCCTGGTGCGCGCCGTGCCACGACGAGCACCCCTTCCTCATGGACCTTGCCAAGCGCGGCGGCTTCCGCCTTGCGGGATTGAACTACAAGGATGATCCGGCGGATGCGCGCCGATTCCTTGGCAAGCTCGGCAATCCGTATGCCGTGATCGGCAGCGATGCGCGAGGCCGGACAGCGCTCGATCTCGGCGTCTACGGCGTGCCCGAGACGTTCGTCATCGATGGCAAAGGCCGAGTTGCCTACAAATTCGTCGGGCCGCTGACGGACGAGTCCATCCGCGACACCCTCCTGCCGGCGATCGAGGCCGCGGCGAAGAATTGAGGCCGGCCACATTTGGAGAAGCGGCCGCGGACGCGGCTGCTCTCGATCTGTGAGTTCCCAGTCCGGCCGGGCTCGTGACCAGCAAGCCCGGCGAACCCCAAGACGATCAGCCGGCGCGCTCGATCTCGGCGCTGGCGACCGCGGCAAGGCTTTCCAGGAACAGCTTGCGCTTGTCGGCGGACAACGCGGCGAGCACGCGCTGATCGGCGGCATTAGCGGCGGCAACGGTCTCCGTCAGGGACTGCTTGCCCTTCTCGCTCAGCCGAACGGCATAGGCGCGCTGATCCTCCTTCGTGCGGCGGCGGAGCACCAAGCCCTTCTTGATCATGCGCCGCACGACGTCGGCGAGAGTGGAGCGATCGATCCCCGTACGCTCGACGAGATCCGTTTGACTGACGCCCTCGTTCTCCGACAAGGCGAGAAGAATGGCGTACTGCCGGGGTGTCAGACCTTTTCCGCCGACGGCGGAATCGAACATTTCGGCGGCGCGTTGGCCGGCCCTGTGCAGCAAGTGAACCGGCGAGGCATCGAGCGTGGTGTTGGTTTTCATTGTCGCGGGACCTCTGTTCCAGGCACCAGGGCCGATGGCCGCTCGACGTCGCGTTGTAGAGCCGCGACTGACTGTTCGTTCGAGCCACCGGACCGATGCGTATTGCTCACAAATTCGACTACCGATCTAATCAAATTCGTGCGAGCAAAGTGTATAGCGTTTACGAAGCTGTTCAGGAAGCCCCGTTTTCAACATTGTTTGAGGAAGTGTTGCCGTTCGCATCCGGTTCAGCGGGCGCGTGCCGTGACAGAAATGGTATTTGCAGCAACGCGAAGGCGAAGGTCAGCGGCAGCGCGCCGAAGACTTTGAATGAAACCCACGTATCCGTCGAAAAAAGCCGCCAAATCAGCTCATTCAGAACGGCCATGCCTAAAAAGAAGCAGCCCCAGCGGAACTGCAACTGGCGCCATCCGGCGTCGGTCAATCTGAAGACGTCGCTAAAAATCTGCTTCCAGACGACCCAATTGAACGCGAGTCCAACAAGCGCGACGCCAGCGAATAGGAGGTATACCAGCGTCGGCTTGACCTTGATGAAGGTCTCGTCGTGGAGCGCGAGAGTAAGGCCGCCCATGACGATTACGAAGCCGGCGGTGACGAGCGGCATGATGCCGAACTTGCCGAAGGCGTACCTGCCGGCCAGCAGCGCCGCGAGCGTCAGGGGGATGAACGTCGCCGTGGCGGCGAAGATCCCGGCATAGGCGTAAACCCCGAAGAAAATCAGCAGGGGGCCGATATCCAGCAGGATCTTCAATCCCGAAGGGGCGGGCTGCTCACCGACCGGCGAGGGCGTGGCTTTGTCTTCGACGCTCATGGGACGTGCTCCTTCGCTGCCGGCCGGTGAAGCGCATGCGAGCGCCCTGCGATCGACGAGGCATAGAGCCTCGCACACACTCCGGCTAGATACTCGGTGATGAACGAGGCGGGCTCGCAACTGCCGCCGGGCCGGCTCGCGCCCGCGAACTTACTCTTGGTCGCGCGGCGAGGCGCTGAGGCCCGGCGCGTCGCGGGCCGAGCTGCCGCCCGAGACCCGATACGTGCCGTCGAAGAAATCGGCAATGGCGTCGATTGCATCGTTCGGTGGCGTGCCGGGCTTACGGAAGCGTTTGGCGAGTGGAATCTGCAGCAGGCAGAACACTATCGTCAGCGGCATCATAACGAACGCCTTGAAGCCTGCCCATACTTCCGTCGCGAATGAGAGGTCGTCCGCCCAATAAAGGTTGGCGCCCCGCCACACCGCCTCGTTCAAAAAGGCGATGACGATAAAATACCACATGATGCGCCATGTGATTTTGCGCCAACCCCGTTCTGTGATGTTGAGCTCGACCCCGAGCAGCGGCTTTAGCAGTGCCCGATCGAGCGCAAGGCCTCCCAGCAAAATTGCTGCGAAGATAAGGCAGACGATTGTCGGCTTCAGCTTCACGTAGAGCGGGTCGGTCCAATAGATGGTCATGGCGCCAAATACCAGCGCCGTGGCTGCTGTGATCAGCGCCATCCAACCGATCTTGCGCCATTTCATCCAGATGATCGTCATGCAAATGACAGTGGCCACCATCATGATGCCGGTGCCGACATAGACGTCGAAGCGCTCGGTGAACACGAAGAACAAAATGAGCGGAATGAACTCGAGGAGCAGCTTCAGCAGGAGAGGCTCTCGGAGGATGCTTCCAAGCTTCTTCATTGAATCGTCAGAGCCCCTAGCCGCATGTCTCAATCGGATAAGCTTATTCTCAGTTTGTAAAGAGGCCGTTTTCAGACCATCTCAGGCTCCGGCGATGGCGGCGGCGAATTCCTCCGCGTCGAAGGCCTGCAAATCCTCCGTCCCCTCGCCGACGCCGATCGCATGCACGGGGAGCTTATGTTTCTCGGCGATAGCGACGAGGATGCCGCCCCGTGCCGTGCCGTCGAGCTTCGTCATGACGAGCCCCGTGACGCCAGCGATCTTCGTGAACACCTCGACTTGGTTGAGCGCATTCTGCCCCGTGGTCGCATCGAGCACGAGCACCACGTCGTGCGGCGCCGTGGCATCGATCTTGCGCAGCACGCGGACAACTTTCTCAAGCTCGGCCATGAGGTTGGCCTTGTTTTGGAGCCGGCCCGCCGTATCGATCAACAGCACGTCGGCGGCGTCCTCGCGGGCGACCGTGAAGGCATCGAAGGCGAGCCCCGCCGAATCAGCCCCTTGCGCGCCGGAAACCACCCGCGAGCCTGTCCTCTCGCCCCAGATCTTGAGCTGCTCGATGGCGGCCGCGCGGAACGTATCTCCTGCGGCCAGCACGACTTTGAGCCCCTCTTTGCGGTAGCGATTGGCGAGCTTGCCGATGGTCGTCGTCTTGCCCGTGCCGTTCACACCGACAACCAGGATGACGTGGGGTTTGTGGGTGGAATCGACAATGAGCGGTTTGGCCACAGGCTCCAGCACGTCGGCCACGACCTCGGCCAGCACCTGGCGCACCTCGTCGGAGGAGATGCCTTTGGCGTAGCGCTCGGACTTCAGGCGTTGCGCTATCCGGCTGGTCGTTTCGATGCCCAGGTCCGATTGGATGAGCAGATCCTCGAGCTCCTCGAGGGTCGCCGCGTCCAACTTCCTCTTCGTGAAGACGCCGACGATGCCGTCGGTGAGCTTTGAGGACGTCTTCGTCAGGCCCTGGCGCAGCTTCTGGAACCAGCTCCGCAGTTCCGGCGCCATCTCGGCGACGACGGCAGGCAGCGCCTCGGCCATCTCCTCGGGTGGTTGCGGAGGTGGCACCGCCTCGGGCACCGGCGGCGCCTCGGGCGGCGCTGGCGCGGGCGGCTCCACGGTTGGGGCTGGGAGATCGGGCCCAGGCTCGGGCGCCGGCTCAGGCGGCATCGGAGACGGCGGTGGAACCTCGGGCTCGGGCTGCGGTGGCTTGGGGGCCGCGCGCTCGCCGAACAGGCGGCTGAGGAAACCACGGCGCTTGGGTTGCTCGGTGCTCACGCCAGCACCTGCCCCGTAAGATGACGCTCGCCCCGGCCATTGATCCGGACATCGACAAAGGTGCCCACAGCGATCGATGGATCGATCGCGACCTCCGCGAACTGCGGCGTGCGTCCGATGCCCCTACTCTCGACGAGGACGGACCGCGTTCGGCCGATCTCGGCCTGCTCGAATCGGTCGAGCGCCACCTTTCCGGCCTCGCGAAGGCGCCGGGCGCGCTCACGGATGACGGGCCCCTTCACCTGCGGCATCCGCGCGGCGGCCGTACCCTTGCGGGCGGAATAGGGAAACACGTGGAGATAGGTCAGACCGCAGTCGGCGACGAGCGCGAGGGAGGCTTCGAACATCTCCTCGGTCTCGGTTGGAAAGCCCGCGATCAAATCGGCGCCGAGCACCGCGTCCGGGCGGCGGCGCAGGAGCTCCTGACTGAAGGCGATCGCGTCCTCCCGGCTGTGCCGCCGCTTCATGCGCTTCAACGTCAGATCATGTCCGGCCTGCAGCGACAAATGCAGGTGTGGCATCAGCCGCGGCTCGCCGGCGATTGTTTCCAGCAGCGCCGCATCCGCTTCGACGGAATCGATCGAGGACAGCCTCAACCGCGGCAGCTCCGGCACGAGCTTCAGGACCTTCTGCACGAGCTTGCCGAGCGTCATGCCGCCGGGCAGGTCGGCTCCATAGGCTGTGATATCGACGCCGGTCAGCACAATCTCCCTGCAGCCCGCCTCCAGCAGCGCGCGGATGCGGCTGACGACCTCGCCTGCCGGAACCGACCGCGACGGACCGCGACCGTAAGGGATGACACAGAATGTGCAGCGATGGTCGCAGCCGTTCTGGACCTCGACATAGGTACGAGCCCGTGTGCCGAAGCCCGCGATCAGATGGCTCGCCGTCTCGCGCACCGACATGATGTCGTTGACGGCGACGCGAGGACCTTCACCCGTCCTGAGCGCCTCCAAGCGCTTAAGGTCAAGCTTGTCGCCATTGCCGAGCACATGGGCGACCTCGGGCATGCGAGCGAATCGGCCGGGATCGGTTTGCGCGGCACATCCGGTGACGATGATGCGGCGCCTGGGATTGTCCCGGTGCGCCTTGCGGATTGCCTGCTCGGCCTTCCGGACGGCCTCACTCGTCACCGCACAGGTGTTGAACACGACCGCATCGCCCAAGCCCGCCTGGACGGCATGCGCCTTCATGACCTCCGACTCGTAGGCATTGAGACGGCAGCCGAAGGTGATGATGTCCGGCGATGTCACGGCCGAGTCGGGCATGGTCGAGATGATCTTGCAAGGATTGGCCCGCCCTCGGGGCGCCGGCCTGGAATGGGCTCGCTTATAGCAGGACTGAGCCCGGCGCAAAGCCGGAGCTTTCGAAAAAGTGATGCCGGTACCGGAATTGACCATGGATCGCGGCACGGGCTTCGGCCATTGTCCGGATCGTGTGAGGGCCGGATGCCAGGATCGGGTCAATGGCCGTTCCAGGTTGCGATCGCGAGCCTGCTCGCGGGCTCGATGCCCCTCGGCCTCTCGACGCCGCTCGTGGCGAAAACGCTCCGTGCCGGACCGTTTACCTTCTCCGACGAGCGCGGCGGGTTCGAGATCCTCTCGGTGAGCGGACAGGGCACCGAGAAAGACCCGGTCGTCTTGACCGAGCGCATCTTCGGCACCGAGCCCGTGACCCTCGTCATCCGGGCGGACGCGACGGGCGCCGACGACGGCACCGTCCACTTCGCCGGCATGTTCGCCTTCGCCATGGTGAAGATCGTCATCAACGACACGCCATCGAGCTGGACCGGCTTCAGCCTCGAGTTGCAGGAGGTCGCCGGCCGGCCCAGTGGCTACTTCGACGGCTTGTCGTTCGATCAGGTCGCGCAATTCCGCGAACGTCTCGCGACCTCCGACCGGTTCGCCGACATCGGCGTCGAGCAGGAGCCGCGCGATCGCATCAACTTCCATTCCGGCAGCGTCACACGGCACGACCGCGTGGCGCTCGACTTCAACATCACCGACATGACTCCCCGCCGCGAGTTCTACCTGATCCAGGATCCGGAGGTCGCAACGGTGATGCGCGCGTCTCCACGGTTCGCCGCGCGCACGGATCGCTGAGCGGCGGGATCAGGGCACGCGAACGACCTGCCCGCCATCGACGGTCAACATCTGGGCGACGCCGCTCAAGCTCGTGAAGGGCTCGCGATCGGTGCCCGTCATCCAGGATTGCGATCCCAGCCCGACCAGCTCGGCAAACAGCTCGCGGCGGCGCGCCTCGTCAAGATGCGCCGCGATCTCGTCGAGCAAGAGGATCGGCGCCTCGCCGCGCCGGACGCGGCGGACGAGCTCGGCATGGGCCAGGATCAGATCGATCAGCAGCGCCTTCTGCTCGCCCGTCGAGCAAACCTTGGCTGGCAGACCTTTGGGTCCATGGCCGACGAGCAGGTCGGACAGATGCGGCCCTTCGAGCTGGCGCGACGCCGCCCGATCGCGATCGCGCATCTCGGCGAGAAGACGGACGAACATATCCTCGACATCGACGGCGGCCTGCTCGCCGAGCTCGCGCTCCAAGCGTCCGTCGATGGCGATCTCGGTCCAGGGAAACGCGGAGCGCGGCTTCCTCTCGAGCCGCTCGGCGATGGCATCGCGGATGCGGTCGACGGCATCGATGCGGGCCGCCGCGATGGCGACGCCGGTCTCCGCGATCTGCAGCTCGAGGCCTTCGAGCTCGCGCGCCCGGCCACCCATTTCGAGAAGCCGGTTGCGCTGGCGGGAGGCGCGCTCGTAGGCGTTGAGACGGCCGCGATGCGAAGGATCGAAGCAGACGATCAAGCGGTCGATGAAGCGGCGGCGATCGCTGCCGGGACCGGTGAAGAGGCCATCCATCGCCGGCGTCAGCCAGACGACCTCGACCGTCTCGGCGAGCGCTTGGCTGCCGCGGTTGACGCCGTCGATGCGGATGGTCCGGCCGCTGCCTTCGCCATCCTCGCTGCGTCCGGAAGGGCCGGTGCCGATCGTCACCTGACCGATGGCTGTTTTGAGCACCGCCGACACCGCCCAACGTCCGGATCCGCCGATGCGTCCGAGCTCGGCGTAGGGCGCACGCCTGAGCCCACTGCCCGGCGCCATGAGCGAGACGGCTTCCAGCAGGTTCGTCTTGCCCGATCCGTTGGCGCCGAAAATGACGACCGGTGTATCCGACAATTCGAGCGACAGCTCGGCATAGCTGCGGAATTCGCTGAGCCGCAACCGCTCGACGGAGGCGGCGGCCGCCGGCGGCAAGCCAGGATCGTCAGACGCGGCGGCAGGTCCGTGCGGTGCTGCGTCCGGTCCCGCCACCTTATCCTAGACCCGCATCGGCATGAGAACGTAGAGGGCGCGATCGTCGCCGCCGTCGCGCACGGTGGTCGGCGAGCCGGGATCGGCCAGCATGAACTGCGCCGTCTCGCCCTCGAGCTGCTGGGAGATATCGAGCAGATAGCGCGCATTGAAGCCGATCTCGAGCGGATCGGCATCGTAGCTGATGGCGATCTCCTCCGTGGCGCTGCCGCCGTCGGGATTGGTCACCGTCAGCACGAGCTTCTCGCCTTCGATATTGAGCTTCACGGCGCGGCCCCGATCGGTCGAAACGGTGGCGACACGGTCGACAGCGGTCGCGAAGGCCGCGTTCGTGACGTTCATCGCCTTGTTGTTCGATTGCGGGATAACGCGCTGATAATCGGGGAAGGTTCCGTCGATGAGCTTGGAGGTCATGACGACGGTACCGATGCGGAACTGAATCTTGGCCGGCGACAGCGCCACCGTCACGTTGGAGCCGGTATCCTCGAGCAGGCGATGCAGCTCGTGCACGGTCTTGCGCGGCACGATCACGCCGGGCATGCCCTTGGCGCCATCGGGGCAGGGGATCTCGAACTGGGCGAGCCGATGGCCGTCCGTCGCCACCGCCCGAAGCATGTCCTGGCCGCCCGCCTTGGCGTTGTGAAAGAAGATGCCGTTCAGGTAGTAGCGCGTCTCCTCGGTCGAGATCGCAAAGCGCGTCTTCTCGATCATGTGCTTGAGCTCGCCCGCGCCGAGCTCGAACTCGTGGCTCATCTCGCCCGCCGCCAGATCGGGGAACTCGTCGGCGGGAAGCACGGGGAGGTAGAACCGCGACTGGCCGGAGGCGAGCGTCAAACGCCCGCCGTCGCCGCCACCGGTATCGAGCGAAATCTGCGAGCCGTCCTGCAGCTTGCGGACGATGTCGTGCAGCAGATGGGCCGACACCGTGATGCCACCGGGCTGCGAGACCTCACAACCTGCCGTCTCCACGACCTCGCGCTCGAGATCGGTGCCCTTCACCGCCATGCTGCCGGGCTTGGCGCTGATCAGGATGTTGGAGAGGATCGGAATGGTCGTGCGGCGCTCGACCACGCTGGTCACATGCGAGAGGGCCCGCAGAAGCTCGGAGCGTTCGATCAGCAGGCGCATGCCGTCCTCATCTTCCGATCCGCGCCGCCGGGTTGCCTCTCCCGCGACGCCAAAACCCGCGGCACGGAATCGCGCAACGGGCGGGTAAAGTGACGGTTTGAAGGTAAATTTGCAAGTGTCGGCCCTGGTTTGTCGATTGGCTCCGGTGGAGGGTTTCGGTGGGAGGGAATGGGGAGTGGGGAGTCGCTGGTCGGGCGCAGATATCCCCCCTCCCGACTCCCGCTTTCGCAGATAGCTCCGCCGTCCTCCGGCAGCGTCTCCGCGCCGGGCTTGAGGAGGCAATCGAGGGGCGCGGGGCGATCGAGTGCCGCCTATTTAGTTTGGGCGGCATTCGACCGCCCCGCGACGGCGTTTTCGGAGCTGGCTCTGTCCACCTTGAACAGCCGAGCTGCTTCGGAGGTGGGAGTCTCACCCCACCCGGGACAAAGTGCATACCCTGCCGCGACCAGCCGCGTGACCGATCCCGGCAGACGCCGTGTCCTCCCGCGCTTCGTCAGACGCCTCTGCAGAAGCGCCCCTCGCCGGGTGACGGATGCAGTATGCGGCCGGAGTCAACGGGCGGGGATAAATCTGGGCGGGATTTTTGCTGGGGATGGTGAATGGGGGGCTTTGCGGAGGGAGCGGACGTCCCTCTAACTTGGCCCCAGAGCACGAGCTCTGGGTTAGGACATGGCCGCTGAGACGCACAAAGCGTCTCTGTGCATTTGATTGAGATGGAACACCTCTCACAACGCCGCTGGCCCATTGAGCGCTATGCCCGCGGCAGGGCGTTTTGGTGTGACGCACGATGCGCCCGAAGTGCGCGAGGTGCCTGGGCGACGGGCGAAGCCGATTGTGAACCGCCCCAGGTTTGCCGGAGGCTCCAACTCTTGAGAGAGTGGAGCCATGATGAAAGAATCGAGACAGCCAAGACATTCGCCCGAGGTGCGTGAGCGGGCCGTGCGCATGGTTGCGGAGCACCGCGCCGAGCGCATCCGAGTGGGCAACCATCACCTCGATTGCAGCCAAGATCGGCTGCAAGCCCGAGACGCTGCGGCTGTGGGTGCGCCAGGCCGAGCGCGATCAAGGCAAACGGCCAGGCACGACGACCGACGAGCGGGAGCGATTGCGCCAGCTCGAGCGGGAGAACCGCGAGCTCAGGCAGGCCAACGAGATCCTGCGGAAGGCCTCTGCGTATTTCGCCCAGGCGGGCTCGCGGTGGAAGCCGCCGATTGCGTTCATCGATGAGCACCGGTCAGCGTACGGGGTCGAGCCGATCTGCCGAACCATTGAGATCCTTGCGTCGACCTATCACCAGCACGCCCTCCGCCGCCGGGAGCCCGGCTATCGGCGCGCGCCAAGCGGACGCCGAGCTGATGGAGGAGATCCGCCGCGTGTATGACGAGAACTTCCAGGTCTACGGCCTCCGCAAGGTGTGGCGGCAATTGCTGCGGGAAGGGATCGAGACCGCCCGCTGCACGATCAGCACGCGATTGATGCACAAAATGGGCCTTTCCGGCGTCATCCGCGGCAAGTCCGTGAAGACGACGGTGCCGGACGCCAAGGCGGCTCAATGTCCGCTCGATCACGTCAACCGGCGGCAGTTCTCTGCGTCACGGCCAAACGTGCTGTGGGTGTCCGGACTTCACCTATGTCACCACCTGGCAGGGCCGCGTCTACGTCGCTTTCGTCATCGATGCCTTCGCCCGCCGGATTGTCGGCTGGCGAGTGTCACGCGTGGCGCATGCAGGCTTCGTTCTGGATGCGCTGGAGCAGGCCTTGCACGAGCGCTGTCCGGTCGGCGGAGGTCTCTCCATCCTCCCGATCGCGGCGTGCAATACGTCTCGATCAAATACACCGAGCGGTTGGCGGAGGGCTTGGCCTCGTCCCCTCGGTCGGCAGCGTCGGCGATAGCTACGACAATGCGCTCGCAGAGACGATCAACGGGCTCTTCAAGGCCGAGGTCATCTGGGGGCGCGGACCGTGGCGGACGCTCCGAAGCTGTCGGTGCCTGACGCTCGAATGGGTCGACTGGTACAACCACCGCCGGCTGCTCTCATCCGTCGGCCACGTGCCGCCCGCCGAGGCTGAAGCCAGATACTTTGCGGACCTGGAGGAGTCCGAGAAACTCGCCGCCTGACTCAAACCAATGAGCCTCCGGAGAACCCGGGGCGGTTCATTGGCTTTCTTGACTTTGGGCTTCTATCGCAAGCGATTCGGTTTACATCCTCGCACTGCTTGACAGCTTGGTCCGTATTTGTGCTCCGATACCAGTCAACAGACTGGCGATTCGCCCGACGTTTGTGTGTGAGAGCTGTGGCTGTCAATTCCGAACAGCGCAAAAGCGAATCTGGGTCACTGAGACCGGCAGAAGGCGCATACCATGAACGACGAAATCTGTGAGAGGCTAGACATACTGATCAAGCTGCAGGCTACGGCCGCAACATCCGGAATAGATTCCGCGAAGGACAAGATTTTGTTTTTGGCGAAGGCGGGACTGAAACCCAAGCTGATAGCCGATATCCTTGATACGACACCGAACCACGTCAATGTCACGCTCTCGAAGGAGCGAAAGGGCAACAACCGTGACTAATGATCAAGCCGACACTCTGATAGCCGAAGTTCAGTCTGTGAAAAAGCTCATGATGCTTCAGCTGCTGGCAGCCGGATACAGACAGAAGCAACTGGCTGCGGTCTTGGGAGTCAGCGAGCCAACCTTGAGCCGGATGCTGCCCAAGGGCATCACGAAGGAGCTGACCCGTGCCACAAGCTCAGAAGACTGATGATACCAGCGCTCACTTGGAGAAGATTGCCAAAGAGCTCGAAATGCTCCGGCGACTGGCGATCCTCGATCTGAGCGACAAGGGCTTCTCGCAGGCCGACATTGCGGACGCTCTCGGCGCTAGCCAGCCTACGATCAGCCGAATGTTCCCGAAGGGCATCCCGAAGCGCAAGGATGTCAAACATGAATAGGTCCGTCCCCGTCGTCAATCCGAGCGGAGACTTTGAAGAGACCATCGAGCGGCTTGCAAAGCATCTTGGCCAGAGCAAGCTGCGTAGAACTGTGTTCAACGTCGTCTACGGCCGTGGCTCTAAGCCGAAGTCTAAGACGCGCATAATAGAACTTGCCCAGCTTGACGACTCAAGAGGGCAGCAAGTCCAGAACGAGCTTGAGCACCTGTCCGAGCATCACTTGATTGTCAAGCTCAAGAACGACGGCCATGTCGAGGACGGGTCGCGCTATGTTTACGACAAGGACAGTTTCGTAAGCGCCAATCGCGACCTAATTGTACGGCGCGCGGACAATAAGAATCTGGCTGAGCGTAGTCCGACCAAGAGGCGACCGGCTATACCGGTTCGACAGATACGTCGGCTCGTCAACGATAAGAAAGCGCTCAAAAAGCGGAAGAAGCTCGTGGTTCTGTACCTGACGGCGTCCCCTACGAAGGGCGCTGACGGACTCCGCGTTGACCTTGAAGCGGACATGGTGCGCCAAGCGATCAGAGGCTCAATATACAGAGACAGCATTGATGTTCAGTTCCGACAGGCGGCCGATCTGGACGCAATATTGGAAGGACTGAACGATCACAAGCCGCAGATCGTACATTTCTCCGGTCACAGCAACACCAGCGCAATTGCTGCCGACAATCGCAAGATCACGAACCCCGGATACCGCGACGTGTCATATGAGTTGCTTGCCGAGGCATTCAAGGCGACAGACTATCCCCCGAAGGTTGTCGTCTTGAACTCCTGCGAAAGTTCAGGAGCCAAGAAACTTCTTAGCGTCGTTGAGGTGTTGATCTCCATGCGTACAGGCGTCTCGGACCTTGCCGCCGCAGCATTTGCACCCAAGTTCTACGCAGCCATTGCCAGCGGCCAGTCCGTACAAGCTGCCTTCAAACAAGGTGTGCTCGCGGTTCAAATGACAACAATAGGTGAGAAAGATACGCCTGAACTATCTGCCAAACCGACAGTTAACACCGGTAAGTTGGTTCTCACGTAGGCAAGAAAGTTTTCTGGAAGTTGCCATTCCGAGGGGGTGCATCGCGGTCTGTAGTCTCCAAACACGCATAAATCCTCTAGCGTAGCCTCGATATCGGCCGGCTCGGGGCTTCCGTCCGCGTCATGATCGACTCGTCAACAGCTACGATCGGTGCGATGACTTCAATCCACGAGAAGCGGACATGGGATGGGCGTTGTCGAAATCGCAGCCGTCACGATTGGTAACTTTAGCTTGCGCGATGTCTTGTCTGCCCTGATCGCGACCGAGATGCTCGGCACCGTCGAGGCCGCCAAAGTGCGAACGCCAATGTCTGCAAGTGTATAATACCGAACGACAGAACTGTTGACCTTAGCGTTAGTCCCTTCCCCCCTTGAGGGGGAAGGCCAAGCGCCTTGGACTTAGGCGCGCAGCGCTGAAGTCCTTAGGCGCTTGGGATGAGAGGGATTCTCGAGCAAAAAACTCTTTTGCTCTCGCCCCCCACCCTACCCTCCCCCTCAAGGGGGGAGGGGGTAATCAAATCGAGTGTCATTACTTTTTCCGGCCGGTGTAAAACCGCTTTCCAACCCAACACCTCGACCAGCGGCCTCCCCGACAACAAAAGAGCAGCGAGGTCTCCCCCGCTGCCTTACTGCCTTACTGCCTTACTGCCTTACTGCCCACCCTACCCGTTGAGCAGCTTCTTCAGATCCTCGAGCTCGGCGCGGAGCCGCGCGTTGCCCTCGAGCTCGCCTTCGATCTTGCGGATGGCGTGCAGCACCGTCGTGTGGTCGCGGTTGCCGAAGCGGCGGCCGATCTCGGGCAGCGAGCGCTGTGTCATGGTCTTGGCGAGATACATGCCGACCTGACGGGGCCAGACGATCGAGCGGTGGCGGCGCGGCGAGAGGATGTCCGTCCGGCTGACACCGAAGTGCTTGCAGACCATCCGCTGGATGTCCTCGATCTTGACCCGCTTGTGCTCTTGGTTGCGGATGAGATCGCGGATGATCGGCTCGACGGTCTCGAGATTGATCGGCATGCCCGCCATGTGGCAGCCCGCATAGAGACGCGTGATGGCGCCGTCGAGCTCGCGGCCGCTCTCGGTCAAGCGCTCGGCCAGGAACTCGAGCACCTCGTGCGGCACCGAGAACGTCGGGTCGGCGCTGCGGCGCTCGCCGAGCCGCCGGTCGAGGATCTTCAGTCTCAAGTCGTAGTCGAGGGCCGAGATCTCCGTGATGAGGCCGCCGGAGAGGCGCGAGCGCATGCGCTGGTCGAGCGTCTGCAGATTGACCGGCGCGCGATCGGCCGCGACGACGATCTGGCGGGCACTGTCGAACAACGCATTGAAGGTGTGCTCGAACTCGAGCTCCGTGCGCTCTCCCTGGAGATGCTGCATGTCGTCGATGAGGAGCAGGTCGATATTGCGCAGCCAATCCTTGAAGGTGAGGGCATCCTCCCGCTTGATCGCATCGACGAGCCGATAGCGGAACACCTCAGCCGTCATATAGACGATCTGCGCGTGCGGCTGGCGGCTCTTCACCTCCCAGGCGATGGCCTGCAAGAGATGCGACTTGCCCAAGCCCACGGCCGAATGGATGTAGAGCGGGTTGAAGCGCACCGGCTCGCTCAGCGCCGTCTCGGCCACCTGGTTGGCGGCGGCATGCGCCAAGCGGTTCGAGCCACCGACGATGAAGCTGTCGAAGGTGAAGCGGCGATCGAGATTGGCGCCGTTGACGGTATCGGCGTCCACCCGCGGCCCGTCCTGCACAGGGCGCTTCAAGATCGCCGGCACGGGCGTCGCGGGCTTGGGTTTGGGCGCAGGCTCGCGCGTCTCGAGCGCTTCCGCACCCTTGCGGCCCCCCGATGCCACGGCATCGCGCACCGTGATGGTCAGGCCCTTCACGCCTTTGATCTCGGCCTTACAGACCTCAAGCATGGCTTCGAGATAGTGCATCTCGAGCCAATTCTTGAGGAAACGGGTCGGAACGGTGAGGTTGACGGCGCCATCGGCGACCTCGGCGAGCTTCACCAGTCCGAACCAGCTCGTGAACACGTCCTCGCCGACCTTGGCCCGCAACCGCGCCTGAATGCGCGGCCATTTCTCCATCGACCCGTCCATCCCACTGCCCTCCGTTGCCCTCACATCCTCTGCCGCTGCCTGCTCCTCGCCTGCGGTACGATCCCACTCGTCACTCGTCGTCACGGACACACCCTCGCTGAATTAACGCTGCCCTCGTCGACAGGCGTGCGGGATCGTTCGCCCACGGATCGTGGACGCCCGATGCGCAGCCTGCCCCGCTCAGGCCGGTAGACCGGCCATTGTCTGATTTTGGAGCCTAGGTGAGAGGTGGCTGCGCAGCGCTGGCGCTGCCGTCAGCGGGCCAGAACGGCCCTACGCCTCTCGCTTGGACCGACGAGCGACAAGCGCCCGCCATCCGCCACGTGCGCCTTCGTCTGAAGGCCCGCACGCCGCCGCCCGATGATGCCGGACGGCCCGCAGTGTTCCCGCTGAACATCTGCCCTTGGCTCCCTGCTACAAGTTACTGTAAACGCAGAAACCATGCGGCACGCCCATGCCACACAGTCTCAGTGAAGCATCGGCGCCCACCGTGCTTCATTTTGTTATTGACTGGAACAAACCGAATGCGTCGGAACTCAGTCAGTCGACTGAGCGACGTCTTCGAAGCCCAGCGTCCCCGATACGCATTACTTGGGCACAACGAGGAGAAAACTACCCTCTCCTCGAGGACAGTTACTAACACAGGCCCGGCCTGCCGGCAAATCGGGCGCCACCCTGCGACAGGCCGGCAACGGTCTTGTTTCCGTGGGCGATCGAGCGGATACGGACGATAGACCGCGGCTTCCGCAACATGCTGACGACGCGCCATTTTCCGAGCCGCCGGCAGCTGCGACCGCAGGACGAGCCAACCACGGGCCCCGGCCGCGCGGTCGGCTCATTTTTTTCTGGACTCAGCAGGGAGGGAGGGACTTATGCCCAGGAAGGAAAAAGTGGTGATGAAAAACGCTGAACGGTTAGTGGATTGAATCTTGGATGATTCAGGGACTAGGGCGCTGCCGAGAGGGCCGGGGGCCGGGGCAGGCGGCCGGAGATCATGTTGCAAACCTGTCACGATCTCCGGCGAGGGTAAAAAATCAGTTTCAGCGCGCCGTGCCGGCGAGCTTCTTCACGCGCGTCGTCAGACGCGACACCTTGCGCGAGGCGGCATTCTTATGCGTCAGGCCCTTCTGCGCCGTGCGCATGAGCTCGGGCTCGGCAGCCTTGAGCGCGGTTGCCGCGGCCGTCGCATCGCCCGAGGCGATCGCGTCCTCGACCTTCTTCACGAAGGTACGCATCCGGCTCTTGCGCGTCTTGTTGATGGCGGTCCGTTTGACGGCCTGGCGGGCCGCCTTCTTGGCAGATTTCGTGTTGGCCATGCTTCCTTGTCCTTAGAAATGAGACGAGTCGCTTGGGCGCGGCGGCCCGCCGTTCGCTCTGGCGACTCGCAAATAAGCGACCGCCCGCAGGGGTCTGCGGGCGGCACGGTGTTTGCAGTGTATATCCCCGCCCCGAAGGAGGGTCAACGCGTTCCGCCGTCCGGTGGAATCCTTGGTGGAGAGAGAGTTCATGAGCGCCAACTTCCACGAAAACCTCGCCCATGACGAGGTCAAGCCGCCCTCCCCCCGCTCCACCGGCCTCGTCTTCACCGTCGTCACCGCGCTGTTGGCGGTGATCTATCGTGAGACACTCGTGCTCAGCATCGCCTTCGCCGGCGTCTCGGTTTTGCTCGGCGGCATGTCCTGGCGGTGCCCGGAGCTCCTCGAGCCGCTGAATCGCCTTTGGTTCAAGCTCGGCCTGGCGATGCACCGGGTCGTCAATCCGATCGTCATGCTCGTCCTGTTCGGCCTCGTCATCGTGCCGGCCGGATTGATCATGCAACGCCTGCGCGACCCCCTCCAGAAGCGACGCAAGCCGGTGGGGGAAAGCTATTGGGTCGCCATCGACCCCGCGAGCGCCACCAACTCCTCGATGCGCCAGCAGTTCTAGGCTTCCTGGCGCGCCGCTTGCATCTCCCGCCGCAGAACCTTTGGGCGCCGTGAGCGCCAGTACTCAGGAGTCTCCAATGACCGGCCTCGTCTCCGAGCTGTTCGCTTACATGGGCGCCCGCAAGAAATGGTGGCTGCTGCCGATCATGGGCTCGCTGCTCGTCGTCGGTGGCTTGCTGATGCTCGCCAAGGGCTCGGCGATCGCCCCCTTCATCTACACCGTGTTCTGATCCCCGGCCGGCCCGGAGGCACCTGCCTCCGGGTCCGCCTCTCTCAAGCCTGACGAGCCCCTCATGCGCGTACTCGGCATCTCCGCCTTCTATCACGACAGCGCCGCCGCCCTGATCGAGGACGGCCGCATCGTCGCGGCCGCGCAGGAGGAGCGCTTCACGCGCAAGAAGCACGACCAGCGCTTCCCCGAGCACGCCATCGGCTATTGCCTCGATGCGGCCGGCGTCGGTCTCGACGCGGTCGACCACGTCGCCTTCTTTGAAAAGCCACTCGTCAAGTTCGAGCGCCTGCTCGAGACCTATCTGGCGAACGCCCCCAAGGGTTACCGCTCGTTCCAGGCCGCGATGCCGGTGTGGGTCAAGGACAAGCTCTTCCAGCGCTCCAATTTGGAGAAGGCGCTGAAGCCGTTCTCGGCCTCGGGCGATGTCTCCGACAAGCTCCTGTTCGCCGAGCATCATCAGAGCCACGCGGCGTCCGCCTTCTTCGCCTCGCCCTTCGAGGAGGCGGTCGTGCTGACGCTCGACGGCGTCGGCGAGTGGGCGACGACCTCGGTATCGATCGGCCGCGGCAACACCCTCGAGATGGTGCGCGAGATCCGCTGGCCGCATTCGCTCGGGCTCCTCTACTCGGCCTTCACCTACTACACGGGCTTTCGCGTCAACTCGGGCGAATACAAGGTCATGGGGCTCGCGCCCTACGGCACGCCGCGCTACGCGGACCTCATCGCCGAGAAGCTCATGGATATCCGGCCGGATGGCTCCTTCTGGCTCGACCAGAGCTATTTCGACTATGCGACGGGTCTGACGATGACCTCGCCCAAGTTCGACGCGCTGTTCGGTGGCCCGCCGCGCAAGGCGGACGAGCCGCTGACCCAGCACGAGATGGACTTGGCGGCCTCGGTGCAGAAGGTCACCGAGGACGTCATGCTCAAGATCACCCGTGATCTCGCGCAGGCCTACGGCATCCGCAATCTGTGCCTCGCCGGTGGCGTTGCGCTCAATTGCGTCGCCAACGGCAAGATTCTCGCCGAGAAGCACTTCGATCGCGTTTGGGTGCAACCGGCGGCCGGCGATGCCGGCGGCGCGCTCGGCGCGGCGCTCGCGGCCTATCATCAGCATCTGAACAAGCCGCGCACGGTGAGCGCGGGCCTCGATGCGATGCAGGGCTCCTACTTGGGGCCCGCCTTCGCGCAGTCCGACATCGAGCGGCGGCTCGCCGGCGCCGGCGCGCGCTTCAACGTCATCGGCGACGATCAGGCGCTCATCGAGCGCACCGTCGACAGCCTCGCCGACGGCGATGCGGTCGGCTGGTTCCAGGGCCGCATGGAGTTCGGGCCGCGCGCACTCGGCGCCCGCTCGATCCTGGGCGACCCGCGCAATCCCACGATGCAGAAGACGCTCAATCTCAAGATCAAATATCGCGAGAGCTTCCGGCCCTTCGCACCCTCGGTGCTGCGCGAGGATGTCGCCGACTACTTCGAGATCGACGAGGACAGCCCGTACATGCTCATGGTCGCGGGCGTGAAGCGCAACCGGCGCCGTCACATGAGCGCGGCCGAGGAAGGGCTGTTCGGCATCGAGAAGCTCAACGTGCCGCGCTCGGACATCCCGGCCGTCACGCATGTCGACTACTCGGCCCGCATCCAGACCGTGCATGCCGAGACGAACCCGCGCTATCACGGCCTCATCTCGGCCTTCAAGGCGCGGACGGGCTGCCCCGTGCTCGTCAACACGAGCTTCAACGTTCGCGGCGAACCGATCGTCGGCACGCCCGAGGATGCCTTCCGCTGCTTCATGGGCACCGAGATGGAGACGCTCGTCGTCGGCAACTGCGTGCTCGAAAAAGCGTCTCAGAACAAAGCGCTGGCCGAGGACTACACGTCCAAATTCGAGCTCGACTGACCCCCTTCCAAGGGCGGCCTGCATCCGTGCTATAGAGGCGCCCGAGCTTTAGGAGGGCGCATGTCGAAGCCGCTTGTCATCATCGATGGTTCCGGGCCGGCCCCCAAGTTCGTGCCGGCGGAGCTGTCGCGCCTCGGCTTGAGCGGGCGGCTCGGGGCCACATCTACCCTCGCTGCGGGCGATGTTGCCACGCAGGTTGCGAGCCTCATCGCCGAAAACAAGCTGCCGATCGTGCTCGCTCCGGCCTGCGACATGGCGATCGCCGCCACCAAGGCCGTCGCGGGGCTGGGCCGGGCCGGCCTCGCCTACATCGACGGTCACAGCGACTTCCGGCACGACGCGAATCTACTGCCGTTGCGGAAAGATGCGCGCTCCGACCTCGCCTGCGCCGTCGGTCGTTCTGTCGACGGCACGACGCTCAGCCCGCACTTTCGCGACGCAGATACCGCCACGATCGGCTTCAAGCGTGACGACGAGGCCTTCCTCGAGTTGCGCAAAACCGAGATCCTGCTCTGGCCGATGTACTGGCTCTACGAGCATTCGCGTCTCGACCTCGAGGAGAGCTTGAAGCGCCGCTTCCATCGGGCCGAGCTCGAGGCCATCTGGATCCACCTCGATCTCGACGCGCTCGATCCGAAGCTTCTGCCCGGTGTCGCCACACCCATCGACGATGGTTTGAGCGCCGAGGAGCTCGTGCCGATCCTACGCACCCTTCTGGCGACCGGTAAGGTCGTCGGGATGAGCGTGTCCAACCTGACGCCAGAGCTCCTCGCCGACGAGGGGCAGGCTCAAATCGTGGCCGATGCGCTCGCACGCGCGTTCGGCCCCAGCAGCGAGGCAGACAAGACATGACCAGCTTACCTCCGCTCGCCGATGTCCGCATCGCCATCATCGGCCTCGGCTATGTCGGGCTGCCGCTCGCCGCCTACATGGCGCGGCACTACCCGGTGCTCGGCTTCGACATCGCCAAGGGCCGCATCGAGGAATTGCAGCAAGGCACCGATCGTACGGGCGAGGTGACCGCGGACGAGTTTCGCGCCGCGCGCAATCTCTCCTTCTCGAGCGATCCCAAAGACCTCGCCTCGGCGAACATGTTCATCGTCACGGTGCCGACGCCGATCGACGAGGCGAACCGGCCCGATCTCTCGCCGCTGGAAGGCGCAAGCCGGACGGTCGGCGCGGCCTTGAAGCGCGGCGACATCGTCGTCTACGAGAGCACGGTCTATCCGGGCGCGACCGAGGAGGTCTGCGTACCCATCCTCGAGAAGCTCTCCGGCCTCGTCTTCAACCGCGACTTCTTCTGCGGCTACAGCCCGGAGCGCATCAACCCCGGCGACCAGAAGCATCGCTTGCCCGACATCCGCAAGATCACGTCGGGCTCGACGCCCGAGGCGGCCGAGCGCGTCGATCAGGTCTATGCGCGCGTCATCACGGCGGGCACGCATCGCGCAAGCTCGATCCGGGTGGCGGAAGCCGCCAAGGTCATCGAGAACATCCAGCGCGACGTCAACATCGCGCTCGTCAACGAGCTGGCGCAGCTCTTCCGCCGGCTCGACCTCGACTGCCGCGAGGTGCTCGCGGCGGCGGGCACGAAGTGGAACTTCCACGGCTACACGCCGGGGCTGGTCGGCGGCCACTGCATCGGCGTCGATCCCTACTATCTGACTCACAAGGCGCAATCGATCGGCTTCCATCCGGAGATGATCCTCGCCGGCCGCCGCATCAACGACGGCATGGCCGCCTGGGTCGCGCAGGACGTCGTCAAGGCGATGCTGAAGCGGGGGCGGCGCATCGATACGGCGCGTGCGCTCGTCATGGGCTTCACCTTCAAGGAGAACTGCCCCGACACCCGCAACACGAAGGTCGCCGATCTCGTCGCCGAGCTTGCGGATTTCGTACCTCACGTCGCGGTCTACGATCCGATGGCCGACCGGGAGGAGGCGCGGCGTCACTACGGCGTCGAGGTTCTGGCCGAGCCGCCTGCCGGCCCGTTCGACGTTATCGTGCTCGCCGTGCGGCATGCGCCGTTCGTCGAGGCGGGCCGCAAGGGCCTGGAGCCGCTCCTGGCGCCGGGTGGTCTTATCTACGATCTCAAAGGCGTCCTCACGCCCGCGGAGAGCGACGCCCGGTTGTAGCATCCTCTCCAAACCCTTTAGACGATAACGGATTATTCGCACTTCCCTGGTAACCTCGGGTTAATTCAGATTTTTTTGAGTTAACGAGAGCGCCGGGGGAAATATGCGTAAACGTACGATGGTGGTTTGGATCCTGGCGCTGGCGATCGCGATCTCGGTGCACGCGATCACGGCGGCGATGCCTTCGGTCGAGCTGCATGCGCTGATCTCGGCGATGATCTCGCTCGTCATCGCGGTGCTCGCCGTGCGCGAGAACGAGAGCGCGCCCACGTCCGAGCACGGCATCTTCGAACTCGCGTCAGCCAATGCCCGCTACATGGCGGTCGTGTGGGCTTGGGCGGCGGTCACGGTCACGCTCACCTATGCCTCCGTGCTCCATTGGGCCGACTGGTGGCACTACGCGATGCCGATCAGTGGCGCGGCGGTGCTCTACCTGTGCTTTGCAAACCTCATGGACAAAGGCACCGAAAGCACGACGGCCATGCGCGCGCTGAAGCTCGCCCGCTTCCTCGCCATCGTGCAGCTCGTCGGCGCCGTCGCGACGATCGTCGGCCTCATCGGCACCGGCAAGCTCGCATTCGCGTCCCATGCGAGCGTCGCCAACCTCGCCCGCGACTGGGCGGCCAACGACATCTTCTTCTTCGGTGCGACCGCGCTCGCGGTCATCAGCGCCGTGGCGCTCAAGAGCTACAACCGCGCGCTCGATTCTGAGGGCGCGGCCGAGGGTGTCGCCGCCTGATACGCGCCGCTGCCCTTGTGCCGGTCGTGGGAGCCCAGTACACCCACGGCCGATGGCAAATGGCAGTCTCGATCTACCGCTGAAAGTCGCCGCCCTGGTCCTGGCGGCGAGCGTGCCGGCTCTGTGGTGGGCCGCGGCTGCGGCCGACCACCCTGTGCACTTTGCGATCGCTGCCGTCGCCGCCGTGATAGCGGTCTCAGCCGGAGCCCTCCTCGGCCGCTCAGAGCAAACGCCGGGGATCGACGCGGCACGGCGGACGGCCGCGCGCCACGCACTCCTCGTCGCCCTCGTCTATCTGTGGGGCAGCGCCGGCATTCTCGTCTCGTATTATCTGACCGACCTGACCTGGTATCACGCCTACCAGTATGCGGCGTATCTCGCCGTCCCCGGTGTGATCTCGCTCACGGTCTTCCGGCGTCACCGGCGGCTCGCCACGGACGACATCATCTGCCGCGATCTCGACCGCGGCCGGCGGATGGCGTGGCTGCAGCTCGCCGCCATGGCCCTCATCCTGGCCTACATGCTGGCGACCGACGAGGCGAGCAAAGGCCTGATCGGCCATGAGCCCAATTGGGCGGCGGTCGACCTGTTCTTCTGCGGCGCGCTGGCGCTCGGTCTCGTCAGCATCATCGCCGCCCGGGACGATCGCAGGCTGCGGGGCTAGCCAGAGTTTCTTGCCTTACGGCTGCTGCGCGAGCTTCGTCGCCTTGCGCTCGGGCAGCGGGATGGTCGGCGCCGTCGGCGCAGAAGACACCATCAACTGCGGCGCCTCCCAGGCGATAACATTCGCACACGCCTTCGGCAGGTCGGCGACGGTCGTGACCTTGGGCCGGCGCGGCTTCTTGTTCGCATCCGGCTTCGCCTCGGGCGGTTTGGTCTTGGGCTTCGGCTCGGGCTTCGGCGGCCGGCTGACGAGCTTCAACCACGTCTCGAGCGGCTTTCCGCAGCCGTCCTCCGGCGGCGGCGGCGCTTGCTTCGTGCAACTCGCGGCGCCCTTCGGGCACGCGAGCCGCACATGAAAATGGTAGTTGTGTCCCCACATCGGCCGCACCTTGGCGAGCCAGGCCCGATCGTCCTTGGGGGCGATGTCGCACAGCGCCTTCTTGACCGCCGGATGTACGAGGATGCGCTCGACCTCGCCGTAGCGCGCGGCTTGCCTCAGGACCCGATAATAGCCCTCGCGCCAGTTGCCTTTGATGACCCGGGTGCCATTGAGCTCGGCAAGCTGGAGCGGCTCCTTGAACTCGCGCTCGGTCCACGACATCGTCTTGCCGGGCATGGCCATGTACCAGATGTCGGCGTCCAGACCGATCTGGTGACTAGCATGGCCCGTCAGCATCGGCCCTCCGCGCGGTTGCGACATGTCGCCGACGAGCAGACCCGGCCAATTCTCCTTCGCCTTCAAGTCGCCCGCGAAGCGCTCAAGGAAATCCACCAGCACCGGCAGGCCCCAGTTGCGATTGCGGGAAAGGCGCATAGCCTGCCACGCCGGGCCGTCGATCGGCAGCATGGCGCCGCCCGCCATGCAGCCCTTGGCGTAGCTGCCGATCGGGCGCGCCTCGAGCTTGGCGGGGCCCACGACGAAGCCGAACTGATGCTTGGCCGCGACCGGCTCGTCGTCCTCGGCGGCGGCCGGCAAGGCCCAGGCCAACGCGACGACCAACGCGGCGCAAAGCCGGTGCGCAAAACGACTTGTTCCGACCATGGCCTTACCTACCACGGGGGCTCACCGCGCCGAAACAAACAAATTCGTAAGGTCGGGCCAGTCTAGGCGCCCCTCAGCGCTTGCGAGAGCTTGCGCCGCTCCTCGGCGATGCGCATCTGTGCCAGCACGCTGTCGACGACGAGGCCCGTGCGTCTGAACAGCTCCGAGCCGCGCATGTAATCGGCAACGGCATAGAAGTCGCAACGCCCTGCCTGGTAGAGCTCGATGCAGGTCGCCGGGCTTCGGTCGGCACCATGCACGGCGATGGCATGGCCGCCGTTCTTGCGCATGACCGCCATCGAGGGCACGTCGGTATCGCCGTCGCCGAAGTAGATCATGTTGGCGAAGGGGATAGGGCGATCTGTCTCGGGCATGTGGTGGTTGATGCTCTGCGACTGGTCCTCGATGCCCTTGTTGATCCGGAACAGGTACTGCGTCTTGCCGGTATCGGTGATGACTCGCTTCGGATAGGGCAGGTCATAGGCCTCGAAGAAGTATTCCGAGGCGAAGACGTTGTGGAAGCGGCCGTAGATCGGCGTGCCCTCGATGATCTCCTTGAGGCCCGACGACACCAGGTAGTGCCGGATCTCGACGTCGAGCTCCGCCCTCACGTGAATATACTCCTCGATCGCGTCGAACCATTCCGTGACACCTTGGAAGAGCTCGACGCTCTTGCCTTGCGCGACGAGTTGCTCGCGATCGATACGAACGCCCTTGGCCTTCGCCTTCTTGTACATCAAATGCATATAAGTAATGAGGCCGTCGGCCTCCTCGCGCCGGGCCACCTCGCCGACCTCCGCCCAGAACGCTTTGGGGTCCTCGCCGATCTGCGGCAGGAAGGAATATTCCTGCATCGGCCGCGGCGACAGCGTGCCGTCGAAATCGTAGATGAGCGCGAGAATGGGCGGTGTCGCGTTCACCGTCGCGCCGGCCGGCGTCTTTACCCGTCGTCCCATCGAGCTCTCTCACAAAAACGTTTCGGAACGTCGCGACCGGACCATGCGTTGCCGCATTGTCGTGAAAACGACGATAGCGAGCGCGGGCACCGCTGCACAAGATTGTGTTTCTGGTGTAACGCGGGACTTCCATTCACGCGACATTCAGCCATTTATGCCATGATTATCCACAGGAACATGCTGCGGCAGCGCACGCGGAGCGTACCCTCGGGCGAACGATCGCGGCAGGATGAAATGGCTGAGTGCACACGTGGGGTGAGTAAAATGATGCGTCATCTGAAGCTTGTTTCTGTCCTTTTCGCGCTGACCGTTCTCGCGCTGCCGGGCCTCGCCCAGGCCGCCGTTCTCGCCAAGGTCGATATTTCCTCCCAACGCATGCACGTGTTCGTCGACGGCGAGCTCGTGTACGATTGGAAGATCTCGTCGGCGCGTCAGGGCTACTACACGCCTCGCGGAGCCTACCGCCCGACGGCGCTGAAGGTCATGCACTACTCGAAGAAGTACGACAATTCGCCGATGCCGCATTCGATCTTCTTCCGCGGCGGCTATGCGATCCACGGCACGGGCTACGTCAAGCAGCTCGGCCGGCCGGCAAGCCACGGCTGCATCCGTTTGCATCCGAGCAATGCCGCGGCGCTCTACTCGCTGGTGCAAACCTACGGCGCTCGCAACACGAAGATCGTCATTCAGAACTGAATCAAATCCACCGCTTCGGTGGCGTCAGGCTCGTGGGGTAACCCGCGGGCCTGATTGCATTTTGCATTGCACGATCAAATTCGGCGGGCATTTGCCTGCAAACTCGCACTCATGCTCCAAAACTTGTTCTCCTCAGGTTGCCGTCTTCAAAACGATACGCGCAACCTGAGATTGATCGCGTTCCGGTCTTGAGGCACGGTTCCTTCCGTCAGACCCCGGAAGGACGAGAACAATGCAGTCCACCCTCATCGCCGCCATGATCTCGGTCGCCCTCGTGACGTGGCTGCCCGATGCCGCGAAGGCGATGCGCCGGTCATTCGTCAAGGCCGCCATCGAGCTCAACGACGCCACCGGCGACAGCCCGCTCGTGGTGGCCGAGGGCGACTGATCGACGGCTTTGTGTCACGCGGAGAACGTGACCTTGCCGTCGGCGATCGTCGTCCGGGCGCGAGCCTCCGTAATCGCCTCCGGATCGATCGCCTCGAGATCGTGGCTCATGACGACGACGTCGGCGAGCATGCCGGCCTTCAGCCGTCCTTTCCGCGCCTCGGCGAACTCGGTGTAGGCGCCGTCGCGGGTGTAGCCGGCGATGCATTGCATCAGCGTTTGGCGATGATCGGAGAGACCCGGCTTCATCGGCGTCCTCACCATCGCCGCCTTGAACGACAGCATGGGGTCGACCGGCGCCACCGGCCAGTCGCTCGAGAACGGCATCGCCGGGCTCACCTCGCGCATGAGGGTCCAAGCATAGCTGTAGGGCAGCTGGCGATCGCGCAGGCGCGACATCACCGGCCAGGGCGGGAAAACGACCCCGGGGGCATGCGTCGGCTGCATCGAGGCAATGACGCCCAGATCCTTGAACCGCCGGATGTCGGACGGATCGATGATCTCGACATGCTCGATACGGTGACGGCTGTCGCGTTTCCCGTTGGCCTTCAAGGCTGCCTGGTAGCCGTCGAGCGTCCGGCGTATGGCGGCGTCGGCGATGGCGTGCACGTCGATCTGCAGGCCGAGCTTGTCGGCGGCGATGGCGATCTCGTTGAACTGCTCGGCCGAATAGTTGGGATCGCCGAAGCAGCCGGGCTTGTCCGGATATTCTTCCAGCATCATCGCCGTCCAGCTCTCGCTGACGCCGTCCATGAAGAGCTTCACGCGGCCGGAATACACGCGCTCGGACGTAAAGCGCCGCCGCATCTCGACCGCATCCTCCGCGAGCTTGGAGGTCGCAAACCAGTTCTTCATGTGGAACGGGCTCTGGCAACGGACCGTGAAGTCGCCAGCCTCGTCGATCTCCTGCAAGAGCTCGAGCGTGTAGAAGTTGCCGTCCATGTTGTGCAGCGAGGTAAAGCCGTAGGCCGCGCAGTAGTCGAGCCCGCGCTTCAAGATGGCGCGATCGCTCGCCCGTTGCGCGGCGGTCGGCGCGGGATTGGGCTCGGCCGCCTCCGTGAAGCCCAGCGCATCGCGGCCGCCGGTGAAGTTGTGGGCGAGTATGTAGCGAAAGGCGCCGGGCTCGCGCAGCTCCCCGGTCGCGGTGCCGTCCGGCGCCATGACGATCTCGGCACCTTTCGGCACTTCGCCGCCCCGCAGGATGCCCGCAAGCTCGAGCGCCTTCGTGTTCGCCCACACCGTGTGATGATCGGCCCCCATCATGGCGAAGGGGCGGTCGGGAAGCACCTTGTCGAGGTCTTGCCGCGTGACGTAGATGCCGTCGCCGATGACGTTGTAGGAAACGGAGTTGGCGTAGACGAGCTCGGCATCTGGGCGCTTCGCCGCGAACTCGCGTACGGCCTTCGTCAGATTGTCGATGCCGTGCACCGGCGCGAGATCCAGATTGTCGAGCTCGGCCGCCCCCATGAAGATATGCACGTGGCTCTCGATCAAGCCTGGCATCACGGTCTTGCCGGCGGCGTCGATGACCTTCGTGCCTTTCCCCTTCATGCCCTCGATGTCGGCCTTTGAACCGACCGCCGCGATCGTGTTGCCCTTGATGGCCACCGCCTCGGCTCGCGGATTGGCGTCGTCCATCGTGATGACGCGGCCGTTCGTGACGATGAGATCGGCCTGTGCGGACATGATGGACTCTCCTGTCTTGCGGCGGTGTGCCGGTGACCATAGACGCAGCCCGCGCCGAGGCGAAGCCTCGCCGCGTGGCAGATTGGCATATCGGCGATGCACATGCCCCCTTGCTCCCGATTGCGCGCCAGCCAATTGTGCCGATGGCACAGTCCCTTGAGAGGTTCCCGATGACCGTCCGCTTCACGCCGTTTCCGCAAGAGGTCTTCGAGGAGCGTATCAAGCGTGCGCGATCCGTCATGGCCAGCGCAGGGCTCGAGGCCTTGCTCATCTCGGGGCTCGAGGATCTCTACTATTTCGGTGGCTACGACAGCTGGGTCGGCGTCAACAGCCCGCAGGCGATGATCATCACGCGCCACAACGACGCGCCGACGCTGCTCGTCCGCGACGTCGATCTGACGCTCGCCCGCGAGACGACCTTCATCGCCGACATCCGCACCTACAAGCTCAACGCCGAGTATTTTCCCGATCTCGTGCAGGACATCCTCACCGAGAAGGGCGTCAAGAGCGGCGCTGTCGGCATCGAGCAGGCGTCCTATGCCGTGCCGATGCTGCTCGGTGACGCGCTGCGCGAAACGCTCGACCCCATCGAGCTCAGGGACTCGACCGAGCTGCTCGGGCGGCTGCGCATCATCAAGTCGCCGGCCGAGATCAAATTGATGGAGAAGGCGGCCCACTACGCCGAGATCGGCCTTGAGGCCTGCCGCCGGTTCGCGCGGCCGGGCATGACCGAGGTCGCCCTTTCAGCCGAGATCGAGACGGCGATGCGCCGGGCCGGCAGCGATTTCTGGGCGATCCCGATCGAGCTGACCTCGGGCTTCCGGACACCCGGTGGCCATGGCACGGCGCGCGAGAAGGAGCTTGCGCCCGGGGACCTCGTGCATGTCGAGTTCGCCGGCGTCAGCCACCGCTATCACGCGACGGCGATCCAGACGATCGCGATCGGCGCGCCGTCACGCCGGGCGAAAGAAATCTACGACCTCGGCATCGAATCGCTGAAAGCGGGTGTTGCCGCGATCCGTGTCGGCGCGCCGGTCGCCGCCGTCGAGGAGGCGTCCCTCGAGCCACTGCGCCGCCGCGGTCTCGAGCACGCCGCCATGATGCGCTTCGGCTACGGCATCGGCATCGCCTACCCACCGATCTGGCTCGAGCCGCTGACGATCGCGCGCGGCTTCTCGACCAAGCTCGAGGCCGGCATGGCCTTCGTGCTGCACTCCTGCATCCAGCTTCCCGACGAGGGGCTGGGCGTCATTCAGGGCGGCACCTATGCGCTCGATGCGAGCGGATTGCGCATGCTGGCCGGCGCCGGAGACGTCGGCCTGCATGTCGTCAACAGTCGGGCGTGATGCGGCGATGCCCGATCAGGGGCTCGAGCCCTCGATGGGGAAGAGCTGCTGGTCGGAGCACAGGCACTTGAACTCGGTCGAGGCGATGGCCTCGCTCGGCCCGGTGTCGGGAATGTGCACGACGTTGCAGGTCGCCTCCTTGTCCTCGGCTGCGAGCATATTGAAGCCGGGGCGGAAGCCACCGCGCTTCTGGCCGGGATCGCCGACGCAGAGGAAGTAGGGCGCTTTCGCGGCGTCGTCCCGGACCCCGACGATCACCGGATTCATGCCGCGCGACGCGCACGCCTGCAGGCAGCCGCGACCGTTCTTCGTGTCCTGCGGCGTGATCCAACGCGCCGTCTGCGCGGAGGCGGCGGTGCTGCCGAGAGCCAGAAGTGCCAGGAAAAGGCTACGCGATACGATGTGCATGTCCGGGGTCCCATGGTTCATGAGCATCCCGGAACACTAGACTATGGCCAGGCTCGGCGGAACCCCGGTTCCGGTAACGGATTTAACAATGTTAACCGGCGGTTTTCACGCTGGAAGCCCGTGCGATCGTCACCAAACCTCGCAAATCGGTAGTCCTGCCCGAGAAAACTGTGCTAACGACGGTCGGCGGAAGTTGCGCTCTTAACCAACTCCGTCGGTGCCCTAGTGGAGTAGCGTTCGATGCACCGCTCGTCCGATCAGCTCAAATTCGCAATCATCGGCGCTGGAGCGTCCGGGCTCGCCACGGCCAAGAATTTCCGTGCGCGCGGCATTCCGTTCGAGATTCTCGAGAAGACCAGCGACATCGGCGGCCTCTGGAACATCGCCACGCCGTCGGGCGTCGTCTACGAGACGACCCACCTTGTCTCGTCGGCACGGTCGACCGGATTTGAAGATTTCCCGCTGCCCGATCACCGCGATGGCAAGCCCACCTACCCCTCGCACGAGAGCGTGCTCGCCTACTTCAGGGCCTATGCCGACACGTTCGACCTCAAGGGACACATCGTGTTCGATGCCGAGGTCACGCGTGCCGAGCCGCAGGGCGACGGCACCTGGCGCGTGCAGATCAAAGGCGAGGCCGAGCCACGCCACTACGCCGGGCTCGTCGTCGCCAACGGCCATCTGACCGAGCCGCGCCTGCCGAAAATCCCCGGCGATTTTGCCGGCACCTATATTCATTCGCGCGGCTACAAGAGCCCCCGGCAGCTGCGCGACAAGCGCATCGTCGTCATCGGTGGCGGCAACTCGGCCTGCGACATCGTCTCTGACGCCGCCCACAATGGCGCTGCCGTCGATCTCTGCCTCAGGCGCGGCTACTGGTTCGTACCGAAATTCTTCATCGGCTTCCCGACCTACGACATCGTGCAGGTCATGGAGATGATCCCGTTTCCGCGCTTCGTCCGGCGTCATCTCTACGGTCTCGCGCATCTGATCCACGTCGGGCCGAACTACCGTTACGGACTGCAGGCGCCCGACTATCCGATCGATGCCGCCCATCCGACGATGAGCGACGAGATCCCGCGCCTCGTCTCGCACGGCCGCGTCAAGGTCCGGCCGGCGATCCGGAATTTCTCCGGCAACAAGGTCGTCTTCGAGGACGGCAGCAGCGTCGAAGCCGACATCGTCATTGCGGCGACCGGCTATCAGGCGAGCATGCCCTTCCTCGACCGCGCCATGGTCTTCGGCAACGACGGCCGCGCCCGCTTCTACGAGAACGTCTTCCACCAGGAGCACGAGAACCTGTTCGCAGCCGGTCTCATCCAGGCGAACGGCAGCATCTGGCGGCTCGCCGACTACCAGTCGCAGCTCATCGCGAGCTATCTCGTCGCCAAGCAGGCGAAGGCGGAAGCGGCGGCGCTGATCGACGCCGAGCGCCGCACGCATGCGCTGCCCGTCGGCCATTTCGTGCAGTCGGAGCGGCACAAGCTCGAGGCGAACTATTTCGACTATCGCCGCAAGCTGCGCCGGCTCAACCGCCGTTTCGGCACGCTCGCGACGGCGCAATGGCCCGAGCCCGACCGCCGTCCAGCAGACCCGCTGCGGATCGTCGAGACTTCTGATACGGTGAGGCAGGCGGCAGAGTAGGTGCTGATCTCTTATGGCGCTACATCCGTTCGCATCAGCGTGACCAGCTTGATGCTGCCGGCGTCAAACCGGTATTGGATGTGCAGAGCATAGTCAGGACCGTCGAAGCGATCCCAGGCTCCATATTCTCCAAGTATGGGATCGATGCGCTTTGCACCACTTTTGGTTGGCCGCCCGAAGCGCTCGGCGATTTGCCGGCGGGTCAGCGAAAAGGAGAGCCCGACGAGGCATTCGTCGAATGCGCCCGCGTGCAGGAAGATCGTCCTCACCCTCTTGTCGGCAGAGCAGGTGATCTCCATGCCGTCTTCTTCAAACACAAAATCGAAGCGCGGCTCTTCGAGACAGTCGTCATATGACTCCTCGAACTTCCAGAACTTGAACGGCACAGCGCTCAACAATTCCGAAATCGGCCGACCGAGGTATGCAGCGAGGGACTGGATGGTCATCTTGAGCTTCGAAATGAGACTCGGCGCGACATCGCACTTTAGAACTTCACCTTGAACGTCTTCGCCACCTGCTCGCCGTCGAAGAACTCGAGCACGAGGTTGAGCGCTTTCGTACCCTCGGGCAGCTTCTTGTAGATCACCGCATCCTCCGGCAAGACGAACGGGTTCGCCGGATCGCAGGGCGGCATCTCGTAGGGCGTATCGGGCGCGGCACCGTCGAGACCGTAGCGCACGGACTTGATCGCGCAGCGGTAGCTGACGAGATGCGAGAAATAGACGAGCAGCCCCTCGTACTCCCGGAAGGCGATCCATGAGCCCTGGGTGTCTTTGAGGATCGACTTCTGGCCGGCTTTGAGCTCGCTGTCGGGATCGAAGACGATCGGATAGACGCCTGCCTCCTCGCCGCGCTTGTCGCGCCAGGTGACGAAGATGGTCGTCGCCTCCTGATCGCCATCGAGCTGGAAGTGCGTCTTGGGCGTGCGCTTGCCGGTTCGCTGGTCGAGGACGTCGAGCGTGCCGTTGTCGGTGAAATCGCCCTTCTCGCCGATCCGATAGCCGAATTGGATGGCGGCCTCGGGGAGCGACACACTGACGATCCAGTCGGTGCCGGACCGCGTGAAGCTTGCGATCGGCTGCGGCTTGCCGGACGTATCCGGCAGCTTCGGCACCGGCAGCAGCGCGACCTCGGACGTCCCTTCCGTGAACGTGCCCGAGCTGCCGCCCGACACCTCGCTGTCGTTCAGGATGACGTTGCCGATGATCTGATCGTAGTACGCCGGCGCCTGCTCGTGGCCGACCTTGGCGGCGAGCGAGCGCACCTTGACCTGCGTTTCCTTGGCGATGTCGACGATGGTCTTGCCGGGCGTCTTGAGCTCTTCCAGCAGCGTGCGCGTAAACACCGAGTTCGGGTTGGAGTCGTCGTCGCTGAGACGGTCGAGCGCCGATTGATTGAGCCCCGCCGAGAACAGCACGAACACGCCTTCCGACGGCGACATCCGCGAAAGCCCGCGGGTGCCAGCGAGCGAGCGCTTGCCCGAACCCGCAAAGGGATTATCCCGGCAGGCATCGAGCACGAGGACGGCGGTCGAGGCGCCGGCCTGCCGGAAGCGGTCGGCGAGCTCGTCGGCTAGGAACGCCTCGTCCTGGACGATGGCCTCCTCGCCGGGCTCGGGCGCCGGGATGTCGACGGGCAACAGATAGTTGCGGCCCTCGATCGCGAAGCCATGGCCGGCGTAATAGAACAGCGCGACATCGCCCGGCTGGATCTTCTTTTCGAGCTCGAGCACCGCTCGGCTGATGCCACGCCGTCCGAGATCCTCGGCCTCGACGACATCGAAGCCGAGCGACTTCAGTGTCGCCGCCATCGCCTTCGCGTCGTTGCGCGCCTTCATGAGCGGCGTCACGTTCTCGTAGGTGTCGTTGCCGATGACGAGGGCGAGACGGCGGGTTTGCGCCTCGGCCGGCGCAAAAGAAACAAGCAGCACGGCAAGGCAGATAGCGGCAAACCTGACGAGCATGCGTCCCTCCCCGAGAGCCCTCACCCATCGAACATCCAATCGAAGGCCATGGGAAGGCAAGAGGGTGAACATCGTGTAACAGGGTTGCCGAGCGGCCACGCCTCGTGCCGAAGCGCATTCGGCATGCTAAGGAGCCTCCGACACGAGTTGGGAGCCCCACGATGCCGACCTATGCCGATGCCGAGCTGTTTACCTCCCCGCTGACCTTCATGGGCGCGCCCGCCGGTTTGCCGGCCAAGGGGGCGCGTGCCGCCGTCCTCGGCCTTCCCTTCGACTGCGGCATCCACCCCTTGCGCGTTGGCGCGCGCGGCGGTCCCGATGCGGTGCGCCAGGCCTCTCAGCTCAAACGGCGATTCAATCCGACCCATGCCGATTTCGACGCCATCTCGGCCTTGGGAGTCACCGACTGCGGCAACGTCCGTCTGACGCCCGGCCGGATCCAGGACGCTTTCGAGCGGATCGAGGCGGCCGTGACGCGCATCACCGAGCATGGCGCCATTCCCGTCACCATCGGCGGCGACGGCTCGATCAGCGTGCCGGTGGCGCGCGCCATGGCGAAGCGTTACAAGAATATGGTGGCGCTGCACATCGATGCCCATACCGACGCCTACGACGTCGATCCGTCCGACCGCTTCAACGCCTCGACCCAGTTCACCCACATTGCGACCGAAGGTTTGGTCGATGCGAAATCCTCCTGGCATGTCGGCATCCGCGGCACGACCTATTTCCATGGCGTGATCCCGAAGGCGAGCTCGCTCGGCTACACGGTCGTGTCGATGGACGAGCTGTTTCGCTCAGGCTTCGCGCAGCGCATGGAGGAGTTCCGGCAGGTCGCCGGCGGGCGGCCGGTCTATCTCTGCTACGACATGGACGTGTTCGACCCGTCCGTCGCGCCGGGCGTCGCGACGCCGACCTGGGGCGGCCTCACCGCGCGCGAAGGTCTCGATCTCATCCGCTCGTTGACCGATCTCAACATCGTCGCCGTCGACGTCAACACGGTGAGCCCGCCGCAGGACACCGGCGGCATGGCCGCGAGCCTGTGCGTCGACGTCGTCTACGAATGCCTCGTGCTGCTCTGCCGGCAACTGAAGCTGATGCCGACTCAGCGCTAGCTCCTGTTCAATTCTCGAAAGCTCTTCCGATGACCTCGACCAAGAAGCCGAACATCCTGCTCGTCATGCTCGACCAACTGGCCCCGCATGCGCTCGGCGCGTACGGGAACAAGCTGACGCAAACGCCCAACATATCCGGCATCGCCGACAAGGGCGTGGTGTTCGACAACTTCTACTGCAACTCCGCGCTGTGCGGCCCCTCGCGCTTCTCCTTCATGACGGGACAGGCGAACCACAAAATCGGCGCCTATGACAACGCCTCGGAGTTTCCCGCCTCGATCCCGACCTTCGCACACTATCTGAGGCTCGCCGGCTACCGCACCTGCCTCTCCGGCAAGATGCATTTCGTCGGGGCCGATCAGCTGCACGGCTTCGAGGATCGCGTGACGACCGATATGTATCCGGGCGACTTCGGCTGGACGCCGACCTGGGAGGATCCCGAGCGCATCCACTGGTGGTTCCACAATATGCTGTCGGTGACCGAATCGGGCGCCTACGACCGCACGCTCGAGATCGACTACGACGAGGAGGTCGCCTGGCACGCGACACGCTGGCTGTGGGACCACACGCGCGGCACCGACGAGCGGCCGTTCATGATGTGCCTCTCGCTCATGCACCCGCACGATCCCTATATGGCGCCGCGACACATCTTCGATCGCTACCGCGCCGACGACGTCGAGATGCCGGCGGTGCCCTATATTCCCTACGAGCAGCGCGATCCGTTCTCGCAGCGCATGTGGAAGACCTACGATCGCGACGAGTACGAGGTGACGGAGACGCACATCCGCACCGCCCGGCAGGCCTATTCCGCCATGATCACCTACGCCGACGAGCTGATCGGGCAGGTGATGGCGCCGCTCCACAGCAAGGGCGTGCTCGACAACACCGTCGTCATCGTCACTGCCGACCACGGCGACATGCTGGGCGAGCGCGGGCTTTGGTTCAAGATGGTGTACTTCGAGCGCTCGATCCGGGTGCCGCTGATCATGAGCTGGCCGGGGCATTTGAGGTCGCGGCGCGTGACGCAGAACGCCTCTCTCATCGACATCCTGCCGACGCTCGTCGACATCGCGACCGAGGGGAAGCCGTTCGCACCGGCCGCCCCGCTCGGCGGCGCGAGCCTGATGCCGCTCGCGCGCGGCGAGAGCAAGGGTTGGGCCGATACGGTCTACGGCGAGTACATGGCGGAAGGCACCTTCGAGCCGGCCTTCATGATCAAGCGCGGAAACCTCAAATACATCACCGCCAAGAACGACCCGCCGCAGCTCTACGACACGGCGAAGGACCCGAACGAGTTGACGAACCTCGCGGGAAGCGACAAACGCGCCGCAGACTTCGCGGCCGAGGCGGCGACGCGTTGGGACAGCGACGCTATTCGCGCCGATGTCATCCGCACCCAGAATGCGCGGATCATCGTCCAGGACGCGCTCGTCACGGGCCGCATCCATCCCTGGGACTACGAGCCCAAGATCGACGCCTCGAAGATCTACAACCGCAACTACGGGGCCGAGCTCTACGACACCGACCGGCGCGCCCGCGTGCCTCTGCACCCCGAGCCGCCGAAGAAAAAGACCCGCCGCAACTGGAGCCGGGACGTAAAGTAAGCCGCACTTTAACGTCTCGCTAACCAGCGCGAGGGGAATTCCCTCCTCTCGGCTTCTCCCGCACCGTCATCGTTCCCTGCGGAACGGCCGGAATGCCGTGACCTGACCATTCTCCCGACACCAGCGGTGATCGCCGCCGGCAACAGCAAGGGAGAACAGCCATGGCCGACATCGACGACCTCCGCAACATCGGCGGATTCCTCATCGACACTGCGACGCCCGACTACATCGCGGGCACCAACGACGCGGACACCATCAACATCTACGCCGGCGACAACTCCGTCGCGGCCCTCGACGGCGCCGACCTGATATTCGACGTGCGCGCCTATGGCGGCGGCTACTCGGGCCGCGATTTCATCTCGGCCGGAATGGGTGACGACGTCATCGTTTCGAGCCTCGACGGGGCAGGCAACGAGTACTGGGGCGATGATGGCATCGACACCATCAACCTCATTCCGAACGGCAACGGCGTTCTCGTCGATCTCGCCGGCGGCATCGCCCGCGATCGCGCAACGCTTGCAACGTCATTCGTCTACATGATCGAGGATGCTGTCGGGACGGCGATGTCCGACTACCTCTACGGCACCAATGGCGCCAACACGCTGAACGGCTACAGGGGCGATGACCTGATCATGGGCCGCGGCGGCAGCGACACGCTCCTCGGCGACCGCGGCCGCGACGTCCTGTTCGGCGGCACCGGTGCCGATTCGATCAGCGGCGGGGACGACGCCGACATGCTCTATGGCGAGTCGGGTGGGGACGCGCTCTACGGCGGTTTGGGCCGGGACATTCTGATCGGTGGCGCCGGCCGCGATACGATGTATGGCGGCATCGAAGCGGACCGCTTCAAGTATGCCGCCTTGCGCGAGTCGGGCCTCACGGCCGCAACGGCCGACAAGATATTCGACTTCCAGCACCTGACCGATCGGATCGACGTGCGCGACATCGACGCCAACGGGCTTCTCGGCGGTGATCAGGCGTTCGTTTTCCGCGGGCAGAATGCCTTCACCGGCGCGGGCCAGGTGCGCTACGTGCTCGATGCAGCCGAGCAGGACGTCGTCGTCCTCTTCAATACGGACAACGATGCCCAGGCCGAGATGACGATCCGCATCGATACCGTGTTCGCCATGACCGCAGGCGACTTCCTACTGTGAAGCGTGGTGGCACGGGCCCAGCCGGCACCGTTCCGCCGGCTGCGGCTCAGTTCTGCTTGAGCAGGCGCTCGAGATAATCGAGCTCCTTCTCGGGCCGGCTCGCCTCGCCCAGACGCCGCCTGAGCTCCTGCAGGAGCTGACGCGCCTTCTGCATATCGATGTCGCGCGGAACTTTGACGCTACGGCCGTCACCGACATCGTCGTTCAGCGGGCGGTTCAGCGGATCGCGCTCCTCGTCACCGCCGGTGCGGCTCGAGAAGGATTGCCCATTGCGACCGGAGAGCATCTGCTCCGTCATCGCCTGCGCGCCCTTTCGGAGGTTCTCGAGCGCTTGCGCCTGCTCGCGCGTCGCGCCGTCGAGATCGCCATTGCGCAAAGCCTCTTCCGCGCTCTCCATGGATTGGCGCGCATCGCCGAGCGATTGGCTGCCGGCATCGCCCATGCCGCGCAGCTGATCCATCAGCCGGCCGAGCTCCTGCCTGAGCTGCGACTGGCGATCCTCGAGCCCGTCGCGGCCGTCGCCCTGGCCTTGACCTTGGCCCTGCTGCTGCCCGTTTTGACCTTGCCCCTGTCCCTGGCCTTGCTGATTGCCGCGCTGCGCGCCGTACGTATCGTCCATCAGTCGCCGCTGCTTGGGGATCAAGCCGCCGAGCTGCTCCATCATCTGCATCATCTGCTGACCCTGGCCGCCCTGGCCGTTGGCCATGCGTCCGGCCTGCAGCCGATCGAGCATATCACGCAGCTCGGAGAGCATCTGTTGGGCGGCGTCCTTGGCGCCCGACTTCGACATCTCCTCGATCTTCTTCAGCATCTCCTCGAGGTCCTGCTGAGACATAAAGCGATCGGCCTGCTGCATCTGCTGGTCTTGCGGCGATTGCTTCTGCGCCTGCTGCACGAGCTCCTGCAGATACTTGTTCATGGCCTCCCGCAGCTCTTGCATGAGCTTCGAGATCTCCTCGTCGGACGCACCCTCCTCGATGGCCTTCGACAGCCGCTCCTGCGCGTCCTTGAGCGCGCGTTCGGCATCCGACATATCGCCGTCCTCGAGTCTGAGCGCCGTCTCCCAAAGCTGGTCGATGACGCTCTGGAAGGACTCGGTCGACGGCGCGCCGTTCAGGCGGCGATACGCCGTGCGGATATTGAGATAGACGGTCGCATCCGGCACGAACAGCTCCGGCGCGATGGTCAGCGCATCGAGCGCCTCGGCAACCTTGCGATAGTCACCAGGCGAATGCGCGAGCATACGCCGCTGCTCGACGAGGGCTGCCGCCATCGGGTTCGTGAACTTGCGCGCCGGCATCGTGATGACCTGGGGCGCCGTGGTGCCGACTTGTCCAGCCTGATCCTTGGCCGACAGCGTCAGCTCGACTTTCATCCCCGCCCACGGATGCGCCTGAAGCTCGGCTTGCGTCTTGCCCACGACCGAGGTCCGGCTGCCCTTCGCTGACTTCGGCAGCTTCAATGACACCACCGGCGGCTCGCCGAAGCTGCCGATCACCGTGCCGTCGGCGAGCGTCAGCGGCTTGCTCTTGACCTTGTCGGAGAGCGTGACCGCCGCGTCGGCCGAAACCACACCGTAGTCGTCGGTCACCTTGTAGGCGAGCTGCATGGCGCCGCGGAACGAGGTACCGACCGGCTCGGTCAGCGCGATCACCGGCGGCTTGTCGTCGAGCACGCTCACCTGCCAGGTGAAGATCTCGTCGCCGCTGTCGAGCACCCGGATGGTGCGGCTCGACTTCAGCACGTCACGGAACTCGGCGATCGACGCGGTAGCCGAGGTCGCCGCCGAAGCGGGCATGCTAGACGACGACTCCGGCGTGTCGCCCGTCGTCACCTTGATGCGGTCGTGCCCGAGGCCCGCGGCGCGAATGACGATGACGCTCCCTTCGGGTGCCTCGAAGGCGCGCGCTTGACGCTGCTCGTCCGTCAGAGGCTTCGAGCCATCCGCCAGCAAGATCGGCTGGCGGCCGGAGTAGGCCGGCGGCGACAGCCAGGCGTCGATGCGCACGGGCTGACTTGCCGCGGAGGGCCCCAAATGCAGCGCTTGGCGCAAGCGGTCGGCTAAGTTGTCGCCTGCCATGATCGCACCGACACCGACGAGCAGCACGAGCAGCGACCGCAACGCCCACGGGTCCACCCGCTCGACGCGCGGCGAGGGCCAGCGCACCCGGAGCGACGCCAGGAGCTTGCCCATGCGGCGGCGATGCGCCTCGAACAGCCGCTGCGCGAGCCCCCCGGCCTCGTTGCCGGTGAGCGTATCCTCGTAGGCGGACGCCGGACGATGCGGCACGCCGGAGGACGTCTCGAGGCGATGCAGGCCCTCTGCCCGTGTCGGCCATTTGGCACGCGCGAGCACGGCCAGCGCGGCGAGGGCTGCCGCGCCGAACAGGGCGAGCACGATGTTGTGCCAGAGGGGGGACAGGTAAGCCCAGCCACCGAGCACGGTCCCGAGCAGAAACAGGCCGGCCACGCCGAGCAACAGCCACAACCTCGGCCATGCCCGTTCCATGAGCAGGGCGAGACGGCTGAAGCGGACCTTGCGCTCGAACCGGCGCTGCGCCAGCCGCGCCTCGACGGGATCGACGGTATTCGGCGACTGCCGGCGAGCCCAGGGATCGGTCTTTGCTGTCATGGCCCAATCCTAACACGCTTCCGTGGCAGAAGTGGCGCAAGCCCGTGAAGATTTGATCACGATGCCGTAACGGCTTTGCCGAGCGCTCACAGAGCCTTAGCGGGACGCTTGGCTGTCCGGGAGCGTGATGCGGCTTTCGGCTTGCCGGTGCTTGGCATGGGCGCTGTCTGCCAATCGGCCAACCGATCGAGACCGATCAGCTCCTCGTAGCTCTGCCGGGGTCTCACCACCGCGGCCCGGCTGCCGTTGACGATCACCTCCGGCACGAGCCGGCGCGAGTTGTACGTCCCGGACTGGGCGGCGCCGTAGGCCCCCGCCGTCATGAAGGCGATGAGATCGCCGGCGCTAAGCTTCGGCAGCGCCCGGTTGAGCGCCAGATAGTCCCCCGTCTCGCAGACGGGTCCGACCACATCGGCGTACTGCTCGGCCGTGCCCGCGCGCGGCTTCTTGACCGGCCAGATGTCGTGATAGGCGTCGTAGAGCGTCGGCCGGATGAGGTCGTTCATCGCGGCATCGACGATCACGAAGGTGCGCTCGGCGCCCTTCTTCACATAGACGACCTTGGCCACCAGGATGCCGGCATTGCCGACGATCATGCGGCCCGGCTCGAAATAGACCTTCACGCCCAAATCGGCGACGGCATTGCGCGCGGCCGCCGCGTACTCGTCCGGATGCGGTGGCACATCGTTGCCGCCCCGGTAGGGCACGCCCAGACCACCGCCGAGATCGACGTGGTCTATCGGATGCCCGGCCGCGCGCAGCGTCCCCACCATCTCGCGCATGAGCGCAAAGGCGCGGCGGAACGGCTCGAGCTCCGTGATCTGGCTGCCGATGTGCATATGGACGCCGGAGACCTTGATGCCCGGCAGCTTGGCGGCCTTGGCATAAAGGCGCGGAGCATCGGCGAACGGGACGCCGAACTTCGTCTCGGCCTTGCCGGTGGCGATCTTGCGATGGGTCTTGGGATCGACATCCGGATTGACGCGAATAGCGATCTCGGCCGTCGCGCCGAGCCCCTTGGCGACCTCGCTCAGGGCGACGAGCTCGGGCTCGGACTCGACGTTGAATAGCCGCACCCCCGACCGCAACGCGAAGGCCATCTCCTCCCGCGTCTTGCCGACGCCGGCGAAGACGATCTTCTCGGCCGCAACGCCCGCCGCCAGCGCCCGCCGGATCTCGCCTTCCGACACCACGTCCATGCCGGCGCCGAGATCGGCCAGGGTCTTGATGACCGCCTGATTGGAATTGGCCTTGATGGCATAGCAGACGAGATGATCGAGCCCGCGATAGGCCTGCTCCAGCACCTGATAGTGGCGCACGATCGTCGCCGTCGCATAGCAATAGAACGGCGTGCCGATCTCGGCCGCGAGCGCCGTCAGATCGACATCCTCGGCGTGGAGGAGGCCCTTACGGTAGGTGAAGTGATGCATGTGGCGCGGCTCGGGCAGGGGGGCAAAACCTGCCAGTGATGTGACAGGTTGCGCCGAGGCAGGCAATGGCGATCGAGCAGAGCCGTTACCGGCTTATGAGCTAGAGGATCCCGTCGAGGATGAAATCCTTGTGCGCCTTCGGCTGATCCGGCGCCACCGCGGCCGGCTCGTCGGCCGAGCCCGGCGGCGGCTCGAGCGGCCCACGCACGCCACACGCCGAGAGCGCGATCGCGATCGCGGCCAGCAGCATCAGTATTCCAAGCGGGCGGGCCAAGGCCATGTCAGGCTCCGGGACGAATGCGCAGCGTGCGCGCAGAAGGCTAGTCAAACGGGGCGGCAGCATGGCCGCTCCCCCTCTTTAGCGATCGTTTTCGGCTCCTGCCAACCGCTGGAGCCAGCCCCGCGCTGCTTTTTCGACGTTCTGTGGCGCGGTTCCCCCATAAACCGTCCGGGAGGCCACCGACGCCTCGACCGTCAGCCGCTTCAGCGCCTCCGCCGTGATGCGCGGCTCGATGGCCTGGAGCTCGGCGAGCGGGATTGCCTCGAGCCCCACGCCCAGCGCCTCCGCCCGGGCCACCGCCCGCCCGGTGACGTGATGCGCGTCGCGGAACGGCATGCCCAGCGCCTGCACGAGCCAATCGGCGAGATCCGTGGCCGTCGAGTAGCCCCGGCCCGCGGCTGCCCGCATGGCGGCCGCATCGGGCTCCAGATCCTGGATCATGCCGGCCGTCGCGGCGACGACGAGCACGAACGCGTCGAGCGCGTCGAACGTCACCTCCTTGTCCTCCTGCATGTCCTTGGAGTAGGTGAGCGGCAGCCCCTTCATGACCATCATCAGGCTTTGGAAGGCCCCGGCGATGCGGCCGACCTTGGCCCGCGCCAGCTCGGCGGCATCCGGATTGCGCTTCTGCGGCATGATCGAGGAGCCGGTCGTGAAGCGGTCCGACAGCTTCGCGAAACGAAACTCGGCCGACACCCAGAGCACGATCTCTTCCGCCAGCCGCGACAGATGCATGGCCGAGATCGCCGCCGCCGCCAGCGTCTCCAGCGCGAAATCGCGATCGGCGACGCTGTCGAGCGAGTTCGCCGTCGGACGGTCGAAGCCGAGCGCCTTGGCCGTCATCTCGCGATCGATCTTATACGATGTCCCCGCGAGCGCACCCGCCCCGAGCGGGCTCTCGTTGAGCCGCGCCCGCGCATCGGCGAAGCGGCCGCGATCGCGGGCGACCATCTCCACGTAGGCGAGCAGGTGATGGCCGAACGTCACCGGCTGCGCCGTCTGCAGATGCGTGTAGCCCGGCATGAGGGTCGCGGCATGGGCGAGCGCTTTCCCGGCCATCACGCGTTGCAGATGCGCGAGCCCGGCGTCGATGCCGTCGATCGTGTCGCGGATATAGAGCCGGAAATCGGTCGCCACCTGATCGTTGCGCGAGCGCGCCGTATGCAGCCGCCCCGCCGGCTCGCCGATCAGCGCCTTCAGCCGCGCCTCGACGTTCATGTGCACGTCCTCGAGCTCCCGCGACCAGACGAAGCTGCCGGCGGCGATCTCTGACAGGATCGTGTCTAGACCGGCGACGATCTTCTCGGCATCGTCGTTGGAGATGATACCTTGGGCGGCGAGCATGCGGGCGTGCGCCTGCGAGCCGCGGATATCCTGGGGCGCCAAGCGCTTGTCGAAACCGACGGAAGCGTTGATCTCGGCCATGATGGCGGACGGGCCTTGCGCGAAGCGGCCGCCCCACATGGTGTTGGAGGCGGGTGCCTGGGCTCCCCCCTTCGACATGCCGGCATCCTTCGGAGTATGTGAGGCCATGACCACGGATCCATCGCAAAAGGGCGCGCCCCGGCCCATCGTCTATATCGCGGCAGCACTGCTCGCGGCCGTGGCCGGGTTCGGCGCGGTATACGTGAGCCTGCCGCCCGCTGTCCATGACGAGACGCCGGCCGAGGTTACCACGGCGCCCGCGGCCGCTCCCGCCGAGGGCTCTCCGCTCAAGGCCTACGCCCGGGGCAAGATGGTCACCTTCGTCGCCAAGGCGGCGCCCGAGGCTTTGCCCGAGATCGCGTTCCAGGATGCATCCGGCAAAGCGCGCAGCCTCGCCGAATGGAAGGGCCGCGTCGTGCTGCTCAACGTCTGGGCCACCTGGTGCGCGCCCTGCCGCCGCGAGATGCCCTCGCTCGATCGACTGAAGCAGGCGATGGGCTCCAAGGACTTCGACGTCGTGGCGCTGTCGACGGACCGCGACGGCATAACGAAAGCCAAGGCCTTCCTCGAGGAGATCAAGGTCGGGGCGCTCGAGCCGCTCGTCGACCCGACGGGCAAGAGCGCTGCGGCGCTGAAAGTCGTCGGCATGCCGGCGACGCTCTTGATCGACGCCCAAGGCCACGAGATCGGCCGCGTGACCGGCCCCGCCGAATGGGATTCGGAGGAGGCCAAACGCCTGATCGAGGCCGCGATCAAGGGCGCCTCCTGACGAATCGCCGAGGCTATCAGTCGTCGAGAAAGGCCCGTGGAATGGGCCTTCCTGAGTTGTAATGTCGCGTTTCCGCCCAAAAAACGCACTTTTTGCCGTGTCATTCGTTGCGGACACGCCACTTATCCCCTGTTTTCGGGCACTTCCTGCGATTGCCCGTTTTAACGCCAGGGGAAATCACCTATTGGCGACGAACGGGCTCGAAACGGGTCCGCGAAATTCATCGACTGGGAAAGAACGGAAAAACACCCATGAAAAAGGCGAAGAAGGTCGTTGCGGCGAAGGCAGCCACGAAGTCTGCGAAGTCCTCGGGCAAGGTCGAGACCGTCACCCTGAAGCACCTGGCGGCGGCGCTCGCCGAGGCGCACGAGATCCCGAAGAAGCAGGCCGTCGAGATGCTGACCGACATGGTCACGATGATCGGCAAGCACCTGAAGAAGGGCATGCGCGTCCGGATGCCCGGCCTCGGCATCATGCAGGTCCGCAACCGCCCCGCTCGCATGGGCCGCAACCCGGCGACCGGCGAAGCCATCAAGATCAAGGCTTCCAAGAAGGTCGCCTTCCGCGTTGCCAAGGAGCTCAAGGAGAGCATCTGAGGCGAGATCGCCCGCGCTGTGTGATGCGGCGAGGGCACGCGCTTCTGATGACTTTCGTTTGATCCGCAGACGCCGGGGCGTAAGCTCCGGCGTTTGTGTTTGTGGGGTTGTTCGATTGTCAAAGAGCGGGTGAGAGGGAGTAGGGAATAGGGAGTAGGGAGTAGGGACGTGCACCTTTCTATTCGCTATTCGCCGCTCGCGACTCGCTGCCTTCAGACAACGCTCCGCCGTCCTCCGCGATCCATTTCGGACCCGAGAGCATGCTCAATCCGGAGGGACGGGGTGGCCGGCCCATGTTCAAATTCAATCGGATGTGGCCTTCGCCACCCCGCCGTCATCGAGAGCTTTGCCGCCGCCGTGGGTTTCCGAGGCGTGAGCCCCAGGTGGAAACCCCTCGCCTACATCCGGGGCGAGAGTAGTTCGGGTCGGGTTCTCCCCGGTCCCGAACGGCAGGTGAGCGCCGGATAGCTTATGTCCGGCACCTTCGACGCGCCCCGCTACCGACCGACCAGCGCGCCTGTCGATCCTCCGGTCACGGGGTTGAGGCCAAGTATCCGCGAGGTATTGAGTGCGGGGATAAGTATCGGCGGGATTGTCGAGGATATGGTGAATGGGAACGAAACGCTTGTGGGCTTTGCTGCCCCTCACCCTTCCCTCTCCCCGCAAGCGGGGAGAGGAGGATGCCCGGTGCGTCCCTCACGCGTAAGGAGAGCACAGCGCCGGCCTCCTCTCCCCGAAGCGAAGCGTACGGGGAGAGGGAAGGGTGAGGGGCAGCCACAAAGGAAATCGTTGCCACACGACGCCCGTCATCCTCGCGCGTCGCCAGCGCGGGAATCCAGGAGAACCTTCGGCCATTGGCCGTCCATAGTGCGCCTCCGCTCCGCACGGACGGCGGCCGCCCAGACAAGCTCGAGAGTCGAATGCGCCAACCACTCGACATGAGATCGAGCCCTTGATCGGGCGCATTGCCACTGACCGCGACGTCACGCTCAGTCTTGGGTGGCTAGGCGGCCGCCTACGCGGCCGTGACGGTGGTAGAGGTGAGGGCATGCTGCTAACTGCGCCGCTGATGGATGACTACCGGATTCTCCGAGTAGGGGAGTTCGAAGCGACAGCAAGTAGATTCAATGCTGTCGCAGTCAGCCTTCATGGGCTATATCGGACCGACGTAAGGTCCCATTCTTGCTCGGACTTCGGTGATGCCCGCCCTACCACTACAGCGCCCATCGCTTTTCATCGGCTCATCGACTGAAGGCAGGTACATCGCCGACGCGATCGAGTTCAATCTAGCGGCAGATGCTGAGGTCACAACGTGGCCTCAGGGCGTTTTCGTTCCCAATCACGGATATCTTGAGTCTCTCGTGAATGCGCTAGATCGATTCGACTTTGCCATCTTGGTGCTCACGCCAGATGATGTTGTGAGCGAACGCGACGCGGTCGTACAGGTGCCACGTGCTAACGTCATGTTTGAACTCGACCTGTTTATGGGACGCCTTGGCCGCAACAGAACGTTTGCGGTCTGTAGCGACGACCCCGCAATGCGGCTACCTAGCGACCTCGCAGGAGCCAGCTTCCTGTCGTTCCAAGCCAACCGATTTGATCGGAACTGGAATGCCGCAACGAGCCCAGCATGTTCCACGATAAGAAAGCACATTCGGGAAATGGGCACCGCTGAGGCGCGAACGCTCAAAAGGCTGTCGACCGCGACAGAAACGATAGAGGGTGTCACTAATCAGTTTGAGCGCATCATATATCTTATGGCGCGCTCGCGTGTGTTGGAGCTGGACCTAATTCAAAAGCAATTCGGTCTATTGCTACCGCCCGACTTCGTGGAGCGCCTGACAACCGATCTAAATGCTCTAAAGGCTGAAACCGAGCCAAAATCACCCGTCACGCAGTAGGCGCCTAACGGCACCCTACCTTGTCGGCACCGGGACTTCACCGCGATAGTCATAGAACCCGCGCTTGGTCTTGCGGCCGAGCCAGCCGGCTTCGACGTATTTGACCAAGAGCGGACACGGGCGGTACTTGGAATCCGCCAGGCCCTCGTAGAGCACCTGCATCACCGACAGGCAGGTATCCAAGCCGATGAAATCGGCGAGCTCGAGCGGCCCCATCGGGTGGTTGGCGCCCAGGCGCATGGCCTTGTCGATCGCTTCCACTCCGCCGACGCCTTCGTACAGCGTGTAGACGGCCTCGTTGATCATCGGCAGCAGGATGCGGTTGACGATGAAGGCCGGAAAATCCTCCGACACCGCGATCGTCTTGCCCAGGCTCTCGACGAAGCCGCGCGAGGTGTTGAACGTGTCGTCCTCGGTGGCGATGCCGCGGATGAGCTCGACGAGCTCCATCACCGGCACCGGATTCATGAAGTGCATGCCGATGAAGCGATCCGGACGGTCGGTCGCGGCGGCCAGACGCGTGATCGAGATCGACGACGTATTCGTCGCCAGCATCGCGTCTCTCTTCAAATGCGGACAGAGCGCGATGAAGATCTTCTTCTTGACGTCCTCGTCCTCGGTCGCCGCCTCGACGACGAGGTCGGCATCGGCGAAGTCGTCGAGCTTGGGCGCGAAGGTGATGCGCTTGATCGCCGCCGACTTGTCGGCCTCGCTGATCTTGCCGCGCGTCACCTGCCGCATCATGTTCTTCTCGATCAACCCCACGGAGGTATCGAAACGCTCCTTGGCGATGTCGTTGATGGCGACGTTGTAGCCCGAAAGCGCCACGACGTGGGCGATGCCGGAGCCCATCTGGCCGGCACCGACGATGCCGACCTTACGGACCTTGGCGCGCGAGGCGCGAATGGACTCGCTCTCCCCAGCCGGCATCCTTTGCTTGTCCATCGCCCACATCCTTCAGGTTGGTCCAGCCGCAGCCGTCGCTAGCTTTTGGCTTTCTCGATCTCGGTGGCGAGCTCTGGCAACGCCTGGAAGAGATCGGCGACGAGGCCGTAGTCGGCGACCTGGAAGATCGGTGCCTCCTCGTCCTTGTTGATCGCGACGATCACCTTCGAGTCCTTCATGCCAGCGAGATGCTGGATGGCACCCGAGATGCCGACGGCGATGTAGAGATCCGGCGCCACGACCTTGCCGGTCTGGCCGACCTGGTAGTCGTTGGGGGCGTAGCCCGCATCGACGGCGGCGCGGCTCGCACCCACCGCCGCGCGCAGCTTGTCGGCCACCGGCTCGATGTACTTGCCGAAGTTCTCGGCCGCCTGCATGCCGCGACCGCCCGAGATGACGATCTTGGCCGAGGTGAGCTCGGGCCGGTCGGACTTCGAAAGCTCGTTGCGCTCCCACTTGGAGAGGCCGGCAACTCCCGGCACCGCGACCGCATCGATCGAGGCCGAGCCGCCCTCGCCCGCCGCCGCGAACGAGGCGGTGCGCACCGTCACGACCTTCTTGGCGTCGGTCGACTGGACGGTCTGGATGGCGTTGCCGGCATAGATCGGCCGCTCGAACGTGTCGGCCGAGTGAACGCCGGTGATGTCGGAGATCTGCGCGACGTCCATGGAGGCGGCGAGGCGCGGCATGAAGCTCTTGGAGGAGGCAGTCGACGGCGCGACGATCGCGTCGTAGCCCGCCATCATCGGCTGCACGAGGGCAACCATCTCCTCGGCCAGCCCCTGCTCGAGCTGGGGGGCTTCGGCAAGCTTCACGGCCTTGACGCCGTCGAGCTTGGCGGCGGCCTCGGCGACCGCGCGGCAGCCGTTGCCGGCGACCAGCACGTGGACGTCCCCACCCATGGCCTTGGCGGCGGTGAGCGCTTTCGCAGTCACGCCGTTGAGCGACTTGTTGTCATGCTCTGCAACGAGAAGAACAGCCATGGCCTCAGATCACTCCCGCCTCGGACTTCAGTTTCTGGACGAGCTCGGCGACGGTTTTCACCTTGACGCCAGCCTTGCGCGACGGCGGCTCGACGGTCTTGAGCACCTTCAGGCGCGGCTTGATGTCGACGCCGAGATCGGCCGGCTTCTTGATGTCGAGCGGCTTCTTCTTCGCCTTCATGATGTTCGGCAGCGAAGCGTAGCGCGGCTCGTTCAAACGGAGATCCGAGGTGACGACGCAGGGCATGTTGACGGTGATCGTCTGCAGGCCGCCGTCGACCTCGCGCGTCACCTGGGCCTTGCCGCCCTCGACGACGATCTTGGAGGCGAAGGTCGCCTGCGGCCAGCCGAGCATGGCGGCGAGCATCTGACCGGTCTGGTTGCAGTCGTCGTCGATCGCCTGCTTGCCGACGATGACGAGGCCGGGCTGCTCGGCGGCGACGACCGCCTTGAGGATCTTGGCGACGTTGATCGGCTCGACGATGTCGTCGACCTGCACGAGGATGCCGCGGTCGGCGCCCATGGCGAGCGCGGTGCGGATCGTCTCCTGCGCCTTGTCCGGGCCGATCGACACGGCGACGATCTCGGTGGCGAGGCCCGCCTCTTTCATCCGGATCGCCTGCTCGACGGAAATCTCGTCGAACGGGTTCATGCTCATCTTGACGTTCGCGAGCTCGACGCCCGACCCATCCGATTTGACGCGGATCTTGACGTTGTAATCGACCACCCGTTTGACCGGGACGAGGATCTTCATCGGCTCCCTGCTCCGTCTGGACACGGCGGCCTTCGAGCCGCCCGATTGACCTTGTCAGATGAGGTCTGGAGCGCAGCCGAGCTCCCCCCGGGACTGGTGCGCCGCAACCGCTCTTTCGCACACGCGAAATAAGCAGTTGGGGACCGTAAGACCGGGTCTTGGGCAAGTCAATGGCCGCCCCCCGCGCTGCACTGCGACAAGAGTGCGACAGCGGCCGGCTACGGGCTCAGGTCAGGCCGATGTCCGTTCGTCGAACAGGGGCACGCCACGACGGCGCAAGACCAGCACCAGGAGGGCACCCGTGACGATGCCGCCGACATGCGCCCACCAGGCGACCTGGGGATCGACGGGCAGGATGGCGAAGGCCACGTTCATGAGCACCCAGGCGCCGAGCACCCAGAACGCCCGGATCTTGAGCGGGAAGAAGCGGAACACCAGCACCCAGACGCTCACATTGGGATGCAGGACGAGATAGGCCGCCACCACGCCGGCGATGGCGGCGCTCGCGCCGATCAAGGGTGCGCTCGGGTCGGCCGTCATGAAGACGTGGGCGAGCCCGCCGGCGATGCCGCAGAGCAGATAGAAGATCAGGAATTTGACGTGACCTAGTGCGTCCTCGACGTTGTCGCCGAACACCCACAGGAACAACATGTTGCCGAGGAGGTGCAGGACGTCGCCGTGCAGGAACTGGTAGGAGATCAGCGTCAGCGGCTCGGGGATCCAGGCGAAGGACGGGGCAGAGCAGCCGTCCAGCGTCGCCTGCGTGCCGAAGATCTCGACCGGCACGACGCCGAACAGCTTGGCGACGACCATCTGGCCGCAGATGTCCGATTGCAGCAAATCCGGCAGCTGCAGGCCGACGAACACCGCGATGTTGATGGCGATAAGCCCGACCGTCACGTACTGGTAGGTAATGCTGCGCAGCCGGTTCTCGTCGCGGATCGGAACGAACATGCGAACTTTCCTTACGACGAGACCGCCCGGCTATCTGTTCTTGCCGGGAACCCAAAGCACGTCGCGAGTCCCCTTGTCGTTGACGAAGCGGGCGGCGACAAAAAGGAAATCGGACAGCCGGTTGACGTACTTGAGGGCCGGTGCACTGACGATCTCGCCCGGTTGCCGCGACAGCTCGACCATCAGCCGCTCGGCGCGGCGCGACACGGTCCGCGCGACATGCAGATGGGCTGCCGCCGCCGAGCCGCCGGGCAGGATGAAGGACCGCAGCGGCGTCAGCTCGGCGTTGAGCGTGTCGATCTCGCTTTCGAGCCGGGTCACCTGGCTTTCGGTGATGCGGAGCGGCTCGTAGTCGAGCTTTTCGCCGCGATCGGGCGTGCAGAGGTCGGCGCCCAAATCGAACATGTCGTTCTGGATTCGGCCGAGCATGGCGTCCACGGCCTCGAGGCCCAGACCCACATGCAGTCGCGCCACGCCGATCGCCGAGTTCGCCTCGTCGACCGTCCCGTAGGACGCGATGCGGAGCTCGAACTTCGCCACGCGCTCGCCGGTGCCGAGCGCCGTGTCGCCGGCGTCGCCGGTTTTCGTGTAGATCTTGTTGAGGACGACCATATTTCCACCCGGGACCCCGAGCGGGTCGCCTGTCAATCGAGGCGGTAGCCTAGACGGACGCCCGCATTGGTCAAGCCGCGATTGCGATCGCACAGGTCCGCATTTGACATGTGCTCGACGGTGCCCAGGATCTGCCACCCCTCGCCAAGCCCGATACCGAGCGAGGCGCTCTCCCGGAACGCCAAGGTGCAGCCGTAGGAGGCGGCGCCGTGCTCGTCGAGCGGCCCGTCGTGGATCGCGCCGCCGAACGAAGCCTCGGCGAACAGGCGATCGCCCAGTAGCGGAACCGTCCAGGTCAAGCCGGCGTAGCCGACGCTCGTGTCGCCCTGGGTGTTGATGGAGGCGCCGAGCATCGGCCGCGGCCTCAGCACTGCATCGAGAAGTGCGCTCTCTGCCGGCGTGCCGAGGCGCGCGAGCAGCACCTCGACGTTCACGGCGGCGCCATCCTCCGATTGCGCGCCGTCGACGCTCTGGTCGAAGATGCCGAGCCGCAACTCGCTAATGCCGAGATCGAGCTCGCCGGCGCAGACCGGCGCCGGACCGAGCGCAAGCAGGCACAGCAAGAGCGGACGGAGAAAGCCGGTCGGCATCGTGAGGTCAGTATGAAGCGGCCGCGAGCGCCCCATGCCCTCGCCCGGCCAGTCACACTCTGAGCCTGGCCCATTGCGGCATCGTTAACGCCGTTACCCCGGCGGCCTACGAGGTCAGATAGAGCGCCGACATCAGGAGCACGATGGCGACGAACTGCAGCCCGACCCGCCAGCGCATCAGCTTCTGGCTCGTGCTCGACGAGCCGCCGCGCATCATGTTCCACAGCCCGAGCATGAGAACGATCGCGACGGCTCCGAGCGCGAACGGGATCAGCCCATTGACGAAAGTACCCATGCCGCGCGCGCTCCTTCGGGACGAAATGCGTGACCACTGCTAGTCCGCGCGCGCTAACCCGTCAAACGGGCTTGGCCTCGTCACCGGTGTCAGGCAGCTTGTCGGCGAGCGCCTGGCGGGCCTGATCGCGATGCTTGGGCTTCATGTGCGAGGCGACCATGCGAATGGCGATGGCGAGAACGGCGGCATCGTCGGTGAAGCCCAGGCCCGCGATCAAGTCCGGTATGCCATCCAGCGGCAGAATGAAGTAGGCGAGCGCGCCGAGCAGCGTCGCACGCACCCGGAGCGGCGTCTCGCCGTCCATGGCGCAATAGTAGACGGCGACGAGGTCCTCGCTGAAGGGAATGCGCCGTGCTACCTTCCTGAGCTTGGGCCAGAAGCCCTGCTCGACCTTGGCGGCCCGGTCGCGGATTTCCGCGGGCGTCAGCACCTCGCCATCGATCGGCAGATCGGGAACGGAGTTCGCGCTCACGGGCATCTCCTCAAAGCCATGACCCCGCCCGGCTTGCGCTCCGGGCCCGGAAAGCTACAACCGCAACAGATAGGGACGCCGGGCCCTTTCCTCAAGCGCTCTGCACCCCGGCCACCAAGCAAGAAGGCTCAGCTATGCAGCTCAGTTCCGGCCTGTCTGCCATCGTCACCGGAGGCGCCTCGGGGCTGGGCGGTGGAACCGTCCGGTTGCTCACGGGCTTGGGCGTCAAAGTCGCTATCCTCGATCTGGACGACGAGCGTGGCGCCGAGATGGCGGCAGCGACCGGGGCGACCTACATCCGCACCGACGTCTCGAGCGAGGAGGCGGTGGCGGCTGCGATGGCTGAGGCGCGTGAAAAGCACGGCCAGGAGCGCATCACTGTCAATTGCGCCGGCATCGTCACCGGCAAGCGCACCGTGCGCCGCAACCGCGACACGGGCGCCATGGTCCCGCATGATCTTGCGACCTTCTCGAAGGTGGTTGCCGTCAATCTCATCGGCACTTTCAACGTCGCGGCGCAGTCGGCGGCGGGCATGGCGGCCCTGGCGCCGCTCGGCGACGACGGCGAGCGCGGCGTCATCGTCAACACCTCCTCGATCGCCGCCGAGGAGGGCCAAGTCGGACAAGCGGCCTATGCGGCATCCAAAGGTGGCGTGATGGCGATGACGCTGCCGCTGGCCCGGGATCTTGCGGCGAGCGGCATCCGGGTCGTCAGCATCCTGCCGGGACTTTTCGACACACCCATGTTCGCCGGCCTTCCCGACGAGGGGCGCAAGGCCCTGACGTCCATGGTGCCTTTTCCCTCGCGGCTCGGCCGTGCCGAGGAGTACGCAAGACTCGTCCGCACGATCTGCGAGAACCCCATGCTGAACGGCGTTTCCATCCGTCTCGACGGCGCGGCGCGACTGGCTGCCGGTTGAGGTTAACCGCCCGCGGTTGGCACCTCTCCTGCAACCTTTGCCGTCGTTCACGGTTATGTTGCACGGCGGGAAACGCAGTGCACAAAGCCAGTTGGATTCACTCAGTTAACCGACTAAACTGGCTGACGTTAGGTAAACGTGTGCGTTGGGAGCTGCTCCGTGTTGCGTCTGTGTCGATCTGCCGGGCAAGCCGTCGCTCTCCTCGCGATGCTCGGCGTCATTGCGATTTGGGGCTTGTACGAGAGCGCCGGGCGTTCGCCTCGATCGGAGCCTAACCTCACGGCACGAGCGTCCGATCTGTCGGGCGATGCGCAGATCGCCTTCGAAGGCTCGGTCATTTTGACGGAGTCGCCCAGCAACCAGTCGTCCACGATCAAAATTTTGCGCGTCCGCAAATCCGCCGCCGATGCCATCGCCACGGATCGCTCCGGTTTGACGACAGATGGGCCCAACATCATCTCGCTCACGCCCGGCGAGGATCCGTTCGGCGGCGGCGCCGATGCGATCTCGCCTGCGATACCGTCGACGAAGAAGGCGTATGTGCGGACAGCGCCGTCGGGCACCTATCGCACGCTCTGCGTCAGGCTGTGCGACGGCTACTACTGGCCGGTCAGCTTCTCGACCACGAGCGACGGTTTGGGGGACGACAAGGAGAAATGCGAGTCGAGCTGCGGCGTTCCGGTCAAGCTCTACTATTATCGCAATCCCGACGGGCAGCCGGAAGATGCGGTGGATCTGAAGGGCGAGCCCTACATGCAGCTCGCGAACGCCTTCCGCTATCGCAACGAGTATGTGAGCCAGTGCAAGTGCCAGCCCGATCCCTGGGAGGCCGCGTCGCTCGATCGTCATAAACAGTATGCCGTGCTCGCCCAGGAGGGAAAGCTCGCGCTCTATGACAATCGCAAACCGCAGAAGCGGCGCAAGAACAGGGACAACGTTCAAGTGATTGCGGTCAGCGAGGGCGGGATGCCGGTTTTGGACGTGACAGCCGACCCGGCGACGAAGACGACGATCTCCTCGACGAAGAAGTCGAAGCGCAAGACCTCGCTGGTCGTCCGGAAAAAGGACAGCAATCAGGTGAGCTTCGGGGCCGCGATGGGCATCACGAAGGTCGGCCAGTCGTCGAGCGGAAAGAAATACAGCGCTCGCAAAGCCGCGCCGATGGAGTTCGACAAGCGTAAATAGGCGGTCCCCCCCCCGATCGGCATGAGTTTTGGCCTCGGATGGTCTGTCCGATAACGAAGTGTTTTCCATTACTGACGCATAACCATGAGCAAAGGCCGATCGGACATCCGTGCCCGATCGTGTGTCCAGTGCTGTTGTCTGGTGTTGCGTCATGCGTTCAGGCCGAGCTGCCGGGGGACCCCGGATCTATCCACATTGGTGGTGGCTGCCGGTCGCCGGTCTCCTGGCCTGCCTTGCCGCCGGCAAGCCGGCCGAAGCCGCGCTTCCTCGGGCGAGCCTTTCGGTCGACCTTCACTCTTCGCTAAACTCCGCGCACGCCGCACCGCTTGTCCGCGTCGCCCAGAACGGTGTGCTCGACGGCCTGTTCTCGATCTTCAAGCCGAAGCCCAGGCCCGAGATGCAGCGGCTTCCCGATCAGACCGTTTCGGCGCGCAAAGCAAAGGCCGGTGTTTCGGGACTGCCCCGGACGGAGGAGCGTGCGACCTTGGGCTCGGATCCGGCGCCGATCTACGTGCGGCCGCTGCCCCGGCCGCGCAGCGCCCTATCGGGCGGCTCGCGGACGATGTGCGTGCGCCTGTGCGATGGCTACTATTGGCCGGCGACCAGCGGCACGCAATCGTCGAGCATCTCACGCGACCAGAACACCTGCGCGCAAAGCTGCGAGTCGGAGACGAAGCTGTTCATCCGTCCGAGCCTCGGCGCCGATGCCGGCGACATGCGTGACCTCAGCGGCAAGCCCTACAAGAAGCTCAAGACCGCCTTCCTCTATCGCAAAACCTATGTGCCCGAATGCCGATGCCGGCCCGACCCGTGGTCCTCCTCGGAGCAGCTCAGGCACGAGGAGTACCGGGCGGCGGCGGCCGGAACGCTGATCGGCGCGTCCGGTGAGGAAGCCTCTGTAGCCGAAGGCCTTCCCACAACCGCCGATGACACACTGACACCCTCCGAAGGCGACAGCTCGGAAGTCGATCTCGCAACGGGCAACGGCGAGGACGACACCTTCCGCGTCGTGAGCGTCGAGCCGAAACCGCAAGCGACGCCGGCGCCCCAAACGGTTTCGCTGACGGCGGCGGCTGCTCCGCTGCCGAAGGTGAAGAAGGCCAAGGCAAAATCGACAGCGACGCTCGCCGAGGCCACAACGTCGCTGAAGCCCGCTCCCGACCCCAAGAAAAAGCGGCGCGAGCCTATCGGCCGGGTGATCCGCTGATCTCGGCCGCGACCGCATCGCAGTGACGCGCGAGTGCGATGTCGAGCTCGGTCAGGCCTTTGGCGCTGTGGGTCGTCAGCGTGACGTCGACCCGGTTCCAGACGTTGGTCCATTCCGGGTGATGATCGAGCTGCTCGGCTTTCAGCGCGACCCGCGTCATGAAGCCGAAAGCGGCGTTGAATTCCTTGAACTTGTAGGACCTCGCGATCGCCTCCCGCCCCTCGACCAGCGTCCAGCCGGAAAGTGCGGCGAGGGCCGCCGTGCGCTCGGTCTCCGTCAATCGCTCTCGTCCCATGCCTCGGCCTCCTCGCTGTAGTCGATGCCGCCCAGATCGAACGCCTCCTCGACCGCGTAAGGTCCGCCGCCGCCCGGCTTCGACGACATGAGCACCGCGCGGGTGACGGGAAACGGCGGCAGCACGAGTTGGCCTTGGGCACCCAGCACGTCCGCCATCATGGGCGCGCTCATACCCGACAGGCGCGCCAGCGTGACGTGTGGCGTGAACTTGCGAGCTTCGGGCTTGAGGCCGGCGCGGCGGGCGGCCTGATCGTGATCGCGCTGCAGCATCTCCAGCCGCGGCTCCGGCCGGATCGCGGCATAGAGCGTGCGCGGGCGATCGCCACCGAACACGCCGAGCCCATCGATCGTGATCTCGAAGGGCTCCGCCTCGATCATGGCGAGCGCATCGGCGAAGGCGCGCCGCTGATGGCCGTCGACCTCGCCGACGAAGGTCAGCGTCAGATGGTAGTTGTCCTTGTCGACCCAGCGCGCGTCGGGGAGCGGGGCACGGATGAGGGCCAAGTGGGAGCGCATGGGCTCCGGAATCTCGATGGCTGTGAACAGGCGCATTTGCTCACCCGGCTTTGGCGGCAGCGACGCGCGCGATCAGCTCCTCGACTTTCGGCAGGATGCGCCCGACGATCACGTCGACGCCTTTGCCGGTCGGATGCAGCCCGTCGGGCTGATTGAGCTGAGGATCGGTCGCGACGCCGTCGAGGAAGAAGGGATAGAGCAGCGCGCCGTGTTTCCCGGCGAGCTCGGAATACATGGCCCGGAAGGCCGTGACGTAGCTGTCCCCGAGAGAGCTCGGCGCTTCCATGCCGGCGATCAGCACCTCGATCTTGCGAGCCTTGAGCTTAGCCACGATCTCGTCGAGCGCGGCCTTCGCCCCCGACGGATCCATGCCGCGCAGCGCGTTATTGGCTCCGAGCTCGACGATGACGGCATCGGTGCCCTCGGGAACGGACCAGTCGAGGCGGGCGAGCCCCTCCTCGGCGGTGTCGCCGGAGACGCCGGCGTTGACGACGGTCACCGCAAGCCCGCGCGATTTCAACGCGGCTTCGAGCTTGACGGGGAAGCTGTCGGACTCGGCAAGGCCGTAGCCGGCGGTGAGGCTGTCGCCGAGCGCCACGATGGTCACCGGACCGGCGGCGAGCGCGGGCCGCAAAAGCGCCATGAGAAGCGTGACCGAAAGGACGGTGATTGTCCGATTGAGGATGCGAGGGATCATGCGGCAAGCTTGCTCTCAAAGGCCGGAGGAAGGCAAGTCGTACACACGAACGCCGGCAGGACCTTGACGGACCATGCCTCCGCCCCAGATAGACAGGGACCATGCCCGCCATCGCGCTCGATAAGGTTTGCCTGGCGCTGACGAGCCGCGCCGGGCCCGTCGACATCCTGAAGAACGTGGACCTGCGGATCGATCCCGGCGAGACGGTCGGTATCGTCGGGCCATCGGGCTCGGGGAAAAGCTCGCTGCTCATGGTGGCGGCCGGTCTCGAGCGCGCGACGAGCGGCCAAGTCGTCGTCGCCGGCCAAGACATCACGGCGACCGGCGAGGACGCCCGCGCGGCGCTCAGGGCCCGCGCCATCGGCATCGTCTTCCAGTCGTTCCACCTGATGCCGACGATGACGGCGCGCGAGAACGTCGCGCTCCCCCTCGAGCTTGCCGGCGTCGATGGCGCCGAAGCACGCGCCGACGCTGCGCTCGCCGAGGTCGGGCTGGCCGCCCGTCTCGAGCACTATCCGGCGGAGCTCTCGGGCGGCGAGCAGCAGCGCGTCGCCATTGCCCGCGCCATCGTCGGAGCCCCGCGCATCCTGTTCGCCGACGAGCCGACCGGCAATCTCGATCAGCGGACAGGCGTCGAGGTAATGGATCTCCTCATGCGCCTGGGCGCCGAGCGCGGCACGACGCTCGTGCTCGTGACCCACGATGCAGCACTCGCGGCACGCTGCCGCCGGCGCATCACCCTCGGCGACGGGCGCATCGTCGCCGACGAGCGGGCCCCGGCATGACGAGCGTCGCCGCGCCGCTCTCCGCCATTGCGCAGGCCGCTCCTCCGCGCGCGAGACTGCGCCGGCTGTTCAATCTCGCGATCCGCGATTTGCGCGGTAACTTCCGCGGCTTCTGGGTGTTCCTCGCCTGTTTGGCCCTCGGTGTCGCCGCGATTGCGTCCGTCGGCACGATTGCGGATGCGGTGCGCGGCGGCCTCGACGCGCAAGGCCGCGTCCTGCTCGGCGGCGACGTGGCCGTCTCACGGATGCATGTGCGAGCGAGCGCTGAGGAACGCACCTGGCTCGCTGAGCAGGGCAGCGTCTCGGAGATCGCCTCGCTGCGCGCCATGGCCCGCAAGCCCGGCGGCTCGGGGCTCGCCAGCGCGCTCGTCGAGATCAAGGCGGTGGACGCGGCCTATCCACTGACCGGCACGCTCTCGACGGCAACGGGCGAGGACGCCAAGACCCTCCTCGCTCAGGGCTCCGGCGCCATCATCGATCCCTTGCTCGCCGAGCGGCTTGGGCTTGGCCTCGGCGACACGCTGATCCTCGGCGACGGCGAGGTCCAAGTGCGCGGTCTCGTCGGCCAGGAGCCGGACAAGCTCGCTGCCCAGGCGGCTTTCGGCCCGCGTGTGCTGGTTTCCCTCGATACGCTCATCGCGACCGGCCTCGCCAAGCCCGGCAGCCTGACCCGCTGGAGCTATCGCGTCCTCGCCGCCGATGGCGCGCGGTACGGCGAGCCCGAGTTCAAGGATTTCCGCACGCGGCTGACGAAAGCCTTTGCCGATGGCGGTTTCACCGTCACCGACCGTCGCGATCCCGCTCCGGGCGCGCGCCGCGCTGTCGATCGGCTCGGACAGTTCCTGACGCTGGTGGGCCTCGCGACGCTGCTCATCGGCGGCGCGGGGGTGGCGAATGCCGTGTCGACGTATCTTGAGAAGAAGACCGAGACGATCGCCGTATTCCGTGCTCTCGGGGCCTCGAGCCGGGACATCCTCGTCATCTATCACATCGAAATCCTGCTGCTCGCTGGCCTCGGCATCGGCATCGGGCTCCTCGCCGGCACCCTGCTGCCGATGCTCGGCAATCAGGCGCTAGGGCATCTTCTGCCGTTTCCGCTCGCGATCGGCGTGTCGCCGATGGCGCTCGGTCCGGCGGCTCTCTACGGCCTTCTCGTCGCTCTCCTCTTCGCCTTCTGGCCACTCGGCCGAACGGAGCGCGTGAGCGCCGCGCTGTTGTTTCGCGAGAAGGTCGCCCGCTCGGGGGCAAGGCCGCGGTTCCTATTCGTGGCGGCGATGCTCGTCGCGCTCGCGGCAATCGCCGCTATCGCCCTACTCACCGCCGACGATCCGCGCCTCGCCGCCTATTTCCTCGGCGGTATGGCCGCCGTGTTCGCGATCTTCCTCGGCCTCGGTGCCGCCATTCCAAAGCTGGTCGCGGCGCTGCCGCGTCCTCGCCGGACGGAGCTCAAGCTCGCGCAGCAGAATATCGCCGGACCCGGCTCGCTCGCCCGCTCGGCCATGCTCTCGCTCGGCATCGGCCTTAGCCTTCTCGTCACCATCGCGCTCGTCGATCGCTCGCTCGTCGCGGAGCTCGAAACCGGGCTGCCCGACAAGGCTCCGGCCTACTTCTTCCTCGATATCGGCAAGGACGAGCTCGAGCCGCTCACCGCGGCGCTCAAATCCAGTCACCCGGACGCGATCGTCTCCACCGCCCCCATGCTGCGGGGCAGGCTCATCGCGCTGAAAGGCGCGCCGGTCGAGGAGATCAAGGCGCCGCCGGAAGCGGAATGGGTGCTCACGGGCGACCGTGGCCTCACCTTCTCCGACGAGCCGCCGGCACGCTCGACGGTGATGGACGGATCGTGGTGGCCGAAGGGCTATCAGGGCGAGCCGCTCGTCTCTTTCGATGTCGAGCTTGCCCGCCAACTCGGCCTCGCCGTGGGTGACACGCTCACCGTCAACGTGCTCGGCCGCAACGTGACGGCGAGAATCGCCAATCTCCGAACCGTCGACTGGGACCGGCTCGCCATCAACTTCGTGATGATCTTCTCGCCCAACACGCTCGCCAAGGCGCCCTATAACCAGCTGGCGACGCTGAGCTTTCCAGCACCGCAACCGCTCGATGAGGAAGCGCGGCTGATCCAATCCGTGTCGCAGCAGTTTCCAGCCGTGACGGCCATTCGCGTCAAGGACGCCATCGAGACCGTCGCCGGTGTGCTTGGCCAGGTCATGACCGCGATCCGCGCCACCGCCAGCATCACGCTGCTCGCCGGTGCGCTCGTGCTCGCCGGCGCCATGGTGACGGCCGAGCGGCGGCGCATCTACGAGGCGGTGCTGCTCAAGACCCTCGGCGCGCGGCGACGGCTCATTCTCGTCACGCACCTTCTCGAGTACCTGGTGCTCGCGCTCATCGCAGGCGCGATCGCGTCGGGCCTCGGCACGCTCGCGGCCTTTATCGTCACGCGCGAGGTCATGGACCTGCCGTTCACCTTCTCGCTCCCCGCCGTGCTGCTCGCCCTCGGCCTCGCCATCGCCATGGTGGTGGGCTTCGGGCTGATCGGCAGCGCCCGGGTGTTGGCTCAGCGGCCGGTGCCCTATTTGAGGTCCGAGTAAGCCGAGCCGGGCCCTTGAAACCCGACTGATACACTCACATATTTGGTTCAAACCGATTTGCGGCGCCTTGGGGGTGCCCGGCGCGGTTCGAATGGAGAGGATGAGACCCATCATGGCTCAGTACGACAGACGGTATGCGGCCCAGGCCGGCACACGCGTCGAGACCCACGAGGTGGACGAGGGGCTCCGCTCCTATATGCTCAGCGTCTACAATTATATGGCCGCAGGTATCGGCATCACCGGTGTGGTTGCATACGCGACCCATCTGCTTGCGCAGAGCAGCCCGGCCTTCCAGCAGATCGTCCAGACCGGCCCGTTCTCCCTGATCTTCGCCTTCGCACCTTTGGCGATGGTCTTCTATATGTCGTTCCGCATTCACAAGATGAGCGTAGCCGCGGCGCAGACATCGTTCTGGATCTACTCGGCGCTCATGGGCGTGTCGCTGTCCTACCTCTTCTACGTCTACACCCAGCAGAGCCTCACGCAGGTGTTCCTGATCACGGCAGCGATGTTCGGCGCGACCAGCCTGTGGGGCTATACGACGAAGCGGGATCTTTCGAGCTGGGGCTCGTTCCTGATCATGGGCCTGATCGGTGTGATCATTGCGATGGTCGTCAACCTCTTCTTGCAGTCGTCGGCGATGATGTTCGCGCTCTCCATCATCTCGGTGGTCATCTTCACGGGCTTGACCGCTTACGACACGCAGAAGCTGAAAAACATCTACTACGCGGTCGAGGGCGATGCGCTCGCCATGGGCCGGAGCGCGATCATGGGCGCTCTCAACCTCTACCTCGACTTCGTCAACATCTTCCTCGCCCTGCTCCGGCTGTTCGGCAACCGGAACTGACGGTCGGGACGATCACCGCACCGGTCGGAGGCCGCAGGGCAACCTGCGGCCTTCGCCATTTTCGGCCACAGCCCGCCGCTCGATTCGTCACAATCCCGAGATAGGACACCCGCGAAGGCAGGCGGGGGCGTTGACCCCAGCCCCCAGTCCTGCTTCATGATCGACAAGACCGCCGGAGAAACGGCTGTGAGATCAGGCCTTCTCGTTCACCCGGCATCCCGCCGCCCCCGCGGCGTTCGAGGACCGTTTCCATGAGCTCCACTTCGCCGTCAGTGCACCCGTCGCGGTCGCGCAACGTCACCGCCGTGCTCGGGCCGACCAACACCGGTAAGACGCATCTGGCCATCGAGCGCATGCTCGGCCACCAGACCGGCATGATCGGGTTGCCGCTCCGGCTGCTCGCGCGCGAGGTTTACGACAAGATCGTCGCTCGCGTCGGAGCGGATGCCGTCGCCCTCATCACCGGCGAGGAGAAGATCAAGCCGGCGTCGCCCCGCTTCTACGTCTCGACCGTCGAGGCGATGCCGCGCGACGTCGAGGTCGACTTCCTCGCCATCGACGAGGTGCAGCTCGCCGCCGACCCTGAGCGCGGCCACGTCTTCACCGACCGCGTGTTTCACGCGCGCGGCACGCAGGAGACGCTGTTGCTCGGCGCGGGCACGATGCGGGAAGCGATCAAGGAGCTGCTGCCCGGCGCCAACTTCGTCTCGCGGCCGCGGCTGTCCAAGCTCACCTATTCGGGCCAGAAGAAGATTTCGCGCCTGCCGCGCCGCACCGCCATCGTCGCCTTCTCGGCGGCCGAGGTCTACGAGATCGCCGAGCTCATTCGACGCCAACGCGGCGGCGCCGCCGTCGTGCTCGGGGCCTTGAGCCCGCGCACGCGCAATGCGCAGGTCGCGCTCTATCAGTCGGGCGACGTCGAGTACATCGTGGCCACCGACGCCATCGGCATGGGCCTCAATCTCGACCTCGACCACGTCGCCTTCTCGGCCACCCGCAAGTTCGACGGCCGCGTGCATCGCAATCTGACCCCCGCCGAGATCGGCCAGATCGCCGGCCGCGCGGGCCGTCACATGAACGACGGCTCGTTCGGCGTCACGGGCGATGCCGAGCCGTTTGATCCCGAGATCATCGACCGGCTCGAGAAGCACGAGTTCGATCCGGTGAAGACGCTGCAGTGGCGCAACAGCGCGCTCGACTTCTCCTCGATCGGCAAGCTGAAAGAGAGCTTGAAGACCTATCCGTCGAACCCGCGCCTCGTGCGCGCCCGGACCGCCGACGACCTGATGGCGCTGGAGACGGTAACCAAGGATCCGATCGTCGCCGACCTCGCGCGCTCGTCCGACGCCGTGTCGAGGCTATGGGACGTCTGCCAGCTTCCCGACTACCGCAAGATTTCGGCGACCAGCCACGCCGAGCTGATCGGCACGCTCTTTACGCATCTGATGCAGAAGGGGCGTCTGCCCGAGGACTGGTTCGCCGAGCAGGTGCTGCGCTCCAATCGCACCGACGGCGATCTGGACACGCTGTCGACCCGCATCGCCCACACCCGCACCTGGACCTTCGTCGCGAACCGCGCCGATTGGCTGGCCGATCCCGAGCACTGGCGTCAGCAGACGCGCGAGATCGAGGACAAGCTGTCGGATGCGCTGCACGAGCAATTGACCCAGCGCTTCGTCGACAAGCGCACGAGCGTGCTGATGCGCCGGCTTCGCGACGACGACGATCTGGCGGCCAACGTCGCCGAGGATGGCAAGATCACGGTCGAGGAGCACTTCGTCGGGCAAGTGAAGGGCTTCACCTATCAGCCCGATCTCACCGCCGATGGCGTGCAGGAAAAGGCCGCGCGCAATGCCGCGCAGCCCGCCGTCGCCCGCGAGATGGCGATGCGCACGCGGCGCGTCGCCTCGGCCAAGAGCGATGCCTTCAGCCTCGCCCGCAACGCACGCGTCATCTGGCGTGGCGAGGAGATCGCGCGTCTGGAAAAGAGCGACGATCCGCTGCGGCCGACCCTCGTCCTCATCGCCGACGAGAGCCTGCAACCGGGTGATCGCGAGCGCGTGCAGCAGCGGCTCGACACGTGGCTCGACGAGCATTTGAACGAGAAGCTGAAACCTCTGATCGAGCTCAGCAAGGCCGAGGACGTCGCGGGTCTGGCGCGCGGCATCGCCTTCCGCTTGAAGGAAGGTTTCGGCATCCTCAAGCGCGACACCATCGCCGAGGAGATCAAGCAGCTCGACCAGGAGGCGCGCGCGCAGCTCAGAAAATACGGCGTGCGCTTCGGCGCGTTCAACATCCATTTCCCGCTCATGCTGAAGCCGGCGAGCTCGGAGCTTCTCTTGTTGCTCTGGGCCATCTGGAACGGTGAGCGTGAGGGCCAGGGCCTCGAGGGCCATCCCGAGCCGCCGCGGCGTGGGCTGACCTCCGTGCCGGCGCAGGCGAGCGTGCCCGACACCTTCTATCGGGTTGCCGGCTATCACCATTGCGGCCCGCGTGCCGTCCGCGTCGACATGCTCGAGCGCTTGGCCGACATGATCCGCCCGCTCATCGCCTGGCGGCCGAACGAGGCGTCGCCGACGTCGCCACCCAAGGGTGCGAGCGGTGACGGCGGGTTCACGATCCTGCCCGAGATGATGTCGATCCTCGGCTGCAACCAGGCCGAGCTCGGCGAGGTGCTGAAGGCCTTGGGCTTCCGACTCGATCGCAAGCTCGCGCCGCCGAAGCCGGTGGCCGTGAGCACCGAGGCTGCGGCTCCGGCCGAGGCGGCAGTTGAAAGCGAGACGGCGACGGAAGCCGCTCCTGCCGAGACCGAGTCTGCGGCAGACGCAACGCCCACGACGACCGAGGCGAGCGTCGTCGAGACGTCCCCGGCTGAGGCCGCGTCCGGCGAGACGTCGGCTGTCGAGGCTCCGGCAAGCGACGCATCGGCCGCCGAGGCTCCTGCGCCAGCCGCTGCCGAGCCCGAGTACATCGAGATCTGGCGTCCGCGCCGGCGCTACGAGGAGGGCCGCCGCGAGCATCAACAGCGCGGCCGGCATCGTCCTCATCACCGGCCGGCGGCCGCATCCGGCGAAGCCTCCGCCGCGGCGACGGAGAGCGCGCCCTCAGACGCTGCTGCCGGCGAGGCCCCGTCCGCGGAGCGTCCCGACCGCGAGCGCCGGCACCGGCACGGTAAGCCGCGCCACGAGCGGCACCGCGACCGCGACTGGCAGGGTCCGCGTCCCGATCGGGGAGCCGCTGTCGCCTCCGATGCCTCACCGCGCCAGGACCGGCCGGACCGTGACCGCAACCGCGATCGTGATCGCGGGCCGCGCCGTCACGAGCGTCCGCGCGAGGAGAAGCGGGCCGTGTTCGATCCGAACTCGCCGTTCGCGGCCTTGAGTGCGCTCAAGGAGAAGCTCGAGGCGGATCGCAAGCCGGGGTCGTCGAGCTGATGGCGGGAGACGCCGGGTCGAGCGACAAGCCGGGCGATGCGGTCGAGGGCAAATCCGCCCAGCGCATCGACAAGTGGCTGTGGTTCGCACGGGTCTCGAAGTCGCGCACCCTTGCCGCGAAGCTCGTCACGGAAGGTGCGGTCCGCATCAACCGCGTGAAGTCGTCGAAGCCGTCGGATACCGTGAAGCCCGGCGACGTCGTGACCGTGACCGTCCGCCATCACGTGCGCGTGCTCGAGGTGAAGCTGCCGGGCATGCGTCGCGGCCCCGCACCGGAAGCAGCCACCCTCTACGCCGATCTGACACCGCCGCCGATCCCCAAGCCTCCGGAAGAGGCGCCCGTCGCTCCCCGCGAAGCCGGCGCCGGCCGCCCGACCAAGCGCGACCGCCGCCTGCTCGACAAGCTCCGCGACAGCGAGTGAGCTACAGCTGATCCGGAGGGTCGTTAGAGGGGGCCCCGCGACGCGCTCAGCGCAGCCGGCCGTCCCTCACCCGAGCTTCCCGTGGCAGTGCTTGAACTTCTTGCCGGAGCCGCAGGGGCACGAGGCGTTGCGCGAGACCTTGCCCCAGGTCGAGGGATCCTTCGGATTGACGGACGCGCCGCTCTTGCGGCTGCGGGAGGGCTCCTCCTTGGGCTCGCGGAGCAGCGTCGCCAAGGCGCTTCCGCCTTGTGAGGGCTGCGCGGCCTCCCGCTCGAACTCGTCCTCGCCCGTGAAGGGATCGATCTTGTGGCCTTCCAGCGGCGGCAAGGGCTCGTCCTCGATCTCGGGCGCCGGCTGATCGCGCCTGAGCACCAGATGCATGAGCTGGCCAGTGACGGCCGTGCGCAGCTGGTTGAGCAGGCTCTGGAACAGCTCGAAGCTCTCCGACTTGTACTCGTTCAACGGATCGCGCTGCGCATAGCCTCTGAGGCCGATAACCTCGCGCAGGTGCTCGAGATTGACGATGTGCTCGCGCCAGAGATGGTCGAGCGTGTGCAGCAGAACCATCTTTTCCAGATGGCGCATGTTGTCGCCACCGATCTCGCCGACCTTCTTGGCATACGCCTCGTCGGCGAGCTTCGTCACGCGGTCACGGATCTCGTCGTCGGCGATGCCCTCCTCGGCCGCCCAATCGGCCACCGGCGCATCGACGTCGAAGATGTTGAAGAGGTCCTTCTTCAGCTCCTCGGTGTCCCACTGCTCGGCGTAGGACTTCTCCGGAATGTGCTTGGCGATCAGGTCCTCGACGACCTGGTGGCGCATCTCGGTGACCGTCTCGGCGACATCCTGCTCGCTCATCAGCTCGATGCGCTGCTCGAAGATGACCTTGCGCTGGTCGTTCATCACGTCGTCGTATTTGAGGACGTATTTGCGGCTCTCGTAGTTGCGCGCCTCGACCTTCTGCTGCGCGCGCTCGAGCGCCTTGTTGATCCAGCGATGCGTGATCGCCTCGTTCTCCTCCATGCCGAGCTTCTGCAGCACGCCGTCGATCCGGTCCGAGGCGAAGATCTTCATCAGATCGTCCTCGAGGGAGAGGAAGAACTTCGAGCGGCCGGGATCGCCCTGGCGGCCCGAGCGGCCGCGCAGCTGATTGTCGATGCGCCGGCTCTCGTGACGCTCGGTGCCGACGACGTAGAGCCCGCCGGCTTCCAACGCCTTGCGCTTCTTCTCGGCCACGTCCTCGGCGATCCTCTCGCGCTCGCGACGAACATCGCTGTCGCTCGGCTCGGCCTCGGGGTTGGCTTTCTTCTGCTCCGCCAGCCAATCCCGCAGCCGGAACTCGACGTTGCCGCCGAGCTGAATGTCGGTGCCGCGGCCGGCCATGTTGGTGGCGATCGTGACCCCGCCCGGCACGCCGGCCTGCGCGACGATGAAAGCCTCCTGCTCGTGATAGCGCGCGTTGAGCACGTGATGCGGGATCGGCGGCGCGGTGTTGCCGCGGCTCTTGGACGAGACCTCCTCGAGGAAGCGACCGGTCGCCTCGAGGTAGGCCTTCTGATCCGCGTCGCGCTTGTCGGTGAGGGATGCCGCCTGGGTCAGCAGCGTGGCGCCGAGCTCCTTGATGAAAGCCTTGTCCTTGAGCATGCCGGACAGCAACTCCGACTTCTCGATCGAGGTCGTACCGACGAGCAGCGGCTGGCCACGGCGATGGCAATCGGCGATGAGCGCGACGATGGCGCGATATTTCTCCTTGGCCGTCCGATAGACCTCGTCGTCGTCGTCCTTGCGCTGCACGTCCTTGTTCGTCGGCACCTCGGCGACGTCGAGGCCGTAGATGTCGATGAACTCCTGCGCCTCGGTGGCGGCCGTACCCGTCATGCCGGCGAGCTTGTCGTAGAGGCGGAAATAGTTCTGGAAGGTGATCGAGGCGAGCGTCCGGTTCTCGGGCTGGATCTTGACGTGCTCTTTCGCCTCCAGCGCCTGGTGCAGGCCATCGGAATAGCGGCGGCCCTGCATCATCCGGCCCGTGAACTCGTCGATGATGACGACCTCGTCGTTGCGCACGATGTAGTCGCGGTCGCGCTGGAAGAGCGTGTGCGCGCGCAGCGCCTGATTGACGTGATGGACGACGCGCACGTTTTCCAGATCGTAGAGCGACGCGCCCTTCATGAGGCCAGCCGCCTTGAGCAGATCCTCGATATGCTCGTTGCCCACTTCCGTCAGCGCCACCTGGCGCATTTTGAGATCAACCTCGTAGTCGGCGGGCGCGAGCTTCGGCATCAACGCATCGATCGCGTTGTAGAGGTCGGAGCGATCCTCGACCGGCCCTGAAATGATGAGCGGCGTGCGCGCCTCGTCGACGAGGATCGAGTCCACCTCGTCCACGATCGCGAAATTGTGCCCGCGCTGCACCATGGCCTCGACCGAGTGCTCCATGTTGTCGCGCAGATAGTCGAAGCCGTACTCGTTGTTGGTGCCGTAGGTGACGTCGCACGCATAGGCCGCGCGCCGCTGCTCCTGGTTGAGCTCGTGCAGGATGACGCCGACGGAGAGCCCCAGGAACTTGTAGATCTGGCCCATCCACTCGGCATCGCGGCGGGCGAGATAATCGTTGACGGTGACGACGTGGACGCCACGGCCGGCCAGCGCGTTCAAATAGACGGGGAGGGTCGCGACGAGCGTCTTACCCTCGCCCGTCTTCATCTCCGAGATCTTGCCGTCGTGCAGCACCATGCCGCCGATCAACTGCACATCGAAATGACGCTGTCCGAGTGTGCGCTTGGCCGCCTCGCGGACAGTGGCGAAGGCCGGCACCAGAAGATCGTCCAGCTCCTTGCCGTCGGCTGCCTCTTGTCTGAACCGCTCGGTCCGGGCCCTCAAATCGGCGTCCGAAAGCTTCTCGAGCTCGGGCTCGAGGGCGTTGATCTCGGCGACAAGCGGTTGATACTTCTTGAGCTTGCGCTGGTTCGAGGATCCGAAAAGCTTGCTCAAGAAATTCTCGAAGGAGGGCATCGGAGGCTGATCCTCAGGAAGTGAACGGGGGCGATTGAGCGCCTGTCTCGCACGGCTCTTGCGTTCTCGTCCGCGTCAGGCGGGGACAGAGTCGGTTCCAAATGCGGCGGCGCCCGAATTTCGAGCTGAGGCAGGCCTGGCACACGCCTCAACGGCCCGCCGCGAAGGGTCTCCGGGCAGGTCGAATGCACAGATAGGATCGGCCCCGCGCCCTGTCAACGCGGCCAGAGGGTCGCTGATTGTGCGGTGGACTGGAATTTGCCGGTTTCTGCCGTTATCTCTGCGGGCTCGACAGGCCCGACGGGCCGCCCACAATATAAGGAATCCCCCCTTGAGAGTTTCGCGATTGCCGCTGACGGCAGCAACCCTCGCCGCCGCCTTCGGCTTGATGGCCGGCGCCGCCTTCGCCGAGGACAAGGTGCTCGTCAAGGTGAACGGGGTCGACATCACCGAAAGCCAGGTCAAGCTCGCCGAGTCCGAGATCGGCCCCGAGCTTGCGAGCATGCCGCTCGATCAGCGCCGCCGCGTCATCGTCGAGTATCTTCTCGACAATCAGCTGATGGCGACCGCGGGCGCCGCCGAGAAGCTCGGCGAGGGCCCCGACTACGAGGCGCGCGTCACGTACTACAAGACCCGCGCGCTGCGCGATGCCTATTTCGACAAGATGGTCACGAACGCCGTGACCGATGCGGAAGCCAAGAAGCTCTACGACGACGAGGTGGGCAAGGCCCCGCAGCAGGACGAGGTTCACGCCCGTCACATCCTGGTGAAGACCAAGGACGAAGCCGACAAGATCGCGGAAGGTTTGAAGAAGGGCGACGACTTCGCCAAGGTCGCAGCCGAGAAGTCGATCGACAAGGGCTCGGGCGCCCAGGGCGGCGATCTCGGCTTCTTCGAGCGGGGCCAGATGGTGAAGCCGTTCGAGGATGCTGCCTTCGCGCTGAAGGCCGGCGAGGTCTCGGCGCCGGTCGAGAGCCAGTTCGGCTGGCACATCATCAAGGTCGAGGAAGTGCGCAAGAAGCCGTTGCCGACCTACGAGAGCCTGAAGGACAAGATCTACGTCTATCTTCTCAAGAAGAAGGCCCAGGACGCGGTCGTCGATCTGCGCGGCAAGGCCAAGATCGAGATCGTGGACAAGACCTTCGAGGGCGTCGGCGCGGTGCCGGCAGCCGCACCCGCGGCTGATCCCGCGGCCGGTGACGCCCAGACACAGCAATAGAACGCGCGGATCACGCCCATGCACGTCTCGCCCTTCGCTCCCAAGTCCTCACCCGTCGTGCCGGCCGTCGAAGGCGTGACCTTCGCCACCGCCGCCGCCGGCATCAAATACAAGAACCGGACGGACTTGCTGCTCGGGCTCTTCGCACCGGGCACGACGGTCGCGGGCGTGCTGACCCAATCGAAAACGCGATCGGCGCCAGTGGATTGGTGCCGATCGTCACTCGAGGGCGGCAGCGCGCGCGCGCTGGTCGTCAATTCGGGCAATGCCAATGCCTTTACGGGCAAGCATGGCTTGGCGACCGTCGAGGCGACGGCGGCGGCCGCGGCGAAGGTCGCGGGCTGCAAACCGGGTGAAGTGTTCATCGCGTCGACAGGCGTGATCGGTCAGCCGCTCAATCCGAAGCCGATCGTCGATAATCTCCCTGACCTCGCCAAGCGCGCAGACGCCTCGAGCTGGGAAGCCGCCGCCCGCGCCATCATGACGACGGACACCTTTCCGAAGCTCGCCACACGCACGGTGCGCTTGGGCGCGACGGATGTCGTCATCAACGGCATCGCCAAGGGCGCCGGCATGATCGCGCCAGACATGGCGACGATGCTGTCGTTCGTCGCGACCGACGCGCCGGTTGCGGCGCTTATCCTTCAGGCGCTGCTCGCCGAGGGCGCCGGCCGCACCTTCAATTGCATCTCGATCGATGGCGACACCTCGACGAGCGATACGCTCATCGCCTTCGCGACGGGTGCTGCTGCCAAGCGTGGTGCGGCGGCGATCACGAGCGAGACATCGCCCGGCTACGCGGCCTTCAAGGCGGCCTTCCACGATCTCCTTCGCGAGTTGGCGCTCATGGTCGCCAAGGACGGCGAGGGCCTGACGAAGTTCGTGGCCCTCAAGGTGACCGGTGCCGAGAGCGCTGCCGCCGCGCGCCGCATCGGCCTCGCCATCGCCAATTCGCCGCTCGTCAAGACGGCGCTCGCCGGCAACGATCCCAACTGGGGCCGCATCGTCATGGCGGTCGGCAAGTCGGGCGAGGCGGCCGACCGCGACAAGCTCGCGATCGACTTCGGCGACATCGTCGTCGCGCGCGCCGGCGAGGTGCATCCGGGCTACAAGGAGGAGCAGGGCGCCGCCTATTTTCGCCGGGCGGAGCTCGAAATCCACGTCGATGTCGGCGTCGGGCGCGGCGAGGCTGTCGTGTGGACCTGCGATCTGACCGCCGACTACGTCTCGATCAACGCCGACTATCGCAGTTGATCCTATTCCGGCTGAGCGAAGTATTAGGATTTAGACGAGTTAAGTCCTCGGAAATTACGCTCCGTTAACCATTGCCTGCCATTCTTATCCCCGAGAGCAAGACCGATGAACATCGTTCTGGTCGCGGCCTGCGCACTCGTCGATGCGGACGGGCGCGTGCTGCTTGCGAGACGGCCACCCGGCAAGCCGTTGGCGGGACTCTGGGAGTTCCCCGGCGGCAAGGTGGAGAAGGGCGAGAAGCCCGAGACCGCGTTGATCCGCGAGCTCCGTGAGGAGCTCGGCATCGAGGTCAAGGAGCCGTGCTTGGCGCCCTTCACGTTCGCGAGCCACACCTACGAGGCTTTTCATCTCCTGATGCCGCTGTTCATTTGCCGGCGGTGGCAGGGAGAGGTGGAGGCCAAGGAGGGGCAGGAGCTGGCCTGGGTGAGACCGCAGCGCATGGGCGACTATGCGATGCCGCCGGCCGACGAGCCGCTTCGGGCCATGCTCCGGGATCTGCTTTGACCCTTCGCTTGGGGGTCGCACAGGAGACTGCGCATGGCCTGGCTGTCGAGATCGGCGACGCGGACGGACGGCACCTCGCGCGAGCTTCTCGCCGACTTCAAATCCGACGACACGGCGGCCATGTCCGTCGAGTACGCGCTGATCGCCGTCGTGCTGTGCGGCTGCCTGTTCCTGGCACTGCCGCTCGTCAGCACGCAGTTGGCGGAGACCTTCACCTCCGTCGCCGGCTATTTCGCAGCGATCCTCGCCGGCTAGGGTGTTCTCAAAAAAAGTGCGAAGCGGTTTTCCGATGAGAAGGCCGACAATCAAAGCACCTCAGATTTTTCCGAGGTTAGAAGAGACGCGGAAACGCCCTAGTGGCGCGTGTCCTATATTGATGCCACCCCACCGTCATGGCCGCGCAGGCGGCCACCTCGCAATGCCCGGCCAGGAGCGGTGTCGCGGTCATCGCCTGAACAGAAGACCGGGACGAAGGTGATCTGCCCGAGATACGTAAAACCATCTGCACGATCAGCCCACCTGGGCGGCCACCCGCGCGACTGGTCCTTCCGCAAAACCAAAGAAACAAGGAACCGGCCTAAGGCTTCGGCTTTGGCGCGGTCTCGCCCGCCGGCGTCTCCGGCACGCCGAGCGCGTCCGCCAGACGCGCCTCCGCGCTGCCCGGCCGCAACGGCTTCTGTTGATCAGGATGCGGCGCCCAGGCGGTGGCCGTGAGCAGCTCGAGCGTCAGCGCCACGCGCCCGTCCGGCCGCTTGGCCCCGGCCGCATACGCGTCGAGGACACCGCCGAGCACCGTGCGCGTCAGGGGTTTGCGGCTCCGCGCGATCAGACTGTTGCCGAGACCGAGCCGGCGCAGCTCGTCCATCGCGGCGAGCGGCGAGGCATAGGTGAGCTCGAGGCGGTCGGCATCAGCGACGGGAAGCGCAAAGCCCGCCCGCTGCAAGAGGGCGCCGAGGTCTCGCACGTCGACCATCGGGGCGACGCGCGGGCTTACGCCGCCGGCGAGCTCGCTCTCGGCGACGGCGAAGGCGCGCGCGAGCTCGGCGAGGCTGCTGCCCCCGACTAAAGTGGCGAGCATCAAACCATCGGGCTTCAGGATGCGCTGCATCTGCACGAGCGCGCCGGGGAGGTCGTTCACGAGACCCAAATCCAGGATCGACACGACGAGATCGAAGCTCTCGGGCGCAAAGGGCAGCGCCTCGCTGTCGGCGACGATGACGGTGCTCATCTCTGCCCGGACCAAGGCCCGAGCCGGCTCGGCGGCAAGCATCTCTCCGACGCGGCCGCTGGCGCGCAAACCCTGGCGCGCTGCACTGGCGCCCGCACCGATCACGAGGCCGCGCTCGAAGCGGCGGGCGACGATCGATAGTCGGTCGATCAAGTCGGCGGCCACATGGGCCCGTAGAAAATCGCCCGGCGCGATCGTCGACGCATGCCGCGCGAGCCAGCGCCGCTGCAGGCGACGATCGAACAAGGGCTCGGGGCCGGTCATGATGCGCTCACGGGCCGGGCTCCGGCATCGACCGCACGCATGGCTTTGGCTAAGCTTGCCGCCTTGCTGCGTGGGGCTGTCGCGTGCCGCTGTTGTCCATCGAGACCATCCGTCGATCCACAGCCGCCGTATCGGCAGCCGGTGCCAAGCTCGGCCACGGCACCCGCGACGCGGGTCTCGCCGTCGCCGATCTGCTGGTGCCACCGGTCTGCATCGCCTGCCGGACGCTCGTCGCCGATCATGACACGCTCTGCCCGGAGTGCTGGCGCAGCATCGATTTCATCCGTCCTCCGCTCTGCGACGTGCTCGGCATTCCGCTGCCCTACGATTCCGGGGGACGCATGGTTTCGGCTGCGGCCCTCGCCGCTCCGCCGGCCTACGCCCGGGCCCGCGCCGTCGCCCACTATAACGACCGGCTGCGCGACCTGGTACACGGCCTCAAATACGCCGATCAACATCACGGCGCCCGGCTGTTCGCGAGCTGGCTCGCGCTCGCCGGCAAAGAGCTGATCGCGGATGCCGACCTGATCGTTCCGGTGCCGTTGGCGCGGTGGCGGCTGTGGCGGCGGCGGTTCAATCAGGCCGCCGTGCTCGCCCGCGCCGTGTCCGCCAAGTCCGGCAAGCCCTACGAGCCGATGCTGCTCCGCCGCACGAAAGCAACGACGAGCCAGGTCGGCCTCACCGCCGACCAGCGCCGCCGCAACGTCCAGGGCGCGTTCGCGGTGCCGGACCGGCTCAAGGATCGTCTCCAAGGGCGCCGGGTGCTGCTCGTCGACGATGTCGTCACGACCGGCTCGACCGTCGATGCGGCGGCGAGTGCGCTTCTTCGGGCCGGGGCGGCCGCCGTCGACGTCCTGGCGCTCGCCCTCGTCACCGGCGAAATCCCCGAGTCGGCTTAGCCGGGAGCCAAAACGTAGCAACCATTATGTTGATGCTGTTTTTGTCTGCCAGGGTGTGCCGCGCTGGACGACTGTGTTTGCGTAGACGAGGAGCTTTCTGGCGCAGGCGACGAGGGCGGATTTGTGGGTTCGGCCGCGGGCGGTGAGGCGGGCGTAGAGGTCGATGAGGGCCGTGTTCCAGTGGAATGCGGCGGGGAAGGCTGCGGCGTAGAGGAGCGGCGCAGGCGCGCGCGTCCACCGGCGATGTGGCGATGGCCGTTGTGCTTGCCACTGTCGTCGTCGAAGGGGCGAGGCCAGCGCTGCTGCCTCCTCGCGCGAGATCTCGCCGAGCTCCGGCATGCGGATGACGAGAGCGATGGCGGTCCGCTCGCCGATGCCGGGGATCGAGCGGACGAGGTCGAGGCGGCGCGCCAGGTCGGGGCTCGCTTTGAGCTCGGCGGCAAGTTGCTTCTTCTCGGCTTTGAGGAGATCGCGGAAGGCAACGATGTGCTTGCGGATATCGGCTTTGATTCGGGGGTCTCGGGTGTGCTCGAGACGGCCCTGGAAGCGGACGATATCCTCCTCGATCTGCTCGATGTAGGTGAGGTGGGAAGCGAGCTTTGCGAGGCGTTTATCGGGGGCTTTGCGGGCTTTCAGCCGGGCGGCGCACTGGGCGATGAGGCGGGCGTCGAGGCGATCGTTCTTGGCCCGCTTGAGGGTGTAGCGGGCGAAGGCTCAGCCTGCATGGGCTGGAGATGGAGGACGGTGAGGCCTTGGTCTCTGAGATGGGCGAGGACGCCTTGCTCGTAGCCGCCGGAGGCTTCGATGGCGGCGCGGCGACGTTGTTGGCTTTGAGGGCGGGCGATCTGGCGCCAGCCTTCGGGCGAGTTGTCGGCTTTGAGGGTTTTGTCGGAGGTATCGAGGGCGACATCGAGGAATGTTTGCCTGTATCGATGCCGGCGGTGGTGGTAGATTGGCGCATCTTCGTCGTCCCTGCCTTGTTAGCGAACCTGAAAGTTCGGGCAACCATGCGGGCCAGATGAAGACACTGGTGCGATCGAGCTACGAAGCAGCCAGAAGCGGCTCAGGGCGGACACGATCCGATCACCAGCGGCTCTGCCGCGGATGGCCGTCTGCGGCAGAGCGTTCCTTTTGAGGAACGGCGTGAGAATAGCAGAGGTTGATATAACAAGGGCGGACTGACCACGGACTTGATCCGGGGGAAGTCCGCCATCCCGGGGACGATGCCTGTCGCTACGGACGTCGCGAACGGCGTCAGTCCACCTTAGGATCGTTTCTCGATCGGAGAGCCTTAGCAGTTGCCGAAGTCGAGTGCCAACCCTACATTTGGACTGATAAACCGGATCATGAGCACCCCATGCCGCCCATCACGATCTACACGACCGCGACCTGCCCCTATTGCATCGCCGCCAAGGCGCTGCTTCGCCGCAAGGGTGCGGCGTTCGACGAAATCGACGTGTCCGGCAAACCCGAGCTGCGGGCCGAGATGCGCACCAAGGCCGGCGGCGTGAACACGGTCCCGCAGATCTGGATCGGCGCCACCCACGTCGGCGGCTGCGACGAGCTGCATGCGTTGGATGCGGCGGGCAAGCTCGATCCGCTGCTGGCCTCTTAACGCCTCGTTAACGAATCGGGCGCTCGCATGAGCCTCATGGGCACCACCTTCAAAGCCGGACTGGTGACGATGACGTCGGGGAGCGACCTCGACGCCAACACCGTCGCGGCGTGCCGGCTCATACGCGAGATCGCGGCCGAGGGCGCAAGCTACGTTCAGACACCCGAGAACACAGGCCTGATGGCGCCCGACCGCGCTCGTCTGCAGGCGCTGGCCGAGCCCGAGGACCGGCATCGCATTCTGGCGGCGCTGGTCTCGCTCGCGAAGGAGCTGAGGATCTGGCTGCACATCGGCTCGCTCGCCGTGCGGCGTCCCGACGGCAAGCTCGCCAATCGCGGCTACCTCGTCGCGCCCGACGGCCAGGTTCGCGCGCGCTACGACAAGATCCACATGTTCGACGTGAACCTGCCCAACGGCGAGAGCTTTCGGGAGTCGGAGCGGTTCGAGGCGGGGAGCGAGGCTGTCGTCGCCGATCTGCCGTGGGGACGGCTTGGCATTACGATTTGCTACGACCTGCGGTTTCCCCAGTTGTACAGGACGCTGGCTCAGGGAGGCGCCGGGATTCTGACGGTCCCCTCCGCCTTCACGCAGCAGACCGGCGAGGCGCATTGGCACACGCTGCTGAGGGCCCGCGCGATCGAGACCGGCAGCTTCGTGCTCGCCGCAGCCCAGGCCGGACGTCACGACAGTGGCCGCATGACCTACGGGCACAGTCTCGCCGTCTCTCCGTGGGGAGATGTGATTGCCGAGGGCGGCGTCGAGCCCGGTGTCGTCCTCGCAGAGATCGATCTCGCGCACGTCGCCAGCGCCCGTGCCCGCATTCCGGCCCTCGTGCACGACCGTCCCTTCACGATCGCGACTCCCTCGGCCGAAAGCCTGAAAGCAGCCTCATGATCCGCTACCGTCTCACCTGCGCCGACGCTCACGAGTTCGAGGCTTGGTTCTCCTCCAGCGCCGCCTACGACAAGCAGGCGAAGGCGGGCCATGTGACCTGCCCGGAGTGCGGATCAAACAAGGTCGAGAAGGCCTTGATGGCGCCGAACGTTGCGACGAGCCGCAAGAAAGAGGCCGCGCGGACGAAGGCCAAGGCGACGGCCGTCCCTGCGCGCCCCGTCGCATCGCAGATGCCCACCGAGATGCTCGAGATGATGCGCAAGATTCGCGATCATGTGCGCGAGAACGCGGACTATGTCGGCGACAAGTTCGCCGAGGAGGCGCGCAAGATTCACTACGAGGAGACGGAAGCGCGCGGCATCTACGGTGAGGCGACGCCAGACGAAGCCAAGGCGCTGCACGAGGAGGGCATCGCGGTGCATCCGCTCCCGTTGCTGCCCGAGGATAAGAACTGACGGACGCGCCTGCGGCGCAGACTCTCACACTGGATCCCCACGCTTGGCTCGTGCGTGAGGACGACGGACGGTGAGGTCGAAACAAAACCCACCTTCGTCATCCCCATCCGTCGCTCGCGCTGCTCGCGTGGATGAGGATCCAGCGTGAGAGTCTTTCGCCGAAGGCGCGCCATTACCGCCACTCGTCGTCGATGCCGTACCAGAGGTAGGCACCCTTGAGGTAGACGGGGCGGAAGGCCGGCAGCGGAAACTTCGGCAGGCCGCTCGACATCACGCGCGGCAGGTTCGCGACCTCGGGTCGTCCGGCGATGAGATCGGCGACGGCCCGTCCGGACCAGGTGCCCATCGCCAGGCCCGCGCCGTGATAGGCGACCGACGTCCACACGCCGCGCTCGCGATCGAGCGGTCCGACATACGGCACGAGGTTGCGCGAGAGACAGACGAGCCCGCGCCAGAAATGCGTGTGCGCGACGTGCGCCCAGCTCGGGAACATGAGCTCGAAATTCCGCCGCAGCCGTTTCTCGAGCTGCTCAAGCCCCCAGTTGGAGGCGTCCGTGCCGCCGCGTCCGCCGAACAGGAAGCGCCCGTCCGGCAGCAGGCGGAAGTAATGCACGAGGCGCCGCGTGTCGTAGGCCATGACCCGCGACGTCCAACCTTGCGCTTTTTGCTCGGCCTCGGTCAGTGGCCGCGTGACGATGATCGCGGAGAGCGCCGGCATCACGCGGCCTGCGAGCGGCGTCACCACGCGCTCGTCCGTGAAGCCGTTGGTCGCGACGAGCACGTGCTTGGCGAAAAGCCGGCCACCGCGCTCGGTCGTCAGGATATGCCGGCCGTCGCGCTCCTCCCATCGGACGACGCGCGAGCGGCCGTGAATGCGCACGCTGTTGCCGGCGGCGGCGCGGGCGAGCCCGCGTGCATAGTTCAGCGGGTGCACGGACAGGCCCGTCTCGCCCCATAGACCGCCGTAGAAGGTCGGGCTGTAGCAGCCGCGCTCCTTCAGTGCATCGGTCGAGAGAAGCTCACAGCGCTGGCCGGCGAAGCTCGTCAAGAACTCCGCTTCCTCCTCGAGGTCCGCGACCCGCTTTGGTTGGTGCGCGAGCGTCAGATCGCCCAACTCGCAGACGGACGCCTCGATGGAGAAGCGCTGGCACAGCTCCTTGACGAGGGCGATGGCCTCCAGCTGCACGTCGAGGAAGCGGCGGGTGTCCTCCCGGCCGTAGCGGCGGATCAGACCGGCGTTGGAGACCTTCGTCGAGCCGTGCGTGGCGAACCCACCGTTGCGGCCCGAGGCGCCCCAGCCGGGCTCAGCCGCATCCAACACCGTCACGTCCATGCCATAGGCTTCGCGTAGGCGAAGCGCTGCCGACAACCCCGTAAAGCCCGCACCGATGACGGCGACGTCGGTCTTGGCCTCGCGCTCGAGCGGCGCGGTATCGATCCCGAGCGGCGCAGCCGTCGCCTCCCAGTAGCTCTGCACGGGAACGTCGAAGTGAAAGGAGTCGGCGTGGGCGGTGGAGGGCATGGGAAGCGCGATCCTCATGGCATTGACGTAGGGGGCGACCGGCGGGTCGCCCTCTTGGTTATCATTGAAGCAGGGGGAGGGCGACCTGCCGGTCGCCCCTACTGTTCGTCTCTCAGCGCCCGGACCTCGGCGCGCAGCGCGGCGATCTCGTCGAGGAGGCGATCGAGGCGGGGGTCGGGCGGTGAGGTGGGGGTTGAGCCGGAGACGGGAGGTGCAGGCTCGGCCGCCGCACGCAGGCCAGCGAGCGGGAATGCGGACGGGCCGCTTGTGGTGAGCGCGCCCGCATCGACGTCCGCTCCAGCCAAATCCGGTAGCGGCGCCGCGCTCTTGTCCCCAAACCCTTTCGGCAGCGACACCGAGAGTTGCGTTTTCAGCTTGCCGAAGCGGCTGGCCGTTACGAGATCGCTCTGGGCTTTCGCCTCGATGTGCTGCTGCTGCATGCCGTCGACGATGATGCCGATGAAGAGGTTCAGCACCGTGAAGCTCGTAATCAGAATAAAGACGACGAAGAAGATCCAGGCGTACGGGTGCTCCGCCATCACCGGCCGCGCCACCTCGCTCGTCCAGCCGTCGAGCGACATCACCTGGAAGAGACTGAGCAATGACGCGCCGATCGTGCCGAAGCGATCGGGCAGCGTGTGGGCGAACATGTTCGTCGCCATGACCGCGAAGACGTAGAAGATGAGCAGCAGCAGCACGACGATCGACGACATGCCGGGAATGGCGATGAGGAGCCCGTTGACGACGCGCCGCATCGAGGGGATGGCCGAGACCAGCCGCAGTGCGCGCACGATCCTCAGCGCCCGCAGCACCGAGAGATTGTCAGAGGCCGGCATCAGCGTCACGGCGACAACGAGGAAGTCGAAAATGCTCCATGGATCGCGCCAGAAGCGCGTGCCGAAGACGATCATGCGGGCGACGAGCTCGAACACGAAAACCGCCAGGATCAGATGATCGAGGACGGTCAACAGCCCGCCGATATGCGCGGTGATGCTCGGGCTCGTCTCCATGCCGAGCGTGACGGCGTTGACGAGGATGAGGCCGGTGACGATCCGCTCGAAGGTCGGATTGCGAACGAGCGGCTTCAGGTGGCTGGCGAGCCAGATGGCGGCCTGCCGGCGGCGATCGTTCGCCTGATCGGCGATCGGTTTCAGCGCGACGGCGCGCGCTTTGAGCGTCGCCGCATAGCCTTGCAGCCGCTCGACGGCACGCTCGCGAGATCCGGCTTGGCTTTCGGTGACCATTTTCGCGCCCCCGCGACCGGCGTCCCTTTGTCGCCCTCGGATGTTTCTAGCGCAGGCCGAGTTGCATCGCCAGAACGGAGCGCGCATCGACGGTGTAGGTTGTGGGCGACTTGGCCGGCACGGCACATGGCGAGCGAAGGGAAAGATGGATCGGCACGAGCATAGCGATCACGGCCACGACCATTCGGCGCATGCTCATGGCCACGGGCATGGCTCTCACACCCACACACCGCGTGACTACGGTCCAGCCTTCGCCATCGGTGCCGCCCTCAATATCGGTTTCGTCATCGTCGAGGCGATCTACGGATTGCTCGCCAACTCGATGGCGCTGCTTGCCGACGCCGGACACAACCTGAGCGACGTGCTGGGATTGCTGCTCGCCTGGGCCGCCGTGTGGCTCGGCCGGCGGCGCGCCACCACGCGGTTCACCTACGGCCTGCGCTCCGCATCAATCCAGGCGGCGGTGATCAACGCGATCCTGCTGCTCGTAGCCATCGGCGCCATCGCCTGGGAAGCGATCGGCCGCTTGATGGTGTCGGCGCCGGTCGCAAGTGCGACCGTGATGGCGGTCGCTGCCATCGGATTCGCCGTCAACGCGGCGACGGCCTGGCTGTTCTTTGAAGGGCGGCATGGCGATCTCAATGTCCGCGGCGCCTACCTGCACATGGCCGCGGATGCCGGCGTCTCGCTCGGCGTCGTCGCCGCCGGCGCGCTGATCGCCCTGACCGACTGGCGCTGGATCGATCCGGTGGTGAGCCTCGTGATCGCGGCGATCATCGTAGCCGGCACCTGGCCGCTGCTGCGCGACAGCGTGAGCCTCGCGCTGCAGGCCGTGCCGGCGCAAATCGATACCGCCAGCGTGCAGGCCTATCTTAGGCAGCTCCCAGGCGTGGCCTCGGTCCACCACCTGCACGTCTGGGCCATGAGCACGACGGAGGTTGCGCTCACCTGCCACCTCGTCGTGAGACCTGAGCATCCCGGCGACGCGCTCTTGAGGGCCGCGGCCGAAGGGCTCTCACATCGCTTCGGCATCGGCCATGCGACTCTGCAGATCGAGAGCGTGTCGGACGGCGGGTGTGGGAACGTCGAGGGATGCTGAAGGATGCTGCCCTCTTCCGTCAGCCCGCGAGAAACCCCTCCGCCACCTTGGCGATGCCGGCGCCGTCGAGCTTGTAGTGCGCATAGAGCGTGACGGGCGGCGAGATCAGCGCGAAGGTATCGTAGATGCCGTGACTCTTGAGCTTGATGCCCTTCCCTTCGTCCGCCAGCACCTCGGCGACCGCTGATCCGAGACCACCGAGCACATTGTGCTCCTCGACCGTCATGAGCTTTTTCGTGCGCGAGCGTTCGGCGGCTTCGAGGATCGCATCGCGGTCGAGCGGTTTCACCGACGCCATGTCGATAACGCCGACCGAGCGGCCCGCCGCGTTCATCGCCGCCGCCGCCTCGAGTGCGCCATGCACGCAGATGCCGCAAGCGATGATCGTCAGATCCTCGCCGAAGCCGTGGACGTTTGCTTTCCCGAAAGCGAAGGTCGTGCCGTCGGCATAGACGACCGGATCGCGGAAGCGGCCGGTGCGCAGATAGATCGGCTGATCCCAGTCCGCCGAGGCGCGGATCACGGCTTCCAGTTGCGGGCCGTCGGCCGGGGAGACGATGGTCAGATCGGCGATCGAGCGCATCGTGCCGATGTCCTCGGTGGCGTGATGCGAGGTGCCGTAGAAGCCCATCGAGATGCCCGTGTGATGGCCGACGAGACGCACCGGCAGCCCGCAATAGGCGACATCCATGCGGATCTGCTCGCAGGCGAGCAGCCCCAGGAACGACGCGAAGGTCGCGACGAACGGGACGACGCCGGTGGAGGCGATGCCCGCCGCCGTCGACACCATGTGCTGCTCGGAGATGCCGAAGGTGATGTAGCGTTCGGGATAGGCCTCTGCGAAGCGGTTGAGCCCATTGGAGTATTTGAGATCTGCCGCGCCGGCGACGACGTTGTGGCCGTTCTGGACGAGCGCGATCAACCCGTTCGAGAGATGGTCGAGACCTGGCGTGCGGGCGTTCAGCGCGCGGTACTGCCAGGAGTTCGGTGATTGGGGCTCGCTCATCTCAGATCACCTTCGACTTGATCTCGGCGATCGCCGCCGCGGCATCGGCAGGATCGAGATAGCCGACATGCCAGCCGGGCTCTGTCTCCATGTACGAGACGCCCTTGCCTTTGATGGTTTTCGAGATGACGAGGGCCGGCTTCGTGCGCGTGTCGTCGGCGCAGAGCCGGCGCAGAAGCTCGGTGACGGCCGCGATGTCGTGGCCATCGACGGTGTGCACCTCCCAGCCGAAGGCGCGCCACTTGTCGTCCAGCGGCTCGATCGAGGTCAGATCCTCGACGCGGCCGTCGAGCTGGAAGCCGTTGCGGTCGATGATGGCGATGAGCCGGCCGAGCTTGTGCGAGGACGCCGAGAGCGCCGCCTCCCAAACCTGGCCCTCCTGCATCTCGCCGTCGCCCATCATGCAGAACACCGTGTAATTTTCGCCGGTCCAGCGCTGCGCCAGCGCCATGCCGACGGCGTTCGAGAGCGCGTGGCCGATCGAGCCCGAGGAGAAATCCACGCCCGGGACCTTTCGCATGTCGGGGTGGTCGCCGAGCGGGCTGCCGAGGCGGGTGTAGTCGTCAAGCCAGGATCTCGGGAAGAAGCCCAAATCGGCATAGATCGGAAAGAGGCCAACGGCGGCGTGGCCCTTGCCGATCGTGAATCGGTCGCGGCCGGGCCATTTGGGCTCACCGCGCCGGAGCTTCATGACGTCGTAGTAGAGCGCCGAGAACACCTCGGCCGCGGAGAACACCGAGGTGTAATGCCCGACCTTGGCAATATCGATCAGCCGGATGGTTTCGAGCCGGATGAATTGCGCGCGATCGCGGAGGTGCGCGATGGTCGCGTCGTCGGGGCGGTAGGTGTTGGTTGTGGGAGAAGGCTGCGACATCGGGTCTGCGTCCTCAGCGAGCGGAGGCGGCAGGTTAGTCGATGACAGAGGCTGTTGCCAGCGTGGGCGGCAGGAGGTGATGTCGCGCAAGCGCCCGCCGGATCAGCTTTCGTGGCCCCGCTTCGCGATACGGTAGTAGTGCGCCGCACGGCTCGTGATCGCGGCCTCCAGGTCCTTCACCGGGGCGATTGCCCCAATGCCAATTCGCCGGCCGGCGGTGGTCACGAGAACGACACCCTCGAGATTGATGTCGTTGCCGGCAGAGCCCGGAACGCTTGTGCGCTCAACGTCAACCCGGTCCAGCTCGGCCCAGCCGATATGCAGCCTGCCCTGAAGACACCGTTTGTAAGTGATCCCCTTTTCGTCGAGCTCCAACGTCGGACAACCGCGACTGAGCGAGAGAGCAGCGGCGGTTGCCGTGATGAGACCGAGCCCCAACACCAACCATCCCATCGTAGTGGGTCTGAACTGATTGAAAAACCCGTAACCGACGGGGCTCCCATCGTGATCCTGAATCATCAGTATTCCGGCCAACAGGATGAGGCCGCCCAACACCAGCCCAGCCACCGCGCGGCGCGCGCTTCCACGAATGACGACCGGCTCGATGTCGCTCGGTATTTGCACAATGCGATCCAGTATTCCGAAAGACCTCGGTAGTTCAGCAGACCGTCGGGTGGCCGTCCAGTCTCGACCGGGCGCTTTCGCGGCGTGCTGCCTCCGCAGAAAACACTCGTCTCCCCTGCTACAAGTCCGGCTCAGGCGCTTGGAAGGGCCGAAACCATGAAAGACCGGGCGATCTGACTCTTGGGGATGGGACTGTGTCTCGTTCGGGTCGCGCTCGCGTCGTCGTATGTGTGGTGGGTAGCGACGTTCGGACTGGACTTCGAGCTTAGTCGTCGCATCCTCAATATGCTGCCGTGGCTCGCCGCATTTCTCGTCACGTGTCTTTCGGGACATCGTCCTTGGTTGAGCACAGTGACGATGATCGCGTTGATCACCATCGTGGGCGTCATCAAAAATCTCTTGATGGGCGAAGGGGCGGCCCGACAGACTTTCCTGGCGCCAGCAGCCTTCCATTCGTCTTCGCCAGCTTTGCCGTTTTCGCGGTTGTAACGTAAGCATTCGGTGAGAACCGCAGGCGCGGTAGATTTCAGGCCGCCTGACTGATGACGCTACGATCGCGTTGCCAGTTCCACGGTAGCAGCTCGTCGAGGCGTGACGCCGGATGCCCGGCGAGCCGTGAGAGCACATCGGCGAGCCGAACGCCCGGATCGTTGCCGTTCATCTTGGCTGTGACGATGAGGGAGTACATGGCGGCGGCGCGGCAATGCTCGCGATCAGGTAAACGAAACCACGGACCTTTCTGCCGAGCGCGATCCCGCACCGCGCACGTTCGGCGGCATTGTTGCTCAGGCAGATGCGGCCATCGTCGAGGAAGCGGGTGAAGGACGGCCATCGCTTCAGCATGTAGTCGATGGCCTTGGCGAATCATGCCCGCGCGAGAGCTTGGGCCGCATCTATCGCCGCATCCGCTTCGAGCTCGGCGACGAGCGGTGCGCTCAACTCCTGACGAACACTGGTGGCGCTCTTCGGCGCTCTGTGCGTTGATATCGCGTTCGATCTCGAATAGCCGATCGATGCGCCGCACGACCTCCAGCGCCAAGGGCGAGATCGGTGCAGGTGTCTTACCTCTGCTTTGCGCCGCGCACTGGCCTCGATGTCGGCGAGCGCAAGAAGGGACGCCGTGCATGCGCCCAGCAAGCCGCTTCCAGGATCGTTCCAGTTTGCGGTCGGCCGCGTAGAGCTCCTTGTAGCCGCCACCAGCATCGGCCTGCAGCACACCGGGACCAGCGGGCGAGGTGGGACTGCGGATGTTCGCCGCCGCGATCGCGCGAGTAGTAGAACATGGCCATGGCGAGGCCTCGCCCTTCAGGCGGCCGATCGTCTCGGACATACTTGCTTGGCGTCCAGGTGATCGTCTTGCCCTTGGCAAGCACCGGCACGGTAGTGTCGTCACCGTGTAAACGCTCGGCGGTGAAGGCCATGCCTCGACACGCCTGAGCAGCGGCTCCAGCGCCGCACATCCGGCGCCAACCTGATCGGCGAGCGTGGATAAGGCGAGTGGCACGCCTTCGCGCGCATGGCGCTCGGCCTGGCGGTTCAGCGGCTGGTGTTGGCCGACTTCTCGAGCAGCATGGCCATGAGATTGAGGCCGCCCAGCCGCGCGGCGTGACGTGGAACGGAGCAGGTGGCTCGCTGATCGTCTCGCAGTGCGCGGCACGTCATCTTCTCGCGGACATGCTGGATCACCTTCCACTGGCGCGGGATCACCTCCAGCGTCTCGGTGATCGGTCCTCGCCGAGCCGCAACCGCGTGCCGCCGCAACAGGCGCAGGTGGTGGGAGGCCAAGCACGACGACGCGCTCGCGCGGCAGATGCTCGGGGAAAGGCTGGCGGGACGGACGCTTGCCGGGCGCCAGCGCCAGGCGCCGTCGCGGTCATGGCCGCGCACCGTCTCGGCGGCAATCTCGATCCTCGGTCGCGGTGGTCTCCAGGTCCTCGAGCTCCAATTCCATCTGGTCGATGAGATGGGCGGTGCGCTCCGATCGGGTCCCATGAATCACCAGCGCTTCAGCTTGGCGATCTCGAGCTTCTGGGCCGCGATCGTCGCCGCATCGTCGGCGTTCCTGGCGCTGGCGCCGGCGGTGCAAACTCGACTCGATCCTGGTGGCCTCGACCTCGGCGATGAGCAGCGCCTTCTCAGC
>JAXMDB010000008.1:210000-308004 GCA_046348995.1 Hyphomicrobiaceae bacterium
TGCTCGATCTCGTCGGGGGGATCCTCCCCAACGAGGACGGGCAGAGCCTCACCGACGAGCAGGTCCAGCAGATCGTGGCGCTCGCCGCGGCCGACGAGGTGCCTCTCGACGACGTCGGGAGCGAGCCTTCCGAGGCGAGCAGCGAGGCGGGCAGCGAGCCCGGCGCTGCCCTGCCCGAGCTCGGCGATATCGCCGAGCTCACAGCCGAGCCGAAGCCGACGTTCAGTGCCGGCCAGGATCACACCGCCGTCATCGTCAAGAACGTTTTCGACAGCGATACCGCCCCCAAGGTCGAGGGCCAGGAGGTCCGCGCCGTCAGCACCAAGGCCGGCGATACGCTGGGCGAGATTCTGAAGGCGAATGGCGCCTCCCAGGCGGTCGCCCGCCAGATCGTCACCGCCGCCAAGACGATCCTCGACACCGACATCCTGCTCGAGGGGCAGGAGGTTCGCCTGACACTCGTGCCGGCAGCACCGGGCTCATCGCAGATGACCTTCGCCTCGGTGACGATTTTCTCGGCCGGCCAAGGACATGTGCTGACGGTTGCACGGAGCGAGACGGGCGACTATTTCGCCAGCGACACCCCTATCGCCGCGACGATGCTGGCCGCGCAAACCGGCACCTCGCGGCGGGCCACGCTCTATGCCAGTCTCTACACCGCCGCGAGCACGCAAGGCATGTCGCCCGACATGATCCAGCGGGTGCTGCGCACGTTCGCCTACGACGTCGACTTCCAGCGGCGCGTCGGGCCGGGCGACACCTTCGAGGCGTTCTTCGACGTGCCTGACGACGAGCTGTCTCCTACGGGGCCAGGCGAGATCCTGTTCTGCTCGCTCACCGTCGGCGGCGAGACGCGCAAGTTCTATCGCTTCCGCACCCCGGATGGGCTCGTCGACTTCTTCGACGAGCAAGGCAACAACGCGAAGAAGTTCTTGAATCGAAAGCCGATACGCGGCGTCAACGTGCGCTTCACGTCGGGCTTCGGCATGCGCATGCACCCGCTCTTGAAGCAGCGGCGCATGCATACCGGCGCCGATTGGTCGGCCGCGGTCGGGACGCCCATTCTGGCGGCCGGCTCCGGCACGATCGAGGAGTTTCGCCGCAAGGGCGGCAATGGAAACTATGTCCGGATCCGTCACGCCAACGGCTACGAGACCGCCTATTCGCACATGTCGCGCTTTGCCGATCTCAGCGTCGGCATGAAGGTCAACCAGGGCGACGTCATCGGCTACGTCGGCTCGACCGGCCTGTCGTCCGGACCGCATTTGCATTTCGAGGTGCTGGTCAACAACAAGTACGTCGACCCGATGACGATCCAGGTGCCGCGCGAGCGGCAGCTGACCGGCAAGCTGTTGTCGGACTTCCAAAAAGAGCGCCTGAGAATTGAGGAGATGATGGCCCGCTCGCCGGTGTCGAGCCAGGTGGCCGCGACGACGAAGGGCGACGGCGGCTGATCCTACGGCGCCCCCTCGGCAGGTGCGCATAGCCGGTCCGAGCCCGGCCCCCCTTGTCACCCGAGCTCCGCCCAGCCCAAGCTTCTCCGCACGCCAACCGCCGGGGGAGCCGTGGTCCAGTTTCTCGTCTTCCTGCTCTCCTACGCCCTCAGTCAGTTCTACCGCTCGTTCCTCGCCGTCATCGCGCCCGAGCTCGGCGCGGATCTCGGGTTGGATGCGACCGGTCTCGGCACATTGTCGATGGCGTGGTTTCTCGCCTTCGCGCTCGCCCAATTCGCGGTCGGAGCAGCGCTCGACAACTTGGGCCCGCGCCGCACGATGCCGGCGTTCATGGGGGTCGCCGTCGTCGGTGCCGCGGTTTTTGCCTCGTCGAGCAGCTACCCCAGCGCGGTCGCGGGGATGGTGCTGATCGGCGCCGGCAGCGCGGCCATCTATATGGGGGCGGTGTACACCTTCGCCCGCACCGTCGCGCCTGAGAAATTTGCCCAGGCCTGCTCCTGGCTGCTCGGCCTCGGCAGTCTCGGCAATCTCCTGTCGGCGACCCCGCTCGCCTATGCGGCCGAGACGCTCGGCTGGCGCACGACATTCCTCGCCATCGCCGTGCTGACGGCGCTATCGGCGCTGCTCATTCTGCTGTTGATCCGCGACCCGGTGCCGGCGGCTCCCTCCAGCACGGAGCCGGCCCCCGGATTCTGGCGAGGTCTCAGAAAAATCGCCGGTATCTCAGCCCTTTGGCCGATGGTGCCGCTGATATTCGTCAGCTACGCCGTGATGCTCGCCGAGCGGGGATTGTGGATCGGCCCCTACTTCAGCCAAGTCCACAATCTCGGTCCGACCGAGCGCGGCAACGCCATCCTGGCGATGGCCGCCGCGATGTCGCTCGGGGCTCTCCTCTACGGCCCGGCCGATCGACTATTCGGCACGCGCAAATGGGTGGTGATCGTGGGCACTGTCGTGACGGCGGGGCTGTTCGCGGCGCTCGGGTTTCACCCCCAGGCCCCACTGTCGACCTCGGTCGCGCTGGTCACCTCCATCGGGGCCGCCGGCATGACCTACGCGGTGCTGCTCGCCCACGCCCGCGCATACCTCCCCGAGAACCTCCTCGGACGCGGTATCACCTTGATCAACTTCCTGTTTTTCGCGGGCGCAGTGGCTCTCCAACCGCTCTCGGGACGCGCCGTGGATGCTCTACGAGCGGCCGGACACACACCAGCGGAGATATTCGCCACGCTGCATTGGAGCTTCGCCGGTCTTTTGCTCGCGGGCCTGCTCTTCTACCTCGGCTCTCAGGAGCCCGACCGCGGCCAATCGGCAACGCCCAGCCACAGACGATAGGGGCCGACGGCCTCTGCCGATTGAGCGGATAACCCGAGATGCGCTAATGCTCCGCTTTGGGCGGAAGGGCGAAGCTGCGCCCGCTCCGCGGTTGGGTTTCGTTGCGTCAGTGGGGTCCAGGGGCATGGAGTTTCTGAACTGGGTCGCCAACGTGCTGAAGCACGTCGTGACGCCGATCTACGTGCTCCGGGCGATGATCATCGCCGTCGTCCTGGCATCGGTGATGCTGGCGCTGCCCGATCAGACGATCGAGATGTATCGCTCGCTCGCGCTCGACCGTGACGCGCGCATGCCGCAGATCGTGCTGGCCTTTCTCTCGCTCACCTTCGCCGGCTCGCTCATCTGGTACATCGGCCGCAACCTCACTCTGCGCTGGCAGCAGGACGCCTTGGTCGCCAACGATGCGACGGGCATCATGCTGCGCTGGCTGCCGCGGGTGCTGGGCGCCACCCCCCTGTTCGCTGCCGCGTACGGATTGTGGACCGCAGGCAGCGTGTTGCGGCCGATCGACCTGCCGTCCTGGGTGCAGGCGCAGATGCCGTCCGTCGCTCAGACGGTGGCGGCCGCCGCGGACGCACACGCCCAGACGCGCCACCAGCTCTACGTCGCGGCCGGCATGGCCGTCGCGCTCGGCCTGTTGCTGATTTTGGCGACCTTCCTCAGGTCCTATCGCAAGCACTGGAAGTACGCGCTGCCCAATCCGTGGCTGTTCGGGTTGCCGATCCGGCTGTTCTTCTACGCGCTCACCTTTGCCCTCGTGCTGTTGTTCTCGGCGACTTTCTTGGGCTCGCCAGGGCGCTACGGCATCATCGCCGAGCAGCTCGGCGCCTTCACGATCTTCAATCTGTTCGTGATCTGCCTCGCCTTTTTCCTGAGCTTCACGACGAACCTTTACGACCGCACGCGCTTTCCGGCGCTGTCGCTGATCGTGCTCATGGGGATCGGCTCGACGGCCTTCGACCTCAATGACAACCACGAGATCCGTACGACGAAGCGCGCCTTCCTGCCGCTTCCCAATGCGGCGGGCGGCTTCAAGACCTGGCTCGAGAGCCGGCCCGACCGCGCTTACTTCAAGAGCCGCGGCGAGCCCTATCCGGTCTACATCGTCGCCGCCGAGGGCGGCGGCCTCTACGCCGCCCAGCACGTCGCCATGACGCTCGCCCGCATGCAGGATCGTTGTGGCGGCTTCTCACAGCACATTTTCGCCATCTCAGGCGTTTCGGGCGGCAGCCTCGGCTCGGCGCTCTTCACCTCGCTCGCGAGCCAGAAGGCGGAGCTCGTCGCCCAGCCGACCTGCCGCTTCGGCGAGCAGAAGGCCGGTTGGTTCGAGGAGCGCACGCAGGCCTTCCTCGCACGCGATTTCATGTCGCCGCTCGCGGCCGCAGGTCTCTTCCCGGATTTCCTCCAGCGGTTCGTGCCTTGGCCGTTCCCGGCCTTCGACCGGGCCCGGGCGCTCGAGGCCGCCTTCGAGCGCGCCTGGCACGAGACATCGCCCGATATCGACGTCAATCCCTTCGCCGACAGCTTCTACGACCAGTGGAAACAAACCGGCGCGGTGCCGGCCCTCGTCCTCAACACGACGCACGTGCAGACGGGATCGCGTGTCGTCATCGCGCCCTTCCGCTTCTATCGGCAATCGACGGCGCGGCTCGGTACGCTCAACTCGATGGTGCGAGCCGATCTGCCGCTGTCGACGGCCGTCGGCGTCAGCGCGCGCTTTCCGTGGATCCTGCCCCCCGCCTCCTGGCGGCGTGGCGAGGAAGAGCAATATCGCTTCGTCGACGGCGGTTACTTCGAGAGCTCGGGCATCGATACCGCGCTCGATCTCGTCGACGTGCTCGAGGACGTGAAGGCGCAGACGCTGGAGGACCAGGCGACCGATCTCGATTTCGAGGTCAACCTGATCGTATTGACGACCGACGACATTCTGGAGGACCCGATCAACACGGCGAACGCCGACGTGCTCCGGCAAGCGCGCGTCAAACGCTCGGGCTTCGACGAGCTGCTCTCGCCGGTGTCGACACTGCTCAACGCGCGCTGGGAGCGCGGCGTCGTCTCGGTCGCCCGTGCCCACAACAAGTTCTGCAAGGACTGCTTCCGCGATCGCGCCGACCGCAGACTCTATGCCGGCATCGACGGCAACGTGCGGCTGATGCGGCTCAATTTCACCGATTTCGAGCTGACGCTCGGCTGGCAGCTCTCGACGGTGTCGCAGACGCTGGTCTCCGCGCACAGCGGCTATCCCGATCGCTGCCTTGCCGCGCGCCCGAGCCTGCGGGATCGCTGGCCCTGGGCGGCGCGCGTGCTCAACGAGAACAACTGCGCGGCCTGCCAGATGATGTATGTGCTGACGGGGCGGGCGAACGAGCTCGATCAGATTGCGCCCTCGATCACCCGCAATGCCGGCCGCAATCGCGCCTTCTCGACCGAGCCGGAGGCGCTTCCGACCTGGGTGCAGCTCTGCCGCGCCTCCGCCGGCAATCCGTCGATGCCGACCTACCAGCGTGGCGCCATCGAGCAGAGCGGCGTTCGAAAGGATCTCGGAGGTTAGCGCGCGGCTCCGCGGGGACGCTGGGGCCGTGGGGGCATCAGACTGTCGAGGGCCTTGCGGGCCGCCGCCGTGCGCGCTTGGCCCAGATCGATGATGCGGGCGCCGCCCGTCACCGTCCGTGCCGCCCGCCCGGCGCCTACGCGCACGAAGTCGACGCGGATGATGGTGCACTCGTGAGTGGTCTCTCTCGTTTCCATGGCACGCCTCCCGAAGGCTTGCTTGCTACATAGCTCCCAAGATGGGCCGCCTCCGTCGCCGGCGCTGTTACGTGCGTAACCCACGGGCGAGATAACGCGCGAGATGGCGATTTGGACGGCGGGTTGTACCTTCTCCGTCGAGCCGAAGGGCGCAATAGGCCTCTCAAGGCCGTATTGCGCCGACTGCGACGACGGCGCTGCCTCGCCCAACGAATGCCTATTCGTGGTGGCGCAATACGGCCCCCGAAATTGGGGCCTATTGCGCCCTACGTTTGCGGGCCGATCAGCCGGCTTCGGTATTACAGCTCACCCACGGCCCGTGCGGCTTCGGCGATGGCCGAATGCGCGTAGGCGTCGAAGGCGGTGTCGGAGTTGGCGAAAGCGATCTTGCCGATCGGCTTCTTGGCCTCGACAGCGTCCGCCTCGCCCTTCTCCGTGTCGTCGTAGAGGCTGTTCCAATAATAGGAATAGCCGTGCGACCAGCGATTGACGGTCAGCGCCAGGATATCGCGCTGATGATCGAATCCGCCGGGCCCGAGCATCTTCTGCAGGTCAGACCGGATCAGTCCCTCGATGGTCTCGAACGGCGTCTTGACGAGCCAAGAGCGGCCCATCTTGCACTGCGCGCGGGCATCCTTACCCGACCCCGGTGCGAGCGGCACGTGCACCATGTGCACGACCATCGGCTCCTTGGGATCCTTGGGAAAAGCGTAGCTGCCGAGGCTGACGGGATAGTCCAGCTTGACAGTAGTCAAGAAGCTCATCGGCGCGGCGATGTTGTGCACGCCGAGCTTCGCAAAGCATTCCCAATTGCGGATCAGCGCCTTGCAGTAGAGGAGCGGCGATTTCGAGTTGCTCGACATCGTCTTCTTGGCCTCGGCGCCCATCTCGGGGACGATGTAGGGCATCACCATGCCGTAGCAGGCGACGACCGCACGACCCGCGCGGGCCCGCCGCTTCGTGCCCTGATCGACGTAGCCGACCACCACCCCGTCGCCATCGTTCTTCACCTGCACGGCCGTCGAGCGCAGGCGGATGCGGACCTTGCTGTCCGCCGTATCGAGCTTGCTGTAGTCGAAGCGGGCGGTGACGACGTCCGCCATGTCCTTGCCGGGCGGTGCGATCGCAGGGATGAGGGAGCGCACGATGAGGCGCGCGATCGTCGAATTCCCATCCGGGAAGTGATGAACGTAGGGCTCGGCATCGTCACTCTCGAACTCGTCCGAGATGCCGAGGCCCTCGCCGCCCGGCAGTCCGCCCTCCATCGCATCGAAGGCCGCAATGGTATCGATGCCGAGGCCGAAATTGTCGTTGAGGCGGCCTTGGAAATAGTCGGCGGCGTCCTTGGGGAGACCGGCCGTCTTCTCGAGAAACTCACGGTAGCTGATCTTGCCGAGGTGCTCGATCTTCTCCTCCTTCGACTTGTCCGCGAGGTAATCCTTCTTGCCGCTCGAAAGCTCGAGGATGGCGGCCTTCGCCTGATCCGAAAGCGGACAGTCGGCGAGGAAGGCATCGAGCGGCCGGCTGTTGGGGGAATCCGGCGAGAACTCGTCGTAGCCAAGCACCATCGGATCGCCGGCGACGAGCTTGTCGGCCCCGAAGGCTTTCGCATCGAAGAAGACGCCGCGCGCAAGCTTCAAGCCCGGATAGAGCGTCTTGTGGAACACGCCCTCGTCGTAGAAGCGCTCGGTGTCGAGGCCGAGCGCCTTGAACATCCGATGCGCGTCATCGCCGTACTCGGTGCGCGGCGAGACCATGCTTTCCGAGCCCCCGTAGGAGAGCAGCATGCGGCCGTTCGCATCGAACTCGTTGCGCCGGGCGTGCCCGCCGAAGTCGTCGTGATTGTCGAGAATGAGGATGGACGCATCCGGGTTCTTCTCGCGGTAGAACCAGGCGGCCGACAAGCCGGCGAGCCCAGAGCCGACGACGACGAGGTCGTAGGTTTCCTCGGCACTGATCGCATCGAAGGAATACGTGTCGTAGTCGAAGGCGATGCCGTGCATCACCGCGTTGGCCGCATCCGTCGATCCGCGCAGGCCGGTCAGCGCCGGGGGATAGGGCGCGGCTTCAGCGGCGGCAGCGGCTGCCATGAACTCGTCGAGCGGGAGGGCGCTCGCACCGATCGTCAAAGCAACGCCGTTGAGAAAATCCCGTCGCGTAACAATCGACCTCATGAATGCGCTCTCCGGACCATGGCTGATCCGGAGAGCTTAGCCGAAAATCCGCCACCTGATGGTGACGATTTGTATCACGCCGCCGCGCGCACGGCCTCACCGTTAATGACCAGTTTACCGCCCGCAACGCTGATCTTCACGCGGTCGCCATCCTTGACCTTGCCGGAGAGGATCTGCTCGGCGAGCGGATCCTGGACCTGGCGTTGGATCACGCGCTTCAACGGGCGCGCGCCATAGGCCGGGTCGTACCCCTGATTGGCGAGCCAGGTCTTGGCGGCCGCATCGAGCTCGAGCGTGATCTTGCGATCCGCCAAGAGCTTCCCGAGCCGGCCGAGCTGGATGTCGACGATCGCCGTCATCTCCTCCTTCTTCAGCCGCTGGAAGAGAATGATCTCGTCGATGCGGTTCAGGAACTCCGGACGGAAGCTCGCCTTCACCGCACCCATCACGAGGTCGCGCACTTTCTCGATGTCCTGCGAGGTGTCGAGCAGATACTCCGAGCCTAAGTTCGACGTCATGATGATCAGCGTGTTCTTGAAGTCGACGGTGCGGCCCTGGCCGTCGGTGAGGCGGCCGTCGTCGAGCACCTGCAAGAGCACGTTGAAGACGTCCGGATGCGCCTTCTCGATCTCGTCGAACAGCACGACCTGATACGGCCGGCGCCGAACGGCTTCCGTCAACACGCCGCCCTCCTCGTAGCCGACGTAGCCGGGAGGCGCGCCAATCAGCCGCGAGACCGAGTGCTTCTCCATGAACTCCGACATGTCGACACGCACCATCGCGTGCTCGTCGTCGAACAGGAACTGCGCGAGCGCTTTCGTCAGCTCGGTCTTGCCGACGCCGGTCGGACCCAAGAACATGAACGAGCCGATCGGCCGGTTGGGATCCTGCAATCCCGCCCGCGCGCGGCGAACAGCCGTCGAGACGGCGCGCACCGCATCCATCTGGCCGATGACGCGCTTACCGATCGCCTCCTCCATGCGGAGCAGCTTGTCGCGCTCGCCTTCGAGCATCCGATCGACGGGAATGCCCGTCCAACGCGAGACGACGCCCGCGATATGATCCGGCGTGACCGCCTCCTCGACCATCGGCGAGGCTTTGCCCTCGCTCTCCTCGATCGCAGCGAGCTTCGTCTCGAGATCGCGGATGAGGCCGTATTTGAGCTCGCCCGCCTTGTTATAGTCACCACGCCGCTCGGCTTTCGCCAGCTCGATGCGGGCGTCGTCGAGCGCCTCTTTGATCTTGGTCGCCTCGCCGAGCTTCGACTTTTCGGCCTGCCAGCGCTGCGTCAGCGACGCCGAGCGCTCCTCGAGATCGGCGAGCTCCTTCTCGAGGCGTTGCAGACGCTCCTTCGAGGCCGCATCGTCCTCCTTGCGCAGCGCCTCGCGCTCGATCTTCAACTGGATCACGCGCCGGTCGAGCTCGTCGAGCTCCTCGGGCTTGGAGTCCACCCGCATCCGCAGCCGCGACGCCGCCTCGTCGACGAGGTCGATCGCCTTGTCCGGCAGGAAGCGGTCGGTGATGTAGCGGTTGAGAGGGTTGCCGAGACCAGCGGAATCGGTGATGCGGATGCCGTGATGCAGCTCGTACTTCTCCTTCAAGCCGCGCAGGATCGAGATCGTGTCCTCGACCGTCGGCTCCTCGACGAAGATCGGCTGAAAGCGCCGGGCCAGTGCCGCGTCTTTCTCGACGTTCTTGCGATACTCATCCAGCGTCGTCGCGCCGACGCAGTGCAGCTCGCCACGGGCGAGCGCGGGTTTGAGCAGGTTCGAGGCGTCCATCGCGCCGTCCGCCTTCCCGGCGCCGACGATGGTGTGCATCTCGTCGATGAAGAGAATGATGCGCCCGCCCTCAGCCTGCACCTCGGAGAGCACGGATTTGAGCCGCTCCTCGAACTCGCCGCGATACTTCGCACCGGCGATGAGCGCGCCCATGTCGAGCGCGAGCAGCTTCTTGTTCTTGAGGCTCTCCGGCACGTCGCCCTTGACGATGCGCTGCGCCAAGCCTTCGGCGATCGCGGTCTTGCCGACACCGGGCTCGCCAATGAGGACGGGGTTGTTCTTCGTGCGCCGCGAGAGCACCTGAATAGTGCGGCGGATCTCCTCGTCGCGGCCGATGACCGGATCGACCTTGCCGGAGGCAGCCGCCTCGGTGAGGTCGCGGGCATACCGCTTCAAGGCGTCGTAGGATTGCTCGGCGGAGGCGCTGTCAGCCACGCGGCCCTTCCTCAAATCGTTGATGGCTTGGTTGAGAGACGCGGGCGTAACGCCGGCCTCGGCGAGCGCCTTAGCGGCATCCGTATCCTTCTCCATGGCGATGGCGAGCAGCAGCCGCTCGGCGGTGACGAAGCTGTCGCCGGCCTTGTCGGCGATCTTCTGCGCATTGTCGAAGAGCCGTGCCGTCGCCGGCGCGAGGTAGAGCTGGCCCGCCCCGCCACCCGAGACCTTCGGCATCTTGGCGAGGACCCGCTCGACGCGGGCGAGCGCATCCTGCGGACGGCCCTGGGCCTTCTGCATGAGACCCGCGGCCAGGCCCTCCTCGTCGTCGAGGAGCACCTTGAGGATATGCTCTGGGGTGAACTGCTGGTGCCCTTCACGCAGGGCGAGATTTTGCGCGGCCTGCACGAATCCCCGCGCGCGGTCGGTATATTTCTCGAAATTCATATCTGTCTCCTCAGCGCATGACCGCCGCCCAGATGGCGCGACTGCCACACCGTCGTCGAAAACCCTCGAGGTCGACCCTTCGAGCCCGGACTCCCGGCGCCCCATCAACCCCACGGCTCATATGGGGATGCAGTGGCTTGGCCGGAAGAGGCTGCGGCCCGTTGGCCTCATGCTCTTTCGCATCTCGGTGGCGACGGCGGGTACACGAAAGTGCTATGGTTAATTCTGGCCGCCGACGGCCGGTTCATATCTGGGGGTATCCTACCATGAGGAAGCTCGTTCTTTCGACAGTTGCAGTTGCTACGCTGACGCTCGCCGGCGCCGTGCCTGCCCTGGCCGATTGCGTGACCAAGGCCGCCATCGCCACCTCGGGCAGCGAGGATTCGGCCAAGTGGTACGCTAAGGAGACGATGGTCCAGTCGGTCAGCTGGTCGCTCTGGCCGGCCTACCTGTCGGACGGCAGCGTGCCGGGCTACAAGGTCAGGAACGAGTTCTACAAGTGCACGAAGGACGGTGGCAGCGTGACCTGTCACGGCCAGGCGACCTTCTGCAAGACCGGCGGCTGACAACGCCACATGAGGAGTGACGCGCGGGCATGAGCGAAGACAATCCGGGCTCAGCCAGCGCGCCTCCGAGTGTGACGGGCCTCTATCGCTATCCGCTCAAGGGCTTCTCGCCGGAGCCGCTCGATCACGTCGCGCTCGTGCCCGGCGAGACCTTTCCGCGCGACCGCGCCTACGCGGTCGAGAACGGGCCCGGACGCTTCGATCCCGATCATCCGGCGTACCTGCCCAAGATCCATTTCCTGATGCTGATGCGCAACGAGCGCTTGGCGACGCTCGCAACCCACTTCGACGATGCGACGGAAACGCTGACGATCGCGCGGGCTGGAAAGCAGGTGGCGCGCGGGCAGCTTTCGACCAAGCTCGGCCGGCAAATGATCGAGCAGTTCTTGAGTGCCTATCTCAAGGCCGAGCTACGCGGGCCGCCCAAGATCGTTTCGGCGCCGGGGCACAGCTTCTCGGATCACACGGAGAAATGCGTGCACCTCGTCAATCTGGCGACGGTTCGCGATATCGAGCGCACGCTCGGCAAGCCCGTCGATCCGTTGCGATTCCGCGCGAACATTTACTTCGATGGGGCCGAGCCTTTCGCCGAGACGAAATGGATCGGGCGGGATGTTTCGATCGGCAGCGTGCGGCTTCAGGCCTTCGCGACGACAACGCGCTGCGAGGCGACGAACGTCGATCCCGTGACCGCCGCGCGTGACCTCGCCATCCCACAGCATCTGCAGCGAACGTACAATCATACCGACGTCGGCATCTACGCGCGGGTCGTCGAGGGCGGACGGATTGCAACGGGCGACGCGATCGCTGTGTGATTGCTCCCGAGTGTCCTTCGAGTCATGCTCGAGGCTTCGACGATGGCTCGCCATTGAGCGGGCCCATAGCATTCGGGGGACATCATGGCTGCGGCGTCGAGCTACGACTACGTCATCGTCGGCGCGGGCTCGGCTGGATGCGTGCTCGCTTCCAAGCTCAGCGCCGATCCCAAGAACCGCGTGCTCGTGCTCGAGGCAGGGCCCATGGATCGCAATCTGATGATCCACATCCCGGCGGGCGTTCATAAGGCGCACAAGGATCCGAGCATCAACTGGAACTACATGACGGAGGCCGAGGCCGCGCTGTTCGACCGGCCGGTTCCCATGCCGCGCGGCAAGGTCGTCGGCGGCTCGTCGTCGATCAACTCCATGGTCTACATGCGCGGTCAGCCGCAGGACTACGACCGCTGGGCGGACGAGCTCGGTTTGACCGCATGGCGCTACGCCAACTGCCTGCCGTACTTCAAGGCAGGCGAAACATGCGATCGGGGAGCCAGCGATTGGCGCGGCGGCTCGGGCCCACTCGGCGTCACCAAGGGTACGCTCGAATGCCCCCTATTCGACGCCTTTCTAGAGGCAGGCGAGCAGGCGGGCCAAGGCCGGACGGACGATCCGAACGGCTATCGGCCCGAAGGCGTCACCCGCTACGACGCGACGAAGCGCGACGGCCGCCGGTGCAGCGCGGCGGTCGCCCATCTGAAGCCGGCGCTGTCACGCCCGAACCTCACGCTCGTTACGGACGCGCTGGTCGAGAAGATCGCCGTCGACGGCAATCGTGCGACCGGCCTCACCTTTGTTCATCGCGGCCAGCGCCAGAAAGTCGAGGCCGAGCGCGAGGTGATCCTGTCGGGCGGCGCGATCAACTCGCCGCAGTTGCTCATGCTCTCAGGGATCGGCCCGGCCGATCATCTGCGCGCGCTCGGCATCACGGTGCGGCACGATTTGCAAGGCGTCGGCCGCAATCTGTCCGATCACGGCTCGATCGTCGTGCAGTGCCGATCGACGAAGGCTTTCCCGATCCACACCGTCGACCGGCCGCTCAAGAAAGCGCTCGCCGGCATGCAATGGATGCTGAGCCGCACCGGCATTGCCGCGTCCAACATCTGGGAGGCGGGTGGGCTCATCCGCGGCAACGACGAGGCGGACTATCCGAACTTGCAATATCACTTTGGCCCGGTCGGTTTCGAGTACGAGGGCGAGAAGATCAAGCTGCGTCAGGCCTTCGCACTGCACATCGACCAGCTTCGCCCGAAAAGTCGCGGCCGCATTACGCTCAAGTCGGCCGATCCGGCCACCAAGCCGATCATGCATTTCAACTATCTCTCCGATCCACATGACGTGAAGGAGATGGTCGAGGGCATTCACAAGGCCCGCGAGCTGATCGCGCAGCGGGCCTTCGACGGCTTCCGCGGTGTCGAGATCGATCCCGGTCCCGATGTCAAGACGGACAAGGACATCGAGCGCGCGGTCCGCAACATGACGACGACCGACTTCCACCCGTGCAGCACCTGCCGGATGGGAACCGATGCCGGCGCGGTCGTCGATCCGGAGCTGCGTGTCCACGGCATTGAGGGCTTACGCGTCGTCGACGCCTCCGTCATGCCGCAGATCATCAGCGCGAACCTGAACGCGCCGACCCAGATGATCGCATCGCGCGCCGCCGACTATATCCTCGGCAAGCCGCAACTGCCGCCGTTCGAAGCGAAGTTCGCATTCCAAATCTAGATCAGCCCCACCCGCGACAGCACGAGCTTCCGCCCAGGCCCGTGCGCGGCCGCAAACAGCAGCCCGGCCATGAACGTGAAGTGGTCGATGAACGAGCCGAACTCGGCTTGATTCGTCTGCCAGTGACTCGGGCCGTGGAAGGCGAAGGCGAGGAAGACGACGTAGACCGCCGCAATGATCGACGCCTCGCTGAAAAAAGCTCCCGTCAGGAAGGCGATCACGAGAGCGATCTCGAGCACCGCAGCGAGCCAGGCGAGCACGAGGGGAATGGGAAAGCCTGCCGCCGCGATATAGCTTGCCGTCTCGTTGATGCCGATGAGCTTGAACGTCACCGCCATCAGGAACAGGCCCGCGAACACGAGCCGGGCGACGATGATCGCCACATCCCGCCACGACCACGCTGACGTTCCAAGTGTCTCGACGACCATGGCGCTCTCCATTCCGGCGGTTTGTGTATTCCAAGGACGGTGGGCCTCGAGCCATCCCGACACCGCCTCCTCGAATTTACGCGGCTGGCTCGCTGTTAGAGCTGCGGACCCGTAACCGCCGCTCTCGGTGGAACGTGTAGAGACCGGCTGCCGCCACGATCATCACGCCGAGGACGGTCCAGCGGTCCGGCACCTCGCCCCAGATGGCGTAACCGGTGCCGATGGCGAACAGGACTACCGAATAGCGGAAGGGAGCCACCGCCGAGATCTCACCGGTGCGCAGCGCGATGGTGCTGGTAAAATAGCCCATGACGAGGAATACGGCCGCGCCGAGGAGATGCATGAGGCCCGCCTGATCGGGCGCCCTCCAAGGCTCGAACAGCGACAGGCCGAGCCCGAACACCGTCACCGATACGGACGACAGAGTCGCCAGCAGCAGCGTCGGAATGCCCGTCGTGATCTGGCGCGTGCCCAAATCCCTCACCACCACGCAGAGCACCGAGCCGAAGAGAGGCAGCGAATACCAGCTGAAGGCGCCGGTGCCGGGGCGGATGATCATGACCACGCCGATGAGGCCGATCATGGCGGCGAGCCATCGCCGCCAGCCGACCCGCTCGCGCAAGAAAACTGCCGAAGCCGCGGTGACCGCAAGCGGCGTGAACTGCAGGACGGAGTTGGCCTCAGCGAACGGCATGTTCATGAGGCCAAGCAGGAACAGGCCCGTCGCCGAGGTTTCACCAAGCACGCGCATCAGCACCGGGACCTGGATCAGTTGCGGCACGTAGCGCAGCACCCCGAACCAGAGCGCGAGCGGCGCCAGGATCAGAAACGCGAAGAGGCCCCGGATGGTGATGATCTGCGCGATCGGCAGGCTAGGCCCGACGAGCTTCACGAATGCGTCGTTGAAGCAGAAGCAGCCCATGGCCGCAGTCATCGTCACCATGCCCAAGACGTTGCCGGAGAGGCGGCGCGACTCGGTCGAGGTCGTGCCGGACGCCGGCGAGGTCACGTCGCTATCCCCCTCAGAAGTGCGGCAGCCTAGCCGCCCGTCACCGACATATGCCGGCCGACGGCAGGACGCGCGCTGCGGCGGTCGATGACGAAGTCGTGGCCCTTCGGCTTACGGGATATGGCTTCCGTGATGGTGGCGTGAAGCGCATCGTCGGAAACGTTGGCGCGGAGCGGCGCCCGCAGGTCGGCCGCATCCTCTTGGCCCAAGCACATGTAGAGCGTGCCCGTGCAGGTGAGCCGAACGCGATTGCAGCTTTCGCAGAAGTTGTGGGTCAACGGCGTGATGAAGCCGAGACGGCCGCCGGTCTCCTTCACCTGCACATAGCGGGCGGGCCCGCCGGTCTTGTAGGGAATGTCTTGAAGGGTGAAGCGATCCATCAGCCGCGCGCGCACGATCGAGAGCGGCAGATACTGATCCGTCCGGTCGTCCTCGATCTCGCCCAAGGGCATCGTCTCGATCAGCGTCAGGTCCATGCCCTGGCCGTGCGCCCAGGTCAGCATGTCCGCGATCTCGTCCTCGTTGACGCCCTTGAGCGCCACCGCGTTGATCTTGATCGCGAGCCCGGCCTTCTGCGCGGCTTTCAGCCCAGCCTCGACCTTGGTGAAATCGCCCCAACGCGTGATCGCTTGGAATTTTGCCGGGTCGAGCGTGTCGATCGAAACGTTAATGCGCTTGATGCCAATGGCGGCAAGCTCGTCGGCATAGCGCGCGAGCTGGCTGCCGTTGGTCGTCAGCGTCAGCTCGTCCAGCGCGCCGGTGCCGAGATGGCGCGAGAGCTGCCGGAGCAGCCATAGGATGTTCTTCCGCACCAGCGGCTCGCCACCGGTGATGCGAAGCTTCTTGACGCCCCGATCGACGAACGCCGAGCAGAGCCGATCGAGCTCTTCCAGCGTCAGAAGCTCGGCCTTCGGCAGGAACGTCATGTGCTCGGACATGCAATAGACGCAGCGGAAATCGCAGCGGTCGGTGACCGAGACGCGCAGATAGGTCACATGCCGCCCGTAGGGGTCGATCATGGGGGTCGTTGTCGATGCGCTCATTGCCATAGCTATCTCTGAGGGTCAGACCCGCCGGGTCTGACCCCAAATGCACCTCTCACCGCCTCGAGCGGCTTTTGAACCAGCGTATCAAATCAAGCCCGTTCAGGCCAGGACGCCAGCCCGTTCGTTAGATAGTCTCGAAAATTATGAAATGGAGCCCCGACGCATGGCCAAGCTCGTGTTCGCAATGAACGTGTCACTCGACGGCTATGTCGACCATGATGGGTTCGCCCCCGACGCTCAGCTGTTCCGCCATTGGATCGAGCAGGTGCGCGGCCTGACCGGCAGCCTGTACGGGCGTCGCCTCTACGAGATCATGCGCTACTGGGACGAGGATCAGCCGGGATGGACCTCGGAGGAGCGCGATTTCGCGACCGCATGGCGCAAGCATCCGAAGTGGGTCGCATCGCAATCGCTGACGTCGGTCGGGCCCAATGCCACGCTCGTGCCTGGCGACGTCGCGGCTTTCACCGCCGACCTGAAGACTCGTCTCGACGGCGAGATCGCCGTCGGAGGACCGGTCCTCGCGCAAGCCCTCACCGAGCTCAGCCTGATCGACGAGTACCGGCTCTACTTCCACCCAGTCGTGCTCGGGAGCGGCAGACCCTTCTTCGCCGGCCCGCGACCGCCGCTCCGGCTGGTGGCAAACGATCACTTCAGCGGGGACGTCATCAGACTGACCTACGTGCCGGCCTGAGGCCTCCCATGACGGGCGCATCCCGTGTGCGCAGCCGGTCGCGGCGCCACATGCCGAGGCAGGCATTCACCGTTGCTTTACCAAGCTCAGTGAGCGGGTCTTCAGGTCCGTACGCTACCATCTCGTATGGTGAGTCTCGAGGGATAAGGAAGCTGCTGGTCATGGCGATCACTGAAATGCTCGCACTGGGCGCCGTCGTCGTCGGCGGTCTCATCGTGATGTCGATCTACAATCGCTTGGTCGCGCTGAACCTGCGCTGCACCCAAGCCTCGTCGGACATCGACGTTCAGTTGAAGCAGCGCCACGATCTGATCCCAAACCTGGTCGAGACCGTGAAGGCCTACGCTGGGCACGAGCGCGGCACGCTCGAGGCGGTCATGAAGGCGCGCAACGCCGTCGTTGCTGCGCCTACGGCAGCACAAGCAGCCCAGGCCGAAAAGACTCTGGGTGCCGCCATCGGCCGCCTGATGATGGTCGCCGAGGCCTATCCAGACCTGAAAGCCTCGACCAACTTCTCGGAGCTGCAGGCCGAGCTTTCCGACATCGAGAACAAAATCGCCGCCGCACGCCGCTACCTCAACAGCGCAGCCAACGAGTACAACACGAGCCGCGCGCAATTTCCCTCCAACATCGTCGCGGGATTGTTCGGCTTTGTCGCTCGTGAGGTCGAGGTGGTGGCGAAGGAGCACCGGGCACAGGTGGAAGCGGCTCCCGCGGTGCGGTTCTGAAAACGCTTGCAATGTCGATCAATATGAGCTGACCCGAGCGAAAAGGAGCACCGATGTTCGCGGTCAACGGCCTCTACGGTCATGTCCAACGCAACGCCATGAAGTCGGTGCTGTTGATCGCAGGCTTCGTCGGACTGGTCGCACTGTTCTGGCTCGCGTGGTGCCTGATCGTCGTCGGCGTCTCGGAGTGGATCTCGCCTCGTCACGCGACCGCTGATATGCCGACGAGCGTGGCCGTCACGAGTCTTCTTTCGTTAGCACTCGAAAATGCGATCTCACGCTGGTGGTTGCCGGTATTGTCCTCCGGCATCTGGTTCGTCGTCGCTTGGTTCTGGCATAAGCGCCTCATCCGTACGGCGACGGGAGCCCGCCACGTGTCGCGTCGCGAAGCCTCGCGCCTCTACAATATCGTCGAGAATCTCTCGATCGCCGCCGGCCTGCCGATGCCCCGCGTCGAGATCATGGCGAGTGCATCACTCAACGCCTACGCCGCTGGCCTCACTCCATCCGATAGCGTTGTCGCGGTTACGCAGGGTCTGCTCGATACGCTCGACGACGACGAGCTCGAGGCGGTGATCGCCCACGAGATCACCCACATCAAGAACCGTGATGCGCAGCTGATGGTCGTGGCCGCGATATTCGTCGGCGGCCTCACCTCGGCAGGCGACCTGGCCAGTCGTATGCTCGCTGGCAGCGGCGACCATGTCTCACTGCCGCGCGCGTCGCGGAGGTTCGGCCTTCGCAGTGGCGGGAAAAACGACGGGCGCGCTGTCGTTGCGATCCTGATCGTCATCGCGCTCGCGATGGTGCTGCTCGCGGCAACCCATCTTTTCGCTCAGATGGCACGTTTCGCTATCTCTCGCTCGCGCGAATACATGGCGGACGCCGGCGCCGTCGAGCTGACCAAAAACCCGGATTCCCTGATCTCGGCGCTGATGAAAATCTCGGGTCACGATAAGATCGAGGGGCTTCCGGCGACCATGCAGGCGATGATGATCTCGTTCGACGCTGATCACCTCTTCGCCACCCATCCGCCGATCACCGAGCGCATTGACGCGTTGCAGAAGCACGCGGGAGGGAAAGTCGTGACCCGGCGCTCGCGTATGCGGTCTTCGGGACGGGCGTCCACGTCAGACATGGCAGACGGGCTGCTTGAGGCGAAAGCCGGATTTGTGGGCGCTCGGCCTGTCTTCGGCCGGCGAGTGTGACGTAAGCCGTGCGACGGCGCCGGCCACCCTCACCGCCCCGCCATTCCCTCGACCGTCGCCAGCAGCAGTGCGATGTCCTCCGGCCGCGAGAGCCGGTGATCGCCATCCTTGACGAGGGTGAGGCGGACGTTGCCGCCGCCGATGAGGTCGAGGAGGCGTAAAGACCCCTGCCAGGGCACGTCCGGGTCCTGCATGCCTTGGAGGATTTGCACCGGCGCCCCGACCTTCAGCCCCGTCTCGCCAATGAGGTGCTCGCGGCCTTCCTCGATGAGACGCCGGGTGATCGGATAGCCTTGCTCCGAATAGGCCGAGGGCTCGTACCAGATGCCCTTGTCCATGACCTCGCGCCGCTGCGCGAAGGTCATCTCGCCCCACATCAACCGCTCGGTCATGTCCCAGGCGGGCGCGATGAGGATCATGCCGGCGAGACGGCCTTCGAGTTGCCTATCCCGCGCGAGCAGCAGGCTGATCCAGCCGCCCATGCTGGAGCCGATGAGGATCAAGGGGCCCGCGGTCAGCTGCAGGATCGCCTGCCGGGCATCGTCGAGCCACAGCCCTATCGACCCGTCCTCGACGTGGCCGCTGGAACGCCCATGCCCCGAATAGTCGAGCCGCAGCAGCGCCTGCTCGCGCCCGCGCGCCCAATCGGCGAGCGCCGACGCCTTCGTCGAGGCCATGTCCGAGAGGAAGCCTTGTAGCCAGACGACCGTCGGGCCGCGGCCTCTCGCCTCCAGATAGGCGATCTTGCGGCGGCCATGGACCGCATCGTCAAGCTCCAAGAAGCGTGGTTGCTCGTTCGCCATTCCCTTGAGTCCTTTTCGCACCAGCTTAAGGAGCGCCCGTGCCGCGCCCGACCATACTCCAGATCATCCCCAAGCTCGACACCGGCGGCGCCGAGATCTCGACGCTCGAGATCGTCGATGCGCTGGTGAAATGCGGTGCCACGGCCTTGGTTGCGACCGAGGGCGGACGGCTGATGGGCGAGGTCGAGAAGCTCGGTGGCGAGATCGTGCCGATGGCAGCGGCCACCAAGAACCCACTGACGATGTGGGCCAACTCGGGAAAGCTCGCCGCACTCATCCGGCAGCGATCTGTCGGGATCATTCATGCCCGCAGCCGCGCCCCGGCGTGGAGCGCGCTGATCGCGGCGCGGCGCACCGGCATTCCCTTCGTCACCACCTATCACGGGGCCTACGGTGGCACGTCGGGGCTGAAGAACGCCTACAATGGCGTCATGGCGCGGGGCGATGCGGTGATCGCGAACTCGGCCTATACGGCCAAGCTCATTACAGAGCGGCACGCGCCGCCCGCCGGCCGGGTGCGCATCATCCACCGCGGCGTCGATCTTGCGAAGTTCGATCCCAAAGCGATCCCAGCGGATCGCTTGGCGGCGCTCAAGGCATCGTGGGGCGTGCCCGAGGGCCGGCCGATCATCCTGCAGGCGGCCCGGCTCGCGAGCTGGAAGGGTCACCACACGGTCATCGAGGCTATCCATCTTCTGGCCCAGCGCGGTCAGCTCGGCGAGGCGGTCGTCGTCATGGCGGGCGATGCTCAAGGTCGCGACGGCTATCGGGAGGGGCTCATCGCCCGCATTCAAGACTACGGGCTCGAAAGCCGTATCCTGCTTCCCGGCCATTGCGCCGATATGCCTGGCGCCTTCGCCCTCGCCGATTTGGCCGTCGTCGCCTCGACCGAGCCCGAGGCCTTCGGGCGGGCGGTGACGGAAGCCTCCTCGATGGGCGCGCCGGTGATCGCGACCGACATCGGCGCGCCGCCGGAAACGGTTAAGATCGCCCCCGACGCGGAGCGAACCGGCTGGCTCGTCCCGCCCGGCAACGCCGAGGCTTTGGCCCAAGGCATAGCCACCGCATTTGCGCTCACCTCCGCGGACCGAGCGGCCTTGCGGGTGCGGGCGCGGGCCCATGTCGCCGCATCTTTCTCGGTCGAGCGGATGCAGGCGGCGACCATGACCGTTTACGATGAGCTGCTGGGCACCAGCCTCGCCCAAGCCTTCGCGGCCACCACACTCCACCGCAATTAACGTCCGGTTCACCCCAAGAGCTTGACTTACCCGCGTTTCTTCGGAGATTTTGTACTGTCGGGTGCTAGAGTGGCTCCCGCCATAGAACCAACGGCCAGACGAGGCGCGAGACGGGGTGAAAAACCCGCTGTCGCCTCCAACGGCAAGAGAGGAGATCGACCCCATACCCCGACGTCCAACGACAGGCACGCCCGAGCGTGCCACCGACGGCCCCCGCATCAACGGCGCGATCCGGGCCAGAGTCATTCAGCTGATCACCGAGAGCGGCGACAATCTCGGCCCGACCGATCGCGACGAAGCGATCCGCCGGGCGACGGAAGCCGGCCTCGATTTGGTCGAGATCGCGCCCAACAGCGATCCGCCCGTCTGCAAGATCCTCGACTTCGGCAAGTACAAATACCAAGCGCAGAAGAAGGCCGCCGAGGCGCGCAAGAAGCAGAAGGTCGTCGAGATCAAAGAGATCAAGATGCGGCCGAACATCGACGATCACGACTACGGCGTGAAGGTGAAGGCGATCCACCGCTTCTTCGAGGAAGGTGACAAGGTCAAGATCACCCTGCGCTTCCGCGGTCGCGAGATGGCCCACACCGAGCTCGGCATGGATCTCATGCGGCGCGTCAAGGCCGACTTCGAGAATGTCGCCAAGATCGAATCCGAGCCGCGCTACGAAGGCCGGCAGATCGTCATGGTGATGGCGCCGCGCTGATCGCCTGCGGCTCCATCTCCGTCCAGACGGCGCATGGCGGGTGTGAGCCCGCCATGCTTGTTTCTGGGGGCTGAGCGGCTACGACTGAGACGCCAACAGCGAAAGCCCTCGACGACATGAGCACGCTCACCGCCAGCGATGCCGGCGCCAGCCGCAATCTCGCCGGCATCGCCTATGTCATTGCCGGCATGGCAGCCTTCTCGCTACAGGACGTCATCATCAAGCTGCTGTCCGGCGGCTATGCCATCCACCAGATCGTGCTGATCCGCAGCCTCGTGTCGCTGCCGATCCTGCTGGTGCTTGCGGGCATGCAGGGCGGCTGGCGCGCTTTCGTCGGCAAGCGGCTCGGAATGCTGACGATCCGCGGCATGCTGCTCTACACCGCCTATACCTGCTACTACCTCGCCGTCGCGGCGCTGCCGATCGCCGACGCGCTGGCGATCACGTTCCTGTCGCCGCTGATCGTGACGGCGTTGGCCAAGCCGATGCTCGGCATCGACGTCGATGCCAAGCGCTGGCTCGCGATCTCGATCGGCTTCCTCGGCACCGTGATCATGCTGAGGCCCGGCTTCGGCATCTTCGAGCCGGCGGCGCTCTTCGCGGTCGGCTCGGCGAGCTGCTATGCGCTGGCCTCGACGATGACGCGGATGCTCGGTCCTGGCGTTTCGAGCGCCACCATGTCGCTCCACTCGATGTTGGTCTACATCGTCGCGGCGGGGCTTACGGGGCTGCTGATCGGCGACGGGCATCTGGCCGCGAGCACCCATCCGAGCCTCGCCTTCCTGCTCCGCGCCTGGACTTGGCCGACGCCCCACGACTGGGGTCTGATCCTGGCGACGGGAATTGTCGCGACGTTCGGCATGCTGTGTCTCGCGCAAGCCTATCGCCTCGGCGAGCCGCCGATCGTCGCGCCGTTCGAATACACGGGTCTGATCTGGGCGCTGACCTCCGGCTATGTCATTTGGAGCCGCGTCCCCGATGCCATCTCGGTCGCCGGCATGGTGATCATCATCGCCGCGGGTCTGTTCCTGGCGAGCCTCGAAAGGCTCCGCAGGCCGGGATCCCGTGGCGGTGGTCAGCCTTGAACCCACGGGAAACGCGGCCTGCGGAGGACGGCTCCGGGCCGGTGAGAGCTCGGAAGCGACGAACCAGGCTGATCGGAGCAGCGGGTTCGTAACACCAACCCTAAACACAGGAGCCTGACAGCGTCCTGACCGGAGCTGTCAGCATTTTCTCAGCTAAGACGGGTGTATAGTCCCCGGTTTAGCGCCCTTCGGGCCGGAGATTGCGCGGGTGACCCTGTCGTTGAACCGTCGAATGCTGCTGCTGGCCGTCGCTGGCGCCCTCCTGGGGTTTGCCGGCGCGCCGGACCATGCCTTTGCCAAAGGAGGCGGGGGCAGCGGCAGTGGCGGGGGTGGTAGCGGCAGCAGTGGCGGTGGCGACAGCGGGGGCGGGGATAGCAGCGGCGGCGGGGACAGCAGCGGCAAAGGCGGCGGCGACGACGGTGGCGGCGACGACAACGGCGGCAACAACAGCGGTCACGGCAAGCACAACGATCACAAGCGGGCGAAGGATGCCGTCAAGAGCGGCTCGGCCCGTCCGCTGCCCGAGATCCTGAGCGTCGTCTCGCGGCAATATCCCGGCAAGGTTATCGACGTGAGCCTCAACCGCCGCAGCAATGTCCTCATGTACGATGTGAAGCTGATCACGCCGGAGGGCAAGATCATCCGCGTCCGCGTCGATGCGGAGAGCGCCGTCATTCTCGGCATCAAGGGGATCTAGCGATGCGCATGCTGGTTGTCGAGGACGAGCCCAAGATCGCGCTCGACGTCTCTCGCGCGCTCGAATCCGCTGGCTACGTCGTCGAGGTGGCGCGGGACGGCGAGGATGCCTGGTTCCGGGGCGACACGGAGGACTTCTCTCTCGTCGTTCTCGACTTGGGCCTGCCCAAACTCGACGGACTGACCGTGCTGAAACGCTGGCGTGGCGAAGGCAACCGGACGCCGGTTCTCGTGCTGACGGCCCGGGGCAGCTGGACGGAGCGGGTCGAGGGGATCGACGCCGGCGCCGACGACTATCTCCCCAAGCCTTTCCAAATGGAGGAGCTGCTCGCCCGGGTCCGCGCGCTCGTGCGCCGCACCAGCGGGGAGGCGACCTCGACCTTGCGGGCCGGCAGCGTGGCGCTCGACTTGAAGCAGAAGCGCGTCTCGGTCGACGGCATTCCGCTCAATCTCTCGCCGCTCGAGTTCCGCCTGATCAACTTCCTCATGCACAATCGCGGCCGCGTGGTCTCCCAGCAGGAGCTTACCGAGCAGCTCTACAATCAGGACTTCGAGCGCGAGAGCAACTCGATCGAGGTGCTGATCGGGCGCTTGCGCCGCAAGCTCAAGGTCGATCTCATCGAGACCCGCCGCGGCCACGGCTATGTGGTGCCGGACGAAAGCCCATGAAGGCGCCGTCTCTCAAGCTCCGCTTTCTCGCCGCTGCCGCGCTGACGATCGCCCTCGCGCTGGGGCTCGCCGGCTTGGCGCTCTCCGCCATGTTCGAAAACCACGTCGAGCGGCGCGTCGTCGGCGAGCTCGGCACTTATCTCGACCAGCTCGCGGCAGGCCTTGAGATCGGCGAGGACGGGGTGCCGAGCGTCAATCCGGATCTGCCGGAGGCGCGGTTCGAGCAGCCGCTCAGCGGACTTTACTGGCAGGTGACCGAGAGCGGGACGACGATCGGCTCCTCACGCTCGCTCTGGGATCAGTCGCTCGCGGTCCCCGAGCTTGCCGACCTCAAGATCGGCGAGAGCCGCCACATCACGATCCCGGGCCCGTCGGGCAATCCGCTCTACGTGCTCGTCCGCAAGCTTTCCGTCGATGCGGGCACGGGTAGCCGCGTCCTCACCCTGTCCTCGGGCATCGACGTCGCCGAGCTGCGCGTGATCCAGCGCGATTTCGATACCGAGCTGGCACTCATGCTCGGCCTGCTGGGCGCGTTCCTGCTCGGCGCCGCCTGGCTGCAGGTCGGGCTCGGCTTGCGGCCGCTCTCGTTGTTGCGCGAGCGCTTGGGGCACGTCGTCGGCGGCACCGAGAAACGGCTCGCCGGCAATTTCCCGGCCGAGGTCCTGCCGCTGGTCGAGGAGCTCAACGCGCTGCTCGCCTCGCAGGAAAGCTCGATTGCGCGCGCAAGGGCCAGGGCCGGCGATCTGGCGCATGGCTTGAAGACGCCGCTGACCATTCTTTCGGGCCGCGCGCGCGAGCTTTCCGCAGCCGGCATAGGCGATGCGGCGCGCGACATCGCGGAGCAAGTGGAGGCCATGCGCCGTCACGTCGAGCGGGAGCTTGCACGGGCTCGTGTCTCGCATGCCCGGGCGCCGGAGCCAGTGACGCTCGCGCCGCTCATCGACAAGGTCGTGCGCACCATGCAGCGCATGCCGCGTGGCGATGAAATCACCTGGACGCGCGACATCGAGCCGGGCCTGATGGCCCGTATCGATGCCGTCGATGGCGCGGAGCTTCTCGGCAACCTGCTCGACAACGCCCGCAAATGGACGCGCTCGACGATCCGCATCGCCGGCCACCAGAACGGCAAAGGCGTCGAGCTCAGCCTCGAGGACGACGGGCCGGGTGTGCCGGACGAGAAGCTCACGGTGGTCGTCGAGCGTGGACAGCGTTTGGACGAGACCGTGCAGGGCACCGGCCTTGGCCTCGCTATCGCGAGCGACATCGTCGAGGCGGTGGGAGCGGAAATGTCGCTCTACCGCTCGAGCCTCGGCGGTCTCGGGGTTCGCCTCACACTGCCGAGCGGACGGCCTGGCGCGAGCGCGGGCGAGTAGAGTCCGCTATTTCCCGACCATCCACGGCCCGGTCTCGATGATCACGGGCACCTCGGTCTTGGCGTGTTTCTTCAGCGCGGCGCCGAGCTCGACTAGCGAGGCTGGACGCGCATAGGGGATGCCGACGGACTCGGCCGCCTTGCCGAAGTCGGGCGGCGGGATGTCGACGGCGACCGGCTTGATCTCCTTGGAAACCATGTAGTCCTTGATCTCGCGGTAGCCGTTGTTGTTCCAGATGATGACGATGACGCCGGCCTTCGCCTCACGGCCTGACATCAGCTCGGGCAGCGTGAACTGGATGCCGCCGTCGCCGGTGACGACGACGACATGCCGGTCAGGGCGGGCGATCTTGGCGCCGATGCCGGCGGGAAGCGCGTAGCCGAGCGTGCCGAAGCCGGTGCCGGCGCCGAAATAGCTGCGCGGGCTAGGGGCCCGATAGGTGAGAGCGCCGCGGTAGGCGACCTTGGTCGAGTCGCCGATGACGATCGGGTCCGGCAGCGTGGCACGGATCAGCTCGAGGAATTCGTCGTAGAAGGGATCCTCGGGCTCGCGCGTCTGGCGGGCGATCGTGGTCATGCGGGCGACCGCGTCCTTGGCCCAGGCGGTGTCGTGTTTGCCGGCCTTCGCCCCGTCGAGCCGGGCAACGAGCCCCTCGACCGCGAGCTTGGCATCGGCGACCACCGAGAAGGCGACGCGCGGCCCGATGGCGATCTGCCTGGGATCGATGTCGATGCGGGCAGTCGGCGGCTTCGGATTGAGCTGGCCTGTCGCGTAGAACTCGTAGTCCGTCTCGCCGAGCTCGGTGCCGATCATCAGCACGAAGTCGGCCTCGTCGACGATGGCGCGGCCGCTGTCGCGATTGACGGCGAACTCCGTGCAGAGCGGATGCTCGGGGGCTAAGATGCCGCGCGCGTTCTGCGTCATGATGACGGGCGCATCGAGGCGCTCGGCGAGCGTCCGAATACCGGCTGCCGCGTCGCTCGCGCCACCGCCGCAGACGATCATGACGCGCTTGGCGCCGGCGAGCTTGGCCGCGACCTTGTCGAGCATCGCCGGATCGGCCGCCGGACGCGACGGCAGATCGCCGACGCCGTCGATTTTCCACTCCTGACGCGCGACGCCGACGTCGATCGGGATCTCGATGTGCACGGGACGCGGGCGCGAGGAGTTGAAGACCGCGAAGGCCGCGCGCAACACGTCCGGCATCTCGTCGGGCCGGAGCAGCGTATGGGAGAACGCCGTGAGCCCCGCCGAAAGATTCCGCTGGTTCGGCATCTCGTGCAGATAGCCTTTGCCGAGGCCGAGCTCGTGGCGCTGATTGACGGAGGAGAAGACGAGCAGCGGGATCGAATCGCCGTAGGCCTGCCCCATGGCGGTGGCGATATTGGTCAGGCCCGGACCAGTGATCACCATGGCGACGCCCGGCTTGCCGGTCGCCCGCGCATAGCCGTCCGCCATGAACCCCGCGCCCTGCTCGTGGCGGGGGCTGATGTGCCGGATCTTCGTATCCCAAAGCCCGCGATAGAACTCGACGTTGTGGACGCCCGGAATGCCGAAGACGTGGCGAACGCCATGGGCTTCGAGAAGGTGGGCGAGGGCGACGCCGGTTGCGAGCGTGGGCATGGGACCATCCTGGCGAGCTGGAACAAGGCTGTGGATGAGAGGCTAGCAGCGGCGGCGGCGCTCCGATAGGGGAGCAGGACCGCCGTAAGGCTGTCATGAGCCTGTGACAGAGCCTTGCGCGCGATCCGTCGGTCAAGGAGGGCAAGCCATGTCGACTTCGAACGGGACTACACCATCCGGCGACGACCATTCGAAGGAGCGCAAGAAGCGAGGTGGCCTCTTCCGCTGGTACGACCGCGCGGACAACGCCAACGACTGGTACCAGGCGCTGAGCTCGTTCATCGCCAGCAAGACAGGGGCTGCGACGGTGACGCTCGCGCTCGCGGCTGGTGGTGTCGGCGGCGTCGCGATGCTCAAGCCCGATCTCATCCGCTCCTTCCTCAAGAGCGATGTCGAGGTCGCCACCGAGCGGTGGGGCGACAGCTCGGTCGTCTATCCGATCGAGGGCGTCGACAAGGCCGGCCGCCGCGCCCGCTTCGACGTCGTGCTGCTGACGAAGCAGTACACGTGGCTCTGGGGCAGCGACCTCTACCTCATGAAGAATGGCGGGTCGCTGTCGCAGGAGGACATAGTCAAGACGGTGCTCGGCGGCGATCTCAAGGCCGGGCTGTCGCGCTCGCCGGAGGTCATCGCGGTCGGCGTCGCCTCCCAGGAGGGCGCGTCCAACAGCGAGCTGACGCGGGCGCGCCGTCGCGCCGAGACCTCCGCCAAATGGCTGAAACAGGTGCTGCCGTCGACCGCGAAGGTGTCTCAGCTGAACCTCGGCCAGTACAAGACCGATTGCGGCGCCGCTGGACAAGACTCGAGCTGGCAGCGCCCCTTCATGATGATCGGCGTGCGCGAGCAGGATCAGGGCGTCGTGCTGACGGAGGCCTTGGCGGACGCGCTGTCGGGCAAATCCAACATGCCGGGCCCGGCCTGCTACTCGTCTTTCGAGATGACGAAGCAGGGCTGAGCCCCGCTTCGTCGGATTTCGATACGTCGCGGCTCAGCCCTTGGCGAGCTTGGCCGCGATCTGAGCGACGTGCTTGCCCTGGAAGCGGGCGCCGGCGAGCTCGTTGGCGGAGGGCTGACGCGAGCCGTCGCCGTCCGAGATCGTCGATGCGCCGTAGGGCGAGCCGCCCGTCACCTCTTTGACGCCCATCTGGCCCTGCCAAGAATAGGGCAGGCCGACGATCACCATGCCGTGGTGCAGCAGGACCGTGTGGGTGGAGAGGATCGTGCTCTCCTGGCCGCCGTGCTGAGTCGCGGTCGAGGAGAACACGCTGCCGACCTTGCCGATCAGCTTGCCGGCGAACCAGAGGCCGCCGGTCTGATCGAGGAAGTTCTTCATCTGCGCCGGCATGTTGCCGAAGCGGGTCGGCACGCCGACGACGATGGCGTCATAGTTGGGGAGCTCGTCGACGGTGGCGATCGGCGCCGCCTGGTCGGTCTTGAAGCCGGACGCCTTGGCGACCTCGGCCGGGACCAGCTCCGGCACCCGCTTGACCACGACCTCGGCGCCGGCTTCCCGGGCTCCTTCGGCAACGGCGCCGGCCATGGTCTCGATGTGGCCGTAGCTCGAATAATAGAGGACAAGGACTTTGGTCATGGACGGCTCCGTTATATGCAGGTGCATCAGATTGAATGCAGTGGCATATAATGGAGCACGGACGAAAGTCAATCGGCAACCGGATCAAGTTCCCGGATGCTTGACCTCCCAGGGCTTCACCCAGTCGCCCGCCACCCGCAAGTCGATGCCCGCATCATCCTCGATGACCTTGCAAACGGTCATCTCCCCGGCCCCGGTTCCGTAGCGGGCGCCCGCCTCCTTGAAGCGCGCATGCGTCGCCTCCGTCAGCTCGTTGCGCGTGCCGACCTCGTCCATCAGCTCCTTGATGAGCGATAGATCCTTCAAGCACAGCGCGATGGGGAAGGAAGGATCGTAATGACCGGCGAAGATCGAGGGCACGTCGTGTTGCAGCACGAACGAATCTGCAGCCCCGCCCTTCATGACGTCCCACCAGAGCTTAGGATCGAGACCCGCGAGCTTGGCCGTCACCATCGCCTCGCCGATCGCCGCGGCGTGGATCTTCCAGAGCTGATTATTGACGAGCTTCGCCACATAGCCGTTGCCGTATTGGCCGACACGGCGCAGCTGACCCATCGCCTCGATGATCGGACGGGCGATCTCGACGTCCTTGTCCTCGCCGCCGACGAACATCGGCATGTCGCCGCGAATCGCGGCATCGACCGAGCCGGTGACCGGCGCATCGACCGGCCCGCCGCCCTTCGCCTGAAACTCGGCGGCGAGCGCGCGCATGAGCTTCGGGCTGGACGTCGTCATGTCGATCCAGGTCTTGCCCTGGCAGCGCGTCGCGAGGAAGCCGCTCTCGCCCCGCACGACCTGCTCGACCTCTTTGGGCCCGAACACCATCGTCACGACGATATCGCAGCGATCGAGAACATCGGCGGGGCTCTTGCCGGCCTGAGCGCCCGTCTCGAGCAGGGGCTTCAGAGCATCGGGGCGAACGTCGAAGACAACCATGTCGTAGCCCGCGCGCCGCACGTTCAGCGCCGCGTTGCGACCCATCGTGCCCAAGCCGATGAAACCAACTTTCATGATGTCTCCTGGATAGCTTCGGGTGCTGGGGCTTAGATGCCCTCGATGATCACGAGATCCGACTCAGCCGCGCGATCGAAGATCGCTTTCGCCTCGGCATATTCGGGCGAGTGGTAGCAGGCTTTCGCGGCCTCGTAGCTCGGGAACTCGACGATCACATGCCGCTCGCGCGATGCGCCCCGCGTCACCTCGTGCTGACCGCCGCGCACGAGAAACCGGCCGCCATACGTGTCGAATGCCTTCGAGTTGACGGAGCGGTAGCTCTCGTAGATTTGCGGGTCTTTGACAGTGATGTGGGCGATCCAATACCCCTTAGGCATGTCGCGACCTCACCCCACCGTCAGCGACTGTAAATTGATCAACTCACCGATGCCCTTCTTGGCGAGGATCATGAGCTGGTCGAAGCTCCCCTGGCTGAACGGGTGGGCTTCCGCCGTGCCTTGGATTTCGACGATGCCGCCCTTGCCGGTCATCACGAAGTTGGCGTCGGCCTCGGCGTTGGAATCCTCGGCATAGTCGAGGTCGAGCACCGCCTCGCCCTGGTAGATGCCACAGGAGACGGCCGCGACCTGATCGCGCAGCACCTCGGCGCCGATCATGTTGCGTGCCCGCATCCAGGCGAGGCAATCGCTCAAGGCGACCCAGGCGCCTGTGATGGACGCCGTCCGCGTACCGCCGTCCGCCTGGATGACGTCGCAGTCGACCGTGATCTGGCGCTCGCCAAGCTTCTGGAGATCGACGACAGCCCTGAGCGAGCGGCCGATCAGGCGCTGAATCTCGTGCGTCCGGCCCGAGGGATGCCCCTGCGTCACCTCCCGCCGGGTGCGGTCGGCAGTAGCACGGGGCAACATCGAATACTCGGCGGTCACCCAGCCGCGCCCCTGGCCCTTGAGCCAGGGCGGCAACCGCTCCTCGAGACTCGCCGTGCACAGAACATGCGTGTTGCCGAAGCGGATGAGGCATGAGCCCTCGGCGTGCATGGATACCGCGCGCTCGATATGCACGGGACGGAGCTCATCGGCCTGACGCTTCGACGGTCGCATTCTGAACGTCTCTTTGTGGAACAGGGGTGGAAAGGATGACGGACCGGCCGGGACCGGGGCCGGCAACCTCTTAGCATCGCCGGCCGCAGTCGTGTATGGAAAAAGCGAACGGGGCACCCCATATGACGCGACTGCCATGACGACACTCCGCACACCAGGCCCCGCCGCCGGAAAAGGCGGCCCGAGCGAGCTCACCGAGCTCAACCAGCGCTCGCGCGAAATCTTCCGGCACATCGTCGAGACCTATTTGTCGACCGGCGAGCCCGTCGGCTCGCGCAACCTCGCGCGCGGTCTGCCAATGACGCTGTCGCCGGCGTCCGTCCGCAACGTCATGGCGGACCTGGAAGGCTTAGGGCTCATCTACGCCCCCCATACCTCCGCCGGCCGCCTGCCGACCGAGACGGGCCTGCGCTTGTTCGTCGACGCGCTGCTCGAGGTCGGCGACCTGTCGCCGGAAGAGCGTAAGCAGATCGAGGCGCAGGTCGGCTCAAAGCCCCGCAAGGGCTCGATCGAGGCCGTGCTAGCGGAAGCCAGCGAGATGATCTCGGGGCTCTCGCAGTGCGCGGGCGTGGTGCTGACCGAAAAGCAGTCGGCCAAGCTCAAGCAGGTGGAGTTCGTCCGCATCGAGCCCGAGCGGGCGCTCGTCGTGCTCGTCAGCGAGGACGGCCGGGTCGAGAACCGGGTCATCGACGTCGCCAAGGATTTGCCGACCTCGGCCCTTGTCGAGGCGGCGAACTTCTTCAACGCCATGATCCGCGGCCTGACGCTGCCGGAGGCGCGCAGCCGCATCGAGCGCGAGATCGCCGCCCGCCGTGCCGAGGTCGATCAACTGACCGCCAAGGTCATCGAGGCGGGGCTCGCCACCTGGTCGGGCGGGGAGACGCGGAGCCTCATCGTGCGCGGGCAGTCGCGGCTGCTCTCGGACGTGACGGCGCTCGAGGACTTGGAGCGCGTCCGCAAGCTGTTCGACGACCTCGAGACCCAGCAGGAGCTGCTTGAGCTTTTGGCTGCGGCCGAAAGCGCCGACGGCGTGCGCATCTTCATCGGCTCGGAAAACCGGCTGTTCTCGCTGTCGGGCTCCTCGACCATCGTCGCACCCTTCCGTGACGCGGAGAACAACATCGTCGGCGTGCTCGGCGTCATCGGCCCGACCCGCCTCAACTACGCCCGGATCATTCCCATGGTCGACTTCACGGCCAAGCTGCTCGGCAAGCTCGTGACTTGATCGCGCGCAAGGGCAGAGGTAACCCCACGGACCTATACGATTTTGCGGCCTCACGCGTTTCATAAATCGACCAACACCGAACGTGCGACAGGATCATCCATGAGCAGCGATACGAACCGGCCCGATCCCGACGAGGATGAGATGGCGGCAGCCAACGGCAACCAGCCGGACGACCCCGGTGCCGAGCCCATGGATATGGGAGAGGACGGCGTGCTGACGCCCGAGGCGCTCGAAGCCGCCTTCCAGGCGCTGGCCGACGAGCGCGACAGCTACAAGGACCGCTACATGCGGACGTTCGCCGAGATGGAGAACATCCGCAAGCGCGCCGAGCGCGAGAAGGCGGACATCCGCAAGTATGCGATCTCGGATTTTGCCCGCGACGTGTTGGGCTTGGGCGACAACATTCAGCGCGCGATCGCTGCCGTGCCCGCCGAAGCCGCAGCCCAGGACGGAAATCTCAAGGGATTTCTGGAAGGCGTGCAGCTGCTCGAGCGCGAGCTGCTGCAGATGCTCGAGCGCCATGGCGTCACCCGCATCGACCCTCAGGGCCAGCGCTTCGATCCCAACCAGCATCAAGCCGTGATGGAGATGGAGCGGCCCGATTTGCCGGCCGGCGCCGTCGCCGAAGTCTTCCAATCGGGCTACATCATCGGCGAGCGGGTGCTGAGACCGGCGATGGTGGCCGTGGCGCGGGGTGGAGCGAAGGTGCCCAAAGAGGCCGCTCCGGCGGCCGCACCCGAAGCGCCGGCGCCAGACGAGCCGGGAGCAACCGAGCCCCCGGCCGAGGAAGGCTCCCCGTCCTAAGTCTGGATGCGCCTTCGGCGAAGACTCTCTCCTGGATCCCCACGCTTGGCTCACGCGCTTCGCGCTCGCGCGTGAGGATGACGAAAGTCTTCGTCATCCTCATTCAAGCGAGCATCGCGAGCGCCGAATGGGGATCCAGGAGAGTGCCTTCGCCGAAGGCCCCTTATTGCGGCTGGGCCACCGGTTGCGGGGCGGGCTGCGGCGCACTTGCCCGCATCGCGTTGCCGAGGATCGCGGCGGCGCCTTCTAGGCCCGAGCCGCCGCTCGTCACCACCGTATTCGGCACGAGCCGTGAGATCAGGCTGACGAGCTCGGGCTTGCGCTCGAGCGTGACCAGCGTTTTGTCCAGCGCCTGCAGCATCGCCACCCGATCCTGGCCGAGCACATTGGCTTGGGCGAGCTGACCACGCGCGAGCTCCTCCAGATATTGCCGCTCGGCGCGCCCCAGCGCCGCCCGCTCGGCTTCCCGCTGTTGGGCCACCTGCACGGCGATCTGAGATTCGACGAGACGCGGCTGCTCGTTGGCGGTGGCGCGCGCTTGCTCGGTCTCGATTCGCTTGGCCTGGCTTTCCGTCTCGCGCTGATAGGCGATGGCGAGTTGCTGGGCCAATTGCTCGCGCTGGCGCGAGATCAACAGCTCCGGCGGAATGGCCGGCTCGCCGAGCCTGATCTGCTGGATGTCGACTCCGGCCTTGAGGCCTTCGCGCTTCACCAGAGCCTCGATCGTCCGCTCGATGGCGTCGCGGTTCTCGATCAAGTCGATCGCATGCGTGCGGCGGCGGATCGTCTTCGTCGTGTCGGCAGGATCGGGGACGACGATCTCGGAGCCCGCGACATTGCGCACGATCGAGCGGATGACCGGGATGAGGATGCGATCGCGCACCTCGTCGAGGCCACCGACGGCTCCGACCACCACAGGCGCGTTCTTGGGCGACACCTGCACGAGCACGCGCAGCTCTTGCGGGATGTCCCAGCCCTCGACTTTCAGGAAGACAGCGCGGTCGGCGGCGTCGCGGATCTCGGGATGCGGCTCCGTTCGCTCGGTCTGTCGAATGTTGCCCTGCTGGTCGACGGAGAGGTCGATTAGGCGCTTGATGAAGCCGCCCTTGAAGTCCCAGGTCTGCACGCGGGTGTCGACGAGCGTCACCTCGTAGGCGCGGCGATTGAGATAGTAGGCGCCGGGCAGCAGCGCATCCCGCCAGATGCCGACGCACCCCGTCGGGACCAGCGGGACCGACAAGGCGCCTTCGAGCCCCCGCGCCTCGGCCGCCTTCACCTCCTCCTCGACGCAGTGCGCACCCGGCCGCGAAACGTTGGATTTGACGACGCCGACGCTGCCCGCCGGGATGATCGTGGCCGGCGTGGCCTCCTGAGTGGAGGTCACGCGGAAGAGGTAGCGGTTGAGGCGGTAGCTGCCCGGTTTCAGCACGGTTTCTTGCGGGCCGCGATAGCCGCCTTTGGTCAGAAACGTCTCGGCCGTCAGCATGCTCTCGACCTGGTCGTCGGCGATCTGGGGCGCGATGAACATGCCCGCCGGCATCGGCAGCCCGTCGAGCGCGGTCAGCTCCCCATATTGGCCTTGAGGGATGACGACGACGTCGTACTCCTCGACCTCGTAGAGGACGCGGACGAGCGGGATGAAATGGAAGCCGGGGCCGAGAATCTTGGCCTGCGGCCCTTTCTCGCCCGAGAGACCGATGATGCGGCCCGGCGGCAGCTCGCTGAAGCCGTAGACCCGCTTCAAGTGCCCGACACGGTCGGCGTCGATGAAGACGTAGGAGGTCTGCGCGATCAGGAAGAGGCCAGCCACGATGAGGGCCAGCGACCCGAAGCGGCTGTTCATGAGCTGCGTGAGCCCGCCGAGCCGCCCGGTGCCCGGCGTCTGCGGCGGCGTAGCGCCGCGCCGCCAGACGAGGAGGACGATGCCCGCGATGAAGGCCAGGATGCCGATGGTCGCGCCGAGCATAGGTATCTCCCCGAAAAGGCGATTCGCCGTTTCCTTGGACAATCCTTAACGGTGAAGGTTCATGAAAATTTAACCCCCTCCGAGGGGCCGGGCGGGAGGGGGTATCCCGCCATTGTCGAGCCGCTTTTGCGGGCTCATCTGCCGCTGCTCCAGGGCTCCGTTCGGGGGGCAAGACGGTTGAAGCGTCAATCCGCCGTGCCTATATACGCGGAGGAATTCCTGATTCATCACCATCAGGGGGCCGGGCCTTTTGCCGGCAGGACGGCAGGGGCGGCAACGGGCGCCACAACGGGTCCGGACGGTCCGCCGCAGCTAAGGGACTGATTTGACATGTCGAAAGTGATCGGAATCGATCTCGGCACCACGAACTCGTGCGTCGCCGTGATGGAAGGCAACACGCCCAAAGTCATCATCAACGCCGAGGGCATCAACACCACCCCCTCGATCGTCGCGTTCTCGGACGACGGCGAGCGCCTCGTCGGCCTCCCCGCCAAGCGTCAGGCGGTGACCAACCCCATCAACACCTTCTTCGCCATCAAGCGCCTGATCGGACGGCGCTACGACGACCCGATGGTCGAGAAGGACAAGGGCCTCGTTCCCTATAACATCGTGCGCGCCGACAATGGCGACGCGTGGGTCGAGGCGAACGGCACCAAGTACTCGCCCTCCCAGATCTCGGCCTTCATTCTGCAAAAGATGAAGGAGACGGCGGAGGCCTATCTCGGCCATACGGTGACGCAGGCCGTCATCACGGTGCCCGCCTATTTCAACGACGCCCAGCGTCAGGCGACCAAGGACGCCGGCAAGATCGCCGGCCTCGAGGTGTTGCGCATCATCAACGAGCCGACGGCGGCAGCTCTCGCCTATGGCCTCGACAAGAAGAAAGACTCCAAAACCATCGCCGTCTATGACCTCGGCGGCGGCACCTTCGACATCTCGATCCTCGAGATCGGCGACGGCGTGTTCGAGGTGAAGTCGACGAACGGCGACACGTTCCTCGGCGGCGAAGACTTCGATATGCGCTTGGTCGAGTATCTCGTCGGTGAGTTCAAGAAAGAGACCGGCATCGATCTCAAGTCCGACAAGATGGCGCTCCAGCGCCTGAAGGAAGCGGCTGAGAAAGCCAAGATCGAGCTCTCCTCCTCGGCCCAGACCGAGGTCAACCTGCCCTTCATCACGGCCGACAAGTCGGGTCCGAAGCATCTCACGATGAAGATGACGCGGGCGAAGCTCGAGAGCCTCGTCGACGATCTCATTCAGAAGACGATCGGCCCGTGCAAGGCGGCGTTGAAGGACGCTGGGCTTCAGGCGGCCGAGATCAACGAGGTCGTCCTCGTCGGCGGCATGACGCGCATGCCGAAGGTGCAGGAGGTCGTGAAGCAGCTGTTCGGCCGTGAGCCGCACAAGGGCGTCAACCCGGACGAGGTGGTCGCCGTCGGCGCCGCCATCCAGGCCGGCGTGCTGCAGGGCGACGTCAAGGACGTGCTGCTGCTCGACGTGACCCCGCTCTCGCTCGGCATCGAGACGCTGGGTGGTGTCTTCACGCGCCTGATCGATCGCAACACGACGATCCCGACGAAGAAGAGCCAGATCTTCTCGACCGCCGAGGACGGGCAGAATGCGGTGACGATCCGCGTCTTCCAGGGCGAGCGCGAGATGGCGGCCGACAACAAGATGCTCGGCCAGTTCGATCTCGTCGGCATTCCTCCGGCCCCGCGTGGCGTGCCGCAGATCGAGGTCACCTTCGACATCGACGCCAACGGCATCGTCAACGTGTCGGCGCAGGACAAGGCCACGCAGAAGCTCCAGACCATCAAGATCCAGGCGTCCGGCGGTCTGTCCGACGCCGACATCCAGCGGATGGTCAAGGATGCCGAGAGCCACGCGGCCGACGACAAGAAGCGGCGCGAGCTGGTCGAGGCCAAGAACCAGGCCGAGGCCATGATCCACGCCACCGAGAAAAGCATCGGCGAGCTTGGCGACAAGGTGCCGGCGGGCGACAAGGCGGCCATCCAGGGCGCGGTGACCGAGCTCAAGAGTGTGCTCGGCGGCGATGACAAGGCCGCGATCCAGGCCAAGACCAACGCGCTCGCCCAGGTCGCGATGAAGCTCGGCGAGGCCATGTACAAGGACCAGGGCGGCGCCGCCGGCGGTGGCGATCAGGCCTCGGCCAGTGGCGACAAGTCCGGCAGCGGCGACGGCGTCGTCGATGCGGACTTCGAGGAGGTCGACGACGACAAGAAGAAGTCGGCCTGATCGAGAGCGCGGGGACGAGATGATCCTCGCTGCAGGGACAAGCCGGCGGCGAGGATCGCCGGATGAGGAAGCAGGCGCTGAACGCGCAGGCGGCTTCCACCATTTGGGCGGCACACATGGCGAAACGTGACTATTATGAAGTGCTCGGGCTGTCGCGCGGCGCGACCGAGCAGGACATGAAGAATGCGTTCCGCAAGCTCGCCAAAGAGCATCACCCGGATCGCAATCCGGGTAACGCGGACGCCGAGCGCAAGTTCAAAGAGCTGAACGAAGCCTATCAAGTTCTCTCCGACCAGCAGAAGCGGGCGGCCTACGACCAGTTCGGCCACGCGGCCTTCGATCCGGCCATGGGCGGCGGTGGAGCGGGCGGCTTCGGTGCCGATTTCGGCGCCTCCATGTCCGACATCTTCGACGACATCTTCGGCGAGTTCATGGGCGGCCGCCGCGGCGGTGGTAGCGGCGGCGGTCGAGGCCGGTCCTCGCGCGAGCGTGGCGATGATCTGCGCTACAATCTCGAGATTGCGCTGAAGGACGCCTACGAGGGCAAGACGGCGCAGATTCGCGTTCCGACCAGCGTCACCTGCGAGACCTGCACGGGCACCGGGGCCAAGTCCGGCACGCGGGCCACGACCTGCACGACCTGCGGCGGCATCGGCAAGGTGCGTGCGAGCCAGGGTTTCTTCACGATCGAGCGGACCTGTCCTGCGTGCCAGGGCCGCGGCGAGAAGATCGAGAACCCCTGCGGCTCCTGCAACGGCACCGGCCGCACGACCAAGGAGCGCACGCTCTCGGTCAACATTCCGGCCGGTGTCGAGGACGGCACGCGGATTCGCCTCGCCGGCGAGGGCGAGGCCGGCGTGCGCGGTGGGCCGGCGGGCGACCTCTACATTTTCCTCGCCATCAAGCCGCACGAGTTCTTCCAGCGCGACGGCGCCGACATTTTCTGCAAGGTGCCGATCTCGATGGTGACCGCGGCGATCGGCGGCCAGGTCGAGGTGCCGACGGTCGACGGCGGGCGCACGCGGGTGAAGATCCCGGAAGGTACGGAAACCGGCAAGCAGTTCCGGTTGAAGTCGAAGGGCATGCCGGTGCTGCGGTCCAAATCGACCGGCGACATGTACATCCAGGTCGAGGTCGAGACGCCGAAGAACCTGACGCGGCGCCAGCGCGAGTTGCTGGACGAATTCGAGAAGGCGTCCAACAAGGAAACGAGCCCCGAGAGCGCCGGCTTCTTCGCCAAGGTGGCCGCGTTCTTCGACGGGAAAAGCAGCTGAGGTCGGCCTTTGGCCGGAGTGTCACGCTGGATCCCCGGCTCACTCGGCCTGATGGCCGTCGCTTGCCGAGGATGACGGATACTGTCTCTTTCATTCAGAAAGCCCGACTTCCGTCATCCTCACGCGCGAGCGCGCAGCGGCGAGCAAGGCGTGGGGATCCAGCGTGAGAGTCCGGCCGAAGGCCGCCTTTGATTTTGGGGTTGGACACCGCCAGCGCTGACGGCTAAGCAGCCGCTCATGACCCGGCTCACCCCCCAAGACCGCCTGATCCTCGCCCTCGACGTACCCACGATCGAGGCGGCGCGCGCCCTCGTACGGCAGACCGAGACTGCGATCTCCTTCTTCAAGATCGGCCACGAGCTGCTGTTCGGCGGCGGGCTGGAGCTCGCTCAAGAGCTCAAGCGCCAGGGCAGCCAAGTGTTCCTCGACATGAAGCTGCTCGACATCTCCAACACGGTGGAGAAGGGAACGGCGAACGTCGCGCGGCTCGGGGTCGATCTCCTGACCGTGCACGGTCACGACCGCAAGACGTTGGATGCCGCCGTCAAAGGGCGCGGCAGCTCTCCCCTCAAGCTCCTCTCGGTGACGGTGATGACGCATCTGACCGCCGCCGATTTGACCGAGCAGGGCATCGCCGAAAGTCCCGCCGATCTTGTCGTGCGACGCGCACTCATGGCGCAAGACGCGGGCTTCGATGGCGTCATCGCATCTGGCGAGGAGGCGGCCCGCATCCGCGCGGCGACCGGCTCTGGCTTCGAAATCGTCACCCCCGGCATTCGGCCCGCAGGCGAGGCCAAAGGCGATCAGGCTCGCGTCATGACGCCCTCTGCCGCCATCGCCGCCGGCGCCACCCGCCTCGTCGTCGGGCGGCCGATCACTGCTGCCACCGATCCACTCGCCGCCGCGAAAGCGATCCTCGCCGAGATCGAGAGCGTCAGTGGTGATGGACGAGGATGAAGTAGGCCGGCACCGCGACGAACGCCGCCGCGGCCCCGCCGAGTGCGAGCCTACTCCAGAGCGACTCATAGCGCCGCCACAACACGGCGATCGATACCGCGACGATCGCCGCCTCGATCGGCAACATGACAGTGCCGTAGTGGGCCGGATCCCAATAAGAGACCGGCGAGACGAATTTACAATCGCTGAACGGCCATAGATGCGCGTGCCCGTCCTCGCGATGGAACGGAAAGTCGAAGGCGATGTGCAGCAGACCCGCTAGCGCGAACACCTTCAGCCAATCGAGCCGCGCGGCGAGGGCCAGCCCAAGCAAGGCGAGATAGACCGGCAGCGAATGCGCGGCGTTGATCCAGGCCTGCCACACCGAATTCCAGTAGAGCCCATACGGCTCGGGCCACAGATCGGCGTGGCCGAGCCCTGCGAGCTTGGCATAAGCGAACATCACGAACATCGGCGCATCCGGCAGGAAGGAGCCCGCCAATGCGGCCGTGGCGCTCCACCGGCGCTCGGGGCGCGCCAGCACCGCGGTTCCAATCAGCAGATGCGTTGGTGTATGAATGGCGCCGGTCCTCGCGTGAGCGTGGCCGCAACCTTCTCACAGAAGAGACTCCCATGCCAAAGGCCTATTGGATCGCGCGCGTCACCGTCACCAACCCGGATCAGTACAAGGGCTACGCGGAGCTGGCGCCCGTCGCCTTCAAAAAATTCGGCGCCAAGATTCTCGCCCGTGGTGGACGCCACGAAGGGCTCGAAGGCGAGACGCGCCCGCGCAACGTCGTCATCGAGTTCCCGAGCTACGACGAGGCCATCGCCTGCTATCACTCGCCCGAGTACCAGGCAGCGAAGGCGAAGCGGACCGGGGCGGGCATTGCCGAGATCGTCATCGTCGAAGGCGTCGAGGGATGACGGCGCTCAGGCCGGCGGGAGTTCTGGAAACGGTGCTCTATGCGAGTGACCTCGCCGCAGCCGAAGACTTCTATTCGGACGTGCTCGGGCTCGAGCTCTACAGCCGGATGCCCCCGCGCCAGCTTTTCTACCGCTGTGGCAACGCCATGCTGCTGATCTTCAATCCTAGCGTCACGGAGCTGCCACCGGCGTCGACCGCGTTGCCCGTGCCGCCACATGGCAGCCGTGGCACGGGACATGTGTGCTTCAAGGCCTCCGCGCAAGAGATTGATCGCTGGCACGCGCATCTCGTGGCAAAGGGTATCGCCATCGAATCCGATTTCGCCTGGCCCGGGGGTGGCCGCTCCATCTACTTCCGCGACCCCGCCGGCAACTCGCTCGAATTCGCCGAGCCGAAGATCTGGAAGCTCCCATGATGCGTAGGCTCACACGCGGCACGCGGCTCGTGCTCGCCAGTCACAACCCGGGCAAGCTGCGCGAGATCGCGGAGTTGCTGGCCCCCTATGGCGTCGACGTCGTCTCGGCGGGCGCGCTCAAACTGCCGGAGCCGGACGAAACGGAGACGACGTTCGCGGGGAACGCGCGGCTGAAATCGGTTGCAGCGGCGACGGCGTCGGGGCTGCCGGCGCTCTCCGATGACTCGGGCCTCGAGGTCGCGGCGCTCGGCGGTGAGCCGGGCATCTACTCGGCGCGATGGGCAGGCCCGGCCAAGGATTTCGCGCACGCGATGCGGCTTGTCGAGGAGGGGCTGCAGAAAGCAGGCGCGACGACACCCGGCCAGCGTCGCGCCAACTTCACCGCCGTATTGTCGCTCGCCTGGCCGGATGGGACGTCGCAAGAGTTCGAGGGCAAGGTCTTCGGGACGCTCGTCTGGCCACCGCGCGGGACACGGGGCTTCGGCTACGATCCGATGTTCCTGCCCGATGGCCGCAATGAGACCTTCGGCGAGATGGAGCCCGAGGCGAAGCATGCCATCTCGCATCGCGCGATCGCATTCGCCAAATTCGTCGAGGCATGCCTTGCCGCCTCGTGACCCCGGCCACGCCGTCTATGTGCATTGGCCGTTCTGCGCGGCGAAGTGCCCGTACTGCGATTTCAATAGTCACGTCCGGCATGGTGGTGTCGACGAGGGCTCGTTCGTTGCAGCGCTCGCGCGCGAGCTGGCCTTCCAACGCGAGATGTCGCGCAGCGACGACGTACAGAGCATCTTCTTCGGCGGCGGCACGCCCTCGCTGATGTCGCCGAAGGCCGTCGATACGATCCTCGAAGCCATCGCAAGGCTTTGGCCCGTCGCCGCGGATGCCGAGATCACGCTCGAGGCCAATCCGTCGAGCGTCGAAACGGACCGCTTCGCCGGCTATCGCGCCGCCGGCATCAATCGCGTCTCGCTCGGCATCCAGGCCTTGAACGATCCCGACCTCAAATCGCTCGGCCGGTTGCACAATCTGGCGGAGGCGAAGGCTGCCCTCGCGACCGCCTTCAAGACCTTCGACCGCGTCTCGTTCGATCTGATCTACGCCCGCCCCGGCCAGACGCCGGAGCGTTGGCGCGACGAGCTTGGCGAAGCCCTCACCTACGGCGCGTCGCATCTCTCGCTCTATCAGCTCACCATCGAGGAGGGCACGCCGTTCGCGGCGCTGCACGCCTCGGGCAAGCTCGTGACGCCACCCGATACCCAGGCCGCCGCGCTCTACGAGATCACGCAGGAGCTCACCGAAGCTTCCGGACTGCCAGCTTACGAGATCTCCAACCATGCGCGCCCTGGTCAAGAATGCCGGCACAATCTCGTCTATTGGCGCTACGGCACGTATGCCGGCGCCGGCCCCGGCGCCCACGGCCGGCTGCTCACGCCCGATGGCCGCCGCATCGCGACCTCCACCGAGCGCAATCCCGAGCGCTGGCGCGATCTGGTCACGCGGCAAGGTCACGGGATGATCGAGCAAGTGCCCGTGTCGGCGGCCGAGCAGACGGACGAGATGCTGCTGATGGGGCTGCGGCTCGCCGAGGGCATCGACCTCGACCGGATCGCGGCGATGGCGGGCCGGCCCGTGCGCGTCGCACGCCTGCAGGGCTTGCTCGACGAGGGGCTCGTCACGCTCGAAGGGCGCCGTCTGCGCGCCACGCCCGTGGGCCGTCCGATCCTCAACCACATTGTCCTTGCGGTTGCCGAAGCGGCCGGCCGAACGGACTGACCCCGTCCCCACTACGCTGCCTCGACGGCGCTCCCCGTCGCATTCTCGAGCTCGAACGGCAGCTCGATGGTGAAGCGGCTGCCGGTGCCGGGCGTGCTTTCGACCGCGATCGTGCCGCCCAGCAGATGAACGAGATCGCGCGTGATGGCGAGGCCGAGGCCCGAGCCTTGATGGCGCCGCGTGTTGGAGGGATCGGCCTGCCGGAATCGCTCGAACACCACGGCGAGGAAAGCGTCGTCCATGCCGATGCCGGTGTCCTCCACGTCGATGCGGACGATCGCCCGATCGCCATCGCGCGAGACAAGCCGGCCCTCGAGACGGACATGGCCGCGATCGGTGAACTTCACGGCATTGCCCAGCAGGTTGACGATGATCTGCCTCAGCCGCCACGGATCGCCGACGAGCATCGGCGGGACGTCGTCGCCGATCACGCAGACGAGCGCGATGCCCTTGGCCTTGGCCGCCGGACCGATCAGATCGCCGACGCCCGCAACGACCTCGCGGATGCTGAACGCCGAGGGATCGAGCGTGAGCTTTCCAGCCTCGATCGCCGAAAGATCGAGCATGCCGTTGATCATGTGCAGGAGCGACTGCCCTGCCTCCGAGATGACATTGGCGAACGCGCGGTGCTCGGTGCTCGCAGCTTCCCTCGCGATCAGGCCCGAGAGCCCGAGAATGCCGTTGAGCGGTGTCCTGAGCTCATGACTCATCAAGGCGAGAAAGTCGGATTTGGCCCGGCTCGCCCGCTCGGCCGCCTGCGCGGCGGCTTCCGCGTACGCCCGCGCGGTCTCGAGAGCGGCGGACGTCCGCCGGTGCTCGTCTATCTCATCCGCCAGATACCTGGCGTGCTCGGCGACGCTTCGCGTCTCGGCATCGATGCGATCCTGCATCTCGGAGAATGCGGTCATCAGGCGGCCGATCTCGTCACGCGGCGCGCCGCCACTCAGGCGCTTGAACTCGGTCGTCGAGGTGCCACGCACGGCCTCGAGGACGGCGCCTAGCGGCCGGCCGACCGAGCGGCGGAACCCGTAGGCGCTGACGGCGACCGCGAGGAGAAAGGCCACGCAGATGGCGAGCGTTGAAAACTCCCGGCTCATCAGGGCAACCTGCTGGATCTCTGCTTCCGAGACGCGGACGGAGAAGACGTTCTCGCCCGACACCCCGGCTTTCAGAGCGACCGTCTCGTACTGCCCCTGCCCTTTGCAGCCGATCACTGCCGGCGCCGCCAGCACGACGTTCAGGGCGTTGTCACGCCAATACTCGGCGCAGACGATGGCCGGATCGGTCAGCAGCGTCGCGATGAGCACCTGAGCGGCCTCGACATGTCGCTCCTCCAGCTCGTGCTCGATCGCCGAGGCGACACTGGCGATCTGGCTCCCGACGCGCGCGGTCAGCCGCTCCTTGGCGGCGCGGACGTCGTAGGTCGAGATCATCGACATGGCGACTGCGCTCAGCACCAGGAAGGCCGGTGCGAAATATGCCAGGAACTTCAGAAACAGCCTGCCGCAGCAGATACGCCGCGTGATGCCCGATAACCAGCCCATGATGCGGCACAGGCGCTAGTTGGCCGGCTGGGCGGCGTGCTTCTCGAACTGCGCCTCGAAGGCCTCGTCCTCGCCGAACAGGGTGTGGAAGAAGACATACTTGCCGCTCTGCTTGGCGACGTAGAAGTTGACCATCACCTCCGTACCGGCATCGTCTCTGAAGTTCGCGCACAGGTAGTAGTACGGCCCGACCTGCATGATTTTCGGATGCGCTTTGGCCGGATAGAAGGACTGCACGATCCCGGTGACCGGGTCGATATGGAGCAGCGCTCCGTCGACGAGATTGGCCTCAATATGCCGCTGCATCGCCGCCTGCAATCCGATCGCCTCGGCAGCAGGAACCTCGGTCTCTGCCTTTGCAGGTGTGATGGAAACCGAGAACGCCAAAAGCGCGAGCGCTATGCGCGACATCTATCCCTCCCGAGGTCGAAGCGACCGCCAACCCGCTCGACGCGGCTGGGGAGAGGCTATGCGCGTCCACGTGCCATACCTTTAACGGGCCGGCAAAAAGGCCCCGATTGGCTTCCTCGAAGCTAACCGGATCGTGCGAATTTTCTTTAAACTGAGGTTCGGCCCTACTTCACGATGCTGCGGCGAACCGGCAGCGTCTTGACGTTGGCCGGCGGCGCGTCGGCGCGGCGCGGTTGGGCGAGCGCGCCCAGGCCGTCGAGATAGGCCGTGTCGAAGCCCTCGCGATAGACGGGGAACTGCGTGGGCCGGTCGCGGAAGCTCTTGGCCATTTGTCCGAGACCGCGAAGCCCACGCTCCCGAGAGCGCCGAACCTGCTCCAAATCGATCTCGACGGGGATGATCTGCTCGGTGGCGTCGGCGCGATGCAACGCCCGGCCGGACGGATCGAACACGGCCGACTGGCCGTTGCCGCCGGCGCCGAGCCCGTTGATGTCGAAGATGTAGCACTGCATCATCGCCGAGGTCGCATGTGCGACGGCGAGATCGACATCGCGATCGATCGTGTGCGTCATCACCGGATGCAAGATGACCTCGACGCCCGAAGCCGTCAGCTGCCGTGATGTCTCCGGGAACCACATGTCGTAGCAGTTGAGAATGCCGAAGCGGCCGACGCCCTCGACATCGAAATGGAAGAACTGATCGCCTGGCTCGACGCCCTGCTCCAACGGCGTGAACGGGAACATCTTGCTGTAGCGCCCGACCACCTCGCCTTCGGGGTCGATCACCGAGGTCGTATTGTAGATCGCGCCGTCACGCCGCTCGTACATCGAGCCGTTGACGAGCCAGATGCGATGCTTCTTCGCCATCTCCTGCAGCTGCTCCTCGGCGGCGCCTGGCAGCGGCTGGGCGTGCTGAAGCAGGGGACCGAAGCAGGCGAGCTCGGAGAACATCACCATCTGCACCCACGGATAGAGATGCATGGTGAGATCGAGCCGGTGACGCATGGTCTCCAGATTAGAATGCGTCGTCAGCCACATCTGGATGCCGGCGATCGAGAAAGGCGTCATGGTCTGCTCCGGGTCGGCCCGCAGTTCGGTCGCCGAGGCTCGTCAGCGGAGGGCTGGCTGTCAAGGCGGCATGCTGGATGGCTGTGATGAATTTATCACGCCCCCGTCGGTGGCCGGTAAAGAGGAATGCGGTCGCTGCGAGCGTGGTTAACCGGCAGCGTTCGTCTTGGTGCCGGGGCGTGTCCGTGGCGCATTGCCGCCGGCCTCCCGCCAGCCGAGCCGGCCGGCGAGCGAGACGAGTCCGTTCGGCAGCAAGAGCACCGTCGCCACGACCACGACGCCGAGCACGATCAGCCGATAATTGTCGAAGGAGCGCAGCAGCTCGTTGCCGATGATGACGATGAAGGCACCGATGAGAACGCCCGGAAACCGGCCCATGCCGCCGACGGCGAGCATCACCATCGCCATCAGGAAGAACTCGTTGCCGAGGATCTTGGGCGTCACCACCGTCGTGTAGTGGGCATAGAGCGCACCCGCCAACCCCGCGAAGGCCGCCGAGATCGTGAAGGCCAACAGCTTGTACTTGAAATCGTCGATACCGAGCGCGCGGGCGAAGCCTTCCGAATCGCGCAACGCCACGAAGGCGTGACCGAGCCGGCTCCTCAGCAGCACAAAGTAAATGAGGTAGACCGAGACCGCCGCGACCGCGAGCGCGAGATAGTACCAGCCGAGCTTGTCGAGCGGACCGATGACGTAGCCGAACAGGTTGACCGGCGGGATGCCGAGGAGACCCGTGTTGCCGCCGAGGCCGAGGTCGCGGCCTTGCTGGATGACGGGCGGCATGGCGAGATGCACCGCGAAGGTGAAGAGCGCCACGTACTCCCCGCGCAGTCTCAGACACGGCAGACCCATCAGCACGCCGATCAGCCCGGTCGCCGCCGCACCGATCGCCATCGACACCAGCGGCGTCACGCCGAGCTTTGCTGCAAGAAACCCGGACGTGTAGGCGCCGAAGGCGAAGAACACGAGCTGGCCGTAGTTCATGATGCCGGCATAGCCGACGACGAGGTCCCAGGAGGCGGCGACCATCGCCCACAGGAAGCAGAGGATCAGGATGTGCAGCACATAGCTGCTGCCGACGAAGAACCCGGCCACGGCGAGCGCCGCGACGGCGAGCCAGAACCATGGGCCCGCCCAAGCCGGCGGCATGCCGGTGCCGGCGAGCGAGGCGGACGAGGAGCGCGATGCCGATGCCATGCCGTCAGGCCTCCCACTTGCCGAGCAGGCCCTTGGGGCGGACCATGAGGACGACGAGCAGCGTCAGAAGCCAAATCGGCAGCGTCCAGACCGGCCCGACGTAGAACACGACGAACGCCTCGATGAGCGCCAGCAGGAACGCCGCGATACAAGCGCCACGTGTGCTCCCTAGCCCGCCGAACACGACGATGACGAAGGCCTTGAGGAACGGCGCCCAACCGCCGAGCGGAGAAACAAGATAGAGCGGCGCGAGCAGCACGCCGGCGAGCCCCGTCAGCACCACCGAGAGACCGAAGGTGAAGGCGAACACCTGGTTGACGTCGATGCCGACCTGCGCCGCGCCTTGCATATCTTGCGCAACCGCCCGGACCGCTTGTCCGAACATCGTCGCGGTGAGAAAGACCTCCAGCGCCAGCACGATACCGAGCGCGATCATCAGCATCCATAGCCGATAGATCGCGATCGTAGTGCCGAGGACCTGGACCGTCCCGTCCGCAAAGGCAGGGATGACTTGCGGCACGGCGCCGAACATGACCTGGAACAGATTATCGAGCAGGAAGGCGAGCCCCAGCGTCGCCATCATGATCGTCGTCTTCCAGTTCGGCCCCGCACGCAGCGGCCGGACGATGCCGCGCTCGAGCGCGACGCCGATCAGGAAGAGGATGGGGATGAGCAAAAGGATGCCCGCCCATAGCGGCAGTCCGAGATAGCCGGCTGTCAGCACCCAGCAGATGTAGCCGCCGGCCGTGTAGAGCGAGCCATGAGCGAAGTTGAGCACCCGCGCCGTGCCGTAGACCATCGACAGACCGACGGCGATGACGCAATAGACGGCACCTTGTGCGATGCCGCCGAACACCACCTCGATGATCTGTTGCATGAGGGGTCTCCTAGCCGGCCGCCGTGGCCGGAGCGGCTAAACGAATGACGCCCTCCTCCAGCGTGTAGACGCGGCGGACGAGCCCTTCGATGAGCGCCAGGCTCTGCTCCACGAGCAGGATCGTGATCCCCTGCTGGTTCAAGCGCGACACCGTCTCGAGCATCGACTCGACGAGATTGGGGGCGAGGCCGAGCGAGGGCTCGTCGATGGCGAGGAGCTCAGGCGCCGACATCAGCCCGCGGCCAAGCGCCAGCATCTGCGCTTCGCCACCGCTGAGCGTCCGGGCGAGCTGCGACTGCCGCTCCGCCAGCCGCGGATAGAGGCCGAGCACGAGATCGAGGTTTTCCTGCCGTTTCGCGCGAGCGTGCGGGGCGTACGCCCCGAGCATCAGGTTCTCTTTCACCGTCATGTCGGGAAACAGCCGCCGATCCTCGGCGACGTAGGCGATGCCCTCACGGACGAGATCGGGCGCCTTGCGGCCGCGAATGCTCTTTCCCTTGTAGGCGATGTCGCCACTGGCAATCGGCACGAGGCCCGAGATCGCCTTGAGCAGGGTGCTCTTGCCGTGCCCGTTGGCGCCGACGACGGCGACGAGCTCGCCTTGGCCGACATCGAGGGAAACCCCGTGCAGCACGTGGAAATCACCGTAGAAGACGTCGATATCCCGGACGCTAAGCAAGGTTGCGCTTCCCGAGATAGATGCGGATGACGTTGTCGTCCTTGAGCACCCGCTCGGGCGTATCGAGGATGAGGACGCTGCCGAAGTTGAGGATGAGCATGCGCTGCGAGATCGCCGAAAGCGCGCGGATCTTGTGCTCGACCACCACGAAGGTGACCCCGAGCTTCGCATAGAGGTCCTTCACGAGCGCCGCGAAACTGTCGACCTCCTCCGCGTTGAGGCCGCCGAACGGCTCGTCCATGAAGACGAGCTTCGGCCCGGTCGCCAGCGCCGCCGCCAGCATGACACGCTTGCGGGTCAGGAGATCGGCGCTCGAGACCGGCCGGCCGGCGTCGCTCGAAAGCCCGGTAACGGCGAGCGCCGCCTCGACCGCGTCGCTCAAATCGGCGCCGCCTGATTTGTCGGCGAGCCCGAAGCGGGCGCCGGTCCAGACGTTGTCGCGCACCGACATCGAGTGAAAGACCTGCGGGATCTGGAAGGTGCGGGCGACGCCGGCGCGGCAGAAGATGTGCGGCCGCCGTCCGGCAAGATCGCCGCCCTCGACGAGGACGCGGCCCGAGCTCGGCGCGAGCGCGCCCGTGCAAACGTTGAGGAGCGTCGTCTTCCCCGCCCCGTTCGGCCCGGCGATGCCGAGGATCTCGTGAGGGCGAATGTCGAAGGAGACGTCGGAGAGCGCCTTGAGCGCGCCGAACCGGCGTCCGACCGCGTCGAGACGCATCAAAGGCGACGCGACGGCCTGTGCCGCCCCGTCCGCGCCGTGTCCTGCGATCGCCTCCGCCGATGCCATCGGCCTCGCCCCCGAAATGTCAGGCGCGGACCATAGGGGATCGGGGAGCGGCGGGGAAGGGGCGGGGATGGAAATCAGAAGGCGCTCTTACCGCCCCCAGCACCCACCCCACTACTCGTCCGCCAGCGCATACTTCTTGAGCAGCCGGTACGTATTGCGCTCGCTGATGCCGAGCACCTCGGCGATGCGGGAGCGGTGGCCGTTGTATTTGACGACGAGGTCGCCGATGTAGCGGCGCCTGATTTCCTCGAGCGTCGGCTCGTGGTCGAAGCTCAGCACCGACTGATCGGCTCCCGCGCCCGGCGTGCCCTGCAGCATGATGTGGCCGGCATGGATGACCGGTGCGTCGCCCGAGACGAGGATCGCGCGCTCGATGACGTTCCTGAGCTCGCGGATGTTGCCGGGCCACGCGTAGCTCGTCAGCAGGTCGATCGCATCCTTGCCGAGCCGCTTCATCTTCGCGCGCTGGAACGAGCGCGTCTCGAGGAAGCGGTCGGCGATGAGCGCGATGTCCTCGCGCCGGTGGCGGAGCGGCGGCACATTGATGAGCACGGTCGCCAGGCGATAGTAGAGGTCGGAGCGGAAGCGGGCGTCGTCGATGAGCCCGAGCAGGTTGCGGTTGGTCGCGGCGACGAAGCGGACGTCGCTCGACAGGCTCTGCACGCCGCCGACGCGCCGGAACTCTCCCGTCTCGAGCACGCGCAGCAACTTCGCTTGCATGCCCGCCGGCAGCTCGCCGATCTCGTCCAGGAAGACGGTGCCGCCTTCGGCAACCTCGATGAGGCCGTCCTTGCGGCGCTCGGCCCCCGTGAAGGCGCCGCGCTCGTGGCCGAACAGCTCCGACTCGAACAGCGTGTCCTGCAGCGTCGTCGCGTCGATGGCGACGAAGTTCGATTTTGCCCGCTGCGACAGGAGATGGATCGACTTCGCCACCAGCTCCTTGCCGACTCCACTCTCGCCCTCGATCAGGATCGTCGAGTTGGAGGGCGCGACGAGCTCGATCAGGCGCACCATCTCGAGGAAGGCCGGGCTGCGGCCCACCATCAATTGTGTGAGGCTCGGATTGAGCTGATCGCGGTAGTAGTCGAAGCTGCGCTTGAGCGAGCTCGTCTCCAGAACGCGATTGACGGCGAGCTCGAGCTCGGACGGATTGACCGGCTTGACGAGGTACTCGGCGGCGCCCGCCCGCATGCTCTCGACCGCCTGCTTGATGCTGCCGCTCGCCGTCAGCACGATGACCGGGCAATGCGTCGTCAGCTCCGGCAGGCACGCGCTGCCTTCGGCATCCGGCAGCTTCATGTCGAGCATCACGAGCGAGGGGTCGCCGGCATGCAGCGCCGCCTTGGCCTCGACCCAGGTGTGCGCACTCGTCGTGAAGTGCCCCATGCGCCGCATCTGCTCGACGAGCAGCCGGTTGAGAGTCCGGTCGTCCTCGATGACGAGAACGCGCTTGCTGTGACGTGCCGCTTTCATGGGAGAGCCGCCTGTCGATCGGCCGACGGCATGGTGATGCGGAATCGCGTGCCCGAACCGCTCTTGCTCTCGACCGTGATGGTGCCGCCCCAGCTTTTCAGGATCTCGCGACAGATCGGCAGGCCGAGGCCGGTGCCGTGCGCGCCATCGGCCCGGCGGCTCCAGAACGGCTCGAAGATGCGCTGCTGATGCTCGAGAGGAATGCCGCAGCCGGTGTCGGCGAAATCGATCTCGAGGGAGTCGCCCGCGCGGCGGCCGGTGATCGTCAGCACGCCGCCTTCGGGCATGGCGTGAAACGCGTTCTGGGCGATGTTGAGCGCGAGCATGCGCATGTCGCTGTCGCTGGCGATGACTCTGAGATCGGGCGCGATCGCAGACCGGATCTCGATCTTGCCCCCTAGAGCCTCGGCCGACAGGAGCGAGAGCGTATCGGCGACCACGTCGTTGAGGACGACGAGCTCGGGCTCTCCGCTCGACGGCGAGGACAGTTTGAGAAGCCGCTCCGTCACCTCGATGCAGCGGCCGATCTGCTGCTCGATCACCGGCACATAGGTGCGCGCGCCATCAAACCGCTCCTCGGCGATCTCGCGGCTGACGGCGCTCAGGCCGAACTGGATGGACGCCAGCGGATTGTGAATCTCGTGGGCGACGCCGGCGGCGAGGTAGCCGATCTCCGACAGCCGCTGCTCCTGCGAGACCTTCAAGTCCTGGCTCAGATCGCGCACGACCTCGACGATCACATCGCGCCGCTCGCCCTTCACCTCGATCGACAACGGGGCGGCGGACACCTCGACATAATACTGCGTCGCGTCCTTGCGCACGTGACGATGCCGGCAGCTGACTTGGGATTGGCCCTTGCGCATCTCCTCGAGCGGACACGTGACAAGCGTCGGCGCGCAGGGCCGGTCGCGACCGTGGCTCGAGAGGTAGCAAGGTCCGCCGACGATCTCGCCGCGTGCGTAGCCCGTCTGCGCCGCGAAGGCCGTGTTCGCCATAAGTACGGTGTAGTCGGCGTCGATGACGCGCACGCCGTCGGGCATGCCGTCGATGAGCGCCTGCAGGTTGGCCTCGCGCCGCTCGATGCTGCGAATGCCGTCGCCGATCTTTGCGGCCATGGCGTTGAACGATCTGGCGAGCGCTGCCATCTCGTCATGACCGCGCTCGGGCAGGCGCTCTTCCAAATAGCCATGCGCGATCGCCGCAGTCGCCGCGTCGAGACGCGCGAGCGGCGCGAGCACTGCCCGGTGCAGAACCGAAGCGATGCCGGCGATGGCGACCGCGAGCACCGTGCCGCCGGCGCCGCCGAGTGCCAAGGTCGCGCGGAGGATGTTGCCGAGGATGGAGCCGTCGGCATAGTCGACGACGATCGTGGACGCGGCGTCCCCGCCGCGGGCAAGCGTCGCCACGGTTCGCATGACGTCGCCTCGGTCGCCCTCGACGACACCGGCGCGTATCCCCTCACGCCCCTCGACCGGCCGGCACTCCGGACAGGTCCGATCCGTGACAGCTACCGTGGCTGTCCCGGTCGCGGCAAGCACCGTTCCATCGCGCGCCAAAACCGCGATTCCCACGACACCCGGATGCTGGCCGGCCGCGTCGATGGCCGTCCGCAGGGCCGCGCGATCGGACAGCGGCGCGCGGCTCTCGAGCGTGGCCTGTGCGAGATCGCTGATCGCTACCGCGGCGTTCGTGCGATCCGACAGCATGTGGTTGCGATAGGCGAGCATCAGGATGAGGAGAAAGAAGAGCGAGGCGAGTGACGGGATGACGATCACGGTCATGAGCAGCCGGCGGCGCAGGCTGCCTGCTATCCAGTCCCGAACCGCTGAGACCGCTCGCATGCTCATTGCCGCGCGAGCCGGAGCAGGAGCGATTCTTGGGGTGCCTCGTCGGCATCGATCTCGACCACGCGCGAGCATCGCGCCGGCAAATCGGCCTCGTGCGCGGCAATCGGGATGACGACGGGGTGGCCCCGCGGCGTATCGAGGAAATGCGCGAGAAACGCACGACGCTCGCTCGCGGGCTTCGTCGCCAAGAGCGCCTCGGCATTCTGCAACACCAGACCGGAGGGCGCGATGCCATCGGCGATCGCCTCGTCGATGGCGGTGAGGGGCAAGCGTGCGGCGTCCCAGCCGAGCGGCTTCAGGCGCTCAGCACGGAAATCCACATACGCAAGTCCCAGCGCGCGCGCCATCTCCTCGACGAGTGCGGGGTGATAGCGCGTCAGCTTGGCGATGAAGCCACCCCGGCGGCCGTGCGCATCGAGGCATGCCTCGATGGCGGTCAACCAGCGCGGTGCACCGGGCTGCTGGGTCATCTCCTAATCTCTCGCGATTCCATTTGGGTAAGCGCCCCCACGGCGTCCCCCGATCGGGACGCCCTCTGCGCTCACGATGTGTGCATTGTTTCTCTGCTAATGGGCTCGCGCTTTGCGCCCGATCAATTCGGATGAGCGAGTTGATCAGCGCTCGTCCTACCCGATCGGCGCTACCCCCGAAGCGAGCCTGACAAGTTGTCCGAAGCGAAAAGCGAGGCGAAACAAGGCAAACCGGTTGGCAACCCAAAAGCGACCCGACAGAATGGCAGATTCGCTGAGCCGATCCGGAGTTGAAATCACCCAGGCTAAGTCATAAGCTATTGTTTTTAAATCACTATTTTATCGTCGGTAAGGTTGGCACACGGCTTGCTGTGACGAGGTTCGTTAACGAATTCTCACTCGAGCAAGGTCGCATCGTATGTTCGCAGCCGATCGCCGTCGGGTCGCAAATCTCCGCTCCGTGTTCGCCGCATCGCTCATCGTGCCATGTCTCGCCGTGCCCGCAGTCGCTGCGGGGCAGGCGTGGATCGCGGGGACTGCTCCCTCCATGCGCCCGGCCGACGCGCCAGTGCTGGCGGCGGTCGACCACGACAAGGCTTGGTTCAAGCGAGCGCTGGCTGGCGTCTCGAAACCGGTACCGCCGAGCCTCGATTTTCTGAAGGATCAGGGCGGCTGGTTCACACCGTTCACGCACCCCGGAATGACGGGGCGCTACGACATTCGCAACCTCCACAACCAAGAGCCCTAGCCAACCGAACGTCTGGCAGAGCGCCAATCCCTTGGTGCGCTGCCGATAGCTGATCGCTGGGCTGCGATCGAACGCATGTGGCGGCCCCCAGCCCGAAACCGGGACCGCCTCGCAATACAGGAGCTTGAAACTATGAAACGTATCGCAGCTGTCGCCGCCATCGCCCTCCTCTCCTCGTTCGGCGCTGCCTTCGCCGAGGACGAGCAGGCCGGCATGTCCGGCATGAGCGGCATGTCCGGCATGGCCGGCGGCAACGCCGACTGGGTTTGCACGATGTGGGTCGACGCCGGCCAGATCGGCATGTCCGGGATGGGCGGCATGTCGGGCATGGGCGGCATGAATGGCATGAGTGGCATGGACGGCATGTCGGGCATGAATGGCATGTCGGGCATGGACGGCATGAGCGGCATGAATGGCATGTCCGGCATGGATGGCATGAACGGCATGTCCGGGATGGATGGCATGAGCGGCATGAACGGCATGTCGGGCATGAACGGCATGTCCGGGATGGACGGCATGTCGGGCATGAGCGGCATGGGCGGTCAGCCCGGCCAGGCTTGCGCTCAGTGGACGCACAAGACGCAGGTGAAGCAGTAATCGCACCTGCCCGGGTGGAGGCTGCGGAACCCGCGTCCGCGGTCTCTACCCGGACTTCTCAGATCCTTTGCATGCGAATGCGTTTCGCGAGGGGGCGAAATGAAAAGGCAGTATGGCCTCGTGCCAGTCGTCGGAGCCGTTGCGATTTTGGCGGCAGGTCTGCTGCTCAGTCTGGGGGAGGGCGGCCGGTCAGGTGCTGGAGCTCAAGCAGGCCAGACCGGATCGACCTCTCCCAGCGCCATCGAGGAGCTCGCCAAGGCGAAAAAGTCCTATCCCCGCGCCGTGTGGACACCATTGCACTTCACGCCCGCCATCGACACGGCGACGAACGAGCAATGCCTCACCTGCCATCAGGAGATTCTGAAAGCGAAGGTTCGCGAGGTGTCGCCAGCCGGTCTTGCCGCCGCGGACACCACCGCTTGGTATCAGACGCTCGACACCTATGCGGGCAAGCAGGAAACCTTCCACGCCCGCCACTTGAAGACGCCGCTCGCCAAGGAGGTCATGAACCTCACCTGCAATTTCTGCCATCGCGGCCACGATCCGCGTGAGGAGATGCCGGGCTCGAGCGCGACGACGACAGCAGCGGCCCTCGGCGATTTCACTTTCCGCAAGACCGTCAATCCGTCGAAAACCTGCCTCCTTTGCCACGGCCGCTACCCGCAAGAGGTCATGACCGGAGTTGAGGGCTCCTGGCCCGAGGCCCGCAAGACCATCGAGGATGCGTCCTCGCCGGATACACAGAACGGCTGCCTCGTCTGCCACAACATGGACGCCGGCATCCGCACAGTTCGCCATCAGGTGAGCTACCTCAAGGCCGACGCCATCGAGGCGCGGGCCAAGAAAGGCTCCTCCGACCTCTGCTACGGCTGCCACGGCGGACGTGCCTGGTACCGCATCAGCTACCCCTACCCGCGCCACCCGTGGAAGGACATGCCGGACGAGATGCCCGACTGGGCCAAGAGCCGGCCGACCGCCTCCGACCCGCGCTACGCGCTCGACAAGAAGACACCGTGAGGGATGCCGTCATGATCGACCCGAAACACGCGGGCAGCTGGCACGTCGAGACGCCCGTTCGCCTGAACCTCAATCGCCGCGATGTGCTCCGCGGACTGCTGGCGTCGAGCGCCATCGGCCTCGTGCCGCTCACCACGCTGACCTCGAGCAAGCCAGCCGCGGCCTTCGCCTACGAGCCATACCCAAAGGACGACGAGCTGACGACGGTCGTCACCAGCTGCGCGCACAATTGCGGCTCGCGTCATATGCTGGTCGCGCACAAGAAGGGCGACGTCATCGTCCGTCTGTCGACCGACGACGGCCGCTATCAGGAGGACGGCTTCTTCGGCAAGGACACCGAGGAGGAGCCGCAGATCCGTGCCTGCCTGCGCGGCCGCTCCTACCGCTCGCGCCTCTATTCGCCCGAGCGCCTGCTCTATCCGATGAAGCGGGTCGGCAAGCGCGGCGAGGGCAAGTTCAAACGCGTGTCGTGGGACGAGGCGTTGGGCGGCATCGCCGAGAAGATGACGGAGATCAAGGCAAAGTACGGCCCGACCGCGCTGCTCGACCAGAGCTACGCCGGCGCCTCCTATGGCGTGCTGCACAAGTCGGATCAGATCGAAGGCCTGCTCGGCCGCTTCCTCGGCATGTTCGGCTGCCGCACGAACTCGTGGTCGGTGCCGTCCTATCAGGCGACGACCTTCTCCTCGCGCATGACCTTCGGCACCATCGAGGATGGCAACGAGGACGACACCTTCGCGCACTCCAAGCTCATCATCATGTGGGGCTGGAATCCGGCCTACACCTTCCACGGCGGCAACACGTTCTACTACATGCGGCTCGCCAAGCAGCGCGGCTGCAAGTTCGTGCTCGTCGACCCGCAATACACGGACTCGGCCTCTGTCTATGACGCCTGGTGGATCCCGATCCGGCCCAACACGGACGCCGCGATGCTTGCCGGCATGGCCCACCACATCTTCACCAACAACTGGCACGACCAAGCCTTCATCGACCGCTTCTGCCAGGGCGTGGATGCCGGCACGATGCCCCAGTGGGCCAAGGGCAAGGAGAGCTTCAAGGACTATATCCTCGGCACCATGGACGGGCAGCCGAAGACGCCCGAGTGGGCGGCCGAGATTTGCGGCGTCAAAGCCGAGGACATCAAGAAGCTCGCCGAGATGTATGCGACGACGAAGCCTGCGGCATTGAAAGCGTCGTGGGCGCCCGGCCGCAATGCATACGGCGAGCAGTACAGCCGCATGGCCGCCGCCGTGCAGGCGATCACCGGCAACATCGGCAAGCTCGGCGGGTCGTCGGAAGGCGTCGGCAAGGCCTGGCATCCGGAGGCGGTCGCCTATCCCTACGACGAGAACGCCAACATCTGGTTCGCCTCGATCAAGTCGGACCGCTGGGCGCACTGCGTGCTGAACTACCCCAACGTCAAGCGCGAGGAGATCGGTTGCTGGCCGAGGAACGACAAGCTCGACGGCACCATTCCCAACATCAAGGGGATCTTCTGGCAGGGCTCGGACTGGTTCAACCAGCTGACGAACATCAACAAGATGATCGAGGCGGTGCAGAAGCTCGAGCTCGTCGTCTGCATGGACTCGACGATCACGCCGTCAGGACTTTGGGCCGACTACCTGATCCCGATCGCCACGCATTTCGAGCGGCATGACACGGCGCTGCCCTGGTACAAGGGCCACTACTACATCCATCGCCCGCGTGTGATTGCCCCGCTCGGCGAGAGCCGCACGGATATCCAGGTCTTCACCGAGCTCGCCTATCGCCTGGAAGAGCTCGATCCGAAGACCCTCAAAGACTTCGGCAAGCGCTACAATCCGCGCGCGACCCGGGACTATTTCAACGACAATACCGCCGTCGACGAGGAGTATCTGACCCACTGGTGGAACGAGAAGGTGATGAAGCACCAGGGCGTCACCATGAGCTGGGAGGACTTCAAGAAGCACGGCGTCTACAAATTCAAGCTCGCCGAGCCGCACGTGGCTTTCCGCCAGCAGATCGAGACCGGGCTGCCGTTCTTGACCCCGTCGGGCAAGATCGAAATCCTCTCCTCGACCCTCGCGCAATACAAGGACTGGACGAAGACCGCCTACGGCTACGAGATTCCGGCGATCCCGAAGTGGATCGAGCCGTGGGAGTGGCTCGGCAACAAGGAGAAGACGGGCAAGCACCCGTTCCATCTGATCTCGCCGCATCCACGCTGGCGGACACACTCGATCTTCAACAACATCCCGTGGCTGCGCGAGACCTTCGAGCAGGAGGTGACGCTCAACGCCGCCGACGCCGCCAAGCTCGGCATCAAGACCGGCGACACGGTCGAGGTGTTCAACGATCGCGGCAAGTGCGTCGTGCCGGCCTACGTCACCGAGCGCTGCATGCCGGGCGTCGCGGTGTTGCACGAAGGGGCGTGGATGGATCTCGACAAGAACGGCGTCGACCGCGCGGGCAACCCGGACTTCCTGACCTTGGACGAGCCCTCGCCAGCCGGTGCCTTCGCCTACAACACCGTGCTCGTGAACATCGCCAAGTCGGAGCTCGAGCATCGCCCGGGCTGGGACCGGCTCGCGACCGCGCGCTCGTCCGTCTTCCGCCGCGACATGTAAGGGGGCACCACGATGGCCAACGCCAAAAAGCTCGACAGGACGCAGGTGGACGAGGCAATCGCGCGCCGCGACCGCGCCACCTACGAGCCCGTCAAACCCGAATTGCAGCTCGGCTTCATTCACAACAACGTCGACTGCATCGGTTGCCGCGCCTGCGAGATCGCCTGCAAGGACAAGAACGGACTGCCGCCGGGCCCGCGCTTCCGCCGCGTCATGTACGTCGAGGGCGGCACGTTCCCGGAGGTCTTCGCCTACAAGGTGAACATGTCATGCAACCACTGCGCGGAGCCGGCCTGTCTGCCGTCGTGCCCGACGGGCGCGATCTTCAAACGTGAGAAGGACGGTATCGTCGATATCGACTCGACGCTGTGCATCGGCTGCCGCCGGTGTGAGGCAGCCTGCCCGTTCGGGGCGCCGCAGTACATCCCCGAGTCCAACATCGTCGCCAAGTGCAACATGTGCGTCGACGAGATCGAAGCCGGCCGCAAGCCCTACTGCGTCATGGCCTGCATGATGCGCGTGCTCGACATCGGCCCGATCGACAAGTTGCGGGACGGCACCTGGGAGACGAAGGCGCGCGGCCCTCAGGATACGGTCGTCGGCCAAGTGCAGAACATGGCCGACCCCGAGCTCACCCATCCCTCGATCGTCTACGTGGCCCATCCGAAAGGCGTGGTGAAGTGATGCGCACAGTGTCGATCGCGAGGCGCGAGGAGCCGTCTGCTGAGAGCCAGCTCCGCCAAGCGGTCGCCGCCGATCTGCGACTGCTCGCTGCCCTTCACGATCGAGAGCCGACGGCCGCCCTGCTCGACGAGTTGCGGCGCGCACCGTTCGCCTCGCGACTCGGTCTCGTGCTCGACAGCGAAGGCGCGCGGCAGGCGCTTGCGGCCTTCGACGGTGCGCTCGCTGCACTGCCGGCCACCATCGATGGGAGCGTCGTCGACGATCTTGCGGCAGGATACGCCGACATCTACCTGACGCATCACTTGCGTGCGTCGCCCCTCGAGTCGGTCTGGCTCGACGAGGATCACCTCGTCCGCCAGGAGCCGATGTTCGAGGTTCGCAAGTGGTACCGGCACTACGGCCTCGGCACCGCCGATTGGCGCAACCGGCCGGACGATCACCTCGTGCTCGAGCTTCAGTTCATCGCCGAGCTCGTCAGTCTGGAAGCAGCGCCTGCCGCACTTGGCGATGCGGCCCGCTTCCTCGACGAGCACCCTCTCAAATGGATCGGCCTGTTCGCAGAGCGTGTGGCCACGAAGGGCGGACACGACTATTTCGCGGCGCTGGCGCTCTTGACCTCGGGCTATCTGCACGAGCTGCGGGCACGGCTGACGACCATTACCGGGATCGGCGTTCCCCTTGTCGCCGAGGCCAAGGACTCGGACAGGCTCCGGACATCCCCGGATCCGTCAAAACCTCAGACGGCGGGGTGCTGAGCCGAGCTTCCGGAGGTGCCGGGGTGCCGTCCGGCCCGCTATTTGTTCCGGTCACCCTTGCCCAGCTCATCGACGTAGAACCGCACGAGCTTCACCAGCCGGTCCCGGCTTTCCGACGTCGGCAAGCTCGTGAGCAGTTGGGCGACCTCCCGGCATTGGGCCTCCAGGCGGGTCTCGCTGAGCTGGCTTTCGAGCTGCGCCTCTCCATCGCCGGGGGTCTCGAAGAACCACTCGATCGGCGTCGACAGCGCCTTGGCGATATCGAGCAAGCGCATCGCGGGAACGCGATTGACGCCCGTTTCGTACTTGTGCAGCTGCTGGAACGAGACGCCGAGTTGATCGGCCAATTGCCACTGCGTTATGCCAAGCACTGCGCGCCGCCGCTTGATTTGGCGGCCGATGCCCGCGTCGTGCTCTGTGACACTCCGGGAGGCCCCGGTACCCTCTGCAGGACGTGCACGCCTCGAACTGCTCACAGCATCGCCTCTTGCTCAGGTATTTCGCGGGGAATGCATCCTCCTAACACGGGGTAGCCGTGAGGGAAACACCTGTGAAGCTTAACATGCCGCAAGTATCGGCGGCCGGCCCACGAGCTAGCCGCCGATCCTGAGTGAAGGCGATCGCCTATTTCGACAGCTCGTCGACGAGGTTGACCGGGATCATCACGATGCCCTCGGCGGCCTTGACGATGTCGCCGACGGGATCGGGCTCGCCAGCCATCACGGCCGGGCTCGAAAAGGCGACGAGAACGCACGCAAGCATGAGCTTCTTCACCATGTGGTACCCCCCAAAGGTGGTTGCGACGCACGTAGGCTAGCATATTTGCTCTGCTGCACGTGGGACATGTCTGCATCGGTGGACGCCTTGCGAGCGAGGCTGGCGCATGCGAGCGTCGGCTGATGACCACAGCGACGACAGTTTGGCGGCGCGTCGGTGAGCACCGCGTCATGCCCTGGAAGAACGGCTTGGGCGAGACGATCGAGATCGCTCGCTCGCCCGATGGAGAGAGTCTCGACGGCTTCGATTGGCGCGTCAGTGTCGCCCCGGTCGTCGCCGACGGGGCATTCTCGGTTTTCCCGGGCATCGATCGGACGATCGCGGTCATCGAAGGGGCCGGCATGGCGCTCGATGTGGCGGGACGCAGCGTCGTGCTGCGGCCGGGCGTTCCCTTCACCTACGACGGTGGGCTCGCCGTGCATGGCCGGCTCGTCGACGGCCCCGTCCGGGACATCAACGTCATGGTGCGCCGCGGTCGCTGCACCTGCGAGATGATCCTGGTGTCGGGTGCGAGCGCGATTGCTGCCGTTGCGGCGACTGTCGTCGCTTACGGCCTCGAGGGCGAATGGGACGTTACTGCCGAAAATGAGGGCCGCCGGATGGGCTCGGGCTGCTCCGTCACGACGGACGGCTCGCCGCTGACGTTCTTGCCCGCATCGCCCCGGGCGCGCCTTGCGATCGCGGTGATCCGGCCGATCTGACCGGAAGCTCGGCCCTACGCCGCCGGAGACGTCGCCATCCGGCCGCCGGTGATGACCTGGAATCGCCGTACAGGCTTCTCAGCCGCCGGCCCATTCATGGCCGCGCTCAACAACTTGCGGGCCCTGAGCAATGCCGCCGCCTCGGTCAGGAATCGCTTCGCGCCGGGGTGTGCTTCGGATCGCGCCATGCACTCGATGAGGCGCTTGGCGCCCGCTTCGCTGCCTTCGAGCTCCACCGCCAGGCGCAGCAGTTGCCTGTCGAGATTGAGAGCGGCGGATTTGATCAGATCGTCCATGGCTTCTTCCAAAACGGAGAAGAAGCCTTGCCGATTCCCCGTTAATGAAGAGTTTATTGCCGGCGCGCTCCGGCGGTCACGGATAGGAAAATCCGAAACCGAAGCGTACGAGCCGGTCGCCCTTGAACGTGTACTCGGCGGCGTAGGACGGCATGTTGTGGGCCTTGAGGAAGTCCGACGCGGTCGCGTCGGCGACCTCGTAGCGAATGACCTCGGTGCCATCGCCGGCATCGGACGGCGCCGCCGCACACGCGCCGAACCGGTCGAGGACGTCCTTGCGCGTCATGCCCAATCGGACACCGCGACCGGTGCGGAACAGGGGCGTGTCGAGCACCGTCGCCTCGACATCGGCGTCGAGGTCCTCTGCGGGGAGCACCTCGGCCGATTCGAATACGTCGGCCTTGTCCCCGAACAGCCGGTGCAAGAGCAGGATCTCGGTCTCGGTCGTGTTCGTGAAAGCGGCCGTATCGGTGCCGCTCTCGTCCTCGGCGACCTGATAGTCGCTGCCGAGCTGGAGCACCGTGCTCAACGGATCGCCGAGCTCGATGCCGTGCACGGCGATGTCGGGATTGGTGGGCGTGCAGGCCGCGTGGGCCGGCATGCGCATCGACAGCATTCCGGCGAGCGCCAGAACGGCAAATCCCCCTTGTGTCCGCATCCGCCTAATGCGCCGCCTCCCAGTTGTCCGCGGCCTTGGCGTCGACCTTGAGGGGCACGGCGAGCTTCAAAACCGGCTCCGGACTCCGCTCCATGATCTTGGCGACGAGCGGCAGGGTCTTGGCGACCTCCGCCTCCGGGACCTCGAACACGAGCTCGTCGTGCACCTGCAAGAGCATGCGCGCGGCAAGCCCTGCCTCGACGAGCGCACCCTGCATGCGCGCCATGGCGCGGCGGATGATGTCGGCGGCCGAGCCCTGGATCGGTGCGTTGATCGAGGCGCGCTCGAGGAATCCGCGCATTGACGGGTTCTTCGTGTTGATCTCGGGGAAATGGATCTTGCGTCCGAACAGCGTCGTCACGAACCCCTGCTCGTGGGCCAACCGCTTCGTCGCCTCCATGTAGTCGCGGATGCCGGGGAAGCGCTTGAAGTAGGTGGTGATGTAGTCGCCGGCCTCTTGCTTGGAGATACCGAGCTGGTTGGCGAGCCCGAACGCCGAGATGCCGTAGATGATGCCGAAGTTGATCGCCTTGGCGCGGCGGCGCACCTCCGCCGGCATGCCCTCGATCGGCACGCTGAACATTTCGGAGGCCGTCATCGCGTGAATGTCGAGCCCCTTGTCGAAGGCGGCCTTGAGCTGCGGGATCTCCGCCATGTGCGCGAGCACCCTGAGCTCGATCTGCGAGTAGTCGGCCGAGACGAGCTTGTTGCCTGCTTCCGCGATGAAGGCGGTGCGGATCTCGCGGCCTTCCTTCGTGCGGACGGGAATGTTCTGCAGGTTGGGATCGGTCGAGGCCAAGCGCCCGGTCGAGGTCGCCGCCATCGAGAAACAGGTGTGGATGCGGCCCGTCTCGGGATGGATGTAGGTCGGCAGCGCGTCCGTGTAGGTCGAGCGGAGCTTGGAGAGCTGCCGCCACTCGAGCATCGTGTTGACGAGCCGGCGCGCGTCGTCCGGCAGCTCCTCGTTGTTGGCGAGGTCGTCGAGGAGGCCGGCGCGCGTCTCCCATTGGCCGGTTTTCGTTTTCTTGCCCCCAGGCAGTTTCAACTTGTCGAACAGCAGCTCGCCCAGCTGTTTGGGCGAGCCAAGATTGAAGCTCTGGTCGCCGATCAGCTCCTTGACCTCCGCTTCGAGCGCTCCGCAACGCTGCGCGAAAGCGCCCGAAAGCCGGGAGAGAATGTTCCGATCGACCTTGACGCCCACACGCTCCATGTCCGCGAGCACCGGCGACAGCGGCCGCTCCAAGGTTTCATAGACTGAGGTCATCCGCTCGGCCGCGAGCCGGGGCTTCAGCACATGCCAGAGCCGCAGCGTCACGTCGGCATCCTCGGCCGCGTACTCGGTGGCGTCCGGCACCGGCACCTCGGCGAAGGTACGCTCGGCTTTCTTCGGCCCCGGCGGCACCTTGGCGAGGGCGTCCTTGAAGGGGATGGTCACATGGCCGAGGTGACGCTCGGAGAGCTCGTCCATGCCATTGCCGCCCTTCCCCGAGTCGAGCACGTAGGAGAGTAGCATGGTGTCGTCATAGGGCGCGACGCGTATGCCATAGCGGGCAAGCACGGTGACGTCGTATTTGAGATTGTGCCCGATCTTGAGCGTGGCCATGTCCTCGAGCATCGGCTTCAGCACGTCGAGGGCATCGCGCAACGGGAGTTGTACCGGCCCTGCGCCCATGCCGGCGAAGTCGAAGCCATCGGCCGAGCGATGGCCGAGCGGAATGTAACAGGCCCTGCCGGGCGCGAGCGCCAGCGACACACCGACGAGATTGGCGCGCATGGCGTCGAGGCTGTCGGTCTCGGTGTCGACCGAGATGCGGCCTTGAGTTTGCGCCGCCTCGACCCAGTGCCGGAGGCAGTCCATGGTCGTGACCGTCTCGTAGGCCTTGCGATCGATCGGCGTGTCCTTGCCGAGGGTAAGCCCGAAGGCGACGCCGGCGCCGGGTGAGTTGGTGCCGCCGTTGCGCTTGCCGGCAGCGGGCGGCGTCGAGCCGGCGTCTTTGCGCGGGAGGCTGCTGCCGACGGATTTGTCCAGAGGTGCCGGAGCATCGACGCCCAAACCCTCGGCGACGCGTTTGGCGAGTGAGTTGAACTCCATCAGCCGCATGAAGCCGAGCAGATCGTTGGAGTCCGGATCCTTGACGGCAATCTCGTCGAGGCCGATCTCGACGGGAACGTCCTGCTTCAGCCGCACCAGCTCACGGCTCATGCGCGCCTGATCGGCGAATTCGAGCAAGCGCTCGCGGCGCTTGGGCTGTTTGATCTCGCCGGCGCGGGCGAGCAGCGTGTCGAGGTCACCATATTCCTTGATGAGCTCGGCAGCCGTCTTGATGCCGATGCCCGGTACGCCTGGCACGTTGTCGGTCGAGTCGCCGGCGAGCGACTGGATATCGACGACCTTGTCGGGGCCGACGCCGAACTTCTCCTCGACCTCGGCCGTACCGATGCGCTTGTTCTTCATCGTGTCGAGCATGCCGATGCCCGGCTTGACGAGCTGCATCAGATCTTTGTCGGAGGAGACGATGGTGACGTCGCCACCAGCTTCGAGCGCCTGCCTTGCATAGGTCGCGATGAGATCGTCGGCCTCGTAGCCATCTTGCTCGATGCAGGCGACGCAGAAGGCTTTGACCGCGTCACGGATCAGCGGGAATTGCGGGACCAGCTCTTCGGGGGCGGGTGGCCGGTGCGCCTTGTAGTCCTTGAAGATCTCGTTGCGGAAGGTCTCGCGGGAGGCGTCGAAGATGACGGCGATATGGGTCGGTTTGTCGGCTTCGCGGCTATCCCGGAGCAGCTTCCAAAGCATCTGGCAGAAGCCGTGCACGGCCCCGACCGGCAGTCCATCCGAAGGCCGCGACAGAGGCGGAAGGGCGTGAAAGGCCCGGAAGATGTAGCCCGAGCCGTCGATCAGGAAGACGTGGCTGCCTTTGCCGACGGGGGCGTCGGTCGAGGAGCGATGATTGGCGATGACGCGCTTGGCGCGCGGTTCCGTGGGCTTGGCGGTGTCGGTCATGGGGCGCGAGTATAGGGGGGAGGGGGCCCAAGACCAAGACGGCAGGTTAAGGCCGGGAGGCGGCCATCCCCACCCCGTGTTTGCGATCCTGGCCGACTTCGGCTACACGTATCGGCGGCCTAAGCACCCATAGCTCAGCTGGATAGAGCGCTGCCCTCCGAAGGCAGAGGTCAGAGGTTCGAATCCTCTTGGGTGCGCCAAACTCCCCGATGAGCCGTCGACCTTTGAATTCGCGTCATCGCGCCTCGAGCCAAGCAGCGATATCCCGGACACTCAACGCGCTGAAGTCTCGCACCACCAGACTTGCACCAGACAGATCGTCAGCTTGCGTGTACCGGCTGGGGGACGCAATGCAGGCGAGGCCGGCTGCTCGAGCGGAGGTGAGGCCATTCCAGGAGTCCTCGAACGCCATGCACGCAGACGCAGGAAGCGAGAGCAGCTCCAGCGCCCGCTCGTAAACGTCCGGCGCCGGCTTCTTCCGCGCAACCTCGTCGCCCGCACAGATCACGGAGAAGACCTCGCCGGCGTCGCGTCCGAAGCAGCTGCGAACCAGGGCGTCGACATTGGCGCGGCTGGTCGTCGTGGCAATCGCCGTGACGACCCCGGTGCGATGAGCCTCCGCGACGAGCTCACGGATTCCAGGCCTCAGGGATAGGGCCCCATCGTCGACGAGGCTGGCGTAGATCTTCGTCTTCGCGCGATGGATCGACTCGATGTGCGACGCATATGGCCCCGGATCGACGCCAAGATGATCGCGAAGATAGGCCGCGATGCGCTCCTTGCCGCCGGTTGTTCTGAGCAATGCGCCATAGAGCGGCTCATCCCACACCCAACCGTTCTTCAGGTCGGGCGCCCTGTCATGAATTTTCTCTTGAGCGAATGCGGAATTGAAGGCCTGGCGATGCAGCTCCTCCGTCTCCGCCAGCGTCCCGTCCACGTCGAAGATGAGGGCCGCGAGGCGCATAGCGTCAGCCACGTCCAGCCAGCGCTTGAATCGCGAAGCCCAGCTCGTCGAGCGTGTCGATGACGATATCGGCCCCCAATAGCTCGACGGGGATGTTCGTGTAACCGCCCCGAACGGCGATGCTCGCGACCCCTGCCGCGCGGGCCGCCTCGATGTCGGCTGGGCTGTCGCCGACCATCACGGCGGACCCGATCGCAACGTCGAGCCGATGCAGGGCAAACAGCAGCATGTCTGGCGCAGGCTTGCGCGCCGGCCCCGTATCGCCGCCGACGATCACATCCGTATCAGCCGACCACCCTAAGGCCTCGACGATGGTGCGCGAGAACGTCTCCGGCTTGTTCGTCACCACACCGGTTCCGGCACCGAGCGCGCGGCACAGACGGATGGCGGCGGGAGCGCCGGGCATCGGCACGGTCTCGTTCGTCAACCGGCCCGCATAGATCTCCATCATCTGCTCGACGACCGCAGCAAGTCCACCGTCGACGAGCATGGTCCCCCGGGCGGCGAACGCGCGCTGGACGAGCTTACCTACACCGTTGCCGATCATCGATCGAACCTCCCCGAGCGGCAGAGGCGCGTGGCCATGCTGGGCGAGGAGGGCATTGGCCGATGCGGCGATGTCGGGGGCAGAATCGACCAGCGTGCCGTCGAGATCGAACAGGACCGCCCGCGGCCAATCGTGCGCAGATCGCATGCTGCCTACCCTTCAATGCGCGTCGCTCAGGCTGCCTTGCGATCGGCTTTGCCTGCTGCATCGCGTATGGCGCGGATGTTGCGGCCGTAGACCGCGCGATCGCCGACCGAGCCCCCTTTGAAAACCGCCGATCCCGCGACGAGGACATCAGCGCCGGCCGCCGCAACCAGCGGCGCAGTAGACGGATCCACGCCCCCATCGATCTCGATATGGATCGGACGATCGCCGATCATCGCGCGCAGACGAGCGATTTGCGCCACTTGGGCGTGGATGAATTTCTGTCCCCCAAATCCGGGATTGACCGTCATGATGCACACGAGATCGACGAGATCGAGCAGCGGACCCGCCACCTCGACCGATGTTCCCGGATTGAGCGCGAGCCCTGCCCTGCGCCCGCTCGCGCGGATCGCCTGCAGCGTGCGGTGGATATGCGGGCCGGCCTCGACGTGGGCCGTCAGGATATCGGCTCCGGCATCCGCGAAGGCATCGATGTAGGGATCGACGGGCGCGATCATCAGATGCACGTCCATCACGGTCTTGATGTGCTTGCGGATCGCTTTGCAGAGCTGCGGCCCGAAGGTGAGATTTGGGACGAAGTGTCCATCCATCACGTCGACATGCACCCAGTCGGCACCTTCCGCCTCGATGGCCTGGATCTCACGCCCGAAGTCGGCGAAATCCGCCGAGAGGATGGACGGAGCGATCTTGATCGACCGGTCGAATGACATGATTGCGCTCCTTAGCTTGCCGCCCGCTCGACGTCGAGACCACCGGAGAAGACGCGGCTCGCGCGCAGATCCTCCTCGCAGATCATGCTGAGCGCCGACGCATCGACCGGTCCGGTCGACGTCTCGAACAGGCGGTTCGCCTGCCTCAAGCGCGCCCGATCGAGCGCGTTTCGGATCGACCGAGCATTGGCGAAGTGCGGTTGCGCACGCCGCGCGGCGATGTATTCGGACATCGCCACACGGGCCGCCGGCGCGAATGCGTAGTTCTGGCCAGCCAGCATCGACTCGGCGATACGCAATAGCTCCTCGTCGGCATAGTCGGGAAACTCGATGTGGTGGGCGATGCGCGATCGAAAGCCCGGGTTGGCCGAGAAGAAGCGATCCATACGGTCGGCATAGCCGGCCATGATCACGACGAGGTCGTCGCGATTGTTCTCCATAACCTGCAGCAGGATCTCGATCGCCTCCTGGCCGTAGTCGCGCTCGTTGTCGGGCTTGTAGAGGTAGTAGGCCTCGTCGATGAACAGCACGCCGCCCATCGCCTTCTTCAGCACCTCCTTCGTCTTCGGCGCCGTGTGACCGATGTACTGCCCGACGAGATCGTCGCGCGTGACCGTGATGAGGTGGCCTTTGCGGACATAGCCGAGCCGGTGCAGCAATCCGGCCATCTTGAGCGCGACCGTCGTCTTGCCCGTGCCGGGATTGCCGGTGAAGCTCATGTGCAAGGTCGGCGTTTCGGTCGCCAGACCCAGTTGCCGGCGAGCCCGGTCGACGAGCAACAGTGCCGCCGTCTCCCGGATTCGCTGTTTGACGGGCGCGAGCCCGATGAGCTCGCGATCGAGCTCGTCGAGGATGGCGCGAACACCCGATTGCTCGAGCTCCGCGCGCAGATCGACGGTCGTGGCAGTCATGACTCTCTCTCCGCTAGCGCACCGTGCGCCACGAATAGCTTTGCGAGCGGCCACGGATGTCCGTGCGTGTCATCTCGAATGTCGGCTCGATCTTCGGGCGGTTGACGATGAAGGAGAGGCGGACGCTCTCCCATCCACGCGTCGAGTCGAAGGCGTTCAGCCGGATATAGTGATCCGGATTGGCCTTGCGGCAGGCGTCGAGCTCCATCATGACGCCCTTGGCGTCACGCAGGTCGAACATCGGGTGTCCCCACATCTCCCAGTAGACGTTTCGGGGATGTGGATCGTCGGTGTACTCGATGCCGATCGCCCAATTGTTGGCGAGGCAATACTCGACCTGGGCCGAGATCTGCGCATCGCTCAGATCGGGCAGGAACGAGAAGCTTCCTTGCGTCACGCGCATATCGATGTCCTCCTGATCCGCTCGTTAGCTGGCCACCGACGGTGTCGGCACGAAGTCGGACGTATCCGTCGATGTATAGTTGAAGGAGATGTCGCCCCAAACGTCGAGCGCGGCTTCGAGCGGCTTGCACCATTTCGCCGCCGCGCGAAGGATCTCGGGTCCTTCCGTCTTGATGTCGCGCCCCTCGTTGCGCGCGAGAACCATGGCTTCGAGCGCCACGCGGTTGGCGGTGGCGCCGGCTTGAATGCCCATGGGATGGCCGATCGTGCCACCGCCGAACTGCAGCACCACGTCGTCGCCGAACAGATCGAGCAGCTGATGCATCTGACCGGCATGAATGCCGCCCGAGGCGACCGGCAGCACCTTGAGCGTATCGGCCCAATCCTGCTCGAAGTAGATGCCGCGCGCGAGATCGACCTCGTTCTTCAGCTCGCGGCAGACATTGTAGTAGCCCTGCACCGTCATCGGATCGCCTTCGAGCTTGCCGACGGCGGTCCCCGCATGAATGTGGTCGACACCCGCAAGACGCATCCACTTGGCGATGACGCGGAAGGAGACGCCGTGCGACTTCTGACGGGTGTAGGTGCCGTGACCCGCGCGATGCAGGTGCAGGATCATGTCGTTCTGCCGGCACCACTCGGAGATCGACTGGATCGCCGTGTAGCCGATGATGAGATCGATCATCACGATCACCGAGCCGAGCTCCTTGGCGAGCTCCGCGCGACGGTACATCTCCTCCATCGTACCGGCGGTGATATTGAGATAGTGCCCCTTGACCTCACCCGTGACGGCCGTCGCTTTGTTGACGGCCTCCATGCAGTAGAGGAACCGGTCGCGCCAGTTCATGAACGGTTGCGAGTTGATATTCTCGTCGTCCTTTACGAAATCGAGACCGCCCTTGAGCGCCTCGTAGACGACGCGGCCATAGTTCTTGCCCGAGAGACCGAGCTTGGGCTTCGTCGTGGCGCCGAGCAGCGGACGGCCGAACTTGTCGAGGCGCTCGCGCTCGACGACGATGCCGGTCGGCGGACCTTTGTAGGTCTTCACGTAGGCGACCGGGAACCGCATATCCTCGAGGCGGGCGGCCTTTAAGGGCTTGAACGAGAAGACGTTGCCGATAATCGAGGCCGTCAAATTGGCGATCGAGCCTGGCTCGAACAGGACGAGATCGTAGGCGACATAGCAGAAGAACTCGCCCGGCCGCCCCGGCACCGGATCGACCCGATAGGCCTTGGCCCGATACTGATCGGCGGCGGTCAGGCGATCGGTCCACACGACCGTCCAGGTCGCCGTCGAGGATTCGCCGGCGACGGCGGCGGCGGCCTCGATCGGGTCGACACCGTCCTGCGGCGTGATCCGGAACAGCGCGATGATGTCGGTGTCTTTGGGAACGTAGTCGCCGTTCCAGTAGCCCATCTGCGCGTATTTGAGCACACCGGCGCGATAGCGCTCACTGCCTTTGAGCTCGGTCTTGGCCTGGTCGTTCACGGCGACCTCCCTGTTGTCTCTTGTTGCGGGGATGCTTAGGCGGCCTTGGCTTGGCCGACGCTCGGATCGAGCGTGCCTTTGGCATAGAGTTTCGCCATCTCGCTCATCGGGATGACTTTGATCTTCGAAGCGTGTCCGGCTGTGCCGAAGGCTTCGAAGCGCTCGCGGCACACCTTCGCCATGGCATCCATGGCGGGCTTCAGGAACTTGCGCGGGTCGAACTCGCTGCGGCTCTTGTTGGCGACGCGGCGGAACTCGGCCGTACCGGCTAGGCGCAGATCCGTGTCGATGTTGACCTTGCGAACACCGTGCCTGATGCCGCGCACGATCTCTTCGACCGGCACGCCGTAGGTTTCCCGCATCTCGCCGCCGTTGGCGTTGAAGACCTGTTGCCACTCCTCCGGCACAGACGACGAGCCGTGCATGACGATGTGGGTGTTGGGGAGCTTGGCGTGGATCTTCTCGATCACGTCCATCGCGAGCACATCGCCCGTCGGCTTGCGCGTGAACTTGTAGGCGCCGTGGCTCGTGCCGATCGCGACCGCCAGGGCATCGACCTGCGTGTCGGCGACGAAGCGCATGGCCTCGTCGGGATCGGTGAGCAGCATCGACCGGTCGAGCTTGCCTTCGAAGCCGTGCCCATCCTCGGCCTCGCCATGTCCGGACTCCAGCGAGCCGAGGCAACCGAGCTCGCCTTCGACCGACGCGCCGACCATATGCGCGAGCCGCGTGACCTCGCGCGTGATGTTGACGTTGTAGGCGTAGTCGGCCGGGCTCTTGGCGTCCTCTTTGAGCGAGCCGTCCATCATCACTGAGGTGAAGCCGGACTGGATCGCCGAGAGGCAGGTGGCGACGTTGTTGCCGTGATCCTGGTGGATGCAGATCGGGATCCCTGGATACATAAGCTCGAGCGCCTCCATCATCTTCGACAGCATGATGTCGCCCGCATAGGTGCGCGCGCCGCGCGAGGCCTGGATGATGACCGGGCTGTCGGTCGCCTTGGCGGCTTCCAGGATCGCCAGCCCCTGCTCCATGTTGTTGATGTTGAAGGCGGGAACGCCGTAGCTGTGCTCGGCGGCGTGATCGAGGAGCTGTCTCAGCGTGATGCGGGCCATGCGGGCGTCTCCTTGGAGAAATCTGGCTATTGGGACGTGAGGTCGCGTGCGGCAGCCGCGACAGCCTCGGCGGTGATGCCGAAATGGGCGTAGAGATCGGGGGCTGGCGCCGATGCGCCGAAGCCCGTCATGCCGATGAAGCGTCCGCGCTCGCCGATCCAGCGGTCCCAACCGAGCCGGCCGGCCGCCTCGACGGCGACGCGGGGCGCCGAGCCGAGCAGGTCTGCGCGATAGGCATCGGACTGGGACTCGAACAACTCCCAGCAAGGCATCGACACGACAGCGGCGGCGACTCCGTCCTTCGCCAGCAGATCGGCCGCCGACATTGCGATCTCGACCTCGGAGCCCGTCGCCAGCAGCGTGACCTGACGTTGGCCGGGAGCGCGCAGGAGATAGGCGCCCTTGCCACAGAGATTGTCGGCCGTCGCATCTGTGCGCAGCGTCGCAAGATTCTGGCGCGACAAGACGAGAACGGAGGGCGTCGCCCGCGCATGGAGCGCGAGCTGCCAGCACTCCGCGGTCTCGACCGCATCCGCCGGGCGGAAGACGTTCAAGTTGGGTGTCGCCCGCAGCATGGCGAGATGCTCGATCGGCTGGTGCGTCGGCCCGTCCTCGCCCAACCCGATCGAGTCGTGCGTCATCACGTAGATGACACGCTGCCCCATGAGAGCCGAGAGCCGCATGGCGCCCCTGGCGTAGTCGGCAAAGCAGAGGAACGTGCCGCCGTAGGGAATGAACCCGCCGTGCAGGGCGATCCCGTTCATGGCGGCCGCCATTGCATGCTCGCGTACGCCGAAGTGCACGTAGCGGCCCTCGAAGCGGTTGGCGGCGATGCTGCCGAGCCCCTTGGTGACAGTGAGGTTGGAGTGCGTGAGATCGGCCGAGCCGCCGATCGTCAAATCGGTCGCCGTGTTGATGACGGTGAGCGCCATCTCGGAAGCTTTGCGCGTCGCGATCTTGGGCGCCGTCTGCGAGAGCTCCGCCTTGAATGCCGCCATTGCGGCATCGACCTCAGCGGGCAGGTCTCCGGTCAAGCGCGCCTTGAACGCGCCGGCATGGGTCGAGGCTTCGAGCCGCTGCGACCAAGCCGCATGCGCTGTCCGGCCACGCTCCGCAACGGCTTTCCACCCTGCGCGGACGTCCGCCGGGATCTCGAAGGGCGCATGGGGCCAGCCGAGGCTGTTCCGCGCCGCCGCGATCTCGTCGGCGCCGAGCGGCGCGCCGTGCGTCGACTCGCTCCCCTGCTTGTTGGGCGCGCCATAGCCGATGATCGTCCGGCAGGCGACGAGCGACGGCCGGGCCGTCTCGGCTTTCGCGGCGGCAATCGCCGTGGCGACGGCCTCGGAATCATGCCCGTCGACGGCGACGACGTGCCAGCCGGCACTGGCAAACCGTGCCAACTGGTTCATCGAGGTCGTCAGATGGGTCGGCCCGTCGATCGATATGCGATTGTCGTCCCAGAGCACGACGAGCTTGCCCAAGCCCAGGTGCCCCGCGAGATCGATCGCCTCGTGACTGATCCCCTCCATCAGGCACCCGTCGCCGGCGATCACATAGGTCATGTGGTCGACGAGGCCGTTGCCGAAGCGGGCGTTGAGCAATCTCTCGGCCAGTGCCATGCCGACCGCCGTCGCGATGCCTTGCCCGAGCGGTCCCGTCGTCGTCTCGATGCCGAGCGCATGGCCGTACTCGGGATGCCCGGCCGTCGGTGAGCCGAGCTTGCGGAACGACATCAGCGCATCGCGGCTCATGTCGGCGTAGCCGACGAGATGATGCAGCGCATATTGCAGCATCGAGCCGTGGCCGGCCGACAGCACGAATCGGTCGCGATCGGGCCAATCTGGCGCCGCGGGGTCGATCTTGAGAAAGCGCGTGAAGAGAACGGTCGCGACATCGGCCATGCCCATCGGCATGCCAGGATGACCGGATTTGGCCCGCTCGACGGCGTCCATGGCGAGGGCACGGATGGCATTCGCCATCGCTCCATCCTTCACCGGTGCTCCGTCCTGCATGCCGAACCCCTCCCGCTCTGGTGCTGTTGATCGCCCGCCGCTACCGCGCCCTGCGCGCCGTCTCGACGAGACGAATGATCATCGGTGTCAGAATGAGCTGCATGGCGAGATCGAGCTTGTCGCCGGGGATCACGATCGAGTTCGCGCGGGTCATCCAGCTGCCGGCGATCATCGACACGAGATAGGGGAAGTCGATGCCGCGGGGGCTGCGGAAGCGGATGACGACGAGGGATTCACCGGCCGTCGGAATCCACCGCGCGATGAACGGGTTCGATGTGTCGACGATCGGAACGCGCTGGAAGTTTATGTCCGTCTGCGTGAACTGCGGACAGATCACGTTCACGTAGGCATGCATGCGCCTGAGAATTGTGTCGGTCACCGCTTCCGTCGTGTAGCCGCGCGAGGCGCGATCGCGATGGATCTTCTGGATCCATTCGAGATTGATCACCGGCACGACACCGATTTTGAGATCGGCCTTGCCGGCGATATCGAGGGCCTCGGTCTTCACCGCACCATGCAGGCCCTCGTAAAAGAGGAGGTCGGACGGCGACTCGATCTCGCGCCACTCCGTGAAGCGGCCCGGCGCAACACCATGCTGCTTGGCCTCATCGTCGTTATGCACGTAGGTCCTGGTCTGACACCGGCCCGTCTTGCCATAGGCCGCAAACGAGTTCTCGAGCTTGTCGAGCGCATTCGCCTCGATCGAGAAATGGCTGAAGGTGTGATCGCCCGTCTCGTGCCGGCGGGCCATCTCGGCCTTCATCGCCGCGCGATCGAAGGCATGAAAGGCATCGCCCTCGATGATGGCCGCCTTGATGTCCTCGCGCCGGAAGATCTGCTCGAACGTGTGCTTGACCGTGCTGGTCCCGGCTCCTGAGGACCCAACGACCGAGATGATGGGGTGCTTCGTCGACATGTCATCTCACGCGTTGAAGAGGCCACGGCTGCGGAAGAGCGGCGAGCGCTCGCGGGCGAACCCCGGGTCCTGATGGTAGCTTTCGATCCGGCCGACCTTCTCGGCCGAGCCGAAGATCAGCGGCGTGCGCACATGCAGGGCCGCAGGCACGTTGTCGAGGATAGGTCCATGGCCGTCGCTCGCACGCCCGCCGGCCTGCTCCACGACGAAGGCGATCGGCGCCGCCTCGTAGACGTGCCGGAGGCGCCCGGACTCGTATCCTTTGCGCGCGTCGGCCGGATAGAGAAAGGCGCCGCCCCGCATCATGATCCGATGGGTCTCGGCGACGAGCGACGCCACCCAGCGCATGTTGAACTCCTTGCCGCGCGGGCCTTCTGCTCCAGCGAGGCAATCGTCGATGAAGGCGCGGACGGGCGGGTGCCAGTGGCGATAGTTCGAGGCGTTGATCGCGAACTCCCGCGTCGTCGCCGGGATCGCCAGATCGCGCGCTGCCAGGCGGAACGACTGGCTGCTGTCGTCGAGCACGAACGAATGCGTGCCTTTGCCGAGGGTCAGCACGAGCGCGGTATGCGGCCCATAGGCGAGATAGCCGGCGGCGATTTGTTCGCGCCCTGGGCGCAGGAACGAGGCGGTCGCCTGACCGGGCACTGCCGCGAAGACAGAGAAGATCGTCCCGATCGTGATGTTGGCGTTGACGTTCGACGAGCCATCGAGCGGATCGACGGCCACCGCCAAGGTGCCAGCCGGATCGAGGCTGACCACGGCATCCTCCTCCTCGGAGGCGAAGTAGGCCGTGGGGGTCGCGGAAATCTCGGCGAGCACGATCTCGTTGGCGATGACGTCGAGGCCGAGCTGGGTATCGCCATCGGCGTTCACCGCGGCCTCCCCGCCCGCATGTCCGTGCGAGGCATCATAGGCGCGGATAGCATGGGAGATTTTCGCCCCAGCCCGGGCCAGGGCCGCTATTGCACAGCGGAGATCGGCAGAGAGCGGGTGCCCGGCCGCCTCCCGAGCCAAGGCCTCGTCGAGCGATGCGCCGGTCTTGATCGCTGAACTCTCGAGCATCTGGCCCTCCCTGGCTATCGGACAGTTGCAAGGGAGGAGGCAATTGTGAATTCTATAATTCTGAGTTCGGCTTCAGAGTTTCTTGATGACGGATCTGCGCGCGCTCACGCTCAAGCACCTAAGAGCCCACGAGGCGACCGTCAGGCACGGGAGCGTGACGGCGGCAGCGCGCGAGCTTCTGGTGACGCCCCCCGCCATCACGGCACAGCTCAAATCGCTCGAAGATCTCGTAGGGGCTCCACTCTATGACCGTGCGAGCGAGGGCTTTGCCCCGACGGAGGTCGGACGAGCGATCCTGAAGCTCGCCGAGGATGTCGAGCTGCTCGTCGGGCAGGCCCAGCAGAAATGCCGCGCGCTCGCGGCCGGCGCCACCGGAACCGTGACGCTCGGCGCCGTCAGCACGGCCAAGTACATTGCTCCGGCGATCGTCGCCCGGTTCCGTGCGCGCCATCCCGACATCAGCGTGCAGCTGGTCGTCGGCAACCGCGAGGACATCGTTCGCGGGCTCGAGCGGAATCACTACGACGTGCTCATCATGGGGCGCCCGCCCGATCATCTGCGTCTGGAGGCGCGCGCGATCGGCGACCACCCCCACATCGTCATCGCCTGGCCCGAGCATCGGCTGGCGACGTCGTCGGGGATCGACCCTGGCGACCTCGCAAGCGAGCGCTTCCTCTCCCGCGAGGTCGGCTCGGGAACGCGCCTGCTGATGGAGCGGATGCTCGCCCGCGTAGGTCAGGAGCGGCCGATCGAGACGATCGAGATGGGCACGAACGAGACCATCAAGCAATCCGTCATGGCCGGGCTCGGCATCGCCTTCATCTCCGCGCACACCTGCTTGAGCGAGCTCGCCGGCGGCAAGCTCGTCGCCCTCGACGTCAAGGGTCTGCCGCTCGTTCGCCAATGGTATGTGCTGCACCGTGCCGATCGTGACCTGTCGAAAGCGGCCGAGCTGCTCGAGTCGTTCGTCGTGGACACCTGGAGCGATCTCGTTGCACGCGTCGCGGCGCCGAAGGCCTGAGGGACTCAGCGGCCGATCTCGAACACGCATTCTGGCGCGCCCGACCTGATGCAGGCGACCTCGCGCACCCGGACACGAGCATCGACGAGCTCCTGGAACAGGTGCTCGAAGACGGCTGCGTAGTAGGTTCCCCCGCTCGTGACGCGGGCATCCCGGCAGAGCACGCAACTGCCGATCCGGATGCGCCGGGCGCCCTCCGTCTCAATGCTGCCCGAGCCGACGAAGGTCCAGGCATTCCGCCGGATCGCCGCCATGAGAATGCGGCCCGAGAGGAAAGGTGGCAGGCGCCGGAGAACCTTCTGCGCCGGTTGGGGGATTCGATGCGCCAAGAGATAGCTTGCCGTATGCCAACCCGCGAGCCACGAGACGGTCAGCGCCCGCCCTGCCCCCATCGTGCCGTCGATAGCGAGGTGCAAGGCCTGCACCTCGGTTTCCGGCACCATTCCGGCGGGCGGCGCATCGAGATAGCGCTCGAGCCCTGCTCTTGTGAGGATGGCGCGCACCTTGCTCGCCTGCTCGAGATTGCGCGCAACGTCGATGACCTGCGTAATCGCATTCGGCCCGATGCGGGGGAGCGACTCCGCACCAGGGGCGTCTGCGACGGCTGCTGTCATTGCAGCGGGCTCACCGGCTGCTCGGTCTCGGCCAGTTGCTCCTTACCGCCGCCACAAGCCATCGCCTGTGCCTGCCGCTCGCCGCTGAGCTTGCGATCGTGCACCGTGGACCAGACGACCTTGCCCATATCGGCGCGACCTCGCGTGTTGTCGAACTTGAAGTCGACCTTGCCCTTCGACTGCGGGCCCCAGTAGTTCACCCGGCCGAGATCGTAGAACTTCCGCTCGAAGCCCGATTTGAGGAAGGCCTTGAGGCACCCGAGCAGATAGCGCCGCCGCGCGCCGCTGCCCGCCCACGGATACGAGAACAGCGCCTTGTTCATGTAGAACCGGCGATAATTGTGCATGACGCGGTCGAGCAATTCGCTGCGATCCATCGCGTCCGGCTTCATGATCGGCGTGACGAAGTTGTACTTCTCGTAGTCGAACACCTCGACCTTGTCGCCGAGCTCGCGGAAGAGATCGGAGAACGGCCAGGGCGTGTACATCGACCAGTTGGCGAGGTCGGGCTTCCAATCCCGCGCCATCTGATAGGTCTCCTCCAGCGTCTCTCGCGTCTCGTTCTCGAGACCGACGATGAATTGCGCCTCGACGACGATGCCGGCGTTGCGCAGGAGCTCGATCGCGCGCTTGTTCTGCGCGACGGTCGTTTCCTTGTGGAAGCGGTCGAGGTTGAGCTGAGCCGCGGCCTCGGTCCCGAGCGAGACATGGATCAGGCCCGCCTTGCGATAGAGCGGCAGCAGCTTCTCGTCGCGCAGGATATCGGTCACGCGCGTGTTGATGCCCCAGAGAATGCCGAGATCACGCCGGATCAGCTCCTCGCAGAAGGCCACGAACTTCTTGCGGTGGATCGTCGGCTCCTCGTCGGCGAGGATGAAGAAGCCGACGTCGTGGTTGCGCACCAAATCCTCGATCTCGTCGACGACCTTCTTGGGGTCGCGGATGCGGTAGTCACGCCAGAATTTCCATTGCGAGCAGAAGCTGCAGGTGAACGGGCAGCCGCGCGCCATGTTGGGAATGGCGACCCGCTTGTTCATCGGGATGTAGATGTACTTCTCCCACTCGAGCACGCTCCAGTCGGGCTTGATCGTGTCGAGGTCCTTGATGGTCGGAGCGGCAGCCGTGGCTATGATCTTGTCGCCGTCGCGAAAGGCGAGCCCCTTGATGCTCGCGCGTGCCTCGGGCCAGCGCCCCTCGTCGACGGCCCGGACGAGCTCGAGGAAAATCTCCTCGCCTTCGCCGCGGACGATGACGTCGATCCAAGGCGCCTCGTTCAGCACCTGGTTGTACATGAACGTCGCATGGATCCCGCCCAGAACCCGCACCGCACTCGGATGGACCTCCTTGGCGATCTCGAGGAGGCGCTCAGCCTTGTAGATCGAGGGGGTAATGGCGGTCGCGCCGATGATGTCGGGCTTCTCGCGCAGGATCGCCTCGCGGACGGCCTCCTCGGAGAGGTCGTTCGTCATCGCATCGATGAACTTCAGATCCTTGAAACCAGCCTCTCTCAGCCTTCCCGCGAGGTAGGCAACCCAGGCCGGCGGCCAGTTACCGGCAATCTCGGCGCCGCCCGAGTGGTAGTTCGGATGCAGAAGCAGAATGCGCATGACATGTCCGCCTTACGTTTATTAATGTCAATTCAACTTGACACTGAGCGGACGGACGCTTCTTTGATATCGATCAAATTCTGGGAGGCTGTTCCATGGCCGACGACGGTGCCGGCGATCGTCTGTCCGAGCCGCGCTCGGCGTCCTTGTCGGCCGGACGCCCGGTGAACTATGGTCACAGCTCGTCAAAGCAGCATATCGACAGTCCGCAGATGTTTCCTTTCACAGCGATCGTCGGTCAGGAAGAGATCAAGCAGGCTCTCCTGATCGCCGCCGTCGACCCGAGCATCGGTGGCGTGCTCGTGCTCGGCGACCGCGGAACGGGAAAAACCACGGCGGTACGCTCGCTCGGCGCCCTGCTGCCTCCGATCGACGTCGTCGCTGGCTGCGCTTTCAATTGCGATCCGAAGGCCGATGCCAGCCGCTGCGCCAGCGCATGCCAGCTGCGCACCCAAAAGAAAAAGCCCCGCACCGAAAAGATCAGCGTGCCCGTCGTCGATCTGCCGCTCGGGGCGACCGAGGACCGGATCGTCGGCGCGCTCAGCATCGGGCGAGCGCTCGCGCATGGCGAGCAGGCCTTTGAGCCGGGGCTGCTCGCGCGGGCCCATCGCGGCTTTCTCTACATCGACGAGGTCAATCTGCTCGAGGATCACCTCGTCGACGTGCTGCTCGACGTCGCAACGTCGGGCGAGAATATCGTCGAGCGGGACGGGTTGAGCGTCAGGCACGCGGCCCGCTTCGTGCTGGTGGGAAGCGGCAATCCCGAGGAGGGAGAGCTGCGTCCGCAGCTCCTTGACCGCTTCGGCCTATCGGTCGAGGTCCGCACGCCGAGCGAGATCAGCGATCGGGTCGAGGTCGTGCGCCGCCGTGATGCCTACGAGCGCGACCCGCAGGGTTTTCTCCGCCGCTATGCGCCGGCCGAGCAGAAGCAGCGCGACCGCATCCTCGAAGCGCGCAAGCGCCTTTCCGATGTCACGGCACCCGACGAGATTCTCGAGCTCGCTTCGCAGCTGGCGGTCGCCGTCGATTCGGACGGGATTCGCGGCGAGCTGACGATGCTGCGCGCGGCGCGGGCTCTGGCGAGCCTCGACGGCAAGAGCACCGTCGAACGCACGCATCTGCGCCGCATCGCCACGAGCGCGCTACGCCACCGCCTCCGCCGCAATCCTCTCGACGACATCGGCTCGACGGCGCGCATCGAGCGGAGTCTCGACGAGGTCCTGCCGCCGTGACGGCGCCCGAGCCCAGCGCGCTGTCGCTCGTCGCGCGGCTGCTTGCGATCGATCACTTGGGGTTGGGCGGCGCGCTGCTGAACAACGCAAGTTTCGGGACGGTCGAGACATTTCTCGACCTCCTGACCCGCCTCTTGCCCGATAAGGCGCCCGTGCGGCAGCTGCCATCGCAGATTTCCGACGATCGTCTGCTGGGTGGCATCGACATTGGCCGCTCGGTTGCCCGTGGCGAGATTATCTTCAGCCCCGGCCTGCTCACGAGTCTCTCAGGCGGCATCGCCGTCGTGCCGTTTGCCGATCGGCTCGACGAGGCGGTCGCAGCGCGGCTCGCCGCCGTGCTGGATGACGGTATCGTCCGGATCGAGCGGGACGGCCTCTCGCAGTCACAACAGGCACACCTCGCCGTCATCGCTGCCGTCGAGCGGGTCGATGAGAATGCCCACTGCTCCGCGCGCCTTGCCGACCGGCTCGCATTTCACGTCGACGCCGGATCACAGAGAGGGTCGCTCGAACCCGCCGTGGCGGACGAGGAGCAACGCATCCGAACGGCACGGGCTCGTCTCAAGAACACAACCGTTCCCGACGATGCCCTGGAGGCACTGACGGCGGCGGCGACCCAGCTCGGTATTTTCTCGATGCGCGCGCCGCTGCTCGCCCTCCGCGCGGCGCGCGCGGCCGCAGCCTATGCCGGCCGCTCGGTGGTCGCGGACGAGGACGTCATCCTGGCGGCCAGGCTCGTGCTGGCGCCGAGAGCGCGCCAGATCCCCACAGCGCCCGAAGAGACCGAGCCGCCCTCCCCGCCCCCGCCGGACGAGCGCACTCAGGATCAGGCCCCCGAAACTGAGGACGAGACGGCGCCGGACCTGACCGAAATCCTGGTCGCGACCGTCAAAGCCTCGCTCCCGGACGGACTGCTCGAGACCAACACGCAAGCCCAGCGCACCTCGCCGCGCGCCGGAGCGGGTGCGGGCAATCGCCAGAAGGCACAAACGCACGGCCGTCGGATCGGCAGCCGTCCGGGCAAGCTCAGATCGGACGCGCGCCTGGATCTGATCGCGACGATCCGTGCGGCCGCACCATGGCAGCCGCTGCGCCGAGGCTCGCGTGCGATCACCTTCGCCGAGAGCGATTTCCGCATCGTCCGCTACGAGCAGCGCGTGCAGTCGGTCACGATCTTCATCGTCGATGCCTCGGGCTCCGCGGCACTCCATCGGCTCGCCGAGGCGAAGGGAGCGGTGGAGCTCCTGCTCTCGGAGAGCTACACGCGCCGCGACGAGGTCGCGCTCATTGCCTTCCGGCATCGGAAAGCCGAGCTTTTGCTGCCTCCGACACGCTCGCTCGCACGCGCCAAACGGGTGCTCGCCGACATGGTGGGCGGTGGTGCGACGCCTCTGGCGAGCGGCCTGGTGGTCGCCCGGCAGTTGGTCGAGACGCTGAAATCGCAAGGCCATTCGGCCGTTTGCGTCTTGTTGACGGACGGACAGGCGAACATTGGCCTCGACGGCGCGGCTGGCCGTCCGGTTGCGGAGGAAGACGTCTTGAAAGCCTCTCGCGCACTGGCGGCGACGGGCGCCGCGGCCGTCGTGATCGATACAGGGCTGCGGCCTCGCCCGTTCACGGCAAACGTCGCGAAGCAGCTTCGTGCGCGGTATCTTGCGCTCCCGAACGCGGATGCGGCGACAGTCTCGCAAGCGGTGCTCGCAGAAAGCGGTCAGACTTCGACCAGCCGCCGCCAGCGCAGCTCATAGGTCGAGGCGATAGGCAATTTCGAGCTGGCGCGGATGACCGGATTTGCAAGCACCGAAGCCCTGAACGCAGCGCTCGACGCTGCCGCTTGGCCGAACCGGCAGTCCAGTCGAGCGGTCGGCGCAGGCGGCTTGCGTTGGCACGTCCAGATCCTGGGCAGCGGCCCGGCCTGCCTGCTGCTCCACGGCACCGGCGCCTCGACGCATTCCTGGCGCGATGTGGCGCCGCTTCTCGCGCGCCACATGACCGTGATCGTTCCCGATCTGCCTGGGCACGGATTCACCGATGTCCCCAAGCCGCAGGATATGACCCTCCCCGGGATGTCCAGGCTCGTGAGGTCGTTGCTCGAGACTCTCGAGTTGGATCCGCAGCTCGCCATCGGGCATTCGGCGGGTGCGGCCATCCTGACGCGCATGAGCCTCGATCGGCCGGGAAAGCTCAAGCTCATCGTCGCGGTCAATGGAGCGATGCTGCCATTCGGCGGACCGTTCCGCTTTCTCTATCCGGCCCTTGCCCGCATGATGCTGCTCAACTCCCTGACAAAGCACGTGCTGGCCCGCCGGGCGCGCAGCGAAAAGGCCGTCGCGGACCTCATTGCCGGAACCGGCTCCTCGATCGACGAGCAGGGACTGGCCGGCTACACGGCGCTGTTTCGCGACCCCGAGCACGTCGGCGCGACGTTGCGGATGATGGCCCAGTGGGACCTGCAGAGCCTCAACGCAGACTTCCCGAAGCTGACGTCCGACTTGGTGCTGATCGCCACGGGCGCGGACCGAGCGGTTCCGGCGGATCAAGCGTTCAAGGTCAAAGAGCTCGTGCCGAAGGGCAAGGTCATCTATCTCCGCGACCTCGGCCATCTGGCGCACGAGGAGCGGCCACAGATGATCGCCGACCTCATTCTGCAAGAGGCCAAGAGCCGATCGCTCCTCTGACTCCGCAGGTCCACGAGCGCTTTCGCAGCGTAGACGAATATGGCACAGGTGCGGGTGCGAAACCGCCGGAGGGGCCGATCGCATGCAGCTTCCCAACGATCATGACTTGCGGCGCAGCCTCAACGACGAGGTGCATGCGCGGCCACCGGAGCCGCTCCAGGCACCGTGCCGGATTCTCTATGTCGCGATCACTGTCGACCCGTCTCAGCGGGCCGCCGACTGGGGCAATCTGGCGCGGTATTGCACGGAGCGGAAGGTTGCTCCGCCATTGGAGACGTCGAACCACTTCACCGGCGATTTCGGTGGATACCGCTTGAAGTGGGAGCGCCATACCGAGTTCTCCCGCTACACGATCATCGAGCCCGCCGACGACCGCCCGCCGTTCTCGCCGCTCAGCAATCTCGGCGCCGTTCAGCCGCTCCTCGATGGGCTCGCGGGCAAGACGCTGATCGCCACTCAGGCTGAGATTGCTCCTGGCGATGCGGCGCCCGCCAACGGCGAGGAGATCTCCAACATCTACTTCGGCGGCCGCCCGATCATCGGCTCGTCGATCTCCGGCGGAGCGGCCAAAGGCTTGACCGACTTCCGCATCGGCGACGATGGGCTCAGTCGCGTGCTCATTCTCGACCACGGACTACAACCGCGCCAGGCCGGGCGCGTGCTTCAGCGCATCCTCGAGATCGATACTTACCGTATGATGGCGCTGCTCACATTGCCGATCGCAAACGGCCTCAGGCCGTTCCTTGCAACCCGTGAGACGGAGCTCGCGTCGATCACGTCGACGATGACCGCCGGTGGCCTTGCCGAGGAGCAAAGCCTGCTCGAGCGCCTGACGTCACTCGAGGCCGCGATCGAAAGCCGTCTCGCCGAGAACCATGCCAGGTTCAGCGCTTCCGACGCCTACTGGGGCCTCGTCCAGCAGCGGATCAGCGAGCTCAAGGAAGAGAAGCTTCCAGGCCTTCAGACCTTTCAGGAGTTCATGGAGCGCCGCCTGCAGCCGGCGATGAGCACGTGCCAATCGACGGCAGCGCGCATGGAGACCCTTTCCGAGCGCGTCAGCCGGTCGAGCCAGCTGTTGTCCACCCGCGTCGCCATCGAGCGCGAGCGGCAGAACCAGTCGCTGCTCGAAGCTTTGGCACATCGCGCCGAGTTGCAGCTGCGCTTGCAGCAAACCGTCGAAGGGCTCTCGGTCGCGGCGATCACCTACTACATCGTCGGCCTCATCGGCTATCTCGCCAAGGGCCTCAAGACGCAACTCGGCGGCATCGAGCCCGAGCTCACGATGGCGATCAGCATTCCGCTTGTCGCGCTGGCCGTCGCCTTCGGCCTGCACAGCGTACGAAAGAAGCTGCATACGCCCGAGAAAGGATGATCCATGTGGGAGAATTCCCCCATTCTGGTCGAGGTCGTGCTGGTTCTGGGATGCGCGCTGGCGTGGGGATTTTGGGAGCTGCACACGCTCTCGAAAGTACGACAGGAGCGGGAGCGCCGGGAGGCTCAGGGAGCGACCTCCGCAGCGGAAGACCAGAAGCCGCTGACCTAGCTCACGGCCGCCTCGGCATCCTAAACGGCAGCATGGCCTTGACGATAGGCGTGTCGAAGCGCTGGAGCGAGACGCTTTCGTGAATGGCGCGCATACGCTCGCCCTCACAGCACTGCTCGATCAGCGATCGCGCGTAGAAGGGCGTGTCCTCGAGCGTCTCGATGACCCTCGGCGGAACATTTGCGTCCGACCGCGCCGCGCGCGGCATGCGCCAGATCGAGGCTCGCGGGAGCTCACCGACAGGCGGCGGGGCGATCGGTGATGCACGACCGGAGCCGTCGAACGCCAGACTGACCTGCCGCGTCACGCCGTTCTTCAGAACCGTATCGTAAAAGATATTGGCACCCCGCCCGCTGCGCCCGCGACTCCAATTCCAGGACCGAAAATCCTGCTCCAGAGGCACTGCACCGTAGTTCATGTCGATGTATCCGGCGCCCGTCCAGGAAAGGCGCGGCTCGGAAACCTCGACGCGAATATCGGCCATCGTCGCGATCGGACGCCAGACATGACGGCCATCGGGATCGAGTGAGTAGAGTTGGCTGCACACAGAGTGCGGCGACACGTGGATGCGCCCTCGGACCCGGCGGGGCACGGGCACGGACATCTCGTCGATCTCGGCGAGAAATCCCTGCGAGCTCCATGAAATCCTACTCGGCCCGATCGAGAGCTGTGCCGCGTCTCTCGCCAATGCCCGCGAGGCGCGCTCCGTCATGGTCCAGCGCTTGCGGTCACCGTAGAGCGCCAGATTGAACGCGCAGTGGTTCTCCGGATCACCACGCCCGGCCCAGGCGTAGTAGGGCGAGAAAACGCTGCCGATGAAGACGATCAGCGTGATCGCGTGCCGCCCGTCGTCGCTGAACCCGTCGACGTACCACCAGATATACCCCCCCGGTGGAACCGGCCGTTCGAAATCCAATCCTCCTCCAGGCATCTCGCCGCATTGAGCCCCGAAAGCGCTACCATCGGCAGTCCCGCCCCCGGATGCACGCCACCGCCGGCCAGATACAGACCCGGCACCCTCGAGCGCACTCCCGGCCGCTCGAATGAGGCTTTCCACCCGTGGATCGCCCTGCCGTAGAGCGCGCCCTCCGAGGCCGGAAACAGGCGAGCGAAATCGCGTGGCGACGTCACGACCGGCGGAGTGTCCATCCATTCGACGGCGAGCCCCATATTGCGAAGAGTATCGAACACCGTGCGCCCGGCCTGATCGATATCGGCGTCATTCAGCGCCTCGCCCACAGGCGGCGCGTTGATGAGACACAGGAGCCGCTCGGGCCTTCCGTCGACTCCGTTCCCATCGCTGTCCCGGTCTTGAGCGCAAACATAGACCGTCGGCCGCTTCGGCAAACGGCGTTGTCCGATCAAGGCATCGAACTCGGCACGGTAGTCGCCAGAGAAGAAGACCGTGTGCCGCGCGAGCCGGGCGCCGGAGGTCCGGGCAACCACAGACCACGTCACGGCTGAAAGCGATGGCTCGGCGCCATGAGCCTCCGGTACGGCCCGCGAAAGCTCCGCTCCGAACCCCCCGCGCGCCAGCGCCTTGAGATCGGCATTGAAGACGATGGCGTCGGCAGCGAGCCGCTCACCATCCGCCAGCTCGACGAAGGCCGTCCGCCCACCCGCAAGACCGATCCGCCCGACCTGCGTATCGAGCCGGATCGTGGCACCGTTGCTTCTGGCGCGCGCGGCGAGGGCCTCGGCGAGTCCCATCATGCCGCCGTCGACCAGCCACACCCCCTCCTGCTCGACATGCGCGATCAGCATCAAGGTCGCGGGCGCGAGGTAGGGAGAGGCCCCACAATAGGTCGCGTAGCGCGCGAAGAGCTGCTGCAGGCGCGGGTCTCGAAAATAGCGACCGAGCTCCGGCCAAAGTTTCGAGAACGGCCGTATGCCCAACAGGTCTCCCGGCCGCAGCAGGCGATCAGCGACGATCGATGTGAGACTTGGCTCACTTGCCTTCAGGAAATTCTGCTCGAGCGTTCGATATACCGAGCGAGCAGCTGCCGTGAACCGGCGAAACCCATCGGCCTCGCGCGCGCCGGCGAACCGGCCGATGGCGTCTGCGGAGGCTTCCGGATCCGCTTTGAGATCGAGACATTCGCGCGCCGGCCAGAAATGCCTGGCGAGCGTCGTCGCGCGCGTGAGGCCAGGCAAATCGCTGGATCTCCCGCCAGCCTGCTCCAGGACGGCGTCGAAGACCCACTTCATCGTCAGCACCGTCGGTCCGGAATCGATCGGCCTGCCACCGGCATCGACCGTCCGCAGCTTGCCCCCCACCTGGCGGGACCGCTCCACGATCGTCACGTCGAACCCACGGCGGGAGAGGATCGCACCGGCGGCCAGGCCGCCCATTCCGGCCCCGATCACGACGACTTTCGGCCCGCTCACGCCCGGCACCTCGCGTGACTGGTTGACGAGACCCAGATTGACTGTCAAGATTTTGATACATCGTCATGTGACTATTTGTCGATACACTCGCTGGACCTCAGGGGATACGCAATGCAGCCGAGCGACATGATCGAAACTGCGATCGAAGCCCAGCTCGCGAAGCTCGATACGAAGGAATCACCGCCAGGATTGACCGCCGCCATCCGCAGCGCCGTCGTTCCCGGCGGCGCGCGCATCAGACCTCGTCTCTGCTTGGCGACGGCAATGGCCTGCGGCATCGACGATCTCGACCTCACTCTCGCCACGGCGACGGCAATCGAGCTCTTGCACTGCGCCTCGCTCGTCCACGACGATCTGCCCTGCTTCGACGACGCAACAACGCGGCGCGGCCGGCCTTCGATCCATTGCAGCTTCGGCGAGCGGCTGGCGGTGCTGGCTGGCGACGCTCTCATCGTCATGGCTTTCGAGACCATCGCCACCGCAAAGACAGCTCATCCCGACCGTATCGCCTCACTCGTGCAGTTGGTCGGGCGCTCCGTCGGCGCCGTCTCCGGCATCACCGCGGGCCAGGCGTGGGAATGCGAAGCCGATGTCGACATGGACGCCTACCACTGCGCCAAAACCGGCGCGCTGTTCGTCGGATCAGCGGAGGCTGGAGCGCTTTCGGCCGGGTCCGGACTGGATGGCTGGCGAGACTTCGGCCAGATGCTCGGCCTCGCCTATCAGACGGCCGACGATCTCAAGGACAGCTTTGGGGATGCCACGATCCTCGGCAAGCCCATCGGTCGCGATGCGGCTCTCTCTCGACCGAGCGCCGTAACCTCCCTTGGCGGCGCCGCAGCGGTTGCGCGCGTCAAGACATTCGTTCGCCGCGCCGTCGCGGCCATTCCGGATGTGCCCGGCAGAGGCAGCCTGGAGCGCGTGGTCATGGCCGAGACAGAGCGCATCTTGCCGAAGGGCATCGAGTTCCGCGCCGCCTAGCGAAGCTCCCTGCGCTCTTGGGTTTCACCCGAACTCGCAGGAGCGGCCGGGATATGATCTCCGTACTTTCCGACCTCTTCTACTCGGTTCGCAACAAGGTCCTCTCCAGCGAGCGAAGCCTCCGTTTTCTATCGGATTTTCCGGTCTCGCGGCCGATCGCCAAGCGCGAAAGCCGGGCTGCTTTCGACTTGTGTGCCGGCTTTGTGTACTCACAGGTCTTGCTCGCATGCATCGAGCTCAGGCTGCTCGATCACCTCGCGGACGCTCCGATCTCGCTTCCCGAGATCGCCCGGAAGACTGGGCTGAACGAGGAGGCGGCCGCGCGGCTGCTCGACGCCGCGACCTCGCTCCGGCTGTGCTCGAAGCGCCCACATGGCCGGTTCGGCCTCGGGCAGCTCGGCGCGGTCATCCGGGTCAACGCCGGCCTCCGGCAGATGATCGAGCATCACGCCATTCTCTATCGCGATCTTGCCGATCCGGTCGCCCTGCTGCGCAACGGCATGGCATCGACCGGCACGAGAGAGTTTTGGGCCTACGCCCGTCGCGCCGAGCCATCGCAGATCGGACGGCAAGATGTCTCGCGCTACACGAGCTTGATGGCTGCCTCTGCGACTGTGCTGGCACAGGACGTTCTCGATGCCTATCCGCTCGATCGGTATTCCACGCTCCTCGACGTCGGCGGGGGCGATGGCACATTCGCCCTCGATGCAGCGAGGCGCCATTCCGGCCTTCGCACCACGACGCTCGATCTTCCAGCCGTCGCCAGCATTGCAGCCGAGAAACTGGCGGCCTCCGGTCTCGGCGCGCGCTGCCGCGCTGTCGGTGGCAACATGCTCGATGGTACGCCCACAGAGCTCTACGATGTCGCGATATTGGTGCGCGTCCTCATCGATCACGACACGCCGAGTGTGCGCAAAATTCTTCGCTACTGCCGTGCAAGTCTGAAGCCGGGCGGCGTCCTCCTGATCGCCGAGCCGCAGGCCGATGCAGCAGGCTTCGAGCGCGTCGGCGCCGCCTACTTCGGTTTCTATCTTCTCGCCATGGGTCAGGGTCGCGCTCGCTCGTTCGACGAGCTGAGCGAGCTTTTGTCTGCAGAAGGCTTTGCAAGGCCGCGCCGAATCCCGACCCGGACGCCACTCGTCACCGGCCTCATAGCAGCCGATCACAACTAATGTGTAACGCGATCTTGACTCTGTTGATAGTCAGTCTACCATGACACTCGGGTCGACAAAGCACCCGTTGAACTGAGGGCGCGGCATGGATGCCCTGGCTGTCATTCTGGAGAGTCCCGGGAAGCTCGACCTCGGTACCGTTGCGCTGACAGCGCCCCGCGCCGACGATGTGGTCGTCGATGTGCATTGGTCGGGCATCAGCAGCGGCACCGAGCGGCTTTTGTGGCTCGGCCAGATGCCGACATTCCCAGGCATGGGCTATCCGCTGATTCCCGGCTACGAGACGGTCGGCGAGATCGTCGAGGCCGGACCCGGATCCGGCCGCAAGGTCGGCGATCGGGTGTTTGTTCCGGGCGCCAATTGCTTCAGCCCGCTACGCAGCCTGTTCGGTGGAGCCGCCTCGCGGATCGTGGCACCTGGCGCGCGCGTCGTGCCCTTGCCCGACGGTCTCGGCGAGGACGGCACCCTTTTCGCCCTCGCCGCCACCGCAGCTCACACGCTGATCGACCGGGAAACCGGCAAGCATCTCTTTCCCGAGGTAATCGTCGGGCACGGCATTCTCGGCCGGCTCATTGCTCGCATCGTGATCGCGCTCGGCGGGCCGCCGCCTTCCGTCTGGGAGATCCGTGAGGAGCGTCGCGGCGGGGCTGCAGGCTATGATGTCGTCGATCCCCAGACCGTCACCCGCAGCGACCACGCCCGGATCATCGATGCCAGCGGCAGCGTCGATGCGATCGACAGCATGGTGGCGCGCCTTCGCTCGCAAGGCGAGATCGTGCTCGCAGGCTTCTACGGCAAACCGATCAGCTTTGCCTTCCCGCCGGCCTTCATGCGGGAGGCGACGTTCCGCGTCTCGGCCGAGTGGCGCCCTGGCGACCTTGCTCTCGTCCACGCGCTCGTCGGCGAGGGCAAGCTCGATCTGTCGGGTCTGATCACGCACCGTTCGGCCGCGAGTGAGGCTGCCACCGCTTACGAGCGAGCCTTCGTCGATACGAGCTGCCTCAAAATGGTTCTCGATTGGAGATCGCTGTCATGACGGCCATGCGCCCGACGCTGCAGCCTGCGCTCGACGCCAGCCGTGAGCCCTCGGGTGGCGGGTCTGCCACCCCAGCACACGAAACGCAGATCATCGCCATCTACGGCAAGGGCGGCATCGGCAAGAGCTTCACGCTCGCCAACCTGTCCTACATGATGGCCCAACAGGGCAAACGCGTGCTGCTGATCGGCTGCGATCCCAAGAGCGATACGACCTCGCTGCTCTTCGGAGGCCGCGCCTGTCCGACCATCATCGAGACCTCGACGAAGAAGAAGCTCGCCGGCGAGGACGTGCAGATCGGCGATGTCTGCTTCAAGCGCGACGGCGTTTTCGCCATGGAGCTCGGCGGACCGGAGGTCGGCCGTGGTTGCGGCGGGCGCGGCATCATCCACGGCTTCGAGACCCTCGAGAAGCTCGGCTTCCACGAGTGGGGCTTCGACTATGTCCTCCTCGACTTCCTCGGGGATGTGGTCTGCGGCGGCTTCGGTCTGCCGATCGCGCGCGACATGTGCCAGAAGGTCATCGTCGTCGGCTCGAACGACCTGCAATCACTCTACGTCGCCAACAACGTCTGCTCCGCTGTCGAGTATTTCCGCAAGCTCGGCGGCAATGTCGGTGTCGCCGGCATGGTCATCAACAAGGACGACGGCACCGGCGAGGCGAAGGCCTTCGCGGAGACGGTCGGCATTCCCATCCTCGCCTCGATCCCCGCCGACGACGATATCCGCCGCAAGAGCGCCAACTACCAGATCATCGGCATGCCAGGCGGCCGCTGGGCGCCGCTGTTCGACGAGCTCGCCCGCAACGTCGCCGTCGCGCCTCCGCGCCATCCGACACCGCTCTCGGGGGACGGGCTGCTCGGTCTCTTCAAGGGCGAGCAGGTCGGGCGCGACATCAAGCTCGAGCCTGCGACTCAAGTCGACATGTGCGGACACGATGCGGTGAAGAAGCCGTCCCTCGAAGTCGTTTACGACACGGTGTGAGTGGGGACATGGACACGCTGCTCAAACCCAAGGCCGATCGCGGCGAGGCGCCGGAAAGCCCCGTCGCTGGCGCTGGCGTCGGGTGCCATGCCGGTGCCGCCGAGATGGCGAAAGCAGCCAAGTCCGCTGGCAAGAGCGACGTGCTCGATCGGTATGCGGCCGACTATCCGAAGGGGCCGCACGATCAACCTCAAAGCATGTGTCCGGCCTTCGGCTCGCTGCGCGTGGGCTTGCGCATGCGGCGCACGGCCTCCGTGCTCAGCGGCTCAGCTTGCTGCGTCTACGGTCTGACCTTCACGTCGCACTTCTACGGCGCCAAGCGGACCGTCGGCTACGTCCCGTTCAACTCCGAGACGCTCGTCACCGGCAAGTTGTTCGAGGACATCCGTGACGCGGTGCACGCTCTGGCTGACCCCGCACTCTACGACACGGTCATCGTCACCAATCTGTGCGTGCCGACGGCCTCGGGCGTACCGCTGCAGCGCCTGCCCAAGGAGATCAACGGCGTCCGGATCGTCGGGATCGACGTCCCCGGATTCGGCGTGCCGACCCATGCCGAGGCGAAGGACGTGCTCGCCGGTGCCATGCTCGCCTATGCGCGCCGCGAGGTCGAGGCTGGTCCCGTCCAAGCCCCGCGCAGCGGCCGGCCCGACCGGCCCACGATCACCCTGCTGGGCGAGGTCTTCCCGGCCGATCCGGTTGTCATCGGTGCGATGCTCGAGCCGATGCAGCTCGGCGTCGGTCCCACCGTTCCGACGCGCGAGTGGCGTGAACTCTATCAGGCCCTCGACTGCGCGGCCGTCGCCGCCTTGCACCCGCACTACACCGCTTCCACCCGCGAGTTTCAGTCGGCCGGCCGTGCCATCGTCGGCTCGGCGCCCGTCGGCGTCGATGGCACCGCGGACTGGCTCGAGGGCATCGGCCGCGCCGCCAATATCTCCCGCGAGCGGATCGATGCGGCCAAGGCGCGGACGCTTCCTGTTGTCAAAGCTGCTCTCGAGAAGAGTCCTGTTCGCGGCCGCATCACGGTGTCCGGCTACGAAGGCTCCGAGCTCCTCGTCGCACGCCTCCTGCTCGAGAGCGGTGCGGATGTGCGCTACGTCGGCACGGCCTGCGCCCGGTCGCGGTCGTCGGACGACGATCGCGCTTGGCTCGAGGCCAAAGGTGTCGCGATTCAGTTCCGCGCCTCGCTCGAGCAGGATCTGGCCGCACTCGACGCCTTCACGCCCGACCTCGCCATCGGCACGACGCCCGTGGTGCAGGCGGCGAAGGAGCGCGCTATCCCCGCTCTCTACTTCACCAATGTCATCTCGGCTCGCCCCCTCATGGGCGCCGCAGGTGCCGGCTCGATCGCCCAGATCGTCAACGCGGCCATCGCATCGAAGCCGCGCTTCGACGCTTTCAAGGACTTCTTCGACGGCGTCGGAACGGGAGACACCGCAGGCGTGTGGTCCGGCGACGTGAGAAAGCCACCGCAGGCGAAAGCCAAGACGACGCTCCTCGACAAACGTCCGAAGGAGGCGCCGTCATGTTGATCGCGGACCTCGATAGGGCCGGCGGCTACTGGGGTGCCGTCTACGTCTTTACAGCGGTCAAAGGGCTGCAGGTCATCATCGACGGGCCGGTCGGCTGCGAGAACCTGCCGGTGACTGCCGTCCTGCACTACACCGACGCGCTGCCGCCGCACGAGCTGCCGGTGGTCGTCACGGGTCTCGGCGAGGAGGAGCTCGGCCGGCACGGCACCGAAGGCGCCATGAAGCGGGCTCATGCGGCGCTCGACCCCACCAAGCCGAGCGTCGTCGTCACCGGGTCCATCGCCGAGATGATCGGTGGCGGCGTCACTCCGGAAGGCACGAGCATCAAGCGCTTCCTGCCGCGCACGATCGACGAGGATCAGTGGCAGAGTGCAGATCGCGCGATGGCCTGGCTCTGGAAGGAGTTTGGCGGCAAAGGTGGCAAGGCGGCCAAGCCCGCATCGGCCAAGCGGAGCGCCGCCAGCGTCGCTCCCCCGGAGATGTCCATCGTCAACGAGACCAGCGCAGCCCAGACGCCGGTCGCCACGATCGAAACACCCCCGCCCGCGAGCAAGGGAAAACGCGTCAACATCATCGGGCCCTGCTACGGCACCTTCAACAGCGCATCCGATCTGGCAGAGATCCGCCGGCTGGTCGAAGGCATCGGCGCCGAGATCAACATGATCTTCCCGCTGACGTGCCATCTGTCGGAGGTGCCCAAGCTCGCCAACGCCGACGTCAACATCTGCATGTACCGCGAGTTCGGACGCCTCCTGTGCGAGGCCCTGGACAAGCCCTATTTGCAGGCCCCCATCGGGCTGCACTCGACGACGAAATTCCTGCGCACTCTGGGCGAGCTGACAGGGCTCGACCCCGAGCCTTTCATTGCGCGGGAGAAGCACACGACCATCAAACCCATCTGGGATCTCTGGCGGTCAGTCACGCAAGATTTCTTCGGCACGGCGAGCTTTGGCATCGTCGCCAACGAGACCTATTCGCGCGGCATCCGGCATTTCCTCGAGGAGGAGCTCGGCCTGCCTTGCAGCTTCGCCATCGCGCGCAAGCCCGGCGTCAAGCCGGATAACGAGGCGGTCAGACAAGCGATCAAGCAGACGCAACCGCTGGTTCTCTTCGGCAGCTTCAACGAGCGGATGTACATCGCCGAGGCGGGAAGCCGCTCGCAGTACATCCCGGCGTCGTTCCCCGGGGCGATCATCCGCCGGCATACAGGCACACCTTTCATGGGCTACGGCGGCGCCGTCTATCTCGTACAGGAAGTTTGCAACGCGCTGTTCGACGCGCTGTTCGGCATCCTGCCCCTCGCGCGTGATCTCGATCGCGTCGATGCGACGCCGTCCCGTCTTCCAGTCGATGTCGCCTGGGACGAGGACGCCCGCCTTCTCCTCGACGAGCTGATCGAGGCTGAACCCGTTCTCATACGCATCTCGGCCGCGAAACGCCTGCGCGATCTGGCCGAGCAGGAAACGCGTGACGCAGGGTCCCGGCAAGTGACGCGCGAGCGCGTCGACCGGGCCTTTGCGCGCACGCACAACATCTACGTGCAATGACCATGTCAGGACGTCGGCACCTCTCGAGCATCAGACAATGGATGGGTGGAACATGTTGAGAAGAGCCAGCCGGAGACACGACAAGCGGTTCAACTCTCATGAGGACGAGCTCGACTACAAGCTCATCTACTCCATCAGTTTCGCGGTCTTCTTCGCCGCGGCCGTCGGCTCGAACCTGACGCAATGGGCTTGGCCGTCGCGCGACACGGACAAGCGCGAAAGGAAATCGATTCTGGAAAAGGCACGCTCGGATGCGAGCTCGGCCGTTGCCTTCTCTTTCATGCAGTGACGGCATTCGAAAGCGCCGTCGCCGCATGCAGAGAAGCTTACCCTAGAGCCGCCTCCGTGAACCGGAGAACGCCGTCAGGGGGAGCAGACGGAGCCGCCAAAAGAACCGCGGATCCGGACTACAGGTACAACGTTTCGGAGGACTAACACATGCCAGCCGACGACAAGAGAAGCTCACTGAGCGGCTTGACGGACTCGGAGGCTCAGGAGTTCCACGCGATCTTCGTGCGGAGCTTCATGATCTTCACCGTCATCGCCGTGATCGCCCACATCCTCGCGTGGATGTGGCGGCCTTGGCTGCCGGGCCCTAACGGCTACGCGTCGTTGCAAGACGGCGCTCACTACGCAGTGACGACCATCACGTCACTGCTGACCTGACCCATCACGACAACAAAGGCAAAAGCCAATGTGGAAAATCTGGCTCATGTTCGATCCAAGGCGTGCCTTGGTCGCGCTGTTCGCGTTTCTTTTCGCGCTCGCGCTCATCATCCATCTCATTCTCCTGAGCACTGACCGCTTCAACTGGCTCGAGGGCCCGAAGAAGGCGGCGATGCTGGGAGAGCCGATCAACATGACGATCGATCGGTTTGCCTGAGGCGCGTGGTTGCGGTGGCGCCGGGATCGCCGGCAGGCGACCTTCCTGCCGGCTCGCGTGCGCCACCCAGCCTGCCCTCAAACTGGGGAGGGCCTTGATATGGCCTTACTGAACTTCGAGCGCAAATACCGGGTACGCGGCGGCACTCTCGTCGGAGGCGATCTCTTCGACTTCTGGGTCGGCCCATTCTACGTGGGCTTTTTCGGCGTCACGACGATCTTCTTCACGATCGTTGGCGTCGTGCTCATCGGCTACGCCGCAGCCTTGGGCCCGACATGGAACATCTGGCAGATCAGCATCGCGCCGCCCGACCTGAAATACGGTCTTGGACTGGCGCCGCTCAAAGAAGGCGGTTTCTGGCAGATCATCACGATTTGCGCCGTCGGCGCATTCGTCTCCTGGGCACTGCGAGAGGTCGAAATCTGCCGTAAGCTCGGCATCGGCTATCACGTGCCGTTCGCCTTCGCATTCGCCATCCTGGCCTATGTGACGCTGGTCGTCATCCGGCCGCTGCTGATGGGGGCCTGGGGCCACGGCTTTCCCTACGGCATCATCAGCCACCTCGATTGGGTGTCGAACGTCGGATACCAGTATCTGCACTTCCACTACAATCCAGCGCATATGATCGCGATCACGTTCTTCTTCTCGACGACGCTCGCGCTCGCGCTGCACGGCGCACTGGTGCTCTCGGCGGTCAATCCCGACCGCGGTCAGACCGTCAAGACGCCCGACCACGAGAACACGTTCTTCAGAGACACGATCGGCTATTCGATCGGCACGCTCGGCATTCACCGGCTCGGCACGTTCCTGGCGATCAGCGCGGCGTTCTGGAGCGCGGTCTGCATCGTCATCAGCGGACCGTTCTGGACGCGCGGCTGGCCCGAGTGGTGGTCCTGGTGGCTCGAACTTCCGATCTGGCGCTAGTGGGTGAGGCCTGAAGTCATGGCACAATATCAAAACATCTTCACTCGCGTTCAGGTGCGCGGAAATCTCGAGCCCGGCGTGCCTCTGCCGGCCGGCGATTGGTCGCGGGACGGCAAACCGTTCTTCGACTACTGGGTCGGCAAGATCGGCGACGCGCAAATCGGGCCGATCTATCTCGGCGCGCTCGGCGTGATGTCGCTCATCTGCGGTTTCATCGCCATCGAGATCATCGGCCTCAACATGCTCGCCTCGGTGAACTGGGATCCGATCCAGTTTCTGCGGCAGTTCCCCTGGCTTGCTCTCGAGCCGCCGCCGCCCAAATACGGCTTCGAGATCATACCTCCCCTCAAGGAGGGTGGCTGGTGGGTCATGGCCGGCTTCTTCCTGACGATGTCGATCCTGCTGTGGTGGGTGCGCATGTATCGCCGCGCTCGCCGCCTCGGCATGGGGACGCACGTCGCCTGGGCCTTCGCCTCGGCCATCTGGCTCTACCTGGTGCTCGGCTTCATCCGGCCGATGCTGATGGGAAGCTGGAGCGAGGCGGTTCCGTTCGGGATCTTCCCGCATCTGGATTGGACCGCGGCCTTCTCGATCCGCTACGGCAACCTCTTCTACAATCCGTTCCACATGCTTTCGATCGCCTTCCTGTATGGCTCGACTCTCCTGTTCGCCATGCACGGTGCGACGATCCTCGCAGTGACGCGGTACGGCGGCGAGCGTGAGATCGAGCAGATCGTCGATCGCGGCACGGCCTCCGAGCGCGCGGCCTTGTTCTGGCGCTGGACCATGGGCTTCAACGCCTCGATGGAGTCCATTCATCGCTGGGCATGGTGGTTCGCGGTGCTGTGCCCGCTCACCGGCGGCATCGGCATCCTCTTGACCGGCACCGTCGTCGACAACTGGTACCTTTGGGCAGTCGATCACGGCTTGGCGCCATCCTACCCGCCTAGTCTTCCCCCAGTGCTCGATCCGGCGACGGGAGGCGCATCATGAAAGCCGGCTTTCAAGTTATTGCTGGACTCCTCGGCATCGTAGGCTTGTTCCTCGGCGTCGGTTTCCTCACCGCCGACTGGGAACGGCCACCTGTCAACACGACCCAGATCGGCTACCGCGGTCTTGGCATGGAGCAGGTCGACAGTCTCAGCCGCTACGCCGAAAAGGCCGCCAGCGTCACGTTGCCGGCGGCCCAGGACCCCGCTGAGCCCGGCGGGCAGCTCGCGAGCCAGGCCTATGAGAACGTCAAGGTTCTCGGAAACCTCACCGAGAACGAGTTCAACCGGCTGATGCTCAACATCACCGAGTGGGTCTCGCCGGAGCAAGGCTGCGAGTATTGTCACAATCCGGAGAAGATGGCCGACGACAGCAAGTACACGAAGATCGTCGCCCGGCGCATGCTGCAGATGACGAAGACGATCAATGCGACGTGGTCACCCCACGTGGCCGCGACCGGAGTCACATGCTACACGTGCCACCGCGGCCATCCCGTGCCTCAGCAGATCTGGTATCAAGCAGCTGAGGAGGCGCGATCGACAGGCATGCTCGGCTATAATGCCGGTCAGAACATGCCAGCCGCGAGCGCCGGGCTGACCTCGCTTCCCTACGACCCGTTCACGGACAAGCTGGGCAAAGCCGGCAACATCCGCGTCGTGTCGACCAGGGCGCTGCCGACGGCTTCCTCTCAGGCGGGCGGCATCAAAGCGGCCGAGGCAACCTACGCCCTCATGGTGAACATGTCGGAGGCACTCGGTGTAAACTGCACCTACTGCCACAACAGCCGGCAATTTGCTTCTTGGGAGCAAAGCCACCCCGCACGGGTGACCGCATGGCACGGCATCCGGATGGTTCAGGCGTTGAATGCGAGCTATCTCGACCCCCTCAAGGGAACCGTGCCCCCGGCGCGATTGGGACCAATGGGGGATGCGCCGAAGCTATTCTGCGCCACCTGCCATCAGGGGCTTGCCAAGCCACTCAATGGCGCACAGCTGCTCGCGGACAATCCAGAGCTCAACAAAGTTCCGGCAGAGTAGTTGTTCTGGAGCGAAGACATTGTTGACGACACCGGTTGACACTCTGAGACTGATGAGAGCATGACTCGATCAGTCTCGCCGGTGTCGTCAGCGTCTTCAGCCTCCCATCTCGAGTAGGTGTAACATGTCGAATATTGTCGAGCCGAACTGGTTGACGGTCACAGGCCTCGTGTTCCTGTTCAGTGGCCTCGTGGTGCTTTGCACCGCCGTGCAGTCCGGCAGCTGGGGTGGGCAGCGCGTGGCTCGCGGCTCGACGCTGGGCTCGTATCAGCGCGCGGCTTCGGCGATGTCTGCTGTCCTCATCGCCGTCGGCCTCGGCGCGCAGCTCCTCGGCCAGTTCTTCATTGCTCCCCTCGCGACCTCGATCGTGGTGGTTCTGCTCGCCCTGGCCCTCTTCCTGCTCTTCTTTGCGTTGACCGCGGACATGCTCTTCGAAGCCCCCGAGGCTCGCTCTGAGACGTCAGCGCGTGGCGGCATATCGAGCGACGCCGCCGATGCCCTTGTCGTCGAAGGTGGGCAGGGCACCGCGGGCCGGTTGCGCATCGCCAGCTGACCCTCATCTGAGCCGCGGGCCGGCGGGCCCACGGCCGTCCATGCCCTAAACATCCTCTCTCGTGTGTGGCCTGCCTCCTGTTGCACCGGTTAGGGGCGTGATCCACGCGTCGATCGCACACGTACTTGACCTGGCGGCCAAGATTGCCCGCCGGCCAAGTCGTGCGCATCGAACACACGCGAAGCTGAACGAGATCCGAGGGAGTTGAGGCATGCGCAGCGCGTTCCTGATAGGCGTCATGTTGATAGCTACTGCGTCGCCAGCGATCGCCGCTGACGGCGACCCCGTAAAGGGCGAGGCCGTGTTCAAGAAATGCATGGCCTGTCACAAGATCGGCGATGGCGCCAAGAACGCCGTCGGCCCCGTGCTCAATGGCGTCGTGGGGCGGAAAACCGGCACGGCCGAAGGGTACGCTTACTCGAAGCTGAACCTCGCGGTCGGAAGCGTCGGTCACGTTTGGACGGCCGACACCATCTTTGCCTATCTCGAGGATCCCAATGTCTATCTCAAGAAGGTTCTGACGGACGCGGGCAAGGCGGACTTGGCCGTCGGCACGACGAAAATGACGTTCAAGCTCAAGGATGAGAGCCAGAGGCGGGACGTCGTCGCTTATCTTCAGAAGTTTTCGCCGCCACCTGCCCAGTAGCGCGGCGTCCAGTCAACTCAGAGCGGCCGCCCCATTGGCGGCCGTTTTGCCATTCGCCTACTCGGCCGCCTGGCGGAGGCTCGGCTGGCTGGTCGGGCAGGCCTGCCACAAGCCGGACAGCGCGTCGACCAG